>NZ_MAXA01000158.1 GCF_001854695.1 Parafrankia soli
ATCCGCTCCCGGGTCGGGGTCGTCAACGTCCCGCTACCCGTGCTGCTGAACGCGTTGACGGGCGCGGGGCTCGTCCTCGAAAAGACCGCGGAAGACGACGGCGACCAGCCGGTCCCGGAACTGCTCGGACTTGCAGCCGCCCGGCCAGGCCACCAACGAACCCGACCACCCGACCAAGCTCGCCAAGTCCGGCGACTCGATCGGCGAGTTCACCCAAACGCTCCAGCCACCACCCCGAAGCTCCGCTGGGGCTACCACCCAGAAAAAAGCCAGATCCAATGACGGCCTCCCACCCCGGTCCCGACAACACGGGCGGCCGCCTCCAGCTCATCCTGCTCCAGCAGGCCAGTTCAAACGCCGCCTGACACTCCCCTGGAGGGGTCGGTGTCGGTCTCTCCGCGACGTCGGCGTTCGGCCTGGTAGGCGGTCCAGGCCCGTCCCCCCTGATCGGTGGAGTACCACGGGGTGCCGGTGCGCTCGCAGAACGCGGCGAAGGTCAGATCTGGTTCGGCCATCCGCCGGCGGCGTTCGACACGGGGGTCCTCGCCGAGCGCGGCGGTCTGCAGGTCGGTGACGCGGCGGGCGCGGGTGAGTTCGTCGACGTCGTAGGCGGTCCGGCGCCGGATCGCCGCGACCCGCGGCAGCCGGACTGCGACGACACACGTGTCTGGCCAGTCGTCCTGTGGCATTGCGCCTCAGGTTCCGGGGGCGGGCTCGCCGTTGACCAGAACCGTGATTCCCTTGCCGAGGAACGACACCAGCCCGGCGATCCCGGCCGACTCCGGCAGCGGTGACGGGTAGTACCAGGCGCCGTCCGTGATCACCTCGCCGCCACCACGCACCGTGTAGTACGACGCCTGGCCCTTGTAGGCGCACACCGTGTGCGTCCCGGAACCCTCCAGGGCCTCGGCCCGGACGTCCTCGAGCGGGATGTACCAGCGGGGCGGCAGGGACGTCTCGAAGAGCTTCACCGGGCGCGTGGTCCGGGCCACCGCCTCACCACCCACCAGCACCTCGACCTGGTCGGAGGCGCGGCGGGTGTCCACCCGGTGGTAGGGGTCCCTGGGGTGGCCGAAGACCTGTTCGTCCTCCTCGTACCAGGCGTCCAGGCGGTCGAAGTAGAACGCCGCCAGCCCCGCTATGGGCGGGGCGCCCGGCACCGGCTCGGGGTAGGACCACAGCACGTTCTCCTCGACCCGGTCGCCGACCCGCAGCGTCCAGTACGAGGCGGTGCCCTTGAACGGGCAGTAGGTGTGGTGATCGGTCGGCTCCAGCAGGTCCTGCCGGATGTCCTCGAGCGGGACGTACCAGACGCCCAGATGGTTGGTCTCGTACAGGATCCTGGCGCGACGGGTGTCGAGCACGGTCTGGCCGGCGAGCTCCGCCCGGACACGCTGCGCCACGTCCTCGAGGTAGAGGACGTGCGCGGGCGCGGCGGCGTCCAGGTCGAAGTTGAAGGTGCCGGCTCGGTGGCTGGCGAACGGGCCGGATCCGAGAGTCAGGCTCATGCCAGGCCCAACACGGCGGGTTCGGCACACCTTCCTGCCGTTCCACCGCCGCGGCGAACGACATCTACATGATCCGCCATCATGACCACGCGCGGCCTCGGTGGACGACCACCGGACACCCCCGGCACGACGTACCGACCACGGCTCCGGCCGCCGTGGCGGCTGGTTGTCCGGTTCGCTACAGTTCCAGACGTTGCGAGGGGGGAGATCACCCAGAGGAGTCTCCATGGCCCCGGTCCGTAAGACCGTCGCCAGCGCAGCTGCCACGGTCGCCCTGCTGGCGGCCGTCGCGTCCTGCCGGCCGGCCCCGGGCGGTCCACCAGGTGGTGGGTTCCCGGTGCCGACAGCAAGCACGAGCACATCGCCCACGGCCACGCCGACGTCGTCGGCGCCGACCACGGTGACACCGCCCCCGTCGACACCGACGGCGGCGCCCACCACCACGGCTCCCACACCGCCGGCGCCGACCACGGCACCGCCGTCCACCCGGCCGCCCCGGCCGACCGATCCGCCCGGGCCGACCGATCCGCCGGTTCCCACGAACCCGCCGGTCACGTCCGCTCCGCCGGCCCCGCCGGGGACGAGCCCTCAGGCCGACGAGGTCGTCCGGCTCACCAACGTCGAACGCGAGAAGGCCGGCTGCGGACCGCTCGCCGTCGACACCCGTCTCACCGCCGCGGCGCAGGCGCACACCGCGGACATGGCGGCGAACGACTACTTCAGCCACGACGGCCAGGACGGCAGCTCGCCGGGCGACCGGACCAGGGCGGCCGGCTTCCCGTCGGGCTTCGTCGGCGAGAACATCGCCGCCGGGTCGACCACGCCGGCCGCGACCCTCCAGATGTGGATGAACAGCTCGGGGCACCGCGCGAACATCCTCAACTGCGGCTACACCCACATCGGCGTCGGCTACGCCCAGGGCGGCTCGTACCGTTACTACTGGACGCAGGACTTCGGGAAGCTCTGACCCCGGTCTCCGTCCAGGGACCGCCGGAGCCCAGGGACCGCCGGAGCGCCAAGGCCCCGGCGGTCCCTGGGCTGCGGGCGTCGACGGTGGCCGATCGACACCGGCCGGGGTGACCGAAAGTCGATGCGGTGGCCCGCCGGGCGGCCGAGGTCGACGAGCCCGGCACGCCGGATGTCGGCCTGGTCGACGATCCCCGGTTCCGCTGGCTGCTGCCCGGCGCGCTGATCGAGCCCGCGGACGGGCCTGCGAACGAGCCGGCGGACGAGCCTGCGAACGGCTCCGCCCGGTCGCCTGGCCGCACGGCGCGCGACTGGGTGGTCGACACCGTCCTGTTCGCGTTCTCGGTGGTCTGCGGGCTGCTACTGGTCGAGCAGGCCTCGCGGCGGGCCGACGTCCCGGATCCGCTGGTGCTGGTCGATCTTGTCGTGGGCCTGGCACTGTGCGGCCTGCTGTGGTGGYGGCGGCGCCGGCCGGTGACGCTGCTCCTGCTGAGCTGGCCCACCGGGCTGTTCTCCACCACAGCGTCGGCCGCGTCGGTGGTTCTGCTGTTCACCGTGGCCGTGCACTGCCGGCTGCGCACGACCTTCCTGCTGGCGGCCGTCTACTGGACGCCCGGCCTGGTGTACTTCGCGATCTGGCCGGATCCCGACCTGCCCTACGCCGGGGCGGTCGTCTTCCTGATCGTCATGCTGGCGCTGACGGTCGGCTGGGGGGTGTTCGTCCGCTCCCGGCGCCAGCTGCTGCTGTCGCTGCGCGAGCGGGCCCGGCTGGCCGAGGCCGAGCAGCGGCGCGGGGTGGCCGCGGCCAGGCAGCTCGAGCGCACCCGGATCGCCCGCGAGATGCACGACGTCCTGGGGCATCGGCTCTCGCTGCTCACGATGCACGCCGGAGCGCTGGAGTTCCACCCGGGCGCGCCACCGGAGCAGATCGCCGGTGCCGCCGGGGTGATCCGGGAGAGCGCCCACGAGGCCCTGCGGGATCTGCGGGCGGCGATCGGGGTGCTGCGCGAAGGCCCCGAGGACCCGGCGGCCCGGCCCCAACCGACCCTGGGCGACCTGCCCGAGCTGGTGGACGAGTGCCGCCGGGCCGGCATGGAGATCCGGACCTACATTCACCTGGTCGAGGCGGCGAGCGCCCCCGCGGTGATGGCCGGCAGCGCCTTCCGCATCGCGCAGGAGGGGCTGACCAACGCCCGGCGGCACGCCCCCGGCGCACCGGCCCGGCTGATCATCGACGGGTCACCCGCCGACGGACTGCACCTCGAGATCCGCAACGCCCGCCAGCCCGGCTCCGAGCCGCCGTCCCGGACCGGGCTGCCGTCCTGGGCCCGGCCGGCCGGGACGGGGCTGCTCGGTCTCACCGAGCGGGCCGCGCTGGTCGGCGGGCGGCTCGAGCACGGCCCGACCCCCGAGGGCGAGTTCCGGCTCTACGCGTGGCTGCCCTGGGAGGGATCTTGACCACCGGCCCGCCCGACGGCGACGCGCCCGTCCGGGTCCTGGTCGTCGACGACGACGCGCTCGTCCGCTCCGCGCTGGCGATGATGTTCGACGGCGCCGACGGCGCGTGCATCGTCGGCGAGGCGACCGACGGTGACGAGGTCGCCGCGGCCGTCGACGCGCTGCGCCCGGACGTCGTCCTGATGGACATCCGGATGGCGCGGATGGACGGGCTGCGGGCCACCGAGCTGCTGCTCGCCCGCGACCAGCCGCCCCAGGTCGTCGTGCTGACCACCTTCGACGCGGACGACCAGGTGCTGCGCGCGCTGCGGGCCGGCGCGAGCGGCTTCCTGCTCAAGGACACTGCGCCGGCCGAGATCGTGCGGGCGGTGCTGCGGGTGGCGGCCGGGGAGCCGATGCTCTCCCCCACCGTCACCCGCCAGCTCATCGCCCGGATCGCGGTGGTGGAGGCCGCCCCCGCCACCGGCCACCCCGCCACCGCCCGTCGCGGCACAGGCCGTGGCGGCGGAACGCTCGGCGGCCCGCCGCACGGCTGCCCGCCGGGCCGTCGCCCAGCTCAGCGCGCGGGAGCGGGAGGTGGCGCTGGCGGTGGGCCGGGGCCTGTCGAACGCGGAGATCGCCGGCGAGCTGTTCATGAGCGTGGCGACGGCGAAGTCGTATGTCTCCCGGCTGCTGACCAAGCTCGACCTGAGCAACCGGGTGCAGCTCGCCCTGCTCGTCCACGACGCCGAGGAGCCCGCGGGATGACCGACGAGCGGGCCGGGTTCGCTGTCGAGGTCACCGACCTCACCGTGCGGCGCGGCGGGTCCCGTCTCGTCGACGGGGTCTCGTTCGCACTGCGTCCGGGGGTGGTCGCCGGACTGCTGGGCCGCGGCGGCGCGGGGAGGTCCACGATCCTGGCGATCCTGGCGGCCTACGGGCGGCCGAGCGCTGGCACGGTGCGCGTCGACGGCGCCGACCCGTTCGAGGACCCGCGCCTGATGAGCGAGATCTGCCTGGTCCGCGAGCAGGCGGACGTCGAGCGTTCGCTGCCGGTCGGCGAGGCGCTCTCGATCGCCGGTGACCTGCGCCCGCGTTGGGACGCCGCCCTCGCCGACCACCTCGCGGCGCGGTTCGGCCTGGACCGGCGGGCCAAGGTCCGCGATCTCTCCCGGGGCGGCCGCACCGCCCTGTCGCTGGTCATCGGGCTGGCCGCCCGGGCGCCGCTCACGATCTTCGACGAGCCGCATCTGGGCCTGGACGCCCCGTCGCGGGCCGCGTTCCACGAGGAGCTGCGCGCCGACCACCGGCGCCATCCCCGCACGGTCGTGCTCTGCACCGACCTGATCGACGAGATCGCCCCGCTGCTCGAGGAGGTCGTGATCCTCGACCGGGGACGGCTGCTCCTGCACACCACCGCGGACGAGGCCCGCGCGCTGGGCCACGAGATCACCGGGCCGGTGGACGCGGTCGGGGCGCTGGTCGGCGACGCGCGGGTCCTCGCCCAGCGCCAGCTCGGGTCGACCAGGTCCACGACCGTGCTCGGCCCGATCCCGCGGCTGGCGGCGGCGCCACGGGAGGTCGAGATCGGCCCGGTCTCCCTGCAGGACCTGGTCAGCCACCTCACCGGCGGGGAGACGACGCGACGATGAGCGATCTCATGGTCCCGGGACCGGTCGCACCACCGGCGGCGCGGCGCGGCGGCGGGCCGGCCCCGCTGGTGCACACCGCGGCGGTGACGACCGGTGGCACGCTGGCCTGGGTGGGCTGGGTGTGGCTGCTGGCGGCGCTCGGCTACGGCGCCGCGGTCGCCGTCATATCGTTCGTCGGCGAGCGGGACACCTCGCTGTGGCAGGTGGCCGTCGCCACCTGGCAGCGCTGGCTGATGCTGGCCGCCGGCACGACCATGACCACGACGTTCGCGCCGATGCTCATCACCAACGGCGTCACCCGGGCTCGGCTGGCCCGTTCGGTGGTCGTGTGCGCGGTGGCGGTCGGCCTGCTGGGCGGGCTCTTCCTCGGGGCCGGGTTCGCCGTCGAGAGCGTGGTCTTCGCCGGGTTCGGGTGGCCGCGGGCGCTGTCGAACGGGGTCTCGTTCGACAGCGCCGCGGCGGTGTGCCGGCTCGGCGCGGCCTACGGCCTCGGTCTCTCGGCCTGGTTCGTCTCCGGCTGGCTGGCCGGGCTGGCCCGGCACGTGCGCGAGTCGGCGTTCGCGATCCTGCTCGTCCCGGCGCTGGTGCCGGCGGTGCTCGCCGAGGGGCTCGTGCTCGGCGGTGTCGGCGCCTTCGTGCTGCCGTTCATCCCCGGCTGGCGGTTCCCGTTCGCCGTGGGCGCGCCGGTCGTCGTCACGGTGCTGGGCCTGGCCTGCGTGGCCGGCGTGCGCGCGTCCAGGGAGATCAGCCTCGTCCACCGGTGACGGCGTCCACCGCTGACGGCGTGCGCTGCGCCCGCTGGCGCACGATGCGCCCCGCTGGCGCTCGACGCGGCCCGTGCTCAGTGTTCGACGTGGCCCAGCGGCCGGCCGGGGGCGATCCTGTCCCGCAGCGCGCGTTTGACGGCGGACGGCTCGGGGAAGCCCTGCTCGCCGCGGTCCCAGATCACCTCACCGCCCAGCCGGACGGTGAACACCCCACCGGTGCCGGGCACGAGGGCGACCGCGCCGAGATCCGCCTCGAACGTGGTCAGCAGCTCCTGGGCGAGCCAGGCCGCCCGCGGGAGCCATCTGCACCGGGTGCAGTACTCGATCTCGACCCGGGGCCGTGTGCCGGCCGAGCCGTCAGTCTCCACGGCGCTCACCCCCGCTGTGGTCCATACCCGCCACGCGGGCGGTCAGGCGCCGAGCATCGCCAGCCACTGCCGGGAGCTGGTCGGCCGGAAGACGTAGTTCATCTTGCGCACCACGCCGAGCTCCGCGGCGGACTCCGCCGAGTACCGGTGACCCGGGTAGACGGTGACGTCGTCGGGCAGCGCGCCCAGGCGGCGCAGGCTGTCGTACATCGCCGCGGCGTCCCCGCCCGGGAAGTCCATCCGCCCGCAGCCCTCGAGGAACAGAGTGTCCCCGGCGACGAGCCGCCCGTCCACGAGGAAGCACTGGCTGCCCGGGGTGTGACCGGGGGTGTGCAGCAGGCGGATGTCCACCGCGCCGACGGTGACCACGTCGTCGTCGCCGTGCTCGACGAGCTCGGCGGCCCCCACGCCCGTCCCGCGCCGCACCCACTCGGCCTCGTCCCGCTGCAGGTGGATCGGGACGGACGTGCGCTCCAGCAGCTCGCGGATCCCCTCCAGCTCGATGCCGAAGGCCGTGCCGCCGACGTGGTCGGCGTGGTGGTGGGTGACCAGCGCCCCGGTCAGCCGCATGTCGTCGGCGGCCAGCACGTCGAGCAGGTCGCCCACCCGGTAGGCGGGGTCGACCACGACGGCCTCGCCCGTCTCCCGGTCACCGATGAGGTAGACGAAGTTGACCATCTGGGTCGCGGCGGGATCACCCACCGCGAAGTCGCGGCCGGACAGCAACTGGCGGAAGTACAGGCGATCGCTCACACCGCGAGCCTACGGAGCGCCGGGCCCGCACTCCAGAACCGGTGGAGCGGGCGGACCGTCACCCACCACGTGCCATCGCGGGGCGGGGCGGCGTGGGCCGAGGCTGGTGAGCCCCGCACGCCGGTCAAACCGACACCAAATAAAAATAAACTCACTCAACAAAAGATGTATTGAAATCACGCCGAACCTACGATGAGGTCATTCGTCTCCGGCCTGCGGAGGTGGACCGACGGGGACCTCGGCACGTTCCGTTCGGCGTCGCCCGCGCGTGACGCCCTGGGTGGCCTATCTCGTCGGCGGTGTCGGATACTTCGTCCTGTACACGCTTTTCGTGGCACACGAGATCGGAGCGGGCACGATCCTCACCCGCGCGGGCGTGGACGTTCCCGTCGGCCCGGAGACGCAGGTGGCCCTGCGGTGCCTGCCGACCGCGTCGACCGTCGGAGCGATCGCCCTCGGCGTGCGGAGGTGGCGCCCCGAGCCCCGCGCGCCGTGGGTGCTCTCCTTGCCGTCGCCCAGGGCCTTTACACCGTCGCCGACGCCATCTTCTATACAAATCTCATCGTATTTCACAATTCAACATTTCCATCGCTGGCCGATCTGTTCTACATCGGCCGCTACCCGTTCGCGATCGCGGCGCTGGCACTTCTGTTCTGGCAGCGGGCACCCGGCCGCAATCTCTCGGCGGTGCTGGACACGACGTCCATCGCCGTCGCCGTGTCACTGTTGTACTGGCTCTATGTGATCACACCCTACGAGCGGGCGGCCTCAGGGCAGCTCGCCCAGCTGGTCTCGGTCGCCTTCCCCGTGATGGACCTCGGCCTGCTCGTCATGTCGCTGATACTGGTGCTCGCGCCCGGCCGCCGGCCGGCCTCGTTCGTCCTGCTGGTCGCCAGCCTGGTGGTCACCCTGGCCTCCGACATCCTGTACACCATCTCGGCGCTGGGCGGCAGGTACGTCGTCGCGGACGTCACCGAGTCCCTCTGGGCCCTCGGGGACGTGCTGGTCGCCGCCGCCGCGCTGCACCCGTCGATGGCGGACCTGTCGTGCTCCCCGCAGGCCGACGACCGACGGCTCGCTCCCGGCAGGCTCGCCGCACTGCTGGCGGCCGCGCGGACCGGTCCGGGCAGCCCTTCGCGCTGCTCCTCGTGGACGTCGACAACTTCAAGTCGATCAACGACCGGTACGGCCACCCGTGCGGGGACACCGCCCTCGCGGAGATCGGCTCCCGGCTGGCCGCGGCCAGCCGGCCCGGCGAGCTGCTGGCCCGCTTCGGCGGTGAGGAGTTTGCCCTGCTCGGCCCCACCGTGGGGCCGGAGACCGTCGGCGAGCTCGCCGAACGGCTGCGGCGCAACGTGGCCCGCGACCTGATCGAGCTCGACAGCGGGGCCCGGCTACGGGCCACCGTCTCCGTCGGCGCCGCCGTCTACCCGGTGCACGCGCACGACCAGACGGACCTGCTGATCGCCGCCGACCGCAACCTGTACGCCGCGAAGGCGGCGGGCCGCAACCGGGTCGTGATCGGTTGCGGCGCGGTGATCGAGTCCCGGAGAACCGCGGACGACCCGGCCGCGCCGCCGCCCCGTCACAGCTGACCGCCCCGTCACAGCTGATCTGCGATGTCCGCCAGCAGGCGCCATCATCCGGCACGGCGGGCACCACTCTGCGGAGAAGTCGACGAGGACGGGCAGCGGCGACCGCAGGACGATCTCGTCGAACGTGGTGTCGTCGGCGTGCCACACGGTTCCGGCGGACGCGGCCGGCGCCGACCGGTCCTGGACATCGGACGTGATCATGATCAGCTCCTTCGTGGTCATCGGGTCTGCGGTGGGTAGAGCGAGCACCCCGGGATACCCTGCGGCGGCACTGCCGGCCGGGGCGGGCCGTCAGCCGGTTCGGCTCCGGGCGGCTCGGCCGTGTCCCGCGCCATCGCGAGCTGGGCGGCGAGCCGTTCGCGGGAGCGCAGGAGCCGGGCGACGTAGTCGTCGATCTGGGCGATCTTGCGCCGGTAGCCCTCGATCGAGTCCGGGCAGGAGGCCGCCGTCTCGTTCCCGGCCCGCAGGCACTCGACGAACGGACGGGTCTCCTCCAGCGCGAACCCGTCCGCGAGCAGCGCCCTGATCTCCTCGACAGCTCGCAGGTCCGCGTCGCTGTAGTCCCGGTAGCCGTTGGCCAGCCGCCGGGCGGCGAGCAACCCCTGGTCCTCGTAGTGCCGCAGCGCCCGGGGACTCGTCCCCGCCCGTCGTGCCAGCTCACCGATGCGCATCCCGACCTCCTCCGCACCGACGCTAGACGTTGACGTCCGTGTGAAGGCAAGCTCTGTCTCCGCCCCCGTGGGTGCGCGCCCGCCCGGTGATCCGCCCGAGTGCCCGGCCCGTCAGGAGTGGCGGGCGCGGTGGGCGGCGGCGCGGGCACGGTTCCCGCAGGCCCGGTCCGAGCACCACCGGCGGCGTCCCGGCCGGGACGTGTCCAGGAACAGCAGTGCGCAGTCGTGGCTGGCGCACTCGCGTACCCGGGTGATGTCCGGCCCGCCCAGCAGGTCGACGGCGTCGCGGGCGACGGTCGCGAGGGCGTCGGCGGCGGGACTGCGCCCCGGTCGCAGCTCGACGGATCGCCGCGCGGTGAGCTGGGGGGCGAGTCCGCCCCGGCGGGCGTGGGCGTTGATGACCCGACGGTCGCCGTCCACGCCCGGCTCGTCGCGCGTACCGGCCAGCGCGGTGCGGTAGATCGCCTCCCGCAGCCGGCGCGCGGAGTGCAGACCCTCTTCGGTGACGGCCGGCGGGACGTCCAGCAGGCCGGCGGCGACGAACCAGCGCCCGAGGTCGGCGGGCTGGGGCAGCCGCTCGAAGTTGCGGCGCCACCGCTCCCCGACCGTCGCCGTGAACGACAGGCACAGCCGGCTGGACAGGAAATGGAAGTTCATCTCCCAGGCGGGCAGACCGTCGACGACCATCCCGTCCGTGTTGGTTGCCGTCGTCTCCACATAACGACTATAAGTCGTTACATGGAAAGTACGAACAGGGCCGGGATCGTGGACGCGCGCGCCTCGCGGGCCCGGCGCGTCGAGTTCGACCAGGCCGCGCGCGCGTTCACGGACCTGGCCGGTCGGGCGTCCACGAGCGACCTGGCCCTGCCCGCGCTCGGCGTGTGGACGGTGCGGGACCTGCTCGGCCACGCCAGCCGGGCACTGTCGACGATCGAGGCGTACGTACCGTCGACGGCCGTTTCGACCGGCCCGCCCCCGGGCGGCTTCGACCTGACCAGCCCGGCGGACTACTACGTGTCGGCCCGCGCGGTACTCGCCGACCCGGCCGCGGTGACCGAACGCGGCCGGGCCGCCGGCCGCGCGCTCGGAGCCGACCCGGCCGGCGCCGTGCGGGAACTGGCCGACCGGGTCCTGGCACTGGTGGCGGCGACCCCCGACGACAGCCCGGTCGGCAGCCCGGTCGGCACGATGCCGTTCATCCAGTACCTGCCGACGAGGACCTTCGAGCTGACGGTGCACTGCCTCGACCTGGCCCGGGTGCTGCCCGACCACCACGGCGCGACGCCCGTCCCGGCGCTGGGACCGGCAATCGCGTCGGGCCTGGGGCTGGCGGCCGAGCTGGCCGCCGCCGGCCCGCACCCCGCCGACCTGCTTCTCCTGCTCACCGGACGGACCGGGCTGCGTCCGGGTCTCAGCGCGCTGTGACCAGGGGCCGCGGACCACGGTCAGGCGGCGCACCGACCGGTGGACGCGTCAGTGCCCGGCGAAGAAATCCAGGATGGCGGCCGTCGCCTGGTAGGAGCGGCCGGCCGGGGAGTCGACGCGGTCGGCGAGCGCGTCGGGGCTGCTCGGCCACGCGTGCGTCCCGCCGACGACGGTGTCGAGGACGACCTCGGCGCCGCCCGCGCAGCCGGTGTGGCGCATCCGCTCCACTCCCATCCCGGCCACGGTGCGCAGCACGGCGGGCGCGCAGGCGTATCGGCGTGCGTACTCGTCGATCACCTGGGTCGCGGCCGGGACCCGGGTGGTGGAACCGCTGATCACGCCCCCGGCATACGGCACGGACGGGTCGGCCGTCCCGTGGACCGCCATGGTCGCGGGAGCGGCGCCGGGTGGGCAGGTCGCGAGGCTGGTCGAGGAGACCATCGCGACGCCGGCGAACCGTGGCGCCTGGCGGCACACCAGCGCGGCGGCGAACTCGGCGCCGTTCGAATGCCCCGCGGCGTAGACCCGGCCGGGGTCGAGACACAGGTGGGCACCAAGGTCGTCGAGCAGCGCGGCGACGAAGCCGAAGTCGTCGGCCGCCTCCGGCGCGGCCGGGGTGTTCCAGCGGCGCGGTTCGCCGAGCGCGTCCGGTGTCACGACGACGAAGCCGCGATCGGCACCGAGCCGGCCCATTCCGCTCCGGGCCTCCTGGGTCTCCTTGCTCGCCTTGAAACCGTGGAAGTCGACGACGACCGGCGCCGGGGTCCGTCCGTCGTAGCCGGTCGGCAGGGCGAGGAGATAGGTGCGCTCGGCGGCGTCGTGCGACAGGTGCCGCGGGCCCACGGCAGGCGCGGTGGCGGGGTCCGCCGCGCAGCCGGCCGTGCTCGCCACCGCCGCCCCGGCCGGCGCGGCAGCCCGTCCCGGGGCGGACCGGGCAGGCGGGGACTGGACAGGCGGAGACTGGGCGGACGAGGCAGGCGTGACCGCTCCCGCGGAACCGGGCTCGGCAGGCCGGCCGCCGCCCGCGCCACACGCGGTCAGACACGCCAGGGCGGCCGTCGCGCACAGGATTCGGCTGATCCACCTGTCACCCGATTTTCCGGCCACGTCCGGACATTACGTCCCATCCCCCGGGGAATGATCCCCCCGGCGAGGACACGAAGCCGACAACAAAGGCAACCTCGGACGAGCCGGCCGCCCGGCGGAGAGCTACATTCGCCGGGTGACGGACCAGGTGACGGGGCCGCCGGGCGCAATGCCCGCGCCGATTCCGGAACAGCCTGTCCGCCCGGACGACGACGTGCCCGAGCCGATTCCGGCGGCGGGCCAACCGATTCCCGCGGGCTCTGTTCCGGCCGGCTCTGTCCCCGCGAGCCCTGTTCCCACGGGCCCTGTTCCCACGGGCCATGTGACACCCGGCCAGCTCGCCTACTGGCGGCGTTCCGGCCTGCTTCGCCCCGGCCGCGGCGAGCTGACGCAGGCGCGGGCGATCGCGGCACTGCGCCGGGCCGGGCTCAGCCTGCGTCACATCCGGGGGGCCGCCGAGCGGCTGCGCCTCCTGCCCGGCGCCGAACCGGCCGCCGGCTGGGATCCCGCCCGCCACGGGATGGCGGCCGCCTACGGCGGGGCCGCGGTGCACGCCGGTCGGGCGGAGCCGTCCCAGCTGCGGTTCGCCGTGCACGGCCAGGAGCTCTTCGTGCAGCGCGACGGCGGGGCGTGGGAGGGCGACCGCGCGCCCGGCCAGCTCATCCTGGACGGCGTGGTCCCGTTCGTCCCGGTGGACGGCGTGGCGGTGGGCCCGCTGCCCGGCGGGGTGCCGCCGGGCGGGCCGGACCCGGCCGGCCCCCGGCGGCGGGCGGCCGGCGCGGTGCGCCGGGTCCGCGCCGCCGCGCCGTCCGACCGCGACCAGATCCGCCTGTTCCTGACCCGCGAGCGCGACCTCGACCTCGGCGACTTCGTGATCGATGACGCGACCCGCCCGGACGTCCGCGAGTCACGCCCTCCGGCGTTGCGCGGCGATTCCCGCGCGAACGACGTTTCCGCCACGAACTTCGCTTCCGGCGCAAACATCACGGAGCACCCGGGGCGACCGCTGCACCGGAACTAGACTGACCGCGTGACCGGACGCAGGCGACGCATCGAAACACTCCCGGCAACCCACCCGGCGCGTTGATGGCGGCGGGCGAGAACCCGGCCGGCCAGGCACATCCAGGCTCCGGCGACGGCCAGGGTGAGCGCGGCAACCCCGGTGGCGGGCGCGGTGCCCCCCGGGCCGTGCTGCTGACCGTCGACGACGACGTGAGCGTCTCCCGCGCCGTCGCCCGCGACCTGCGCCGCCGGTACGGCGGGACGTACCGGATCGTGCGTGCCGAGTCGGGGGCGCAGGCGCTGGAGGCGCTGCGCGAGATCAAACTGCGCGGCGACGCGGTCGCCGTCCTGCTCGCCGACTACCGCATGCCCGGGATGAACGGCATCGAGTTCCTCGAGCAGGCGATGGACCTGTTCCCGGCCGCGCGGCGCGTGCTGCTGACCGCCTACGCCGACACCGAGGCCGCGATCGACGCCATCAACGTCGTCGACCTCGACCACTACCTGCTCAAGCCGTGGGACCCGCCGGAGGAGAAGCTCTACCCGGTGCTCGACGCGCTGCTCGACGCGTGGCGCGCCACCGACCACCGGCCGGTCGCCGAGACCAGGGTGGTCGGGCACCGCTGGTCGGCCCGCTCGTACGAGGTGCGCGACTTCCTGGCCCGCAACCAGGTCCCCTACCGCTGGTATCTGGCCGACGAGCCGGAGGGCGCGCGGCTGCTCACGGCCGCCGGCGCGAACCCGGAGTCGCTGCCCTGCGTCATCACGACCGACGGCTCGGCGCTGACCGACCCGACCGACACCGAGCTCGCCGCCCAGGTCGGTCTCGCGACCGCCCCCACCGGCGACTTCTACGACCTCGTCGTGGTCGGCGGCGGCCCGGCCGGCCTCGGCGCGGCGGTGTACGGCGCCTCCGAGGGCCTGCGGACGGTGCTCCTCGAGCGGCACGCGACCGGCGGCCAGGCCGGCCAGAGCTCGCGGATCGAGAACTACCTGGGCTTCCCGGACGGCGTCTCCGGCTCCCAGCTCACCGACCGGGCCCGCCGCCAGGCCGTGAAGTTCGGCGCCGAGCTGCTCACCGCCGCCGACGTCGTGACACTGGAGGCCGCCGGTCCGGCCCGCCGGCTGCTCCTCGCCGACGGCGGCCAGATCGACGCGCACACGGTGATCCTCGCCACCGGCGTCTCCTACCGCCAGCTCGCCGCCCCCGGCCTGACCGAGCTGACCGGCCGGGGCGTCTTCTACGGCTCCGCGCTGACGGAGGCGCCGAGCTGCTCCGGCCAGGACGTCTACGTCGTCGGCGGGGCGAACTCCGCCGGCCAGGCCGCGATGTACTTCTCCCGGCACGCCCGCTCGGTGACGATGCTGGTGCGCGGCAAGTCGCTCGAGGCGTCCATGTCGCACTACCTCATCCAACAGATCGCGGCCGTGCCGACGATCACGGTCCGGGTGTGCACCGAGGTCGTCTCCGCGCAGGGCACCGACCACCTGGAGAGCCTCGTCCTGCGGGACAACAGCACCGGTCAGACCGAGCAGGTCGACTCCCAGTGGCTGTTCGTCTTCATCGGTGCCGCCCCGCGCACCGACTGGCTGGACGGCGTCGTCGTGCGCGACGAGCACGGGTTCGTCGTCGCCGGGCCGGATCTCGTCGTCGACGGGCAGCGCCCGTCCGGCTGGGATCTCGACCGCGACCCGTACCACCTGGAGAGCAGCGTGCCAGGCGTGTTCGTGGCCGGCGACGCGCGCGCCGAGTCGGTGAAACGGGTGGCCTCGGCCGTCGGCGAGGGGGCCATGGCCGTCGCGCTCGTGCACCGTTACCTCGCGAAGCGCTGATACCTCGCGAAGCGCTGACCACGGAAGGCGGAGTGAGCACCATGGCGGACGACGCGGTTGGCGCCACCCAGGCCTGCGCCCAGGGCCAGGCGATGCCCTGCGATCTCGACGAGCTGCGCACACTGTTCCTGTTCGAGAAGCTCACCGACGACCAGCTGGACTGGATCTGCCGCAACGGCCACGTCGAGCTGATCGAGCCGGGCGTCGTGTTCCGCGAGGGCGAGCCGGCCACCTGCTTCTACGTGCTGGTCGAGGGCGGCCTGGTGCTGACCCGGCGGGTCGGCGACGACGACGTCGAGGTCAGCCGGACGACCCAGCGCGGCGTGTACTCCGGGGCGTGGCACTCCTACCTCGGCGACCGCGTCCCCCAGCTCTACACCAACTCGATGCGGGTCACGATCCCGTCCCGCTTCGTCGTGCTGGACGGCGCGGCGCTGGCGCGGCTGATGCGCGAGTGGTTCCCGATGGCCGTCCACATGCTGGAGGGGCTGTTCTTCGGCCTGCAGAGCACCCAGGCGCTCACCGGCCAGCGGGAGCGGCTGCTCGCGCTCGGCTCGCTGTCCGCCGGGCTGACCCACGAGCTCAACAACCCGGCGGCCGCCGCGGTGCGGGCCACGGCGTCGTTGCGGGAGCGGGTCGCCGGCATGCGGCACAAGCTCGGCCTGATCGCCGCCGGGCCGTACGACCGCAAGGCGCTGGAGACCCTGATCGGCCTGCAGGAGGAGGCCGCCGAGCGGGTGGCGAAGGCCCCGACGCTGACCCCGATGGAGACCAGCGACCGCGAGGACACCCTGACCGACTGGTTGGAGGACCACGGCTGCGACCAGGGGTGGGAGATCGCGCCGACGTTCGTCCAGGCGGGGTTCGACGTCGACTGGCTGGAGCGGGTCGCGGCGACGGTGGCGCCCGAGGTGCTGGAGGGCGCGATCCGCTGGCTGTACTACACGGTCGAGAGCGAACTGCTGATGAAGGAGATCGAGGACTCCACCACCCGGATCTCCACCCTGCTCGGGGCGGCCAAGCAGTACTCCCAGCTCGACCGGGCGCCGTACCGCAGTGTCGACGTCCACGAGCTGCTGGACAGCACGCTGGCCATGCTCGGCGGGAAGCTGTCGGGGGTGCGGGTGGTGCGCGAGTACGACCGGGCGCTGCCCGAGATCGCGGTCTACGCCGGCGAGCTCAACCAGGTCTGGACGAACCTCATCGACAACGCGGTCGCCGCGATGGCCGGCTCCGGGACGCTGACCGTCGCCACCTCGGCGGACCACGACAACCTGGTCGTCGAGGTTCGGGACTCCGGGCCCGGCGTGCCGCCGGAGATCCGCGACCGCATCTTCGAGCCGTTCTTCACCACGAAGCCGGTCGGCGAGGGCACCGGCCTCGGGCTGGACATCTCCTGGCGCATCGTCGTCGGCCGCCACCACGGTGACCTGACCGTGACGTCGGAGCCCGGCGACACCAGGTTCCGGGTGACCCTGCCGATGCATCCCGACCCGCTGATGCCCGCCGAGGCCGCGCCCCACGAGGAGCCCGCGGTCCCGACCGACACCGATCCGGCTTAGCGGGTCACAGGTAGCGCTCGACCTTCAGTACGTAGTTCCGCAGTCCGTACCCACCGTGTCTGAACAGGATTCTTGACAGCAGTCAAGAATCCTCCTCGCCCATCACCTCGGCTGGGCCGTGGCGGCCTTGGCGACCGTGTCCAGCGCCACGGCGAGGGAGTCGGCGGCCTTCTGTCGAAAACCGGCCAGCCGTGGGACGAGCTCCGACTTGGTCAACTCGGCGTGGACGAAGGTGAGGTCGTCGGCGAGACCGAGCATGCCGAACGCCGCCCTCAGGTACGGCTCCTGGAAGTCGGAGCCGGCGCGGGGCGTACCCGGCCCGTAGGCACCGCCACGCGCGGTGACGACCACGACCCGGGTGCCACTCAACGGTCCCTGGTTGGTCGCGTGGTCGACGATGAGCGGCGGGATCGCCACCCGGTCGAACCACGCCTTGAAGCTCGACGGCACCGAGAAGTTGTACATCGGCAGACCGATCAACACAGTGTCCGCGGCGGCCAGTTCCTCGACCAGAGGCCAGGTGACAGCCCAGCTCGCCCGCTCGGCCTCCGTGGTCGCCGCGGTCCGCGCGGCGACCAGCTCACGTACGCCGGTCGCCTCCATGCGGGTCATGATCTCGATCTGGGCGGAGTCCACGTGCGCGAGCGGTTGTGCCGCGAGATCGCGGTAGGTGCGTCGGCCCGTGGGGTTGTTCTCCTGCCAGACCTCGGCGAAGGCGGCGGAGAGCCGACGGGAGACCGATCCCGGTCGCGCGCTGGCGTCGAGGTGGAGTAGATGACTCACGAAGTTCTCCGGGGACACGAAGTTCTCCAGGGAGTGGAATGCCGATCGGCGGCGGGATGCCCGGATGTCGGTCCATACACGAAGCGGCACACGGAGCAGCACACGGAGCGGCCTTCCTGCGTGCCGGCCCGCCGTCCCATCAAACCCATGCCCGAACCGTTCCCAGGCGTAATCTGCCGTGACGATTGATGACGCTGACCGTCAGTGGGAGTGACGCATGCTCGACCTGCGCAAACTGATGCTCCTGCGCGAGATCGACGCTCACGGCTCCATCGCCGCCGCCGCGCGGAACCTGTCCTACAGTCGGTCCGCGGTCTCCCAGCAGATCACCGCGCTGGAACGTGAGGTCGGGACCCCACTGCTGGAGCGGACCAACCGCAGCGTCGCGCTCACCCAGGCCGCCCGGGTGCTGGTCGCCCGCACGGAGACCGTCCTCGCCGAGCTGGAAGCGGCCGAGACGGAGATCGGGAAGACGGCGGGCACGCCCAGCGGTGCCCTGCGCATCGGAGTCTCGCTGAACCACGGCCCGCCGTTGCTCGCTCGGGCACTCGTCCGGGTGCAGCGGCGGTACCCGAGCCTGCGGATCACGTTGCAGGGCGTGGCGGCCGGGGAAGGCCGGCGGGCCGTCCGCCTCGGGCGACTCGATCTGGTCCTGGCGTTCCGGTACGACCAGGTGCCCGAGCCCCGGCTCCCCGGCCTGCTGGAGATCCCGCTCGGATCCGATCCGATCCGGGTCGCCGTCGCGGCCGACCACCCGCTGGCCGGTACAGGCCCTCGGCATCTCGCCGAGTTCGCCGGGGAACGCTGGGTCCTTCAGCCGGCCTCGGCATTCGGCCAGCTGACCCTGCACGCCTGCCACGTCGCCGGCTTCGAAGCGGACGCGGCCGCGGAGATCGACGACCTGCAGGCGGCCCTGGGCCTGGTCGCTCCGGGGTGGGCGGTGAGCCTGCTGCCGGACCTCGTACCGTCCAGGCCCGAGTTCCCGGTCGCCCGACTCCCCCTCGCCGACCAGCAGCTGCACCGGCACATCGCGATCGTGGTACGCCGGGGAGTCTCCACGGCCCCGGCCATCGAGGCCTTGGTCGACGAGGTCCGGGCCCAGATTCCCGAACAGCCGGGGCCGGTGGGCGCCAGCGGCGTGGCCGTGGCGGGAGATCGCATCTGATGGGTTGCAGGAGAACAACGCGGCCCGAAGATCCGGGGCGACGTTCAGATCTCTGCCCCGGGCGCACGACACCGCCGGACGATGATCTCAGTCGCTGTGGTGGTCGTCCCGCTTCCAGGTCGCGGCAGGCTGGCCGCCCCCGCATTCGACCTTCACTTCGAGCTCCCCGGCCAAGCCGAGCGCGCGGGGCGCACCCCCGCCGCCGGCGACCCACGTGGCGGGCGACGAGGACAAGGGGGCCGCGGTGGCGAGGTCCCGGGCGAGCCGCGCCTCGCTGATCACCTCGCCGGACGGGTCGGTGATGCCGTCGCCGATCACGCTGATCGCGGCGAGGCCGGTCAGCGTCGCCGCGACGGCCGCGACCAACCAGCCCACGGCGGCGAGTGTGGCCGCGGCGGCGACGGGGCGGCCGGCACCGATCCGGCGGTGACGGTCGGCGAGCTGCGGGTCGACCCGCGGGCGCGGCGGGCCGTCCTGGCCGGTGAGGTGCTGGACCTGACGCCGCGGGAGTTCGACCTGCTGCATCACCTGGCCGTCCACGCCGACGAGGTGGTGAGCAAACGCAGCCTGCTGACCGAGGTGTGGCGGGTGCCTACGGCGGCGCGGACAAGACGGTGGACGTCCACCTCTCCTGGCTGCGCCGCAAGCTCGGTGAGACGGCGCAGGAGCCGCGCTACCTGCACACCGTCCGCGGCGTCGGGATCCGCCTGAGCGCCCCACCGGCACCGCTGGCGGTCGCGGACCGGCTGGCCCGCTCCCTTGTCGCGCCGATCATGGAGCTCGCCGAGGTGTCGCACCGGCTTGCCGGAGCGCAGCTGTCCGCCCGCGCCACGCCGGCCGGGCCGCCCGAGCTGCGCGAGGTCGCGCACGCGCTCAACCACCTGGCCGGGCGCATCCAGGAACTGCTGCGGGACGAGCGTGAGCACGTCGCGGACCTGTCCCACCGCCTGCGTACGCCGCTGACCGCGCTGCGGCTGGAGGCCGAGGCACTCACGGACCCACCGGAGGCGGCCCGGGTCACCGCGGCCGTCGACGGCCTCGAGAACGCGGTCACGGCCCTCATCCAGCAGGCCCGCCGCAACGAGATCGCCGGCGGCGGCCCCGGTCCGGACGGCGCCGCGCAGGCCGGCGGCAAGGCCGAAGTGGCCAGCTGTGACGCGGCGCGGGTGGTGCGGGAACGGGTCGCGTTCTGGTCGGTGCTCGCCGAGGACACCGGGCGCCCGCTGTCCGTCGACGTGACCGACCTGCCGGCACCGGTCCGCATGGACGCCGATACGCTCACCGCCGCCGTGGACGCCCTGCTGGGCAACGTCTTCGCGCACACCCCGGACGGGACCGCGTTCGCCGTGACGCTCCGCCGGCGCCCGGACGGCGGCGTGGATCTCACCGTCGCCGACCACGGGCCGGGGCTGCCAGACGGCGCCGCGCGCCGCGGCGAATCCCGGGCGGACTCGACCGGCCTCGGCCTCGACATCGCCCGCCGCGCCGCCAAGACCAGCGGCGGCCGACTCAAAACCGCAGACGGCCCCGCCGGCGGCGCGGCGATCACCCTGGTGCTCGAGCCGCCGACACCGGCCTCCTCGAACGCGGGCGCGGGCCCGCCAGGTCGTGGGCGGGCCCTGCGGCCGTGATCGCGCGGCCGGCGCTCAGCTGACCATCGTCTCGATACCGATCATCGCCGCGATGAGACGAAGGTGGCCTGCCGCAGGTCGGAAAGCGGGACTCGGAGTGCGGTCGGGGCCATCTACCAGGGAAGATGCCGTCTCAGCCTGCGGCCGACCCCTTCTCTGCGTTCTCCAGGTCGTAGACATGGCGGGCCTGGGCGATGGTCGTCCGGTGACGTTCCGCCCACTCGGTGAGGGCGGTCAGCGGGCCGAACAGCTCGCGGGCGGCGCTCGTCGCCGTGTACTCCACCTTCGGCGGGACGGTCGGGTAGACCTTCCGGACGAGCAGGCCGTCGCGTTCGAGCCGACGCAGGGTGAGGGTCAGCATCCGCCGGCTGATGCCGTTGACGGTGCGTTCCAGCTCGGTGAAGCGAACCGGACCGTGGGCGGCCGCGACCAGGATGCCGATGCTCCACTTGCCACTGACCTGGTCGAGGACCTCCATGATCGGGCACGCCTCGACAAGCGCCGGGGCGAACTCGCCGCAGGCCTCGGCCGGCGACGGCTGCGCCGACGGCGGCTGCGCTGCCAGTGGCCGCGCTGACAGGGGGTGGGCCGCCGGTGGCCGTTCCACGGTCACATCCGTGTGCCGCTGGGACATGAAAGTGCCTTCTTCCGCTGGTCCGGCCGCTCCCGCAGCATGGTCACAGAACATGATCCCCGGAACATCCCGTGGCGTCAGTTACAAACAATGCCCCAAGGAGAGTCCATGTCCCAGTCCCTGTCATCACCGGCGGGCACGACGACGAACCCGACCGTGCCGGACCTGTCAGACGCTCCCGACCGGGCGGACGCGAGTCCGGCCACAGCCGGCCGGACATCGCCGCATCCCGACGTGGGAGCCCTGCCTGCCGCCGGCTCCCGGTTGCTCGCGCTGATCGTGCTGTGCGCGTCGATGCTCATGGTCATCCTGGACGGCACCATCGTCACCGTGGCGCTGCCCACCATCCAGGACGACCTGGGCTTCTCCACGTCCGGTCTGGCCTGGGTCGTCAACGCCTATCTGGTCGCCTTCGGCGGTCTGCTGCTGCTCGCCGGCCGGGTGGGGGATCTCGTCGGCCGCCGGCGGGTCTTCGTCGCCGGGCTGGTGCTGTTCACCATGGCCTCGCTGCTCTGCGGGCTGGCGACCGGCGCGGGCATGCTGATCGCCGCACGGTTCGTGCAGGGCGTGGGCGGGGCGCTGTCCTCGTCGGTGGTGCTCGGGATGATCGTGGTGGCCTTCCCCGAGCCCCGGGAGCAGGCGCGGGCGATCGGGGTGTTCAGCTTCGTCGGCGCCGCCGGGGCGTCGATCGGCCTGCTCGCCGGCGGCCTGCTCGTCGAGACGCTGACCTGGCACTGGATCTTCTTCGTGAACGTGCCGATCGGCGCGGTCGCGGTCGTGCTGTCGCTGCGGGTGCTGCCCGCCGAGCGCGGTCTCGGCCTGCGCGCCGGCGCGGACGCTCCCGGGGCGGTGCTGGTCACCGCGGGTCTCATGCTCGGCGTCTACACGATCGTCGGCACCGCCGACGCGGGCTGGGCCTCCGCCCGGACCATCGGCCTCGGCGCACTCGCCCTCGCCCTGCTGGCCGCCTTCGCCGCCCGCCAGGCGACGGCGGCTCACCCGTTGCTGCCGCCACGGCTGTTCTCCTCCCGGCCGCTGACCGTCGCGAACATCGTCCAGACGCTGATGGCCGGCGGGCTGTTCGCCTTCCAGTTCGTGCTCGCGCTGTTCCTGCAGCGTGTCCTCGGCTACGGGCCGGCCGAGACGGGCCTGGCGTTCCTGCCCATCGCGGCGACGATCGGCGCGTTCTCGCTCGGGCTCTCGGGACGGCTCGCCCACCGCTTCGGCGCGGGTCTGGTGCTGCTGCCCGGTCTCGTCCTGCTCGGCCTCGGCCTGTGGCTGCTGTCCCGCCTGGCCCCGGACGCGGCCTACGCGACGGACGTGCTGCCGGTCGCGGTCGTCCTGGGGTGCGGGGGCGGCCTGACGCTGCCGGCGCTCACCCAGCTCAGCATGACCGGGGTGCCGCCGAACGACGCCGGGCTCGCCTCCGGCCTGGCCAACACCACGTTGCAGGTCGGCGGGGCGCTGGGGCTGGCGGTTCTGACCACGCTGGCGGCGTGGCGCACCGGGAACGCGGCGGACGGCGGCGCCGGGCCGGCGGAGGCCCTCACCGCCGGCTACCACCTCACCTGGATCGGCGGCGCCATCCTGATGGTCGCCGGACTGCTCCTCGCCGTCGCCTTCCTCCGCCCGAACGGTGCGGCGGGGAGCCGGGTGCCTTAACGGCCCCTTAGCGTCCGGAAAGCGCGGCCTAGCGTGATCGGCGCGAACCTCAGTGCCAGACGAACGCGACGGACGGCACCGTAACCAGGCGGGCTGCCTGTCCGGTGCGGCACACAGGAGGTTCACATGGCCAGCAGGATCAACCCCCGCTCGTCCGCCCGGCAGGTGCGGGAGCGCCTGCGGACCCGCCGCGCCGCGGTGCTGGTCAGCGTCGGTGTGCTGGCCGCGGCCGCGGCGACCGGCACGGCGCTCGCCGCAGGCGCGGACGACCGAACGACTCTCGACCGGCCCGCCGACGACAACCCCGGCGGCAGCCGCTCCGGAGACGACCACAGCGGGGGCCGGTCCAGAGACGGCCACGGTCACGGGACCGACGACCAGCCCGGAGACGACCGGGGCGGGCGTTCCGGAAGGGACGGCTGACCGCCGGGCCGCCTACTGGAGGTAGCCCTCCACCTGGTTGCCCGAGCCGGCGCGGGCCTCCTCCGGATCCTCGCCGGCCGCGCGGGCCGCCCGGCGCCGGCGCAGCAGGTCCCAGCACTGGTCGAGGGTCTGCTCCAGCTCGGCCAGGCGGTCGGACTCGGCGTCCGCGTCGATCTGGCCCTGGGTGCGCCGCTGGCGCAGCTCGTGCTCCTCCGCCACCAGGGAGTCGATGCGCTCGAAGATCTTCGTGTCGTCCATTGGTCTGAGCCAACCACGGGGCCGGCCGGCATTCCACTCCGAGGTCAGCTCCGAGGTCAGCCGGCGGGCCCGCCCGGGACGGCGGGCGGGCCCGCGGGGGACCCCGGGCCCGGTGTGGCACGCAGGCCGGGTGCGTCCAGTGGGCAACAGACCCGCTCCCCCGCCTGCCGCCCGATCCGCGCGGACGCCCGCTCCGCCGCCGGCAGCTCGGTGGCCGGCCGGCGCGGGTTGCGGATGCCAAGCGCGGCGACCAGGCCGCCGGCCGCGCACACCAGCGCCGAGATGACCATCGCCCGGCGGAACCCGCGGTCGAACAGGGCCGGGTCGAGGTAGGCGGTGCCACCCAGCCCGGCGAGGGCGGGCAGCACGGCGACGGCGACCAGGCCGCCGGTGCGCGCGACGTCGTTGTTCACCGCCGACGCCGCCCCGGCATGATGCGCCGGCACCGCGGCGAGCGTGGTGGACGTCAACGGGGCCACGCAGGTGGCGAGCCCGAGGCCCAGCACGACGGCGCCGGGCAGGACGTCCGTGAGGTAGAAGGCGTCCGGGCCGGCCCGGGTGACCAGCAGCAGGCCGGCGCCGGCGACGACGGGGCCGACCGTCATCGGCAGCCGCGGCCCGATCCGGGTGGCCAGCGCGCCGGCCCGCGCGGAGAACAGCAGCATCATCACGGTGACGGGCAGCAGCGCCGTCCCGGCGGCGAGCGGGCTGAAGCCGCTGACCTGCTGGAGCTGAATCGGCAGCAGGAACAGCGCCCCGCCCAGCGCCGCGTACTGCAGGAAGGTGACGGCGTTCGCGGCTGTGAACTGCCGGGAGGCGAACATCTCCAGCGGGACCACCGGGTCGGCCGCCCGGTGTTCGCGGGCGACGAACCCGGCCAGCAGCGCGACCCCGCCGACCAGCCCGACCAGCACCGGGGCGGACGTCCAGCCGCTGGCCGGGCCGTCGATGAGCGCGAACACGACGCCGACCAGACCGGCGGTCACCAGGGCGCCGCCGAGCAGGTCGGGCCGCCCGCGGACGTCGGGGTTGTGGCTCTCGGGGACGTGGCGCACCGCGACCACGGCCACGACCGCGGCCAGTGGCAGGTTGATCAGGAAGATCAGCCGCCAGGAGAACGCCTCGATGAGCCAGCCGCCGAGGAAGGGTCCGGCGGCCGTGGCCACCCCGCCGAGCCCCGTCCACGCGCCGATCGCCCGGCCTCGGTCGGCCTCGTCGAACGACGCCTGCAGGATCGCCAGGCTGGCCGGGGTGAGCAGGGCCGCGCCGACGCCCTGCAGCGCCCGGGCGGCGACGAGGATCTCCACGTTCGGTGCCAGCCCACACACCAGGGACATCAGCGCGAACCAGACCACGCCGACCACGAAGACCCGCCGCCGCCCGTAGCGGTCGCCGAGCGAGCCGCCGACGAGCAGCAGCCCGGCGAGCGCCAGCGCGTAGCCGTTGACCACCCACTGCAGGGCGGCAAGGTCGGCGTCGAACGCGCGCCCGAGCGCCGGCAGGGCGATGCCGACGACGGTCGCGTCGATCGACGCCAGTGCGGAGCCCAGCACCGCCGCCGCGACGACCCAGCGTCCCTGGCGGCCGGCGAGGGTCAGTCGGCCGACTTCGCCAGCTTCGACGGCCACCAGATCTTCTTCCCGATGTCGTAGCTGAGCGCCGGCACCAGGATGGAGCGGACGACGATCGTGTCCATGAGGACGCCGAAGGCCACCGCGAACCCGACCTCGGCGAGGAAGACCAGCGGCAGCACCCCGAGGACGGCGAAGGTCGCCGCCAGCACGACCCCCGCCGAGGTGATCACGCCGCCGGTGACGGACAGCCCGCGGACGATGCCGGACCGTGTTCCATGCTCGAGGGTCTCCTCCCGCACCCGGGTCATCAGGAAGATGTTGTAGTCGATGCCGAGGGCGACCAGGAACACGAAGGCGAACAGCGGGAAGCCCGGGTCGGCGTTGGCGAAGCCGAAGACGTGGTTGAACACCAGCGCGCTCACGCCGAGCGTGGCAGCGAACGACAGCACCACGGTGGCGATCAGCAGCAGCGGCGCGACGAGCGCCCGCAGCAGCACCCCGAGCACGATCAGGATGACGACCAGCACGATCGGGACGATCAGGTTCCGGTCGTGCGCGGACGCCTGCTGGGTGTCGTAGTTGATCGCCGACTGCCCGCCGACCAGGGCGTCGGCGCCCGCGATCGGGTGCAGCGCGGCCCGTAGCGCCTTGACCGTGTCGTAGGCCTCGGGCGTGTCGTAACGGTGGGTGATCGTCGCCTCGACGGCGATCCGCCCGTCGACCTCGGAGACCTGGAGGCTGGCGGGCAGGCAGCCGTCCGCCCCGGGCCGCAGCTGCGGGCTGCCTGTGGCGATCGCGCGGGCCACCTTGGCGTAGTCGATCTGGACGCACACCGCCCCGGGGTCGGTGGACACCCCCGGGACCTTCTCGGCGGCGGCGATGACCTCGTCCTTGCGGTCGACGTTGGCGATGATCACCGCCGGCGCGCCGGCGCCCTGGCTGAAGTGCGCGTCGAAGATCTCCTGGCCGAGGATCGCGTCGGGGTCGTTGGTGAAGCTGTCGGTCGTCGACAGGCCGTCGACCTTGAGCGTCGTCATCGCGCCGGCGCAGGCCAGCAGGACGATCGCGGTGGAGACCCAGGCCATCCGCGGCCGGCGCACCAGCCCGCCGGCGAAGCGCGCCCACACGCCGTGGCTGGCCAGGTCGGCCTGCTGGTCGAAGTGGGGGATGCGCGGCCAGAACACCCACCGGCCGCACAGCACCAGGAACACCGGCAGGAAGGTCAACATCACCAGCGCGGTGCAGGCGATGCCGATCGCGGTGACCGGGCCGAGGCTCTTGTTCGAGTTCAGCTCGCCCAGGTACAGGCACAGCAGGCCGAGCACGACCGTGACGGCCGACGCCGCGATGGCCGGCGCCGCACCGCGCCACGCGGTGATCATCGCCTCCACTCGGCTGGCGTGGGTGTGCAGCTCTTCTCGGTACCGGCTGACCAGCAGCAGCGCGTAGTCGGTGCCGGCGCCGATCACCAGGACGAACAGGATGCCCTGGCTCTGCCCGTTGAGCGTGAGCACGTCATGCTTGGCCAGCGGGTAGATGATCAGGACCGAGACCCCGAGGGCCAGCACCGAGCTGAAGAGCGGGAAGAACCACAGCACCGGACTCCGGTAGACCACAAGCAGGATCACGATCACGACCAGGCCGGCGGCGAGCAGCAACACGCCGTCGATGCCCTCGAACGCCTCGATGAACGCCACCAGCAGGCCACCAGGCCCCGCGCTGTGCACGGTCAGGCCGTCGGGGACGTCCTTCTTCGCGATGTCGACGACCGCGTTCTCGACGTCGACCAGCTCGTCGCCGGTGACCTCGACGTCGCCCTTCTTGCCGACGAGCGGGACGGAGACGTTGGCGGCGGTACCGTCGGTGGAGAACTGGGGATCGGCGGACTGGTCCGGGTCGACGCCCGGGACGGCGCGGAACGCCTCGGCGTCCGCGGCGATCTTGGCCTTGTCGGCGGCGGTCAGGCCGCTCTCGCGCTGGTAGACGATGAATCCCGGCAGCGTCTGGACGGACCGGAACTTCTCCGACTCGTCCGCCACCCGGGTCGACTCGGCCGACCCGGGCAGGAACGCGGCGTTGTCGTTCTTCTGCACCTCGGCGAGCTTGGCCTGGTACTGGCCGCCGAACATGCCCAGCAGCAGCCAGAGCACCGCCAGGCCCGCGAACAGGTAGAGAATCCGCGGCCGCCGCGCGCGGCCACCGCCACCGCCGGTTCCGTCGACGGTGGCCACCGCCGCGACGGCCCCGGCCGGCAGATCCGACGCCGGCACGGGCGTGGACGCCGCAGGGGTGGCCGGCGTGGGTTCGGGCGGCGTGGGCTTGTCCGCCGCGCTCACCGCGGCGGGACCGGCCGCATCGGGCGCCGTGCTGTCGGGCGCCGCGGTGTCGGCCGCGGCCTTGTCGGCCGACCCCTCGGCGGGCGCGGCCGGCTCGGAGGCCGCCGTGCCACCCGAGTGGTCGTCGTCCCGGGGGCCGGGCACGGCGTGATACTCGTCGGTCTCCGTCGGCTGGGCTCCACCCTTGTCGCTCATCTCGCCGTCCTCGATGCAGGTGGCCTACCTGCGCGGCCGCCCCCACGGACGCACACAGGTGTGGTCCGGGGCATTGTGGCGTACCGTTCATCGGCCGTATGCCGCGCCCCGCCTCCTGTCCGTCACCGTCCGGCCCGGCTCAGTCCTCGCGGATCTGCTGGGAGAGGTACTCGGTCGCGCCGAGCTGGGAAATGAGCTCAAGCTGGGAGTCGAGCCAGTCGATGTGCTCCTCTTCGGAGGTGAGGATCTCTTCCAGGAGCACGGCCGAGCCGATGTCGTTCTTCGTGCGGCTCAGCACGATCGCCTCGCGCAGCGTGTCGACCGCGTTCGTCTCGTGGGTGCGGTCGAGCCCCAGCTGCTCGGGCACGGTCTCACCAATACGCAGCGTGTGCAGCCGCTGGAGATTGGGCAGTCCGCCCAGGTAGAGCACGCGGTGGATGATCTTGTCCGCATGCTTCATCTCATCGATCGACTCGTGGTAGTAATGCTCGGATATGTACCGATATCCCCAGTTACGCTGCATTCTCGAATGCAGAAAGTACTGGTTGATCGCGGTCAGCTCGTTCGTCAGAACAGCGTTCAGGCTCTCGACGATCTGTTCGTCGCCACGCACCGCCGGTTACCTCCGCGAGGGTCGCCCGGAGCCGCCCCCGGAACGACTCGGCCGACGTCCGGCAGCGATGTCGTCACCGGCGCGGCAGACGAACCCGACCACTCCGCGACGCAAGCTCGCGAGTGGTGCGGGAGGCCCTGCGGCCGGTGGCGGAGATCCACTCCGGGCCACCGAGATCACGTCCCAGGAGGCCCCGGTGGGTCACTAGGCTGATCTGGCAACCGGACACCGCCGACGCGGCATCGCCTCGTCGAGCAGCTCGTCGATCTCCTCGAGACATCCGCCGCATCCCGTGCCGGCGTCGCACCTCGCACCGATCTCGTCAGCGTCATAGGCGCCCGACGCGATGACGCTCCGTAGCGTCCGGTCGGAGACAGCAAAGCATGAGCAGACCAGCACCGCACCTCACCAC
Organism: Parafrankia soli; assembly: GCF_001854695.1. Lineage (GTDB taxonomy): Bacteria > Actinomycetota > Actinomycetes > Frankiales > Frankiaceae > Parafrankia > Parafrankia soli. The sequence goes on from NZ_MAXA01000158.1 coordinate 28,312, forward strand.
GCCCGGACTGGCCGGCGTCGGAGCCGCCGGCAAACGTTTCTTCGCCGTTCCGGGAAACTCCGTCGCACCAAGGATCAGGCTTAGCTAAGGCTTCCCTTATCGATAGAGTGCCACGGAACGGGCACCGGACGCAAGAGAGCCTTACCTACTTCACACACCTACCGCTAGCAACCGGGACCGACAGTGACCGCCGGGCACGCGATTCGCCATCACGCGAACGCTGCGCACAACCAGCGGCCACCGTCGAGGCCTGGCGACTCAGGCCTGGCTGGCCGGACGGTCAGTGCTCGACACCAGCGCGACCGCCGCGTCGGGCTCGGTGACCCGGAAGCTGAAGCTCTGCTCCAGGTACAGCTCGACCTCCTCGGCGGTGTGCGAGGAGTAGCCGACGGAGAGGTCCTGGCCCGACTCGAGGATGAAGTCACCGCCCCGCTGGCTCAGCACCACCGCGCCGCGCACCCCCGGAGCCCGCACCACAGGGCCGTCKAGGATCTGCTTGAGATGGTTGAGCAGCAGATAGCCGCCGTGCTCGGTGGCCTCCAGGATCGCGGTGTAGCCGTCCGGGTCGATGGCCAGCCCGTACGGCCCACCGATACCCGCCCGGCGCAGCAGGGCGACCGCCTTGGCGACCGTGCGCGGGTAGCTGTCGGTGTCGGCCCCCAGCTCAAGCACCGGGTGGGACGACGCCTCGGTGATGCCGATGATCCCCGCCTCGGCGTAGCCGTGGAAGACGACGGAGTTCTCGGTCGTGGCGACCCGGCGGGCCGCCTCCTCCAGCGCCGACAGGTCGATGTCGTCCGCGCCGCGGTCGATCGCGTCCAGCTCGCCGCGGTCGATGGAGAACGCCGCCCGCAGCTCCATCACGGGCAGGACCCGGCGCAGCCGGGCACGCACGCCCTCCCCCGGCGGCGCCTGCAGCGCCGTCACCCGGCCGATCGGCGTGGCCGAGTACGCCCACCCGTGCGGTCCGGCGAAGTCGATGAGCTTGCGGGCGGCGAGGTTGGTCGTGAGGCGGGAACGGGCCTCCTCGTCGACGGCCTTCCAGGCTTCCTCGCTCAGGGGCGCATGCCCACGCAGAAGATGGTTCACTCGCTCACACCTTTCAGGCTACCGATCCCCAGCGAGCCGTCCGCCGGCTCCGTGGCGCGCGCGGCCGCGTCGCCGTCGGGTCCCTCGTCGCTCATCGCCTCTTCCTCGACCTCCGTGACCGGGACCGAGGTGAACAGATACGTGCGCAGCTGCGAATCGAGGACGGGGTCGCGGCGACGCAGCCACTCCAGCGTCATCGCCGCGTGTTCCTTCTCCTCGTCCCGGTTGTGCGCCAGCACCGCGGCCAGCTCCGGATCCGTGGCCGCCTGCACCCGTTGGTCGTACCAGTCGACCGCTTCCAGCTCTTCCATCAGCGACGTGATCGCCCGGTGGCGATCGACGACGCCGGGCGTGAGCGCGTCCGCCGGCTCGTGTAGCCCCATACTTGAGTCGCCCATACGGCACTACCTACCACGCCCGGGCCCACCAACCCGCCGGGACGGCATCGGTTCACGAACAGTCGACGTCCCGATATGAGGCGATACGTCCAACTTTGTTCGTCACCGGGCGCTCGCCGGAGCCCCGGCGGACGCTCGCAGGACCTCCGCTGGACACCTACCGGACCTCCGGTGGACAACGGTTGCGGACGTTCGCCAGACGCGGGCTCGGACGTCCTCGGTGTTCGGTGCTCGGTGCTCGGAGGAGTCAGTCGGCGACCGGTGTCACGTCGACCCGGCGGTTCGCCGCGCGGCCGGACGTGCTCGCGTTGTCCGCGATCGGCTGATCCGGGCCGAAGCCGGCCGCACGGATCCGCTCCGCGGGAACCCCCCGCATCACCAGGTACTCGCGCGCGACGCGGGCCCGGTCGATCGAGAGCGCCTGGTTGAGGGCCCGCGGACCGGTGCTGTCGGTGTGCCCGCCGACGATCACCGTCAGGTCACCGGGCAGCAACGCGCGGGCCACCTTGTCCAGACCGGAGCGCGTCGAGGCGCCGAGGACGGTGTCACCCACCGGGAAGGTGAGGGCAGTGCCGTCGAGCGCCGCCCGCAGCGCCGCCCGGGTGCTGTCCGCGCTGCCAGCGGCGGCCCACCCGGCGCCACCGGTCGTGCCGGGCGCCGGTGCGGGCGCTGGCACAGCGGACGGTGCCGGCACGGTGGCCGGCGTTGGCGCGGCCGGCCGGAGGATCTCGCCCGTCGCCGGGTCGAGGGCCACGGTGGCGCCCGAGCCGACGGCAAGCCGGTTCTCCAGGGACGCGCCAGGGATCGACTGCCGGGCCGCGGCCAGGACCGCCGCCCCGATCGACGCCCGTGCCGCGTCGTCGGGGGCGCTCCCCCACAGCACGACCGACGAGCCGTCGATCGTCACCGAGCGGACGCCCGGCCCGGTGCCCAACGCCCTCGCCACGTCACCGAACGCCTCCACGGCCGGCGTCGCGACCCGCGGGTCGACCGTGACCGTCGCGGAGACGACGCCGCCGGCGGCGTCCGCCGCCGCGCCCAGCAGGGCGGCCCGGGTCGCACTGTCCGGCACGGTCGCACTCAGCACCACCCCGGCCGGCGCCCGGCCGGCGCGCTGCTCCATCCCGACCACGAGGGGCTGCGCCGGCTCCGAGGCGATGACGGCGTCCGCGGCCAGCCGGACGGAGCTGCTGCCCGAGACGGCGGCCGCCGCCGCCGCCCGGCGGGCGTCCTCGGCGCTGTCGAAGCGGCCGTGCAGCACGATCTCCCGGCCCTCGGCGCTGACCCGCACCTGGGTGGCGCCCGCGGAGCGGACGGCGTCCGCCGCCCGGCCGGTCAGGTCATTCTCGATCGGCCCGCGCCGCAGCCAGAGCGCCCCCAGCCCGAGCAGCAGCCAGGCGATGATCAACGAGACGGCGAACGCCACCAGACGGGGGCGCCGCGGGAACGCCACCGCGGGCGAGGACATGGATGCTCCGTGCTCGATGTCGAACGGGATGGTGGAACAGGCCTGTCGGACGGGACTGTCGTGCGGGATGATCTGTAGCCGTGCCGAGCAGGATCACGAGGAGCCCGCCCGGGGCGCGGCGCCGACCCGGCCAGACGCCCGGCAACCCGGCCGGCGACGCGGATCATCGCAGCGCAAAGCAACTTTCGCACATCCCCGACATCGGGAACGCACCGGGGGAAGGTGGCGAAAAAACTACCGATCGGACGGCCACGGAACGCCACCCGCCCGCAGGGTCTACCGGCGGCCCGGCGGCCCGGCGGGCCACCGGCCCCCAGCCACCAGCCTTGAGCCAGGCTCCCGGTCAGCCCGAGGCCTGGCCCACGTCAGGCTCCAGGCCCGGGCGCCCGGCCACCTTGGTCCCGGCGGCCCTGTCGGCGGCGGCCCTGTCGGCGGCGGCCCTGTCGGCGGCGGCCCTGTCGGCGGCGGCCCTGTCGGCGGTCGCCACGTCGACCGTCGCCGTCTTCGCCACGGCGGGCAGATGCACCGCGGCAGGCCGGTGCACCGCGGCGGTGGCCGGAGCGGGAGTCGGCGGAGCCTCAGCCGGCCGGCGTCGGCCGCGGGCGGTGATGGCCAGCGAGAGCAGCGTGCTCACGCCGAGCACCGCCCAGCCGGCGACGGCGTCCAGGATGTAGTGGTTCGAGGTTGCCATCACGACGAACACGGTCGCAGCGGGATAGAGACAGCCGATCACTCGAACGAGGGGTGTGCGGGCGAAACGGGCCAGCATGAAGCCGCACCACAGCGCCCACGCGCAGTGCAGCGAGGGCATGGCCGCGTACTGGTTGGCCAGCCCCTCGAGGCCGTTCGGAGCGGCGCTGGCGCCGCCGCTCCACCAGCCCCAGCCCTCGAAGTGCGACATCGTGTCGACATACGAGGTGCCGGGCAGAAGCCGGGGCGGGGCGGTGGGGAACAGGAAGAAGCCGCACAGCGAGATCAGGGTGGTGAAGACCAGGGCCCACCGGGCCCGGATGTAGCGGCCGGGGTGGCGACGGTACATCCAGACCAGCAGCGCCGGCGTGACGACGAAGTGCAGGGTCGAGTAGTAGTAGCAGGAGGCGACCGCCAGCGGCGGGATGCTCTGCAGCCACCGGTTGAGGCTGAGCTCGATGTCGATGTGCAGGTGCTGCTGCAGGCGGAGGATGTCCCAGCCCATGTCGGTCGCGGCGCCGACCGACGAGCCCGCCACGCCACGGGTGGCCGTGTAGACGTAGTAGAGCCCCACCAGGACGACGGCCTCGACCCACAGCCTGGGCAGGCCGGTCGCCGGGTTGCGGAACCGGCCTGTCCCCGGAGGCGTCGGCAGACCCGCCGGCGCCTCCGCGCGACGTTCCCGGTCCACCCGCTCCCCCCGGTCCATCCGATCCGTCCCGTCGCYCCGCGCCACCCCGCCGGCGGTAGCGGCCCCGCCACTCCGAGCCGCCCCGTCGCTCGGAATCGTCAGATCGTTCTCCTCCGGCAGGCCGGCACGGTCCGCTTCATCCACGCGGGCCGCGTGACTGTCCGGGTCCGTTGGAGCTTCCCGTTCCGCACGACTGTCCCGGTTCGTCCGATCCACCACGCCTCGACTTCCGGTCCGTCCGCCATCGTCACCCCGTCCAGCTTGCGCCGTCCAGCCAATCACGGACGGCAGATCTCGAACGACGAGGGCGGGTGGCCACGGAGACGTTCCTCCGTGGCCACCCGCCCTCGGTGCGGGAGCGGCTGCCGGTCAGGTCCGACCGGCGGGCAGCCCCACGCCGGGCGCAGCGCCCGCCAGCGCACCGCTGGCCGCGGGCTGGTCAACGGGCAGCGCGCTGCCCGCCTTCCAGATGTCCCACGGGACGGACCACTCATTGCCGAGCTGCCGGGTATCCGCCGGGCGACCGGTGTTGCTGATGTCGATGATGTCGCCGAACTGACTGAAGTTGTAGAACCACTGCGCGTCCGCCGGGGAGGCGTTCACGCACCCGTGCGAGACGTTCGCCCGGCCCTGCGACGCCACTGACCACGGAGCGGAGTGCACGTACTGCCCACCGCTGGTGTAGTGGACGGCCCACTGCACCTCTTCGTAGTAGTACTCCGGGTGGCCCTTCGGCACGCCGACCGTCGCCGAGTCCATGATCACCATCGGGGCCTTGCCCAGCACGTTGTGCGGGCCCTCCATGGTCAGGAACCCGGGCTTGCCACCGCTGATCGGCATGGTCCGCACGAGCTGGTCGTTCTGGAACACCTGCATCACGTGGGTGGCCGCGTCGACCTTGCTGATCTGGGCGGCCCCGATCGCGAAGTCCATCGAGCGGTCCTTGACCCCGATCCAGCCGGTGCCGGAGTCGAAGCCCGCGAGGTTGGCCTCCACGTGCACCTTCGTCCCGGGCGCCCAGTACTGCTGCGGGCGCCACACGGCCATCCGGTCCGACATCCAGTTCCAGGCGCCGAGGACCGGCGGGTCGGCGTTCACCGCCAGGCGGCTCTGCACCGCCGCGCGGTCCTTGACCGGAGCGCTGAAGGTCAGGCTGATCGGGGCGCCGACCCCGACGGTCTGACCGGCGACCGGCTCCCACGACACCTTGAACGCCTTGTCCGGGACGCCGGTGGTGAAGCTCGACGTGATGTTCCTGGTGCCGTCCAGCCCCTGGACCGGCGCGGTGGCCGCCTGGATGTCGTAGCGGGTGTCGGAGAACAACCCACCCGCGGACGTCCAGGTCCGGCGGTCGGCGGAGAAGGTCCCCTCCAGCGTGCCGGGGTCGGTCTTCTCCGTCGGGCTCGCGCCGCGGGCCACGGTCACCGACGCCAGCGGCGCGTTGCTCTTCACCACGATCGACTCGGTGAGCGCGATGCCGGCAGCGCCGTCGGCCGGGGTCACCGTCACGGTCGGCACGGCCGGGCGCGGTGGCTCGTTCTGGGCCGGGCCGGCGCCCCCGCCGCCCCCGGAGGAGCAGGAAGCCAGGACCACGGCCGCGGCGAGCACGCCGGAGGCCGCGGCGAGCCGCGACCGGATGATCCCGGCGGGCCGCACGGCCTCCGACCGGCGCCGGACCAGCGGACGGCGGGTGGCGGGCGAGCACCTCCGGTCGGAGGCCCGATCCTGATCAGAACCGGAACCGGACGGAACGGCGCCTCGGGGCGCGCGTATCAAGCTCATCATCGAGCGGGACATGCGTGGCCTACTTCCGAAGACCGAACCGGTGAGGCGGGGCAACGCATCGCGCCGGTTCGTGGCTTGCCGGACAGCGGGCCGCCGTGACCTGCGGACACCGCGCGGAGTGCGGGGATGACGAAACGCGATGCCACCACGGAAAGCGACGTCTTGGAAGCAGAATGTGCGCTCGCTCGACCACTCACGAGCGGACCGTACCCACAGCCCAGAACCACGTCCCGTCGATCACGGGAAAACCCCACCACACTCGCCGGACAACTACTTTTCGTCAATACTTCGACTGCGGAGAGCGACACTCTCCGGCTAGCTGCCATAAACCCCTCCCACGCCGGTTGATCCGACGCACGACTCTTATCCGACGTTGCGCGCCAAGGCTGCACCGGGCCCGACACGGAAGCCCCTCACCGCCACATTGTCGGTAATCAGACAGCGATGGCAACGATAAGTGCCACAAAAATCACGGAACGAAGCCAGCCTTTCGTGCCATGCGACGGATACGCCGGCACCGGCCTACCGGCCGGCGCCCGAACGCGCGCTCCACGGCTGCCATCCGCCGGGACGGCGGGCCCACCCGGGAGAGATCAGCCGCGCCCGATCGGGAAACGGCGCCGAAACGGTCCCCCAACCGAACCGCACCCGCGGTCGCACCAGAATGAGGCGTCCGGCGGTCGGGGCCGGGCCGTGGCACCGCCACGGCCGGTGCGCCACGACCGGTGCGCCACGGCCCCGCCCGGCCCGCCCCGCTCGATCACGGAAGGTGCTCATGGCCATCGTTCTCGGACCGAACCAGTACGGCAAGGCCGAGGTACGGCTCGTCCACGTGGACCGGTCCACACCGGCGCACCGGATCACCGACCTGACGGTCTCCACCGCGCTGCGCGGCGACTTCACCGCCGCCCACACCCGCGGCGACAACAGCCACGTTCTCACCACCGACACCCAGAAGAACGTCGTGTACGCCTTCGCCCGGGAAGGCGGCGTAGGCGAGATCGAACAGTTCGCGAGCCGGCTGGGACGGCATTTCACGACCACCGCCGACTGGATCACCGGGGCGCGGATCGAGATCGAGCAGCACGAGTGGGAACGGATCACGGTCGACGGGCGGGAACACGACCACTCCTTCGTCCGGTCGGGACGCGGAACACGAACGACCGTGGTCACGGTGGAGGCGGACGCCGTCCACGCCGTGTCCGGACTCGCCGGGCTGGTCGTTCTCAGGTCAACCGGCTCGGAGTTCCACGGATTCCCGCGCGACCGGTACACCACCCTGGCCGAGACGTCCGATCGAATCCTCGCCACCGAGGTCACAGCGCGGTGGCGTTACCTGGACGCGGACGGCATGTCCGGCGCCGACTTCGCGCGTCTCGCCGCCGGGATACCGCGCGCGCTCGTCGAGACCTTCGCGGCCGAGCACAGCCTCGCGCTGCAGCAGACCCTGCACCAGATGGGCGAGGCCGTCCTCACCGCTTTCCCGGAAGTCGCCGAGATTCGCATGTCGATGCCGAACAAGCACCATTTCCTGGTCGACCTGGAACCGTTCGGCCTGGACAACCCGAACACCGTCTACCTGGCCGCGGACCGTCCCTACGGGCGGATCGAGGGCACGGTGCGGCGCGACGACGTCCCGGAGGCCCCCGCCGCCTGGTACGGCACGCCCGGCTTCTGCTGAGCCGCCCTGTTCCCGCTGAGCCGGCCGGCTTCGCCTGAGCCGGCCGGCCTCCGCTTCCGCCGTCAAGCCGGCGGGCTCAGGCCGGGGTGATGATCACCCTGTCCCCGGGTACCAGCCGCAGGCTGCGCGCCGCGTCGCCGTCCCGGCGGGCCACCGCGACCAGACCGCCCGAATCCAGGTAGAGCACCAGCTCCCCGGGCTCGACGGAGCCGAAGGTGACGCCGACGGCGAGCTCCACCGGCCCCGCCGGCCCGGGCACGAGCTCGGGCTCCCCCACGGCTCGCCGCTCGCCGGACGGCCGGATCCGCCCGCCGGTCGGCGGAACCCGGTCGCCGGACGGCCGGGCCCGCTCGGCGGTCAGCCGGACCCGGTCGCCGGGCCGCAGGCCGGCCTGGGTGAGCAGCTCCGCCGCCGCGGCCAGTGCCACGTTGCCGAAGCCGTCCACGGTCAGGACATCCGCCTCCAGCCGGGACCCGGCGGGCCCGCGCAGCACGCGGGCGAACGGCTCGGGCAGCCGCACCACGGAGGCGGGATCGATCCGCTCGCCCAGCGCGTCCAGGGGGCGGCCGGTGGCCAGCGCGGCCGCCGCCGGCGCGAAGACGTCCCGGCCGTGGAAGGTCGCCGGGATGCCCTCGGGCATGGTGAGGTCCGCCGCCGCCAGCAGCCCGCCCAGGGCCTCTGCGGCGGGCACGAGCAGCCCGTTGTCGGGGCCGACCACGAACCCACCGGGCGTGCGCGCGGCGAGCGCCCGCCGGGAGGTGCCGACCCCCGGATCGACCACGGCGACGTGGACCCCACGCGGCAGATGCCGCACCGTGGAAGCGAGGACCGCGGCCCCGCGCCGGACGTCCCCGCGCGGCACGAGGTGGGTCACGTCCACGATCGGCACCCCCGGGGCCAGCCGGAGCAGGACGCCGTGGCACGCGGCGACGAAACCGTCCAGCAGGCCGTAGTCGGTCGTCAGGCTGACGCAGCTCATGCCGCCCGAGCGTGCCAGAAGGCGCGCTGGCGGGAGGCGGGGCACGCTTCTCGTCCGCCCCCGGGTCTGTCTCCGGGGTCCGGCGTCAGATCGCGCCGACGGCGCGCAGGTCGGCGATCTCGGTCGGGTCGAGGCCGAGTTCGCCGAGGATGCGGTCGGTGTGCTCGCCGAGCGCGGGCACCGGGCCAAGACGGGCGTCCTCCCCGGGGAACTCGACCACCGGCCGGGTCTGGCGCACCGGGCCGACCGGCGAGCCGACCTCGACCCAGCGCCCGCGGGCGGCGAGCTGGGGGTGGGCGAGCACGCCGGCGACGGTGCTCACCCGGGCGTACGCCACCCCGGCCGCGGCAAGGCCCGCCTCCAGCTCGGCCGTGCCCAGGGTGGCGACGACAGCTGCGACCACGGCGTCGGTGCGCTCCCGGTTCCGCGCCCGGGCCTGGTTCGTCGCGAAGTCGGGGTCGTCCGCCAGTTCGGGGCGGCTCAGCGGGCCCCGGGCGAGCCGCGCCCACTCTCCGTCGTTCTGGACGCCGATGAGCACGTCGTCGCCGTCCGCCGTCCGGAAGGCCTCGTACGGCGCGATCGACTGGTGGCCGATCCCGGACCGGGCCAGCTCGACCCCGGTGTGCTCGACGGTCTGCACCGGGTAGCCCATCCATTCGGTGAGGGCGTCGAGCATGGCGATCTCCAGCACGGCGCCGGCGCCCGACCGCTCCCGGCGCAGCAGCGCGGAGAGCACACCCTGGATCACGTAGCTGCCCGCGGCGACGTCACCGGCGGCGAACCCGGCCTTGGCGGGATGGTCCGGGGTGCCGGTGACGGCGATCAGGCCCGCCTCGGCCTGGACAAGCATGTCGTAGGCCTTCCGCCCGCGGTAGGGGCCACTCGGGCCGTAGCCGGACAGGTCCACCGCGACGAGCTCGGGACGGCGGGCGACGAGCGTGGCCGCGTCGAGGCCCAGCCGCGCCGCGGCTCCCGGCCCGAGATTCTGCGCGACGACGTCGGCGCGCTCGATGAGACGATCGAGCACGGCCCGGGCGCGGGGCACCTTCAGGTCGAGGGTCAGCGACTCCTTGGAACGGTTCAGCCAGGAGAAGTGGGCCGACATCCCGCCGCGCACCGCGCGGTCGTAGTCGCGCGCGAAGTCCCCCTGCCCCGGGCGCTCCACCTTGATCACCCGGGCGCCCAGCTCGGCCAGGTGCCGGGTCGCGAACGGCAGCGCCACGGCATGCTCCAGGCTGACGACGGTCACACCCGCGAGCGGAAGCACACCGGCCAGGCTAGCGGCCCGGCCGGGCCTCACCGTCGACGATCCGGCCGTTGACGACCTCGCCGTCGACAACCTCGCCGTCGACAACCTCGGCGTCGACAACCTCGGCGTCGGCGGCCTTGCCGTCCTGGAAGCCGCCGTCGACGAGGTCACCGTCCAGCACGTCGGCGTCGACGATCCGGTGGCCGCCCGCGGCGAGGGCGCGGGGCTCGTCGCCCGCGGTGGTCTTCGGGGCGAAGCCGGCCTGCCGGCGGTCCGAGCGCGCCGGGCCGCCGTTGGCGATGACGACCGCGATCCACGGAAGGATGATGGCGAGGCCCACGGCGACGAGCCGCAGCCACCCGGTGAACACGACGACCGCCAGCACGAAGCAGACCACCCGGACCAGCATCGTCAGGATGTAGCGCTGCTCCCGGCGCCGGATCTCCGCCGGCCGGGCCTCCTCCGCCGAGGTGATCAGCACGGGCTCGGCCCGCCGCCACCTCACACCGATCGCCCGCTCACAGTGCCCACTGCCCGCTCACGACGTCCATGGCCCGCTCAACGCCCATCGCCGAGGATCCGGAGCGGGACGGTCGTCCCCTCCTGGCGACATCCTGCCCACGCGGGCGCGGACGGAACAACGATCCCCGTCGCGAGATCCGACACCTGGAAGAGTTCCCACCCCACCAATCTGTGTCCGAATGTTTACGCGGTGGACGGATGATGGTCCTCGCCTGGGCGCTGGTCGCTGCCACCGTGCTCGTGTGCGAGTCGCCGTGGTCAGTGAGTCGTTTCTACCCCAGGTCGACGGCGTGACGAACTCGGTGTGCCGGGTGCTGGAGCATCTGCGCGACACCGGTCACGAGGCGCTCGTCGTCGCCCCGGCGCCGGCTCCGGCCGCCCGCCGGACCGCCCCGCGCAGCTACGCCGGGGCCCCGGTGCTGTGGAGCCCGTCAGCGCCGATGCCCGGCTACCCCGAGTTCCGCTTCGCGACCCCGTGGCCGGGGCTGGCCGCGGCGCTGCGCGAGTTCCGCCCGGACATCGTCCACCTTGCCGCCCCGGCCGGCCTGGGCGCCCAGGCCGCCTACGCCGCGCGCCGGCTGGGCGTACCGAGCATCGCCGTCTACCAGACCGACATCGCGGCGTTCGCGACCCGCTACGGGCTCTCCGCGGCCGAGCGGACGATCTGGCGCTGGCTGGCCAGCGTGCACCGCCTCGCCGCCCGCACGCTGGCGCCGTCCTGGGACGCGGTGGACACCCTTCTCGCCGAGGGCGTGCAGCGGGTCGCCCGCTGGAGCCGGGGCGTCGACCTCGAGCGCTTCCACCCCGATCACCGCGACGAGCGGCTGCGGGCCGCCCTGGCGCCGCGCGGCGAGGTCCTCGTCGGGTATGTGGGACGGCTCGCCCGGGAGAAGCGCGTCGAGCTGCTCGCCGGCATCGCCGACCTGCCGGGGGCGCGACTCGTCGTCGTCGGCGACGGGCCCTGCCGGCCGGCGCTGACGAGGGCGCTGCCCGGGGCGGCGTTCCTGGGCTTCCGCACCGGCGCCGACCTGTCGGCCGCCGTCGCCAGCCTGGACGTCTTCGTCCACACCGGCACGCATGAGACGTTCTGCCAGGCGGCGCAGGAGGCGAAGGCCAGCGGGGTCGCGGTCGTGGGGCCGGCGGCCGGGGGGCTGCTCGACGTCATCGAGCACGAGCGGACCGGCCTGCACTACACGCCCGGCGACCCGCACGCACTGCGCCGCGAGGTCACCCGGCTGGTCGAGGACGGCGAGCTGCGGGCCCGGCTGGCGAGCGCGGCGCGCGCCTCGGTGGCCGGCTGCGACTGGTACGCCATCGGCGACGAGCTGCTCGGGCACTACCGGGACGTGCTGGGCACCGCGCAGCCCGCGGCCGGGCGGCGCCACCGCCTGCCCACCCGGCTCACCCGGGCCCGCCGCGGGCCCGGCGGCACGCGGATCGCCGGACCGGCGGAGGCCGCGCGCCCCGCGTGGACGGCGATGACACCGATGACCGCGGTGCCGGCGCTCGCCGTGACGACCGTGACGACCGCGACGACCGACGGGTGGCCAGGATGAGGATCGTGCAGGCGGCGAGTTTCGTCGCGCCGGCGTCGGGCGGCATCCGGACGACGCTGCGGCACCTCGCCGCGGGGTACGCGGGGGCCGGCCACGAGGTGGTGCAGATCGTCCCGGGCGCCGCGGACGGAGAGGAGCGCACCGCACACGCGCGGATCATCACCCTGCGCGCGCCGCTGCTGCCCGGCACCGGCTACCGGGTGCTGGCCGAGCCGTGGCGGGTGGCCGCGGTGATGGAGCGGGAGCGCGCCGACCGGATCGAGATCCACGACCGCGCGACGCTGCGCCCGCTCGGCCGGTGGGCCCGCCGGCAGGGCGTCCGCTCGCTCGTGGTCAGCCACGAGCGGCTCGACCGCCTGCTGGGCCTGTGGACGCCCGCTCCGCTGCGCGGGGTGCTGCCGGTCCGGGCCGCGGCCGACCGGTCGAACCGGGCGCTCGCCGCGGGCTTCGACACCGTGGTCGCGACGACGGGGTGGGCGGCCACCGAGTTCGTCCGGATCGGCGCGCCGAACCTGAGCCAGGTCCCGCTCGGCGTCGAGCTGGACCGCTTCCAACCGGCCAACCACGACCGCACGCTGCGCCGCGCGTTCGCCCGGGACCGGGAGATCCTGATCGTCGCGGCGACCCGGCTCTCCCCGGAGAAGCGGGTCGACATCGCGCTCGCCGCGGTGGCCGAGCTGGTGCGCCGCCGGGTGCCGGTACGCCTCGTCATCGCCGGTGACGGAGCCAGCCGCGCCCGCCTGGAACGCCTCGCCGCGGGCCTGCCGGTGGCCTTCCTCGGGTTCGTCGCCGACCCGCGGCGGCTCGCCGGCCTGCTCGCGACCGCCGATCTGGCCTTCGCCCCGGGCCCGATCGAGACGTTCGGCCTGGCCGCACTGGAGGCGATGGCCAGTGGGACGGCGCCAGTCGTCCACCACGCGAGCGCGCTCGCGGAGCTCGTCGCCGACCCCGCCGGCGACGGGGCCGCCGGGACGAGCGCCGCGGGAACCGGGTTCACGTTCGCCGACGCCGCTCTCGACCTGCTGTCGATCGACCCCCACCATCGACGGGACGCCGCCCGGGCCCGCGCCGAGCGGTTCCCGTGGAGCGCCACCATCGACGGGTTCCTGCGCTGCCACGACCTGCCCGCCGCGTCCCCCGCGGTGGACGCGGCTCCCGCGACCGGTCCGGTCTCGGGCCCCCTCGCGGCCTGACGCCACGACGCCGCCGTGGACGACACCGCCGTGGACGACGACCCGCGCACCGCGCCGACGCGCCCGCTCTGCCTGGTCCGCCCGGACGGCGTCCTCGGCTTCGTCGCGCTCGGCGACAGCCTCACCGCCGGCCTGGGCGACGGAGTCAGCATGGGCCGCGACCGCGGGCCGGGGGCGCTGGCCGGCCGCGGCTTCGCGGCGCTGCTCGCGGCGGCGCTGGCCCCGCCCGGGCTCGTCCACTACGAGAACCTGGCCCGCACGGGCGCGACCGCCCGGGACGTCCGCGTCCGCCAGCTCCCCGTGGCCCTGGCGCTGCGGCCCGCGCTGGCCTGCGTGGTCGCCGGCATGAACGACGTCTTCAAGCCGACCTTCGACCCGCTGCGGCTGCGCCAGGACATGGTGTGGAGCATCGGCCGGCTCCGCACCGACGGCATTGTCGTGCTGACCGCGCGGCTGCCCGATCCGGGTGGTCTGCTGCCGCTGCCCGGCCCGATCGAGCGGCTGCTCGCCGAGCGGGTCGGACATCTCAACGCGGCGGTCGACGCCGCCGCCGCGCGCGACGACGGGGTGCTCGTCGTGGACCTCGGCCGGCACCCGGCCGTCCGCCGGCGCTCCACCTTCGACGTCGACCTGGTGCACCCGGGACCGCACGGACATCGCCTTATCGCAGGGGCCTTCGCCGAGAAGCTGCGGGAGACCGGGATGGCTGTCGGCGAGCTGCCGGACCCCCGGCACGTGCCCCCGCCGCCGGGAACCGCGGACCACCTGCGCTGGGTCGCCACGATCGGGATCCCCTGGCTGCTGGGCCGCGCGCACGCCCCGCGGCGTGATTTGCGTCCGCGAAACCACGGTTTCCGGCGACTCGGTACCGCGTTTGGCCGGTGAATTCCCTACGGTAGGCATGTGCTTGCCGACCTGCCCGCTTCCCCGCGCTCCGGCGTCCTCGCCGGCTGGGGCAACGCCTGGCTGGCCGGACTCGTCGGCCTCGACGACGTCATCACCCAGGTTCACGAGGCGCTGGGCGGCAGTGCGCCGCATACCGTCGGTGACGAACCTCTGGTCCTCGGCCTCGGAGCGCTGCGCCGCGCCGGAGCCGAACGGATGCGCCTGGTGCTCCCGGTGCCCGGTGACGTGAGCGGCCTGCCGGGTCCGCCCGACGTGAACAGGGACGCGCTCACCGCCGGCGAGGCGCTGGTGGTGATCGGGCCCACGCCCCCGCTCGTCCTCGTGCCGTCCGTGATCGTGCACGGCCCGGCCGTCGAGGGCGGCCTGGAGTCCGTGCACTGGCGGGTGCTGCGGGCCGGCCGGGTTCCACCGCCACCCGCCGGGCTGCGCGCCGCCGACCACGAGCTGTCGGTCGCGATCAGGCAGACCACGGCGGCGCTGGTGGACCTCGACATCGCCAGCGCCCGGCCGGAGGTGCTGGCCCTGCTGCGCGACCGCGGCGAGCCCGAGCCCGGCCCCGGGCTGGGGCCGGGCTACCCGCCGAACGCGCACGCCCTGCTCGCCCGCGCCGAGCGGCTCGCCGAACTGCTGGAGCTCGCCGCCCGCGACGACGGCGCCGCGGTCACCGCGACCGAGGTCAGCCGCCGCTCCGCGGCCCTGCGGGGCCTGTCCGGCGCGGTCCGGCGGGCCTACGAGGCGGCCTACGACGCCTTCGACCCGGCCTACGCCAGCCACTGATCCGCGCAGGCCGCTGACCCCGCCCGCCGCGTTCCCCGCCAGTCGTGTTCCCCGCCAGTCGCTGATCCGCGTGGCGGACGTCCGCTCGGCACGCGGGGGCCTACCCGACGCGCAGGCCGTCGGGACGCATGAGCCGGCCCAGCGCCGGGAGGCTGGCCGCCGTCGTGACGAGGACGACGGCGAACGCCGTCGCGCAGACCACCACGATGTTCGTCCAGGGAACGGTCGGAGCCACGCCGGCCACCCGGAGCAGGGCGGCTCCCAGACCCAGGCCGGCCCCGAGGGCGAGCGGCACCCCGAGGATCATCGGGATGGCCGTCTGCCACAGCACCCACCCGGCCACGGTGCGCCGCCGCGCGCCCACCGCGGAAAGCACCGCCAGCGCCCGCCGCCGTTCCCGGGACTCCTCCACGACGGTGATGACCAGGCCGGTCCCGACCGCACCGAACAACGCGACGATCACGAGGTCCATGGCGGTCCGGACCGGCGCGTAGGCGGGATCGTCGCCGAGCAGCGCCCCGGACAGCGACCGCAGCGGGGCGACGCCCGCGATCGCGTTGGCCACGTTGTCCGCGGCGTCCGGGTCAGCCAGGTCGATCCGGACGATGCCGGTCACCGTCGACGCCGGCCGGAGGTCGCCCGCCAGGGCCCCCGGGGTGACGAACAGGCTGCCGAGCAGGCTGTCCGCGGTCCCGAGAAGCGCCCCGGAACGGACGGTCGCCGCCCTCATGGTGGCGGGAACGGTCCAGCGTGGATCTCCGGGGGCGGCGACGGTCACGGTCACCCCGGGCCCGGGGATCAGCGGATCGCCGCCCGCGCGGGTCACGACATCCGGGTCGGTGAGCTGGTCGACACCGACGACGGACAGTCACCGACGACCAGCGGTGTGAACGCCCCCCAGTCGAACGCCTGATCTCCACCGACCGACTGCCCCCAGGACACGCTGGACGTCGAGTACGCATGGACGGAGCGGACCCCGTGGGCGGCGGACAGCACCCGCGTGAGCCCGTCCGCGGTCGCGGCGGTGGCGGGTACCTCGACCGCCAGCAGATCGCGGTCGCGGGCCGGGTCGACGCCGGCCAGGTACTCCCGGTCCGCGGCCGAGAAGAGCATCTGCAGCGCGACCACGCCGGCGATGGTGACCGACACCGCGGCCACGGTCCGCACCGTGACGCCGCCACCGAGCTGGAGCCGGCGTACGGCGAACGTCCAGCCGAGCGGTCCGCCGGGCAGCCGTCGAACCACCTTCTCCACCAGCCACGGCGTCAGGGCCGCGACACCCAGCAGCGTCAGCACGGCGCCCGCGACGAGCTGGACGTCGTCGCGCGATCCGCCGGACCAGCCAAGCCCCTCCGGAAGCGTGAGCAGCGAAGCGACCCCGGCGGCGAGGGCCGGGAGGCGCCACCACAACCTCCGGCGGCCGGCACCGCGAGCAGCACCGCGGCTACGAAGAGCGGGCCGGGCCAGACGTCCGAGGCGAAGACGCTGGTGCCTATCAGGGCGAGGTACCCGGCGGCACCACGCCCGGTGACGAACAGCGCCGCCCCGGCGGCGCACCCGAGCACAGCGCCGGGCAGCGCGCCACCGACGGCGATCCAGCGGGCGGTGCGGGCGTCCGCGCCGAGCAGGCGCACCGCGGCGAGCTGACCGTCACGCGCCCCGCCGCCGAACCGGGTCGCGGCGACGGTGAGCATGCCGACCGGCAGCAGGAGCACGACGACGCAGAGAAGACTGAAGATCCTGATCAGGACGGACGGGGGCCCCTCGACCGACACGACCCCCGAGTCGGAGGTGGGCCCTTCGATCACCTCCATCCCGAAGTGGTCGATCCGGACGGGTCTGAAGTTCGTGGTGAACAGCGCGCCGGTCGGCTCGTCGGCGAAGATCACCTTCGGCTCGCCGACGAGGGCGCGGGCGACCGCGACCCGCTGCGCCTCGCCGCCGGACACCTCCCCCGGCCGCTTGCGGGCCAGCCCTTCGAGGCCGAGCCGGTCGAGCCAGCCCAACGCGCGGCGGTGGGCGTCGCGGCGGCCGGCGCCGTTCAGCTGCAACGGCAGCGCGATGTTCTCGACGCAGGACAGCTCGGGCACCAGCTGACCGAACTGGAACACGAAGCCGAACTCGCGGCGGCGCAGCGCGCTGCGCTCGGCGTCGGACATCCCGGAGATCACCCGGTCGCGGTAGCGCACATGCCCGCGCTCCGGCCCGATGATCCCGGCCAGGCAGTGCAGCAGTGTCGACTTGCCGGCCCCGGACGGGCCCATCAGCGCGACGACCTCACCCGCCCGGATCTCGAGGGACGCCCCGGCGAGCGCGGGTGTGGCGCCGAAGCTCTTGTACAGGTCGACCGCGCGCAGCAGCGACGTGACGGCCTCGGCAGGGCCCATGGCAACGCCTGCGGCGGCGGTGTCGGTCATGAACGGACCTTCGCCGCGAGCTGGTCGAGGCGGGCCGCGGCCAGCTCCAGGAACCGCAGATCGGCCTCGAGGTGGAACAGCGCGTGATCACAGACGAGCTGGTCGGCCAGGTCTCCGCCAGCCTTGCGCCGGGTGAGCTCCCGCATCAGCCGAAGGTGCTCGGCGCGCTGGGCGTCCAGGAGGTCGACCGCCGGCCGCCCGGTCAGCAGCGCGAGCACGATCTTCGTGTAGAGCGTGCTCTGCAGGTAGAGATCAGGCTTCTCCGGCTGGGCCAGCCAGTGCTCGACGTCGGCGATACCGGTGTCGGTGATCGCGTAGCGCTTTCGGTCCGGGCCGCCGCCGGGCGCGACGCCCTCGACCTCCACCAGGCCGTTCTTCAGCAGCCTGGCCAGGGTCGCGTAGACCTGCCCGTAGTGAAGCGGACGGTCGTGCCCGAACCGGTCGTCGTAGGACCGTTTGAGGTCGTAGCCGTGTCGCGGGCCGGACTCGAGGAGCCCGAGCAGCGCGTGTCCAATCGACATGATCGCGACTATACATTGCATGTATACATGTCATGCATAGAGGGTCGCAGGCCAGCCGACGCCCCCCGTGACGACGTCAACCGGCAGGCGGACCGTCCAGGGCGGGAGGCAGCCCGCAGGGCGCCCGCAGGGCCCAGAGGGCTGGTTCCTCGACCAGCGCCCGGCCCGACACCGTCGAGCTTCGGCGCGAGCGCGTCTCGGGCTGAGACCGGGCTGAGACCGGGGCGAGGTGGGGCCCGGCCTCGATGGCTGATCGGAGGCCCCCGACGGGCGTTTTGTCCGGTAGATGGCGATCCGGCGGGCCGTGATGATCGAAGACCGAGGTGGCCATCGGTGGTGGGGATCGCCGGTACCCGACGGGGGCCCGGTACCCGACGGGGGCCCGGTACCCGACGGCGGCCCGACAGCCCGACAGCCGGCGGCCTTGCCGCTGCGCGGCTCAGTTCAGGCGCGGGCAGAAGTGGCCGGACGGGCCGTCCGGGCGGCCGCAGAGCACGCACGGCGGGCGGCCGGCGGCCACGATGCTGCGGGCCCGTTCGATGAAGGCCTTGGTCTGCTCGATCGAGAGGCCGACGCGCAGCGAGTCGACGTCGCTCTCGGTGTCGGTGATCCGCGGCTCGCTCGAGGCGAGTCCGGCGGCCTCGACGAACACCCGCTGCCCGTCCCACGACACCGTCAGCTGGCCGAGGTGGAAGTCCTCCTCGAACGGGGCGTCGAGGGGGGCGAGGTCGACCTCGACGTCGGAGGCGGCCGGCAGCGCGATCCCCTGGGTCTGGCCCACCTGGCCGAGCAGGGCCGTCAGCCCTTCGGCGAGCGCCGTCACCTCGGTCTTCTCCAGACCCACCGTGACGAGTTGCCCACGAGCCGCCGCCTGGAGGAAGAACACGCGGTCACCGGGCTGCCCGACGGTCCCGACCACGAACCGCTCCGGCGGGTCGAACACAAATCGCTGCATGTCTCGGATCGCTCCGTCTTATTCGCCTGCGGGGTGAGAGTCGGACCGCGACGTACCTGCCCGCTCATCCACCAGTATCGTCGCTTCGTTGCGCGGTTCACCATGCCGGGAGCGCTCCGCGTTCGCCGGCCTGCCCGGCTGTGACGCCGTCACGCCGGAACGTGCCGGGCCGTGCGCGCACAGATCCGCCGGGACACCGGCGGCCGCCGGGCGCCGAGCGCCCGGGTCACAGCAGTGCAGCGGGCAGACGTCGTGCGACGGCCCCTCGCCGCTCAGCGCGGGCCGCTCCCACTCGGGGGAACGGCGCTCGGCGACCAGATCGGCCACCATCGCGACGAAGCGGGGATCCGTGCCGACGGTACCCGCCCGGGCGACCGCCAGGCCGCGTTCCGAGGCGGTGCGCACCGCCTCGACGTCGAGATCGTAGACGACCTCCATGTGGTCGCTGACGAAACCGACCGGCACGATCACCGCGGCGCGCGCGCCGCCGTCCGCGAGCGCCGCCAGGGCGTCGTTGACGTCCGGTTCGAGCCAGGGCACGCTCGGTGGGCCGCTGCGGCTGCAGTAGGCGACCTGCCACTCGTGCCGGGTACCGACGCGCGCGGCGACGCGCTGCGCGATCACACCGGCGGCCGCGCGGAGCTGGCGCTCGTAGGCTCCGCCGTCCGGCCCGCTCGCGGCCGCCTGCGAGCGGGGCAGCGCGTGGGCGGTGAACACCAGCCGGGCCTCGTCGCGCACCGCCACCGGCAGCGTCGCGAGCGCCCGCACGCAGTGGTCGACCATCGGCTCGACGAATCCCGGGTGGTCGAAGAACAGCCGCAGCTTCACCAGGTCGGGGGCGCCCGGGCCGACCTGCTCCAGGGCCGCCGCCAGATCCTCCCGGTACTGCCGGCACCCCGAGTAGGACGCGAACGCGGACGTCACGAAGCAGGCCGCCCGGCGCACGCCGTCGGCCCGCATGCGCGCCACGGCGTCGGCGAGGTACGGCTGCCAGTTCCGGTTGCCCCAGTACACGGGCATCGGGGCCAGCCGCTCCCGCAGCGCGGCGAGCAGCGCCCGGTTCTGGTCGTTGATCGGGCTGCGCCCACCGAAGCGGTCGTAGTGCGCCGCGACCTCGGCCAGCCGCGCCTCGGGCACGCCGCGGCCGCGGGTCACGTTGCGCAGGAACGGCAGGACGTCCTCCGGCCCCTCCGGACCGCCGAAGGAGACGAGCAGCAGCGCGTCCACGTCGATCCCGCGGCCGTGGCCGGCGGCGTCCGTCGGCACCGTCATGTCCCCTTTCCGTGTACGTCGCCCCCGTCGTACGTCGTACGTCGCGCCCGTCCGCCAGCCGGGCCCGCGCAGTCAGCGCGGCACCCGGCCCCGGATCTCGTCGAGGTACGTCGGGAAGTACCGCGAGATCGTCGACAGGTCGAACGAGCGCAGGATGTCGCCCGCCGGCTCGCGGGCCAGCAGGAACGCGAAGGACTCCCGGACGAGGGCGGTCAGCGCCGCGTCGTCGTCCGGATCCAGCCCCAGCGCGTCGACGACCTCGTCGTCCACCCGGACGGAGTAGGAGAACGCCAGCCCGTGCGCCCCGGGCGCGGTCTCCTCGGCGACCTCGACCGCGTAGCCGCGGCCTCCCCGCGACTCGACCCTGATCATGCTCACGGCGCCACCTCCACCGGCCCTCGCGCACCCGGCCCTCGCGGCGCTCCGGCGCGCCGCGCTGGGGGACGGCCGCCCGCCCGCCCGGCGATCCGTCCACTCCCACCGTGGCCCATCAGCACCCGCCGCGTCGACCCGTGGGCCGCCCGGGCGGGCGGCACGCTCCCCGCCGGGGGCGTCGCCACGGGCCGTGGCCGGCGACGGGCGGGCGGCACCGTCCGTCACTGTCATCTCACGGCTGCTGTCATCTCAGGGCTGCAACGCCACGCGCCGGGCGCGTCATTCCGCTGGCCGCGCCGCCGACGCGCGCCGGTTGCCGGTGTGGGCCGTCAGTGGCCCATGCCGGCGCCACCGTCGACCGGGATGACCGCGCCGTTCACATACGCGGCACCCTGCGACGCGAGGAAGACCACCGCCGCGGCGACCTCCGCGGGGTCGCCCATCCGTCCGGCGGGGGTGGCGGCGACGAGGAACTCGCGCTGGGTGTCGGTGAGCGCGTCCGTCATGTCCGTGCGGATCGGACCCGGGGCGATCACGTTCGAGGTGATCCCGCGGCCGCCGAGCTCGCGTGCCAGCGACCGGGCGAAACCCACCAGGCCCGCCTTGGAGGCGGCGTAGTTCGACTGCCCCGGACCGCCGGAGAGCCCCACCACCGACGAGATGAAGATCAACCGACCGTTGCGGCGCCGGATCATCGAGCGCGACGCGCGCTTCGCCACCCGGTAGGCCCCGAGCAGGTTGGTGTCGACGACGTCGCGGAAGGAGTCCTCCGACATCATGAGCATCAGCGTGTCGCGCACGATGCCGGCGTTGGACACGACGATCTCGACCGGGCCGAGCGCGGCCTCGACCTCGCTGAACGCCTTGTCGACGCTGTCCGCGCTGGTGACGTCCATCCGCACCCCGAGCATCCCGTCGGGTGCCTCGCCACCGCGGCTGGCCACGGCCACCCGGTCACCCGAGGCCGCGAGCGCCGCCGCGCACGCGGCGCCGATCCCACGGTTGCCACCGGTCACCAGTGCGACTCGACCTTCGTTCTCGACCATGGCCGGGATCGTAGCGGCCCACCGGGTCGCGCGAGCCCATGCCACCCGGGACACTCCCCGCCCCGTGCCGCCGGCCCGTCGGGGACGATGGGCGGGTGCGCGTAGCGATCCGGGTGCGTCCCGCCGCCGACCGGACGGCCGTGGGGCCGGCGACGTCCGACCCGACCCACGGCCGGCTGCTGGTCGTGCGCGTACGGGAACCGGCGGTCGAGGGCCGGGCGAACGAGGCGGCGCTGCGCGCCCTCGCGCAGGCACTGGGTGTCCGCCGGTCCGACGTGGCCCTGATCCGCTCGATCGGCAGGGTCAAGTTCATCGAGGTGGACGCTCCGGACGACGTCATCACGCGGCGAGTCGAGGAACTGGCGCAACATTCCGACCCGGCCGCACGTCTGGACTCCAGGTAGGTCGTCGAGGCGATGGGACGGAGGCGGGGGTTGCGCAGGACGGACATCCGAGCCGGCGAGTACACGCACGGCCACGGCCGCCGGGACGACCTGACGATCGATCCCGCGATGCCGGCCGAGTCGCCCGCCGACGACGCCGCGTCGGGCCGTGACGGCCATGACAACCGCGGCGACGCCGGCCGCGCCGACACCGGCCCCGGCGAGGTACGCCCCGGCGGGTCAGGTCCCGGCGACGCGGCCGGTGCCGCTACGAGCCTCGGTGACTCGGCCGGGCACGGTAACCGGAGCGGGCCCGATGCCATGGGCGGGCCTGGCGGCGCGACGGGTGCCGCCGGGGAAGACACCGGTGGCGGTTCGGAGGAGGCGGCGCGACTCGGCGAGATCGTTCCCGGGCCGCCCGGCGGCGTGCTCGACCTCGCGGCGCTGGCCGCCGTGGAGGCCCGGCTGCGCGAGCTCGCGGCGGCAGGCATCGACCACGCCGTCTCGACCGGCGCCCGCGGCCCACGAGGGGCGGCCGCCGACCGGGCCATGTGCGAGGCCGCGTCCACGATCGCCGCGGCGCTGTGGTTCGACACGCTGCGGGTCGCCGACCGGGTCTCCGCCACCCCGCACGCGGGGCCGCTGCTGGGAGCCGTCCACCAGGTTCTGCGGTCCGCGCTCGACGGTGACGAGCCGCCGATGCCCGGCGGCCCTCCGCTCGCCGCCGCGTTTCCGGTCGCCGCCGGCCTTCCGGTCGCCGCCGGTCCGCGGCCACCCGACCGCTTGCCGTCCCTCGACCGGGTGGACGGCGCCGCCGCGGCGGGGCCGTCCACCCGGCGGCCGCCGCGCGCGACCGGGGCCGGCAACGTCGGGCCGAACGGGACCATCTGGTCGGCGCTGGCCAGCCGCTTCGCGGGTGAGCGCTTCGACCGTGCCCCGAGCGGCCGCCAGATCTGCCTGATCGATTTCGCGGAGCTGCGCGACTCCGCGGTCTGGGAGGCCGTGACCGACGAGCGGGTCTCCCACCTGGGCGAGCTGTTCTGGGTGGTCCTGGTGACCGGCGGCGCGCCGACCGACTCCGGGGCGCCGGGGACGCCAGCCGGCCCCGGCCCGGGCGGGCCGCCCGGTGGCGTCGGCGGGCCGGCCCGGGCGGCGCGGATGTTCGAGGCCGCCGGCTGGCAGGTGCTGACCCTGCGCTACGGCCGCCGGCTCGCCGCCCTGTTCCGGGCCCCCGGCGGCGCGGCGCTGCGGGCCCGGCTGGACGCGATGTCGCCCGCCGAGTACCTCGCTCTGCTTCAACTGGACGGGACCGAGCTGCGGCGCCGGCTCGCCGGTCCGGGAGCCTCCGGGGCCGGTGTCGACCGGCTGCTCGACGGACTGAGCGACGAGCAGATCCACGATGCGCTGCGCGATCTGGGCGGCCACGACCTCGCGCTGATCATCGACGCGTTCGACGAGGTCGAGGCCGGGCGACCGACCGTCCTGTTCGCCTACACCGGCCCGCTGCCCGCGCCCGCCCGCCCGGCCGCGCCGCCCACCGCCCCGGCACCACCGCCCACCACGGCACCGCTACCTGGGGCACCGCTACCCGGGGCATTGCTACCTGGGGCGCCCTCGGCCGCGCTGGTGCCGGCGGGGCCGAGGCCTGGGGCCGGGGCGCCGGGGCGGCCGTCCGCGGCACTGCCCGTGGCACTGCCGGCGGGCCGGCTCGCCCGGCACGTGGCGGCCTACCTCGACCGCGCCCCGCAGTCGCTCGGCGCGGCACCCGCGGTGCCGGTCGACGCCGGCCGCCCGCCGACCGGCTGGTGGTCGACGCAGGAGGCCTTCGGTGCCACCCTGCGGGACCTGCCCTCGCTCGCCCCGGAGGCCGCGGCGGCCGTCGTGACGATCTCGACCCGCGACGCCGACCGGGTGCTCACCGGGTGGATCGAGGCCGCCCGCGGCGGTGCGGCCCGCGGCGGTGCGGAACCCGTCCGGGGCGCCCCCGTCCTCGGCCGCCCGGCGGGTGCCCGCCCCGCCGAACCGGCTGGCCCCGCCCGCTCACCCGAACCGGCGGGGCTCCCAGGGTCGGCGGGCCCCGCAGGGCCGGCGGGACAACCAGGCCCTGCGGGGCCGGGGCCGGAGGGGGCTCGTTCCGGCGGCGGGCGGCATGTGGCCGGCGGCCTGTCCGCCGGCGCGTTCGGTGGGGTGCTGGCCTCGCTCGGCGTGGCGTGGAGCCGGCTGGGTCTTCCGCTGCTGCCCATCGGGGTGAGTGACGAGATGTCGGTCACCCGGGTACTGCCCGGATGGGCCTCCGGCGGGGCGGCCGACGGACGCTCCCTGCTGACCGTCGCGGACACCGGTGTCGACCCGGTGCGCCCGGGCGGGTGGCGCCACGGCGCGATCGGCGTCCCGGGTATCGCCTGCTGGGAGCCGGCCTTCGCGCAGGACCTGGTCTGGTGCCTGCTCGAGGCGCTGCGCCGGCTCGGGCGCGTCGACGGCGCGTCCAGCCTGATCCGGCTGAGCGCGCGGCCCGTCGACCAGCGGCTCGCCGGGCTGCCCGGCGACGCCGCCGGCTGGTGGCGGCGTCGCGCGGCGGTGCTGGCCGGCGGGTACCGGCTGCGCCCGGGCGAGCCGTCCGCGCCGCTCACCCTGGTCGGGATGGGCGCCGTCATGCCGGAGGTGCTGCGGGCCGCCGACGAGCTGAGCTCCGGGCTGCGCCGGGAGATCGGCGTGGTCTGCGTGACGTCCCCGGACCTGCTTTTCGACGCGCTACAGGCCCGGCGCGGACTCGCCGACGGCGACGACGCCGTCCTCGGTGAGCTCTTCCCACCCAACCGCCGCGGCCCGCTGCTGACCGTGGTCGACGGCGACGCGCGGACGCTGGGTTTCCTCGCCGGTGTGCACGGCGAGCACGTCACGACACTCGGCTCGGCCGCCCCGATCCCGACCGCCCCGGGCCAAACCGCGCAGGTCCCGAGCGCGCCGGCCGATCCCCGCTCCCCCGGTGGTCCCGCCGCCGGCGGCGCGGGCGCCCCGGTGGACACCGCGACCATCGTCGGAGCCGCGCTCGACCTGATCGACGAGGCCGCCGCGTACTGAGCCGCCGCCTGCCGGGCCGGGACGCGTCAGCCGTCGGGAGAGACACCCGGATCGACTGGCTCGACCCGGCCAGCCCGTCCCGACAGCGCTCGGAACCCGTTGGGAACGCTCGGCGTTGAGGGTGGGACGTCCGAGATCCGGCACCGGGACCGGTGCCGGGAAACGGGGTCGTACGACGCCACCCAACCCACCGAAAGCCGAGGGGATGCCGCATGCCGAGCCGCACCGCGACGTTGAGCACCGCCGTGCGAACCGACGAGGTCGACCCGATCACGGAAGGAACCGGTGGCTGGCCCGATCCACTCGACCAGGCGTTCAACAGGCAGGTAGCCGGCCTGGTGCGGTTGGGGTACCCCGAGCTGGCGGGGATGTCTCCGGCCGACTTCGAGGCGCTCTGCGAGCCGCTGCGGACGGTCGCCCACGCCGCCGTGCCCGGCCCGTTCCGGCCCGCGACCCGGTCGTGGATGCCCTTCGTCCTGGTTGTGTCGGGGGAGCTCGTCCGGGCGGAGGAGATCGTGCCGCTGCTCACGCTCGCCGGGCGCGCCGACACCGGGACCGTCGACCGCAACCACGGCGAGGAGGGCCTCGCGCCCTACCGGCCGCTGCCGGAGCTGAACGTGCCCCACGCGGGTGTGTACCTGCTCACCGACGTCGAGCGCGGGGAGGAGTTCCGCGGCATCCGGCCCGCGGACGCGCTGCCACCGATTCTCGAGCGCGGGCGCTCGCCGCTGACGATCCACGAGGGGATCGCGGTGGTCACCCACTTCCCCGAGGCGCTGGAGAAGAACAACTGTTTCATGCTGTCCGGATCACGCCGGGGCGACCGCCGCGTGCCGGCGATGTGGATCTCGGGCCGGGCACCGAAGCTGGGCTGGTGCTGGGAGGGCAACCCGCACACCTGGCTGGGCACCGCCTCCGCCGCCACCCGCCACGCCGCCCGCTGACCCTCGCCCCTCCTCGCCCTTTCCTCGGCTCCTCGTCCTTTCCGGAGCCCCAGACCCCGAATCCGCTCCGGAAACGGCGAGACCGTCACAAAAGGGCGAGGAGGCGAGGCAGTGAAGAGATAACTGAACTGATGGAATTCCGATGCCCCACCGCCGGGCCGCGGTTTCAAGGCCCCGCGGCCGGGCTGTGGTTTCAGGGGCCGGCCAGGGCTGCGTGGGGCGCCGTCCCGGAGGTCAGGCGCCGACCGCGTGGAAGCCGCCGTCGACGTGCACGATCTCGCCCGTCGTCGCGGGGAACCAGTCCGAGAGGAGGGCGACGCAGGCGCGCGCCGCGGGCGTGGTGTCCGCGATGTCCCAGCCGAGCGGTGCCCGGGTGCCCCAGACCTCCTCGAACTTGCTGAACCCGGGGATGCTCTTGGCCGCCATCGTGCGCAGCGGGCCGGCGGCGACCAGGTTCACCCGCACTCCGCTGGGGCCAAGGTCCCGGGCCAGGTAGCGGGCGGCGGAGGCGAGCCCGGCCTTGGCGACCCCCATCCAGTCGTAGGACGGCCAGGCGACCGAGGCGTCGAAGTCCAGGCCGACGATGCTGGCGCGCTCGCCGAACAGCGGCATGGTCGCGCGGGTCAGGGACGCGAGCGACCAGGTGGAGACCTGAAGCGCGGTACCGACCTCCGACCAGGCCGCCTCGACGAACGGCTTGCCGCCCAGCACCGATTCCGGCGCGAACCCGATCGCGTGCATCACCCCGTCGAGGCCGTCGACGTGCTCGAGGACCTTCGCGGAGAGCTCGGCGAGATGCTCCTCGTCAGTCACGTCGAGCTCGACGACCGGCGGCTCGGTGGGTAGGCGGCGCGCGATCCGGCGGGTGAGGGACAGGCCGCGGCCAAACCCGGTGAGCACCACGGAGGCACCCTGCTCCTGGGCGATGCGGGCAACACTGAACGCGATGGACGCCTCGGTCAGGACGCCGGTGACGAGAACGCGCTTGCCTTCGAGAAGTCCGGTCATGGAGCGTCATCCTGCCAAACATCGCCGGGTGAATCCCGCCAGCCCGGCCGAGATTCGCGCGCCGGCGCCCAGCCGCGGGTCACACGGCCCGCGGCAGGGCGGTCACCCGCCGCGCGCGGTGGCGTGGTCCGGTGGCCTGCGGGCCTGTGACCAGCGGCGGATCGTTCGCACGACCGGTTCGACGAACCGCGCCGCCAGCGGGCCGAGTACCGCCATCAGCAGGACGTAGCACGCGGCCAGCGGCCCGAGCTGCGGGTTCACTCCGGCGGCGACCGCCAGCCCGGCGATGACGATCGAGAACTCGCCGCGGGCGACCAGCGCGGCGCCGGCGCGGTAGCGGCCCATCGTCGCGATGCCCGCGCGCCGCGCGGCCCACCATCCGGTCACGATCTTCGTCGCCACGCCGGCGAGCGCGAGCAGGGACGCGGCGAGCAACACGGGCGGGATCTCGACCGGATCGGTCTGCAGGCCGAAGAACACGAAGAACACGGCGGCGAACAGGTCGCGCAGCGGCGTCAGCACCTCGTGCGCGCTCTCCGCRACCGGCCCGGACAGCGCGATGCCGACCAGGAACGCGCCGACCGCGGCGGAGACCTGCATGCGCTGGGCGACGCCGGCGACGAGCAGGGTCAGCCCCAGCGACCGCAGCAGCAGGACCTCGTCGTTGCGGTCCGCGGTCGGGCTGAAGACGAGCAGGGTGACCTTGTCGCTGTGCCGCAGCGCGACGTACAGGACGGCGACGAGCGCACCCAGCGCCACCGCGACTGTCAGCGAGCCCCGGGCGAAGGTGTGATGGGCCAGCAGCGCGGTGACCACCGGCAGGTAGACGGCCATCGCGAGGTCCTCGAGCACGAGCACCGACAGCACGACCGGGGTCTCCCGGTTACCGATGCGGCCCAGATCCCCCAGGACCTTGGCGATGATCCCGGACGAGGAGATCGCGGTGACGCCGCCCATGACCACCGCCGCCAGCGGCCCCCAGCCGAGCAGGAACGCGGCCGCCACGCCGGGGGCGGCGTTGAGCGTCAGGTCGAGCACCCCGGCTGGGGCCTGTCTTCGCAGGCCGTGCAGGAGCTCCTCGGCGGTGTACTCCAGGCCGAGTGTCAGCAGCAGGAGGATGACACCGATCTCGGCGCCGATCTCGATGAAGTCCTCGCTGGCGCCCAGTGGCAGGACACCGCCGTGCCCGAAGGCGAGACCACCGATGAGGTACAGCGGGATCGGTGAGATACCGACCCGCAACGCGAAATGGCCGAGCACTCCCAGCGCGAACAGCACCGCGCCCAGTTCGAGGAAGATCCTCGCCGTGTCGTGCACGTGTCGTCGGTCGCCCGTTCCCCGTCAGCCAGCGCGCAGCAGCTGGGCGACGGCGGCGGTGTTCTCCGGGGTGCCGACGACGACCACGATGTCCCCGGGGTGGAACTGGAAGTCCGGCCGCGGCGAGGCGAGGACCTCGTGGTCGCGGACGACGGCGACGATGGACGCGCCCGTGCGGGTGCGGGCCTGGGTGTCACCGAGCGTGCGGTCCGCGTACGGGGAGCCCGCGGTTATCTCGAGTTGCTCGCCGACGAGCCCGGCGAACGCGCGCGAGAGGTCGGCGAGCTTCTCCACGATGTGCGGAGCGCCGAGCAGCTCGGAGAGCACGTCCCCCTCCTCCGGGGTGAGTGTTATCGACTCGCGGGATGCGTCCGGATCCTCCGCATCGTAGATGACCAGGTCACGACGTCCGTCGTGGCGGCTCACCACGCCGAGCCGGCGGCCCGAGCGGGTACTGAAGTCGTGCCGCAGCCCGATCCCGGGCAGCGGGGTCTCCTCGACGTCCACTTCTTCCTGAGCCTCCGTCAGCACTGACGCGTCGTTCCGGGAGGACGCCGACCGGGCCCGGGACACCCGGTCGGGCGCTGACGCGCCCCCGCCGCCCGCCGGGCCCGCCGCCGGTCCCGCTTCCGATCGTCACAGTAGCCCGCCGGGGACCGGTCGGCCCCGGTCCGTCCGATCCGGGCACCCGGCATACCCGCGGAACCGGCACCGCCCGCCCCGCCCCGGTCCCGCCCGCCGGCCGGACCGGTGACGTGATGTCGACAGCCTTTGTGCCACCCGTGGGGCCACAAGATGGCGCAAACTGCAGGTGGACGCAAGCTGCGGGTGGATGTGGTCGGAACCCGGTGTCCCGCCGTCCGGCGGCGTGCCCCGGCGGCGCGCCCCGACAGCGTGCCCCGGCACCGCCCGGACGGGCCGTCCGAAAGCGGGCGGCGGGTTCGCGCGGCAGTCAGCGGGAACGCCGTTCACACAGCGGGCCGTTGCACGTGCGGAGGACGTGGGCCGCCGGCGGCACCGTGCCACGCGCAGGAACAGGCGACCGGACAGGCTCCGAGACAGGCCCCGCTCCGCGGGCCCACGACGCAGGCCCGGTTGCGGGCCGGGAAGACGGCATCGTGCTCAATCGAAGCGCACGGCTGGCCCGACGAGTCGCCCTCACGATCCTGGGGCTGGCGGTGCTCGGCCTCGGCGTGGCGATGCTCGCGCTGCCCGGCCCCGGTTTCCTGGTGGTCGCGCTCGGGTTCTTCATCCTGAGCCTGGAGTACGAGTGGGCCCGGCACCGCTTCGAGCAGGCCCGGCAGAAGGCCGCCGACCTGGCCGACCAGGCCGCCGCCAACGCGTGGTCGACGGCGTTCACCGTCGTGTTCGGCATCGGGATGATCGCCGCCGGCATCGTCTGGATCGTCGTCGACACGCTGCCCGCGTCGTCGCCGTGGTCGGGCGGCAGCCTGATCTTCTCCGGGCTGGTGGTGCTCTCGACGATGTTCGTGAGCCTCTGGCAGGCCCGGCAGGCCCGCGAGGCCGGGCTGCCGACACCGGCCGAGCTGATCGAGCAGCGCGAGCACGCCGAGAAGCTCGAGCAGGACGGGGAGTTCCAGCACGGCGGGAAGCCCGAGCACGGCGTGAACTCCGCGCCCGCCGAGCCGAGCCGGCAGCGGGCTACTGGCCCTGCGTGAACTCGCTGATGCCGATCACCTTCGGCTGGCCCTGCACGCACTTGTAAATCGCCGCCCTGTCAGCCGAGGAGGCCTGCGAGATGTCGTAGCGCAGCGGGTAGGCCCGGCTGGTCGCGAGGTTGTTCGTGTCGGGCGGCTCCTGGCGCGCTCCCCCGACGGTGGGACAGGCGGCGCGGACCGCGTCCTTCTCCGCGGCCGTCGCGGCGGGGTCGAAGTACACCACCGCCTCGACCTTGGGCGGCGGGCCGTCGATCACCGCGTACACGCCGAACACGATCAGCCCGACCGTCGCCAGCCCGCCCAGGACCACCGCCGCTCGGCGCCGCGGATCGGTCAGGTACCCGATCGTCTGGCGGATCCAGTGCGGGGGGGCGGACGTCGTCATCAGGCGATTCCTGTCACAGCGGGGCACGAAATCTGGTCCGGCGGGCGCCACGGAGCGGCGTACACCGGGACCCTCAACGTATTCCGTCGGACGGGTCCGTAAGGTGAACGACCTTGTGCGGCACAGCACGGTAGCCGGCCCTGGTAACTAGGAGAGAACGTGCCATCCCTGATCGAGGATTACGCGCTGATAGGAGACACTCACTCGGCGGCGCTGGTCTCCCGCGACGGCTCGATCGACTGGCTGTGCCTGCCTCGGTTCGACTCCCCGGCCTGCTTCGCCGCGCTGCTCGGGGACAACGAGTCCGGCCACTGGAAGATCGCGCCGGTCGAGCCGGTGATCGGGGTGAGCCGCCGCTACCGCGGCGACACCCTGGTGCTCGAGACCGACATGACCACCGCGTCGGGCACCGTCCGGATCGTGGACGCGATGTTCCCCCGAGCGGGGGCGCACGTCGTCCTGCGGCTGGTGGAGTGCCTGCAGGGCACCGTCCGGCTCCGGTCGGAGACCCGCTTCCGGTTCGACTACGGCTCGATCGTGCCGTGGGTGCGCCGGCTCGACGAGCACTCGGTCGCCGCGATCGCCGGCCCCGACTCGGTGACGCTGTGGACCACCGCCCCGATGGAGGGGCACGACATGGCCACCTACGCGGAGTTCAGCGTCTCGGCCGGGCAGTCCGTCCCGTTCTCGCTCACCTGGCGGCCCTCGCACGAACCGGCGCCGGCCCCGCAGGATGTCCGGCGGATGATCTCGCAGACCGAGGCGTGGTGGTCGGACTGGATGGCCGGCTGCACCTACGACGGCCAGTGGCAGCCGGCGGTCCGCCGGTCGCTGATCACCCTGAAGGCGCTCACCTACGCCCCGACGGGCGGCATCGTCGCCGCGGTCACCACCTCGCTGCCCGAGCACATCGGCGGCGTCCGCAACTGGGACTACCGCTACTGCTGGCTGCGTGACGCCACGATCACCCTGCTGGCGCTGCTCGACGCCGGCTTCACCAGCGAGGCGACGGCCTGGCGGGAGTGGCTGCTGCGCGCCGTGGCCGGCGACCCGTCCCGGGTGCAGATCATGTACGGGGTGGCCGGTGAGCGGCGGCTGCCCGAGTACGAGGTCCCGTGGCTGCCGGGCTACGAGAACTCCTCCCCCGTCCGGGTGGGCAACGCCGCCGTCGACCAGTTCCAGCTCGACGTCTACGGGGAGGWCCTCGACGCCCTGCACGTGGCCCGCGTCGCGGTGGCGAACCGGCGTCCCGGCTCGGCCCGTGACGGTTTCCTCGCGGGGATCCACTCCTCCGAGGACGACGGCCGGGACGGCTCCTGGCAGCTGCAGACCAAGCTCATGGACTTCCTCGAGACCGGGTGGCGCAAGGCCGACGAGGGCATCTGGGAGGTCCGCGGGCCGCGGCGGCACTTCGTCCACTCGAAGGTCATGGCCTGGGTGGCCGCCGACCGGGCCGTCCGKGGGATCGTGGAGTCCGGGCTACCCGGCCCGGTCGAGCGGTGGTCGGCGCTGCGGGACGAGATCCACCACGAGGTGTGCGCCCGCGGGTTCGACTCCGACCGCAACACGTTCACCCAGTTCTACGGCTCGAAGGAGCTCGACGCGGCCCTGCTCTACATGTCACTCGTCGGCTTCCTGCCGGCGACCGACCCGCGGGTCGTCGGCACCGTCGCCGCCATCGAGCGCGAGCTGATGGAGGACGGCTTCGTCATGCGCTACCCGACGGCCGAGGACGGCGCCGTCGACGGCCTGCCGGCCGGGGAGGGTGCCTTCCTCGCCTGCACCTTCTGGCTGGCGGACAACTACGCGCTGTCCGGGCGGGTGCACGAGGCGCAGGAGCTGTTCGAGCGGCTGCTGGCGCTGCGCAACGACGTCGGGCTGCTGGCCGAGGAGTACGACCCCCGGCTGGGCCGGATGACCGGCAACTTCCCGCAGGCGTTCAGCCACGTCCCGCTGGTCAACACCGCGCGCACGCTCACCGACGCGCTGCGCGGCCGGCCGCGCTCGCGCACCGACCGCGCGCACCCGCCGGGCCACTTCTTCGGCTGACCACGGCACCGGCCGCCGGCCGGGCCGGCACCGGTCACGGACGGTGTACCGGGATACTGGAGCGCAGGTAGACGCCGCGCCGCGGACCGCGGGCGGCCACCCGGACCAGGCGCGGCGACGCCGTCCGTGACGGGGACCCACCCGGACCGGTGGCTCATGGCGCCGCCGGGCGGTGACGGATGGACGAGTGGAGGCGGCACGGGTGGCGGAGCGGATCGCGGTCATCGGCGGCGGGATCCTCGGGCTCGCGGTGGCACGCAGGCTCGGGCGGGTCGTGCCCGGATCGACGGTCACCGTGTTCGAGAAGGAGCATGACGTCGCCCAGCACCAGACGGGGCGCAACAGCGGCGTCGTTCACGCGGGCCTCTACTACAAGCCGGGCTCGCTGAAGGCGACGCTGTGCCGCCGCGGCGTCGGCCTGCTGCGCGAGTACTGCGAGGCCCGCGGCATCCGCTACGAGGAGTGCGGCAAGGTCGTCGTGGCCGTCGACGACAGCGAGCTGGGCCGGCTCGACGACATCGCGCAGCGGGCGACGGCCAACGGCGTGCCCGACACCCGCATGCTCGACGCCACCGAGCTGCGCACGATCGAGCCGCACGCCCGCGGGGTCGCCGCGCTGCACTCCCCGACCACGGCGATCGTGGACTACCCGGCCGTCGCCCGGGCGCTGCGCGCGGACATCCTGGACGCGGGCGGCGCGGTGCGCACCGGCGCCGAGGTGATCGGCGTGGACGACGGCCCGGCGGGCGTCCGGCTGCGGCTGCGGGTGCGCGGCTCCGCGCCGGTCGCGCCGAACGGGAACCACCACACGGCGGCGGTCGACGGCGGGACGGTCCGGGTGGTGTCGGAGTCGGTCGGCCCGTTCGACCGGCTGATCTCCTGCGCCGGCCTGCACTCCGACGAGGTCGCCGCGCTCACCGGAGAGGACAGCTCGCCGCGGATCATCCCGTTCCGCGGCGACTACTGGCTGCTGCGCCCCGATCGGCGCGACCTCGTCCGTGGCCTGATCTACCCGGTGCCCGACCCGCGCTACCCGTTCCTGGGCATCCACCTCACCAAGCGGGTGGACGGGGAGATCCTCGTCGGCCCCAACGCCGTGCTCGCCACCGCCCGCGAGGGCTACACGGTGGGCACCGTCGACCGGGGTGACCTGCGGCAGACCCTGTCCTGGCCGGGCTTCCAGAAGATGGCTAAGACGCACTGGCGCACCGGCGCCAAGGAGATACTGCGCACCGCCAGCAGGCGCGCGTTCGTCGCCGAGGCCCGACGCTACGTCCCCGAGCTGCGCACCGCGGACGTCGTGCGGGGCCCGGCGGGAGTGCGGGCCCAGGCGGTCGCGCGGGACGGCAGCCTGGTCGACGACTTCGTCCTCGCCGTGCGCGGACGGGTCGTCCACGTGCGCAACGCCCCGTCCCCGGGTGCGACCGCGTCGCTGGCGATCGCGGAGCACATCGTCGCCGACGCGGTACCCGAACGCACGTCCTGACCGTCAGGGCGTCCCACCCGGTCCCACGGCAGGGCTGGCGCTGAGGGCGGCGAGCACGGGGAGCAGCACGGCGCAGGTCGGCGTGGGCACCCCGAGCCGCCCGCCCGTCCGGACGACCGCTCCGAGCAGCGCGTCGTGCTCCAGCGGGCGGCCCGCCAGCCGGTCACGCAGCATGGACGTCCCCGCGCCGGGCGGCTGGTGGCCCAGCCGGGCGAGCGTGCGCTCCGGGGCGTCCGCGGCTATGCGTGCGCCGGCGGCCCGGGCCACCGAGGCGGTCTCCCGCATGACCGCCAGCGCGAGCTCGCCGACATCCGGGCGGGCGAGCACCTCGAGACCGCGTGCCGTCAGCGCCGTCAGCGAGTTCGCCGCGCTGTTGCTGAGCAGCTTCGACCAGGCGGCCGTGGCGAAGTCGGGGACGAGCCGGACGTCGCCGGGCGGCAGCACCCCGGCGAAGCGCTCGCCCAGCGGGCCGTCGGGCACCTGCAGCACCCCGTAGGCCAGATGCCGGACCACACCCGGCCGCTCCAGCTCGGCATTGAGGTACACCACCGCCGGCAGGACGGCGTCACGCGGGACGGGTGGGCTGACCCGCTCGGCGTGGTCGACCCCGTTCTGCGCGACCACCACTCCGGTCCCTGCTCCCAGGCCGGCACGCAGCCATCCCATCGCGGCCGGGGTCTGATGGGCCTTCGTGGCCAGCACGATCCAGTCCACCGGCCCGCCGAGATCGGCGGGGTCGCGAACCACCGGCAGCCGCAGCTCGGTGACGCCTCCGCCGGCCGCGGGGCCGGCCCGGACGATGCGCAGGCGGTCGAAGCCGCCGCCGCGCACGCAGAGGAGCACCTCGGCACCGGCCTCGGCCGCGCGCGCGGCGAAGTACCCGCCCACCGCGCCGGCACCGACGACCGCGACCCGGCGCCGCCCCGCCGCCGCGCCACGCGTACCGGACGGGCCGGGCGGGAGCACCCGCCCCTGGAGCACCGCGGCGTCCCGCGCGGGCACGACGTCCATGCGCAGAGCCTGCCACCATCTCGCGGGTCCGCCGACCGGTCGGGGCTCACCCGTCCGGTGCCTGGCGACCGGATCCGGCCCGGACCGGCCGGGCAGCTGCGACGCTGACCACATGGAACCGCACCGGAGGACGATCCCCGCCCTCGATGCCGACCGGGCCCGCCTGAGCCGCGGGCACGCCGTCGTTCCGGAACCCGAGATCGGCCGTCGCTGGCGCGCGGCGCGGGCGCGGGCGGGCGTCGTCCACCTGGACGCCGCCGCGGCCGCCCGGCCGAGCATCGCGACCGTCACCGACCAGACCGACCACCTCCGCCAGGAGAACCTGGTGGGCGCCTACATCGCCGAGATGGAGGCCGCGGAGGTCCTCGCCGGCGCGCGGGCCCGGCTCGCGACGCTGCTGGGCCCCGGGCTCATCGCCGACGACGTGGTCTTCCAGCATTCCGCCAGCACCGGATTCGCCGCGCTCCTGGCCGCCTGGCCACTGCCCCCCGGTTCCCGCGTCGGCGTCGTGCCCGGGGAGTACGGGTCGAACCTGCTGCTGCTGGCGACCCGCGCGGCCCGCGACGGCCTGGAGCTGGTCGAGCTCCCGGTGGACCCGCTGGGCCGCATCGACCTCGACCGCCTCGACCGCGTGCCCGGCCCGGCCCGCCTCGAGGACCTCGCCCTGGTGACATTCCCGCACGTCCCGAGCCAGCGCGGCGTCGCGCAGCCCGCGGCGGAGATGGCGGCCCGCTGCGCCGCCACGGGCGTCGACCTGATCCTCGACGTGGCCCAGTCGCTCGGCCAGGTCGACCTCGCCGGCATCGGGGCGGCCGCCTACGTCGGTACCTCACGCAAGTGGCTGTGTGGCCCCCGCGGCGCGGGCTTCACCGCGGTGCGCCCGGACGTCGTCGACCGCCTCGGCCCCGGGGCGCCCAGCCTCCACTCGGCCCACCCCCACGACCTGCGGGCCCATCCCGCTCTGCCCGCGCGACCGCTGCCGGGCCCGTCCCGGATGGCGGTCGGCGAGGCGGCGGTGGCGAGCCGGGTCGGGCTGGCCACCGCGCTGACCGAGCTGCTGGCCGAGGACCTCGGCGCCATGCGCGACCGGATCACCGCCCTCGCCCGGCACGCGCGCCGCACCCTCGACGGAGTCGCCGGCTGGCGCCTCGGCGAGGAGGCCGACTCCCCCACCGGCATCGTGACCCTGCGCCCACCGGCCGGTGTCGATTCGCTGGCGGTCTGCCGGGCGCTGTACGTCGAGGCCCGGATCCTGACCAGCCCGATCCCGGCCGGCCGGGCACCCGAGCTGACCGCACCGGTGCTGCGGGCGAGCACGCACGTCTACAGCAGCCCCGCGGAGATCGAGCAGCTC
Organism: Parafrankia soli; assembly: GCF_001854695.1. Lineage (GTDB taxonomy): Bacteria > Actinomycetota > Actinomycetes > Frankiales > Frankiaceae > Parafrankia > Parafrankia soli. The sequence goes on from NZ_MAXA01000158.1 coordinate 64,579, forward strand.
GCCGAGGCCCTCGACAGGTGGGGCCGCCCGGGGCCGTGACGGGCCGCGCTCGCGGCCACCGACAGCTACCACAACGCCCGCCGCCCACGGTCCGTAGTCGAATTCGAGCCACCCGTAAGATCGGCTGGTAGGCGAGACGGCAATGATCGGCCCAGCGCTGCTTCTCCGGTGCGACGCCCGCCCCGAGACCCGCCACCGCCCGGTCGCGGACGGCACGGTCGGTCACCGAACTGGACCGGAATGCCCGTCGGACCTGATGCGTCCGGGAACCTGTTGGTAACGCCAGGTGCCGGTCTGCTGAAATAGCTGCGTTGCAGGCAAGGTGTCCGGTGGCGTTCCGGTGGGGGAACGGACACGTCACGCGTATGCCCGACGGCGGGCAGAACGGGAGCGACGTGACCCACAGCGCAACGCAGCGGGAGTCGACCACGCGGTGAGCAGGCTCATCTCGGTTGCCGCTGTCGACGACCACCCCATCGTGCTCCGCGGCCTCGCCGACGTCATCGAAGGGCTCGACGGCCTCACCCTTCTTGCCACGGCGACGTCGATCGCCGAACTGCTGGCCGGCCCGGGCCGGAAGGCAGACGTCGTCCTGCTCGACCTCGACCTCGGCGACGGCTCGGAGGCACCCGACAACATCCGGCAACTCACCGGCATCGGCGCCTCGGTGATCGTCTTCAGCGCGCTCGGCGACCCCAAGGCCGTCCGCGGCGCGATGCGCGCGGGCGCCGGTGGCTTCGTCACCAAGACCGACGACGTTGGCGAGCTGGCCACCGCGATCCGCGCGGCCGGGGCGGGGACCGGCTGGGTCTCACCCCAGTTGGCGTTCATGCTCCTGACCGACGAGGCGCCCGACCGGCCGACGCTGTCGCTCAAGGAGCTGGAGGCCCTGCGCCTCTACGCGACCGGTATGCCGCTCAAGACCGTCGCCCGCAAGATGACCGTCTCCCCGGAGACCGCGAAGCAGTACATCGAGCGGGTGCGGGTGAAATACCGCAAAGCCGGCCGCCACGCCGACACCAAGATCGATCTCTACAAGCGCGCGAAGGAGGACGGCCACCTCGACTGACCGGAGCCGCCCACGTGCCGCACCCTCAGACCACTCGCATCCCAGCGCACTCGCGACGAATCGCTCGACCAGACGGTCTCCCTCCGAGCGCCGACACCCCATCCCGACGCGCCCTGTGCCACGCGGGGAGCAACCCTGCTGCCACGACCCCACAGCCCCACCGGCAGGACGGGCCCGCGCACCTGTGGGCCGGGCGCAGTGGGCACCGGCCCGGGCGGCCGGTGCCCACTGCCCGGCGCACGCCGGATCCCCGCGTCCGGCGCACGCCTCGCGCCGCCCCTGCCCGATGGAACGCGCGCTTCGGGCCAGCGGGTGTGATCGGACGCCGGTCCCCCCGGTCCGAACGTCCCACCCCCCGTCACCTGCTGTGCCGTCACAGAGTCTGCCAAGACGGGGCTATTCCGTCATGACCCCAAAGACATCCTCGGGCTGACCCCCGTACGGGGGTCAGCCAGCTGGGGGTGAACCCGCAGCCGCGCACCTGATCCGGACCGCCGCTGGGGCGGTCAGTCCTCCGTGATCGCCGCGGGGCGGGCCAGTGGGGTGTAGCGCACGAGCACACCGACGAGGACCAGCACCACCCCGCTGAAGCTGATCACCCACAGGCCGGGACCGAGGTCGGTAGTTGCGTCGAAACCCGTCCCGGAGAGCAGGCCGCCTCGGCGGAAGCGGGCGACGTCGACGACGGCCGTGAGGATCAGCATGAGGCCCGCGATCACGGCGAGCATGCGGCCCCAGTCGACACGCCGCCCCGCCAGCAGCAGGCCCGCCACCATCGCGAGGATCCCGAGCAGCATCGTGAGCTGGCCGTGCTGGTCGGGATCCGTGCCGTGGATGGCGAACTCCACGATGCCGAACGCGCGCACCGTGGCCCACGTCATCGTCGAGCCGATGACCGCCGCGCCCCCGGCCAGGACCACCAGCGGCGGGCAGAGGATCGCCAGCAGGCGCCGCAGTGAGCGCGCCGGGGCGGCGGCCTCCGGGCCCACCGGCCCCGGGCCGGACGCTCCCGGCCAGGCGGCGTCCACGACATCAGCGGCCCGAGGGACGGTCTCGGCGCCGTTGCTCGCCGGGACGCCTGGCGATGTCTCACCCGCGGCCCACCGGCCCCAGACCACCACGGCTCGCCCAGCCTCCGGCTCGGCCGACGGCCTGCCCCAGCGGGGATCGGCGGTGGCCTCTGCCGCGGCCCGCCAGGCCGCCAGGCCCGCGTCGACCCGTGATCTGTCGTCCGGCGTGACGTTCTCGCCGCCGGACGGACGGGCCCACGGGCTCCGCTGCCGATGCTCGCCCACCCGGTCCTCCCGCCGTCCACCACCGAAGCCCTGGTGCCGGTCGGGCCGGCGGACGGGCCCGGCCTCCCCGCGCCCCGTGACGGTGGTACCACGCGCGGACAGCGGCCGCATGCCGCCCATCGCAACGGCACACGGCCCGCTGGGCACCTCACGTTCCCCATGTCACCCACGATAGAACACATGTTCGAGTCCCGGTCGCGGACGACGTGGTCTCCTCGGCGGGCGCAACGGCGCCGCTGCCGGCCGCGCATGGCCGGTCAGCTGGGCCGCTACCGCCCGGACCGCGGGCGCGCCACCGCGACCAGCGCCACGAGCCCGGCCACCAGAGTCACGACCACGCCGATCTGCGGCCGGACGGCTATCACATCGGCGGAGATGGCCCGAAAGGACGACAGGGACGGCGGTCCCAGCGCGAGATCGAACCCGGAGACGATCACGAGCAGCAGCGCCGACGCCCTCGCGACGAGGAGATCGGCCGCCGGGCGGGCGGGGCCGGTCCGGCCCGCCCGGCGGCCACGGCCGCGCAGCGACGCCAGGCCGATCAGGGCCATCACCAGCCCGGTGACGAGCGTCAGGCGCCCGTCACCGACGGTGATGCCGGTGAACGTGCGGGTCTCGTCCCCGCTCGTCAACGTGCTCCAGGGGAGGAAGGCGGCCACCGCCGCCACCGCCCCGCCGAGCGCGAGGAGGGCCATGTCCCGGCGACCGCGCACCGCCATCGGCGCGGCGGCGGTGCGGTGCTCGCGGCGGGTCTGCCCGGCACGGTTCCCCGGATCCTCCACCGGATCCACCGCCGGGCCGGAGTCCGCGGCCGGGCCGGGGCTCGGGGCCGCCGGCCGGGGCTCCGCCGGTCGTTGCCGATCGGTCGCCGCACGCTCCCCCGCGGACGGCTGCCCGCGCCCGGTCGTGTCCGAGGTCCGATGCGGCGCGGCGTCGGGTGTCCACGCCGGATCGGCGGACCGGCCGGGATCGTCCGGTCGTCCCGGCTCCGCGGGCCGCCCCGGGTCGGCCGTGCCCGGCGCCGGGTCCGGTCGGGTCGCCGGCTCGGCGCCGCGGCCGGTCGCGGGACGCACGAAGCCCGTGGTGGGGGGCGAGTCCGGCGGGATGCCCGGGTCCGCGTCGAACGTCCGCCCGCCCGTCTGCTGCTCGGGCACGGCAGGGGCGCTCGACTCCGCGTCCGGCCCCGATGTGGGCCGCCGGCCGGCCATGCGGCGCAGGTCCACCCGCATGGTCGGCGGATCGAGGGCCTCGCGGGCGGTCGTGGACGGTTCCGTGTGGGTGGGCTTCGCCGTCGGCGTCGCGGATGTCGCGCGAGCGGACCGCGCACCGCCACCGCCCGATCCGGCGGACCRCGCGGTCCCGGTCGGCCTGGCCGACTCGGGCGCACCGGCGGGCGCCGCGGCTGCCGCGGACCGCGATGGTGCCGTGGACCGCGACGCGACCGACTGTGACGGCGCCGCGCTCTGCGACGTGGCGGACTGCGGCGCGGCGGACTTTGGCGGCGCGGCGGACTTTGGCGGCGCGGCCGGCGAGGAGGGCACGGCGGTGGACGGCGCCGCGCCCGACGCCGTGCCTGTCGATGCCGAGGATGTCGATGGCCGCCGGTCCCCGAGCGGCGCCGCGGGCTGGTCGGAACCGCCACCGGCCGCCTCGGGGGAATCCGTCGCGCCCGCCGACGCCCGCTCGAACCACGTCGGGCGGTCCTCGCCCGGCGTCCGGGCCGGCGCCGGGCTGGACCGCCACGTCGGCGCCACCGGAGAGGCCGGCGAGCCCGAACGCGCGGACGGATCAGCCGACCGCGCCTGGCTCCCCGGTGCCGTGTGCCATGTGGGCGGAGTCGGTGGCGTCGGCCGAAGCGATCGGGACGACGGCGTTGTAGTTGTAGCGGACGGGCGCGGAGCGAACAGCGGCCGGGGACGCTGGTCCTCGTCCGGCCCGCCGGTGGCCCGGTCCGCCGGCGCCGGCGGGGTCGTCTGGTCCGTCGAAGGCGCGGACGTCCCCGCCGCGGCGCGGGCCGATGGTTCTCTGGCACCGGGCGGACTCGAGCGGTCCGGAGCCGCGCCGGGCTGCCCGCCCGGCTGTGCCGGCTGGTTCGGCGCACCCGTCCCGGTGTTCCGCGGAACCGCCGGGGCCCGCCGGGCAGCCGGTGCCGGCTGTCCCTGGTACGGGCGCAGGGCGTCCCGCGCCGGGGGTGATTCCGGGCCGGAGCCGGGCTGCCCGCGGCCGGCACCCGTCGCCGGAGCGGGAGGGGGACGCAACGTCTCGGGGCGGTTCACCGATCCCGCCGCCGGGGACGCCGGCCGCAGCGGCGAGGGCCACGCGGACCGCGCGGAACCGGGCGCCGCGGAACCGGAGGACGGCGTGGCGCCAGAAGACGGCGAGGTGCCGGAGGAGGGCGCGGGCGAGCCGGGCTTCGACGTCGAGGCCGGCCTCCCCGCACCCGGCGCCGAGGCCGGCCTCCCGGTGCTCGGCGCCGAGGCCGGCGTCGCCGGCTTCCCGGAACCCGGCGGCCGAGTCGATCCTGGGTTCGCCGGCGCCGCATTCCGCGGCCCCGGGCTCTGCGACGCCAGGCTTTGCGACGCCGGGCTTTGCGTCCCTGCGCCCTGTGTCCCTGCGCCTTGTGGCCCTGCGCTCTGTGGTCGTGGATTCTTCGACGTCGGTTCCGGTGCGGCCGGCTTGGCGGACGCCCGCGACTTCTCCTGGCCCGCGGACGTGGTGGGCGGCTTCGTCGCGGCGTGCGGCGTCGCCGGCGTCGTGGCCGCAGGCCTGGCCGGCGGCGCCGCTGATGTGGCCGACGCCGACGAGGCTGCCGACGTGGCAGGCGTGGCCGGGCCGGACGGTTTCGTGCCAGCCGCCGGCCGCGCCGCCATGCCCTGGCCGGCGGGCCCGGACGAAGGCGGGCGCGCGGGTGATCTTGGTGGAGGAGGCGGCATCGCGGGCCTGACCGGCGCCGCGGGCTTCACCGGCCCGGCAGGCGCCGCCGGCTCACCGGGCTTGGCCGGTCCCATGGGCTTCACCGGCGTCGCGGGTCCCGCGTGTGTGGTGGGTACCGGGCTACCGGGTACCGATGGCTTCTCGGGCGTGCCTGGCCGTGCCGGCGGTGCCGCCTGGGGCGATGCCGGCTGCGTCCCGCCGCGGGCGGACGTCCCGTCGCGAGGTGGTGGGCGCACACCGGGGCGGGTCGGCGCCACCGGGCGGGACGGGTTCGCCGGAGGCGGCGGTGCGGCTCCCGGCCGTCCGCCGCGCTCCGGCGCCGAGTCACGCCCCGGTGCAGGCGGGCGCCGATCGCCGGATCCCGGTCCGCGGTCGGCGGGCTGGCGGTCAGCCGGGCCCTCGGCGCGTCCGCGGTCGGCCGGTTGGCGGTCGGGGGCTGGAGCGGAAGCGAACGCGGGCGGGCCGCCCGGGCGGGGACCGCCGGATCGGCCACGCTCACCCGGCGGCTCCGCGGCGGGCACCGGCTTCTCGGCCGGGTCGCCCTGGTCGGCCATGCACTCACTCCTGACGCGCAGCGCTTCCATCCGGTGCCCTGACGGGCTACCGGCGAACCGGGCGACGGTATCCGTCCGTGCTCTGACCAACGGAAGGCGGCCCGGGTGAATCGTCCTACTTCGCCCAGGCATGCGCGGGCGGGGCCGGTCGAATCGACCCGCGCGAAGCGGCACGGATGACACGCCGGAGACGTGCTTCGCGGTCGCGCCCGGACGGCGCCGTCGTGGAGCCGCTGGTCGCGCGCGCCGACGGTAACGGATGGGATCGCGCGGGACAACCCCGCGCCCGCGCGGCGACCCACTTGCGTACCCGTACCTGTRCCCGTGCCCGTGCCCGTACACAGGCTTTCCGCCGGAGCGGGCGGCGCGGGGTGGGAACGCGGCGTCACCACTGGCACGGCCACACGGCCCGACGCGCAGGACCTATTACACACAGCAGTGTCACTCAGGCCTCGGCTACCATACCCGCACAGTGTGTCCCTGCCAGGCGACAGGCGTGGTCGACGCGCCCGAGCTCCCAGTTCCTCAGGAGCCTGTTCTGAATCCTGCTTTCGATCCGCGAACCGCGTCCCAACCGGGTATCGGGGGGAGAACCCCTCGCGCGATACCGGTGCTGGTCGGCGCGCTCCACGCAAAGCGCCGGGTCGATCGTTCCTCCCCCCGCGAAATGACGATCGAGGGCATTTTCCGGAACCACGCCCGGGCGTCCGGCAGCCGGCGGAGCCACCGGCCGCCCGCCAGCCGGGCACGCTGTTCACGCTGCACGGCCCACACCCGATGATTGGGAGGATTCCCGTGTCGACGTCCAAGGCCGTCTCGACGGACCTGTCCGTGACCCGGAACTACGTTCGCGACGGCAAAGTGATGCAGATCGCGACGTTGGCGGGTGGCGGCGAGCCCGCCGTCTGCAACCTCTGGTACGCGAGCTCGTTCGAACCGGACCGTCTGTTCTTCATCTCCAGGCCCGACCGCACCCACTGCAGGAACATCAGAGCCGATCGTCGGGTGGCCGGCGCGATCGTCACCATCGAGCTCGACGGGCTGGGCCAGGAGGTCCAGGGCGTGAGCTTCGCCGGTACCGCGGAGGAGGTACCGGTGGCGGAGGCCGACGCACTGCTGCCGATCTATCACGGGCGGTGGCCGCAGGGCAGCGAGCTGGCGAACGTGGAGATGATGCTGGCGGACGGTAACGCCCACCGGCTCTACGAGATCCGGGTCGACCGCTGGATCCTCTTCGACGAGATCAACCATCCGGACGACCCCCGGCGCGTCATCGACTTCGCCCGGGCGGGCTGACCGGACGGCAGCTCGTCCCAGCCGGCAGCTTGACAGCTCGTCCCAGCTGGCAGCTCGTCCCCGACCACGGCTCGTCCCGCACCGCGGCGGCCCGCGGCCGCAAGCTCGCCGCTCAGCAGTTGTCGTCGTACCCGGCACCGAAGGTGCAGCGCGGGAAATGGGGTGGCGGGCGGCCGCGGGCCACCGGGTCGAAGCCCGGTGGCCCGGCGCTGTTCGCTCCGCCACGGCCGGCGCCACCACGATCGTGCCGTTCCAGCCCGCCACGGGCCACCGATCGCGGGCGACCGGCGGCGGCACTCCCGCGGCGGGCACGGGCCCGCGGGCCCGGTCAGACCGCCTCACCGATGCGGTGCACCCGCATCATGTTGGTCATGCCGGCGACACCCGGCGGAGTACCGGCGACGACGACCACCAGCTCGCCCGGCCGGCAGTGCCCGATCTGCTGCAGGGCCGTGTCGACCTGCCTGACCATCTCGTCGGTGCTCTCCGCGAACGGCACCAGCACCGTCTCCACACCCCACAGCAACGCCATCTGGCTGCGCACGCCGGGGATGGGGGTGAAGGCGAGGACGGGCACCGAGCTGCGGTATCGGATCAGCCGCCGGGCGGTGTCCCCGCTGAGGGTGTGGGCCACCAGGTAGCGGGCACCGACCGCCTCCCCGACACTCACCGCCGCCTGGGCGATCGCGCCGCCGAGGGTGCGCGGCGGGGTCCGCAGCGGGGGGATGCGGCCGAGATCCGCCTCGGCGGTYTCGATGATCCGCGCCATGGTCGCGGCCGACTCGACCGGGTACGCCCCGACACTGGTCTCGGCCGAAAGCATGATCGCGTCGGCGCCGTCCAGCACGGCGTTGGCGCAGTCGCTCGCCTCCGCGCGGGTCGGCCGGGGCGCGCTCACCATCGACTCGAGCACCTGGGTGGCGACGATGACCGGCTTGGCCCGCTCACGCGCCTGGCTCACGGCCCGCTTCTGGACGAGGGGGACGTCCTCGAGCGGCAGCTCGACACCGAGGTCACCGCGGGCGATCATGAGGCCGTCGAAGGCCTCGATGATCCCGTCGAGCTCGTCGACGGCCTGCGGCTTCTCGATCTTCGCGAGGACGGGAACCCGGATCCCGACCTCGTCCATGATCGAGCGGACGGCCGCGTAGTCCTCGGCGGACCGGACGAACGACAGCGCGATCATGTCGACGCCGAGCTCGAGCGCGAAGCGCAGGTCGTCGGCGTCCTTCTCGGACAGCGCCGGCACCGTCAGCGCGGCGCTCGGGATGTTCATCCCCTTGTTGTCGCTGACCTTGCCGCCGATCATGACGGTGGTGCGGACGTCGGTGTCCTCGACCCCGTCGATCCGCAGGTTCAGCCGGCCGTCGTCGACGAGGATGGTGTCCCCGGCGGCGACGTCCCGGGTCAGGCCCGGGTACGTGGTGCCGACCTGTTCCTGATCTCCCAGGACGTCACGGATGGTGACGGTGAAATGCTGCCCGGGCAGCAGGGTGACCCCGCCGTCGGCGAACCTACCGAGGCGGATCTTCGGCCCCTGCAGGTCGGCCAGGATCCCCACGCTGCGGCCGGCGGCCGCGGCCGCCTCGCGCACCAGGGCGTACGCAGCGGCGTGCTGCTCGTGCGTTCCATGCGAAAAGTTGAGCCGGGCAATGTCCATTCCGGCGTCGACGAGGGCCCGGACCATCTCGGGAGAGTTGGTGGCCGGGCCGAGGGTGCAAACTATCTTGGCTCTTCGTGGCACGRTCAAAGCCTAGGTAACGAACGCCCGGGATAGGACATGGGCCCTGGTGACACACTCGATCCGGCGGTTCTGGGCCACTTAGTCCCGAGAGGTTCTGTGACCGTTTCGCACCCGGGCGTTCGGACACATGCTGCGCGCAAGGGCACAGCAGGCGTACCTTCGCATGGTCCACCCGCAAGAGCGGGTGAAGCGACAGTTACGGGAAAGCTGGCAACGGCGCCRCACGATCCCGGACGTCCAGACCGCGGCATGTTACCGCCCTGAAACAACCTGGAGCCCGGCCATGACCAACAATCCCGCAATTCACCGGCGGCCTTCCGGCGACGTGGACATCGCGCTGCCCCACGAGGCCCTCGAGCCCGACACCGCAGCCACGGACACCGTGTCACTGGACACGGCATCCGTGACAACCGGTTCGCCGACCGGCCCGGCCGGTGTGACCTCCGTCGCCCAGGCGGCCTGAGCGGCAGTCAGCGCGCGGCCGGCAGGGCCGCCACCCCGCCGTTCGGCGGGTCGAGGGTGACGCGGGCACCGGAGCTCCAGTCGGCCGGCGGCCCGGTCACCCCCGCGGCGGCCGGGGCACCCGCCTCGCCCACCTCTCCCACGACGGCAGCATCGTCCGTATCGGCAGCGTCATCCGTATCGGCGGCATCGGCGGCGGCCCGCGAACCCGGCCGCCCGCCGGTCCCGGCGTCGTCCTGCGTGGCGAACTGGGTGTGGTGAAGCTCGGCGTAGAGGCCGCCGAGGGCCATCAGCTCGTCATGGGTGCCGCTCTCGACGATCCGCCCGCCGTCGACCACGAGGATGCGGTCGGCCCGCCGGACGGTCGAGAGCCGGTGGGCGATCACCAGCGACGTGCGCCCGGCCAGCGCCGCGGTCAGCGCCCGCTGCACCGCGGCCTCCGACTCGCTGTCCAGGTGGGCGGTGGCCTCGTCCAGGACGACCACGGCGGGCTCCTTGAGCAGCAGCCGGGCGATGGCCAGCCGCTGCTTCTCACCGCCCGAGAGCCGGTATCCACGGTCCCCGACGACCGTGTCCAGCCCGTCGGGCAGGTCGCGCACCGCCCGGCCGATGTGGGCCGCGTCCAGCGCCGCCCACATGCGCTCCTCCGTCGCGTCGGACCGGGCGAACAGCAGGTTGGCCCGAATCGTGTCGTGGAACAGGTGCGCGTCCTGGGTGACCACGCCGACGGCCGCGCGCAGCGAGCGGCCGCTGACCGCGCGGACGTCGAGCCCCCCGATCCGGACCGCGCCGTCCCGGGCGTCGTACATCCGTCCGACGAGTTGGCTGATGGTGGTCTTCCCCGCGCCGGACGGGCCGACGAGCGCCACGAGCTCACCGGGGCCCACCCGGAAGGTGACGTCGTGCAGCACCGGCTCCGGCGTCCTGCTGTCGAGCACGGCCGTGGACTCCAGCGAGGCCAGTGACACCTCGGTCGCCGCCGGATAGCGGAATCCGACATGGTCGAACTCGACGGCCACCGGCCCCGCCGGCAGCTCGACGGCGTCCGGCACGTCCTCGATCGCCGGCCGCAGGTCGAGAACCTCGAAGACCCGCTCGAACGAGACCAGTGCGGTCATCACGTCCACGTGCACGTTGGACAGCTGCGTCAGCGGGCCGTAGAGCCGGGTGAGGTAGGCGGTGAGCGCGACGATCGTGCCGACCTCGAGGCTGCCCCGGGCCGCGAAGGTACCGCCGACGCCGTAGACGATCGCCGTCGCCAGCGAGGCGACCAGCGTGAGGGACACGAAGAAGATCCGCCCGTACATCGCCTGGGTCACGCCGATGTCACGGACCCGCCCGGCGCGGCGACGGAAGGTGCGCACCTCACGGTCGGGCTCGCCGTAGAGCTTGGTGAGCATCGCCCCGGCGACGTTGAACCGCTCGGTCATCATCGTGTTCATCTCGGCGTTGAGGCCGTAGCTCTCCCGCGTCAGCGCCGCCAGCCGGGGCGCGAGCAGGCGCGCCGGCACGACGAACACGGGCAGCAGCACGAGCGCGACCACGGTGATCTGCCAGGACAGGCTGATCATCGCGATCAGGACGAAGGCGACCGACAGGATGTTGGACAGCACGGCGGACAGCGTGTTCGTGAACGCGGACTGCGCTCCGAGGACGTCGTTGTTCAGCCGGGTGATGAGCGCGCCGGTCTGGGTGCGGGTGAAGAAGGCGATCGGCTGGCGCTGCACGTGGTCGAACACCTGCGAGCGCATCTCGTAGATCAGGCCCTCGCCGATGCGGGCGCTGAACCAGCGCTGACCCAGCCCGAGCAGCGCCTCGCCGACGGCGAGAGCCGCGACCACCCCGGCGAGCGTCTGGACGACCCCGGCCCGGCCGGGCACGATCCCATCGTCGATGATCGCCTTGAAGAGCAGCGGGGTGACGGCGCCGGTCGCCGCGCCGAGCACGATGAGGACGCCGAAACCAGCGAGCAGCCGGCGGTAGGGGCGGGCGAAGCCGACGATGCGGCGGACGGTCCCCGGGCGCAGGCTGGCCCGCGTCACCGAGCGGTCCCGTTGGAACGAGCGCATCGTGGACCAGTTGTCGACCGCAGTTCTCATGGAGCCTCCGACGCACCACTACGTGTTACTACGTAACGGTGTAAGCGAGGGTTTGCTAGCCCGCATTCCCAACGGTCGTGGCGAGGACCCGTGCGAGGGCGTCGTCCTCCGCCGCGCGGCGCTGGATGCCCGACCGCTCGCGGGCGCCGGCGAGCAGCGCCTTCGTCTCCGCGCTGACGTCGGGCGGCACCGTGAGCAGGCGGTCCACCAGGCGGCCGACCTCGGCGTCGAGGTCCCGGCAGGGGACGACGAGCGCGGCGAGGCCGAGCCGGAGCGCGTCCCGCGCGCCCACCGGCCTGCCGGTCAGACAGAGCGCAAGCGCGCGGGCGTAGCCGACGGTGTCGACGAGGGTACCCGCAACGCCCAGGCCCGGCACGCGACCGGCCGTGGCCTCGGCGAGGCACAGGGATGCGTCCTCGGTCAGTACCCGCAGGTCGCAGGCGAGGGCCAGTGCCAGCCCCGGGCCCGTCGTCGGCCCGGCGGAGACGGCGATGCTGAGCAGGTCCGGCCGTTCGGACAGCCGGCGCGCGACCCGGGACCACGTGGCGAGGTTCCGCCCGGTCGCGACCCCGCCCGCGGATGGGCCGGCCGTCGGGCCGGTCTGGTGGCCGACCTCGTGATCGGCTCTGTGTTCGATTTCGTGGCTGGTCTTGTGGTCGACCGGAGCCGACAGGCGGTGTACAGCGTTCACGACGACGACACGGACGTCGCCGCGCAGGTCGCGCAGGATGCCGTCCATCGCCGCGGCGATGCCCGGGAGGGTGGGCGTGTCGCCCACCCAACCCGACACATCTTTACTCACAGTGAGCGAGACGCAAGGGCCAGCTGCGAGTACGCCCAGCCCGGCCGCCGCCGGGTCGGCGGCGGCCGGCATGCTCATGGTCAGGCGCTTTTCTTCTTGGTACCCCGGGTCGCGCCCCCACGTCCGCGCAGCGTCGTGCCCGACTCGGACAGGATCCGGTGGACGAACCCGTACGAACGACCCGACGACTCGGCAAGCAGGCGAATGCTCTGTCCGGACTCGTACTTCTTCCGAAGTTCGGCAGCGAGCTTGTCCCGCTCCGCCCCGGTGATCCGGGTTCCTTTCCTAAGCTCGGCCAATGTGGCCCCCTCCGTGTTCGATGATCTGCGAACCGATCTTCACCCAGCTTCGGTGTCCGCGCCACTCGAAGTCCGTGTGATCCATCACACGCGGTGGTGCAGTCGCCGGGACAGCCCCGCACGCGTCCGAGGCGCACGCCGACGAGCCGACTCCGAGCAGTCACATAGCCCCTGACCTGCTACAGCGCGCCCGAAGCCCGAGTTCGACGACACAGCGGCCAGTCTTGCGGCCGGCTGGGATCCGATCGGGCAGGGGCTCCCGCGCGGCGCGTCGAACATCGTCACCGACGGTACATCCGTCTCGGCTCCCCCGCGGGGATCCGCGGGCCGCCGGGACTGGTTACGGTGCATGCATGGTCAACGGCCGGCCGACTAGGGCGGCGCCCTCACCGGCGCGGCTCACACCCAGCGCCCGGCAGGAACCCACGCGGCACATCCGTACACGCAAGGTGACCGGAACGCTGCCCCGTCGCGCCCCGACCCTGTCCGCGCTGCGGGCCGAGGGGGTCGATGTCGGGCTCTGGTGCGCGGCGGCCGGGTTCGGCCTGCTCCTCAGCGGGCTCATCGCCGCCACCGATGTGGACCTCGGCTCCGCCGCGCCGTTCCCGGTCGGCTGGCGCACGCCCCACCTGGCGCCGGCGACGCTGCTCCCGGTGCTCGTGGCGATCGTCACCCTGGCGCTCGCCCGCCGGGCCGTCCGCGCCCGCTGGCCGCTCCTGCTCCTGTTCGGCTTCGCCGGATCACTGTGCTGGAGCCTCGCCCTGGCCGCGGCGGCCGGCCCGGGCCTCACCGATGGCCTGCGGCCGCCGCCGGTGTACCTGACCGCTGCCGGCGCCGTCGGCGACGACCCGCTCGGCTACCTCGCCGGCTGGGTCGCCCAGTCCGTCGACGGGCCGGTGTCCGCGGCACAGGCCGGCGCGACGGACCTGCCGCGGGCGCCCTCCAGCCTGCTCACAAGCCATCCGCCCGGCCCTGTGCTGCTCGTGTGGGGGCTGGACCAGCTCGGGCTCGGCGACCTCACCGACGGGGCTGACGGGGCCGGGAGCGCGGTGCCGCTCGGGCTGGCGCTGACGGCGCTGACCGCGCTGGGCGTCCCGCTGGTCGCGGTCGCGGTGCGCTCGCTGTGCCACGAGACGGCGGCGCGCCGGGCCATCCCGGTGCTCGTGCTGACGCCGTGGGCGCTGTGGGCCGCCGCGTCGCCGCGGGCCGTCGCCATCCTGCCGGCGGCGGCGGCGGTCGCCGTGGGGGTGCTCGGGTGCGAGCCGGGCCGGCGATGGCGGCTGTCGTGGGCGCTGCTGTCGGGCCTGCTGCTGGGGGTGAGCGGCCTGTTCGACTACGCCGTGGTGTGGCTGGGCGTCGCCGTCGCGGCCGCGTACTTCGTCCGGCGCCAGCCGCTGATGAACGTGTTCACCGGGCTCGGCGCGCTGCTCCCGCTCTGGCTGTTCTTCGCCTGGGGCTTCTCCTTGCCGGACGGCCTCACCCGGGCCCGGGTCGACACCGGGCCCACCACGATGCTGGCCTGGCTCACCCTGGACGCCGTCGTGGTGCTGCTGGCCGGCGGGCCGGTGCTGGTCCGCGCGCTGCGCCGGATCCGGCTTACCCCCGGCTGGCCGTTCCTGGTCGGCGCCGGCGCCGCGGTGCTGTTCAGCCTGTGCGCGGGGCTGGCCTGGGGTGGGGTGGAGCTGGCCTGGCTGCCGCTGGCGCCGTGGCTGGCGGTGGCGGCGCTGGCCCCGCGCCCCCGCCCGGACGGACCGGGCGACACGGTGCGCGCGGGTGACCTTCCAGGCCTGCTGATCGGGACGGGCGCCCTCGCCGCCATCGTCCTGCGGGTCTTCCTCGGGAACAGCTGAGCTGCGCGGCCCCGGTCGGAGAACGCGCCCGAATGCCTCGTGACCCAGGCGGGCTCGGCGATCAGATGGGCTCGGCGATCAGGCAGACTCGGCGGCGGCGGGCGGCACCGGCTGGGCCACCTCGCCCCGCGGCATGTCGGGTTCGAGGTAGACCCGGCGCGCGGTGGGCACGGCGTCGCGCAGCAGCGCCTCGGCCTCGTCGATGGCGGCGGCGACCTGGGCCATGGTCAGATCCGGGTCAAGCCCGATCTTGGCCGCGACCAGCAGCTCGTCCGGGCCGAGGTGCAGGGTCCGCATGTGGATCACGGTGGTGACCGCCGGCGCCGAGCTCAGCGCCTGCCGGATCACCTCGATGGTCTGCGGGGTGGCGGCCTCCCCGACCAGCATCCCGTAGGTCTCCATCGCGACGATCACGGCGACGGCCAGCAGCAGGATGCCGATCGCGAGGGTGCCGGCGCCGTCCCAGAGCGGTTCGTCGAGCAGCAGCGTCAGGCCGACCCCGGCGAGGGCGAGCAGCAGGCCGCACAGCGCGGCCAGGTCCTCCAGCAGGACGACCGGCAGCTCCGGGGAGCGCGCGTCCCGGATGAAGCGCCACCACGACCCCGAGCCCTTGAGATGCCTCGACTCCCTGATGGCCGTCCGGAACGAGAAACTCTCGAGCACGATCGCGACGGCGAGGACCACGATCGCCACCACGCCGCTCTCCAGCTCGTGGGGGTGGCGCAGCTTCTCCACGCCCTCGTAGACGGAGAACAGCCCGCCGACGCTGAACAGCACGATGCCGACGAGGAAGCCCGCGATGTAGCGGGAACGCCCGTAGCCGAAGGGGTGCTCCTCGTCAGCCGGCTGGCTGGCGTTGCGCTGCCCGAGCAGGAGCAGCGCCTGGTTGCTCGAGTCGGCGACGGAGTGGATCGACTCGGCGAGCATGGACGACGAGCGGGTGAAGAGGAACGCCACGAACTTCGCGACCGCGATGCCCAGGTTCGCGAGCAGTGCCGCCACGACCGCCTTGGTGCCACCTTCTGTGCTCACGTGCTCCCGCTCTCGTCCCGTGTTCTGTCTCCCGCGCGCCGATGGGCGCCCGGGCCGAGGGCCCAGTGTGTCAAGGTGGCCACCTCCGGGCGCCGCCGGGTGCTCCCGTGGTATCAGGCCAGGGTGACGAGATCGGCGAGGTCGGGCGACCAGGTGTCCTCGACGCCGTCCGGCAGCATCAGGACCTTGTCGGGGCTCAGTGCCTCGACCGCGCCCGGGTCGTGCGTGACGAGGACAACCGAGCCCCGGTAGGTGCGCAGCGCGCTCAGGACCTCGCCGCGCGACGCCGGGTCGAGGTTGTTCGTTGGCTCGTCGAGCAGCAGCACGTTCGCCGAGCTGCAGACCAGGCCAGCCAGGGCCAGCCGGGTCTTCTCACCGCCGGAGAGCGTCTCGGCGAGCTGTTCGACCGCGTCCCCCCCGAACAGGAATGCGCCCAGGATGCGACGCAGGTCGACGTCGGAGGCGGTGGGCGCCGCGGCGCGCATGTTGTCGAGCACCGTGCGGGAGGTGTCGAGCGTCTCGTGCTCCTGCGCGTAGTACCCCAGGCGCAGGCCGTGCCCCGGGTGCACCTCGCCGGCGTCCGGGGTCTCCTGGCCGGCGAGCATACGCAGCAGCGTCGTCTTGCCGGCGCCGTTGAGGCCCAGGACCACGACCCGGGTGCCGCGGTCGATCGCCAGGTCGACGCCGGTGAACACCTCCAGCGAGCCGTAGGACTTCGACAGGCCGGTGGCGGTCAGCGGCGTGCGGCCGCACGGAGCCGGATCGGGGAAGCGCAGCTTGGCGACCCGGTCGGCGACCCGGACCTCGGCGAGGCCGGAGGCGAGGCGCTCCGCGCGGCGGTCCATCTGGTGTGCCGCGCGCGCCTTGGTGGCCTTCGCCCGCATCTTGTCGGCCTGTGCCCGCAACGAGTCGATCTTCTTCTCCGCGTTGGCCCGCTCCCGCCGCCGGCGGCGCTCGTCCTGATCGCGCTGGGTGAGATAGGTCTTCCAGTTGACGTTGTAGACGTCGAGCGCGGCGCGGTTGGCGTCGAGATGGAAAACCTTGTTCACACTCTTGTCCAGCAGGTCGACGTCGTGGCTGATGACGATCAGGCCGCCGGAATGGGCGCGCAGGAAGTCACGCAGCCAGGTGATCGAGTCGGCGTCGAGGTGGTTGGTCGGCTCGTCGAGCAGCAGTGTCGCGTCGGAGTTCCCCGAACCGGCGAACAGGATCCGGGCCAGCTCGACGCGGCGGCGCTGGCCACCCGAGAGCGTTCCGATCTGCTGGCCGAGAACCCGGTCAGGCAGGCCGAGCGAGGAGCAGATCCGCGCCGCCTCCGCCTCGGCGGCGTACCCGCCGAGCATCCCGAACCGCTCCTCCAGTCGGCCGTAGCGACGCACCGCGGTGTCGCGGGCCGTCTCGTCGACGAACTCGGCCATCTCGAGCTGGAGCTTCTCCATCTCGCGCAGGATCACGTCGAGGCCTCGGGCGGCGAGCACGCGGTCGCGCGCGGTGTCGGCGAGGTCGCCGGTGCGCGGGTCCTGCGGCAGGTAGCCGATCTCGCCGCGGATGTCCACCTTGCCGGCGAAGGGCAGGGTCTCCCCCGCGAGCGTCTTCAGCATCGTCGTCTTGCCGGCGCCGTTGCGGCCGACGAGGCCGATACGGTCACCCGGCTGCACCCGGAACGAGACCGGCTCGATCAGTGTGCGGGCTCCGGCACGGAGCTCGAGCTCGGACACGATGATCATGAGGGTCGGCCTCTTTCGTACATCGGATTCGTGCGCGTATCAGGTGTCAGCGGTTGGCCACCACGACACCGGAGTGCCTGGGAAACGCCCGCCTCACGACGCGGCAGAGGTCATGTCCTCCAGGGTACGGGCCGCGGCACCGCGCCCGACGGGCGTCCCGCGCCGGACGGTCGGTGACTACCGCCGCGCGGGTGCGCCCACCAGGCGTTGCGGGTACGCCTTTCCCAGGTCACGGGCACGAGCCCCGGCTCGCGGACGCCTTCGGGCCAGACACGGGGAGGTCACGATGACAACCACGTATCGACAGAACCGGGAGACGCAGCGCCCGAGCTCGCTGTGGTCGGCCCTGGTCATCCTCGGAATCGCGGTCACGGTCCTGGGGTTGCTGCTCATCACCAATCCCTTCACCACCGTCGGCGCGCTGGCCGTCATCGCCGGTGTGGCTCTTCTCGTCTCCGGCATCACCGAGATCGTCTCCGCCGTACGCACCGAGAACAGCAGCTCCGCCATCTTCTTCGGCGCGCTGACCGCCGTCGCCGGCGTGGTGATCCTGCTGTGGCCGGGGGTGACGCTGCACGCGATAGCGCTGATCGTCGGTGCGGCCCTGATCGTCGCGGGGGTGGTCCGGGCACTGCTGGTGCTGGCGAGTCGGAACGGCCAGGCCGGCCGCACCGGAAGCGTGGCCCGTGGCCTGCTGATCGCCGCGCTCGCCGTGGTCCTCGGAGTGCTGGCCCTGGCCTGGCCGTCCTCGACCATGGTGGTGCTCGCGGTGCTGTTCGGCATCCAGCTCGTCGTCACCGGCGTGACCGAGGTGGCACTCGGCCTGGCCCTGCGCCCCTGAGCAGCCTGCTCGCCCTTTGATTTCCTTCTCGTCCTCTCCGAGCGAAATCCGCCGMCAGCGACCCCCGAAACGGCGAGGAAGAAACTAAAGGGCGAGTAACTGAGCCGGACTCCCCGGCCAGCCACCGAGGCCAGGACCGTGATGCGCTCGCCGAGCGACGACAATGGTCGCCCCGGACTCAGCCCAGGATGCGCTTGCGCCAGAGTTCGACGGCCTCGGGCCGGGCGCCGCGGTCGAGGAACCAGCCCTCCGGGCCCTGCGGGTGCCCGTCGATGATGGTCAGCACCTGCTCGACGGCGGCCACCGAGACCTTGGTGACCTCCTTGTCGACGACCCGGCCGTCGGGGAGGATCGCATGCCCTCGCAGGCGGCGCAGCACGCCCGGCATGTTCTCGCCGGTAACCAGGTAGTCGGCGACCACCTGCTCCGGGACGACACCGGCCAGGCGCAGGAGGAGGGCGACGACCACGCCCGTGCGGTCCTTGCCGGCCGCGCAGTGCACCAGGAGCGGACCGGGGGCCTCCGCCGCCAGGTCGAGGATCTCCACCAGCCGGGGTGTCGCGATGTCGAGCATCGCGGCGTACAGCGTGCGCAGGCCGCCCGCGAGCGCGTCCGGCGGCAGGGAGTCGCTGACCCGGCCGGTCTCCTCGCCGAGCAGGGGCATCACGTGGATCTCCGAGCCGATCAGCGACAGCGGGTGCGGGGAGCTCCCCCGCTCGACCGCGGAGCGCAGGTCGACCACGGTCGGCGGGGGCCAGGTGAACTCCGCCGCCGGCCGGGCGTCCTCGACCCGGTGCATCTCGCTGCGGTACAGCACGCCCGTGTTGGTGACGCGGCCGTCCGTGGTGGTCATGCCGCCGACGTCGCGCAGGTTGGCGAGCCGTTCCGTGGCGAGATCTTCTGTTCCCATCCGATGTCCTCCCGAGAGCGCGGTGCACGCAGGGTCCCGGCTGCCTCCGTCGGGCGGGTGGCCGGGCCGGGCGGGCCATGCCCGACACAGCGACGGCCACGGCGAGGACCAGACCAGACCTGGCCGTACCGGTCCTTACAGGGCCGGGCCAGGCCCAGACCGGACGGCCCCGACCGGCCAGGCCAGGCCCTGGCCTCGGTGTCATCGCCGCGCGTGCGGACCCACGCCATCCTCGCCGAAGAGGCCGACCTCATGCGGGGCGATTACCCCCACACCGGGCGGCGGCTCGGCGACGGAGGTCGGCCCGGCGACGGACGCTGACTTGGCGACGGGCGTCGCTCGCCGGGCCCGGGACGGGCCGGCGGTGGCCGGCGGACCGGCAGCGGCGGCTGCCTCCTCCGGGTCGACGTCGACGGGGTCGACGAGGTGACGGCCGGTGTTGCGGACGCTGCCGACCTCGGGTGAGACCGGGTGCGCGGCGAACACCCCGGCCGGCGCGGGCCGCAGGATCCCGGCGAGCGCCTCGGGATCCCGCAGCGTCGGGTCGATCCACCGGGACCAGGCCGGGCGCGGCACCACGACGGGTGACCGGTCGTGGATGAACTCGGTGCCCGCGGCCGCGTCGGTGGTGAGGATCGTGAACGTGGTCAGCGGCTGCTCGCCCTTCGACCAGACCTCGTAGAGCCCGGCGAAGGCGAACAGGCCGTCGGCCCCCGGGTGGCCGGCCGGATGGATGTAGTAGGGCTGGCCGCGGCGCGAGCCGCCGGGCCGCCGCCACTCGTAGAAGCCGGTGGCGGGAACGAGGCACCGGCGGGCGGCGAACGCAGCGCGAAACGCCGGCTTGGACGCGACCGACTCGGCGCGGGCGTTGATCAGGCGGCTGCCGATCGCCGGGTCCTTCGCCCAGAACGGGACCAGACCCCAGGTGGCCAGCCGCAGGACCCGCCCACCGCCCACGGCCCGCGGCCCGCCGCCCCCGCCTGTCTCACCAACCTCGCCGCTTTCGCCGGCCCCCCCGGTGCCAACGCCAGCCGCCGGCTCACCGTGCCCGGTGCCGCCCGGCGGCCGACGCGCGACGACGATCGGCATCACCGTGGTCGGGGCGACGTTGTAGCTCTCCGTCACCCGGCCGCCCGTCTCGTCCGCCGCGGACATCGCCGCGGCGAGATCGTCGGCGCTCAGAGTCTGGGTATACCTGCCGCACATGTCTGAGCAGTCTTCCAGCTCCCACCGACACTTCCGGCCAACCAGCACCGGCCCCCGCCGACGGGCGACCAGAAGGGCCGTCCAGAAGGCCGTCCAGGAAGACCGGCCAGGAAGGGTCGCCGGGAGGATCAGACGACGAGCGCGGCCGCCGCGGTCGCCAGGCAGCCCAGCGAGAGCAGTCCGAACGCGCCGACCCAGAAGGCACCCGGCAGTCCGGTGAGGCGGGCGAGCTGGTCCGGGTCGGAGTCCCGGGCGCGCCGCTGCCGCCGCTGCCGCTGGACCTCGATGATCGGCCGCACCGCCCCGAGCAGCAGGAACCAGGTCGCGTAGGCGGCGAAGCCGGCCTGGACGTCGTCCGCCGCGAACCACGAGATCCCGAGCACGACGACGGTGCTGACCAGCACCGACACGACACCGAAGGCGTTGCGGACGACCACCAGCATGACCAGCAGCAGCGCGACGAGGATCTGCAGGAGCAGGCTGATCCGCCCGGTGGCGAGCAGGCCGGAGGCGCCCAGTCCGAGCAGCGACGGCGTCGTGTAGCCGGCGGCGACGGTCAGGATGACCCCGGGCCCGGTCGGCCGGCCCGAGGACACCGTGACGCCGGAGGTGTCGGAGTGCAGGCGCACCCCGGCCAGGCGGCGGCCGGTGGCGACCGCGGCGAGGGCGTGCCCGCCCTCGTGCGCGATCGTCACGACGTGACGGGCGGTCGGCCAGGTGCGGCCGCTCGCCACAGTGAGCAGCGCGACGACCCCGGTGAGGACGAGGATCCAGTGCGCGGGGGCCGGCTGCGCGTCGAGGCTCCGGCTCAGCAGATCGGACGTGGCTGCCCCTCTCCTCGTCGCCGGTGGATCGTCGCCGGCGGACGGACGGTACGCCGCCACGATCGTCCCGCATGAGCCTCCCGGGTCCAACGCCCCGGTATGGCATCGTCCGTCGGCTCGCCGACAGCACGGAGCCGGGCGGGGCGCGGCCGGACGGGGCATCCGGTAAATGCACGACTCGCGCCGCCCCGTGGCGCACGATGGGTCCGCGCACGCCGGGCGGCGGGCGGCGGGCGGCGGACCGCGAGGCACCGATCTGACGGCATACCGATCTGGGGAGGATTCGCGGCATGGCGGAGTACGTGTACCGACCGGTCATCCATACGGCGCTGGGGCTCTTCCGCGCGTTGCGCCTGCGGCTGGACATACGTGGCGAGGAGAACGTGCCGGCCGGCGGCGGGGCCATCGTGCTGATCAACCACGTCTCCTACCTGGACTTCGCGCTCGCCGGGGTTCCCTTCTGGCACGCGCGGCGGCGCATGGTCCGGTTCATGGCCAAGAAGCAGGTGTTCGACCACCGCGTCAGCGGGCCGCTGATGCGTGGGATGCACCACATCCCGGTCGACCGGGCGGCCGGGGCCGGCTCGCTGATCGCGGCGGTGCGCGCGCTGCGCGAGGGCGAGCTCGTCGGGGTGTTCCCCGAGGCCACGATCAGCCCGAGCTACTGCCTGGCGCCGTTCAAGTCGGGCGCCGCCCGGATCGCCGCCGAGGCCGAGGTGCCGGTGATCCCCCTGGTGCTCTGGGGCAGCCAGCGGATCCTGACCAAGGGCCGCCCCCGCAACCTGCGCGCGGCTGTCGGCACGCCGGTCTCGATCACGGTCGGCAAGCCCATCCCGTACTCGGAGCTGCCGGATACCCGGACCGGCACCGCGCTGCTGGAGCTCCGGATGGGCGAGCTGCTCGACGACGCGCAGCGCCGCTACCCCGCGCCCCCGCCGGGTGAGTCCCCCTGGTGGCTGCCCGCCCATCTCGGCGGATCGGCGCCGGAGCCCCCCGCCCGTCCCGCCGGCTGACCCGCGGCCGGCTGCGGAAGAATCGTGGACGGACCCGCAGCACGGACCGGAGGACAGACGTGAGCGACCCCGTGACCGGTCAGGTCACCGACGAGGTGACGGACGAGCAGTTCGTGGACGGGCTGCCCAAGGTGGAGCTGCACGTCCACCTGGAGGGCTCGATGCTGCCGGCGACCCTGCTGCGGCTCGCCCGCCGCCACGGCGTCGACCATCTGCCGACCGACCTGGACGCCCTGCGGGCCTACTACGAGTTCCGCGACTTCGACCACTTCATCGAGGTCTACCTGGCCGCCGTCCAGGTCCTGCGGGACGAGGAGGACTTCCGCCTGCTCGCCCGGGAGACCGCGCTCGGGCTGGCCGCGCAGCGGGTGCGCTACGCGGAGATCACCTTCACGCCCTTCCTGCACGTCCAGCGCGGCATCGACCCCGCGGTCGTGTTCGCCGGTGTGGAGGCGGGCCGGCTCGACGCGGAGCGCGAGGCCGGCATCCAGGTACGCTGGATCACCGACATCCCCGGCCTGCCGGGGACGGACAACGTCACCTCCGGGGAGCGCACCCTGGAGCTGGCCCTGGCCCACGGCGGGGACGGCGTGATCGCGCTGGGCCTGGGCGGGCCCGAGATCGGGGTGCCGCGGCCCCAGTTCGGCCCGGTCTTCACCGCGGCACGGGACGCCGGCCTGCACTGCGTCCCGCACGCGGGCGAGACGACCGGGCCCCGGACCATCTGGGACTCGCTCGAGTACCTGCACGCGGAGCGGATCGGGCACGGGACCAGCGCGCTGGGCGACCCGGCGCTGGTCGAGCACCTGAGCCGGCACCGCATCCCGCTGGAGGTCTCCCCCACCTCGAACCTGTGCACCGGGGCCGTAGCCAGCTACGGGGTGCACCCGCTGCCGGAGATGATCGCGCAGGGCCTCCAGGTGAACCTGAACAGCGACGACCCGCCCATGTTCAACACGACGCTGCGCGCGGAGTACCTGCACGCGCTGCGCTCGCTCGGGCTCTCCCGGCAGCAGGTGTTCGACGTGGCCGCCGCGGCGGTGGAGCACTCCTTCCTGCCGGCGGACGGCAAGGAGCGGCTGCGGGCCGAGTTCACCGCGGCCGCGGCGGATCTCGGCGTCCGTCCCGCGGCCCCCGCGGGGAGCTGAGCAGGCCCCACCGGGGCCTGGCACGCGCTGGCGGAACCCGGACAGGCGTTGCGGGAACGGGCGTCCCGCGTTTATGGGGTGGGCCCACGGGTACCGCAGCCGACGTCGTTGGTGATCAGCCGATTCGTACGGAGGTCACGCCGTGTCGGCGCTGGGATGGTTCCTGCTGGTCCTCGTTCTCGTAATCCTGGGCGTGGTCCTCCTTGGCGTGCTCGGGGGTGCCCGGCTGGCCCCGGGCGGTTCCGGCCGGGCGCTGCGCAGTCGTTTCGGGCCGGAGTACGACCGTGCGGTGGAACACAGCGGCGGGGATCGCCGCGCGGCCGAACGCAGGCTCGCCGAGGTGGCCCGGCGGCGCGACGAGCTTGACCTCCAGCCGCTCGACGAGCCCGCCCGCGCCGGGTATCTCACCCGCTGGGACGCCGTCCAGGCGCGGTTCGTCGACGACCCCGCCGGCTCCGCCCGCCAGGCGGACCGGCTCGTCGTCGAGGTGATGCGCGCCCGGGGCTACCCGGAGTCGACCTTCGACGAGCGGGCCGACCTGATCTCCGCCGAGCGGCCCGAGCTGGTCGCCCCCTACCGGGACGCGCACGCCCACGCCCACGCCGAGGCCCCGGCGGGCGGCCCCGACACCGACGGCCCCGACACCGAGGAACTGCGCACCGCCCTGGTCCAGCTGCGCGGGCTCTTCGGATGGCTGGTCACCGGCGAGACTGAGCCGCGGGACCAGGACGCCCAGAGCTCCCCGGCCCTGGCCGGGCCCCCGCGGCAGCGCACCTGACCGCTCGGACGTCCCCCGCCGCCGGCAACGGCACCGGGCGGGCCTGGCGCACGACTCGGCCGAGACTCCAAGGCAGGAGGACCCGCAATGAACACATCCGACGCACGCGAGCCCGAGATGACACCGCCATCCGGGAAGCGGACCACCGACGGCGGCCCGTCCGCCCGTCCCGCCCCCGGCCCGGCCGGCGCGCCCACGGCCCAGGCGGACCGAACGGCCAGGGTGGACCAGGCGGACGACCGGGCTGCCCCTGCGGCTTCGGCGGCGGAGCCGGGCACGGCGGCGGAGCCGGACGCCTCGGCGTACGCCCTGGTCGGCGACGAGCCGGGGTTCACCACCGGGACGAGCGGCCCCGCGGCACCCCCAGACGCCGTCCGGGACAAGCCGGGCGACGGTGATCCGGCCAGGGCCGGCCGCCCGACCCCTGCCGGCTCGGCACCTGGCGGCCCGGCATCAGCCGGCTCGGCGTCCGCTGGCCCGGCAGGTGCCGGGCCGACGGCCACCGAGGCCACCTCGTCCGGCGAGCCGGAAGGCGCGTGGCGGCAGGTCCTGATCGACTTCGTCGACCATCCCCGCCAGGCGGTCGAGAAGGCCGACCGGCTGGTGGACGAGGCGGTCCGGTCGCTGACCGACCGGATCAGCCGGGAGCACTCGGGGCTGCGCTCTGCCTGGCACGACCACGGTGAGCCGTCGACCGAGGACCTGCGCAAGGCGCTGCGCGGCTACCGGGAGTTCTTCGAGAAGATCCTCAGCGCCCGCTGACCCGCGGGTCAGCGGGCGCTGGCCGGGGGCTGGCCGGTCCTCAGGGGTGTTCGGCGTCGAGGCCGCGGGGTGCCCCGACGGAGCGGCCGGCCAGGTCGAGCTCGCGCAGCTGCTCCTCGGCGGTCTGCTCCACCCGGCGCATGGTCGCCCGCAGGATCGGCGGCGTCATGATCGATGTCACGACCGCCACCAGGACGATCACGGTGTACGTCGCGGTGGAGAGGACGCCGAGGCGCAGGCCCGTCCCGGCCACGACGATCTCGATGACGCCGCGGGCGTTCAGGCCCGCGCCCAGCGAGAGCGCCTCCCAGTGCCCCAGCCGGCTCGCGCGGGCACCGATGTAGGCACCGGCGAACTTGCCCAGGATCGCGAGTCCGAGGATCACGACGGCGGCGAGCGCCACCTCCGGCCGGGTCAGCGCGGTCAGGTCGATGCGCAGCCCGGCGGACGCGAAGAAGATCGGCGCGAGCACGCCCATGACCATCAGGCGGAGCGGTTCGAGCCGCCGGATGTCCAGAGTCGGCGTGGACCCGAGCAGGATGCCGGCGATGAACGCGCCGAGGATCGCCTCCAGTTTGAGAGCGTGCGTCCCGGCGGCCGCGGCGAGGATGAAGACGACCGCCACCGCGATACCGGAACCCGATCCGGTGCCGCCGGTGTCAGCCGTTTCAGCGGACGGCCTGGCAAGGCCGCCGGCGGCGACGGCCAGCCGGGCGAGCGGGCGGCCGACAACGAACGCCGCGGCGACGACACCGATCACGCTGAGCACCGGCCACGCGATGTCGCCGCCGCGCACCCCCGTTGTCGCCATCGCGGAGACCACCGACAGCAACGACCAGCCGACCGCGTCGTCAACCGTGGCGGAGGCGAGGATGAGCTGGCCGACGTTGCGGTGCAGCAGCCGCATGTCGTGCAGGATCTTGGCCGCGACGGGGATCGCGCTGACCCCCATGGCCACCCCGAGGAACAGCGCGAACTCCCCGCGGTCGCCGCCGTCCGCCAGCAGCGACTCCGGCAGGAACAGGCCCGCGCCGATCCCGAGCCCGACCGGCAGCACGAGGCCGGCGATGCTGATCCGCGCGGCGGTGGCTCCCCGCCGACGGACCATCCGCATGTCCATCTCGATGCCGGTGAGGCCCACCAGAAGGATCACGCCGATCTGCCCCAGCGCGTCGAGCAGGTGCATCTGGTCGGGCTCGGCGGGCAGCAGCCAACCCGAGAACTCGGACGCGACCGCCCCGAGCAGCGACGGGCCGACCACCACGCCCGCGAGCAGTTCGCCGACCACGGAGGGCAGCCCGAGTCGGATGGCGAGACGACCGAGCCCCAGCGCGAGGCACAACAGGACGGTCACCTGAAGAAGAAAAATGAGCAATGAATGATGGGACAACGAGGCCACCGGGGCCGCTGTCACGAATGACGTCTCCGTCGCGTTCACTGCGCCAGCCCTCGCCGCCACGTAGTCGTTTCAGCTCGCCGTCACCGGGTGAATCAGGTGCGACGAGGTTAGCGCCCAGCCGAAGATCCCGGGCCCGACTGACAAGAATCGGGACCTCCGGGAAGGCGGTGATGGCTTTCGGTTCGGGCTTGCCGCTTCAGCCCGCCGAAACGCGATCGGGCAACGCATCGACCTCCGACGCAGCGGGCGCAACGGCCTGTGGCGAAGCGACCGCTGGCACGGCGGCCGCGGCGCCGCCCCCGCCATAGCGGGCGACGAGCCGCGCGCGCCGCGCGGGGTCGAGATTGGCCCGGGTCACGTCACCGCCGTAGTGCGCGGCGACCCTCGGATCCATGACTCGGAACCAGAACCGGGGGAACAGCGATGCGACGATCATCGAGCCGTATCCGGCGGGAAGCTGCGGAGCCGAGGCGAAGGACCGCAGCGACTGGTAGCGCACGGTGGGGTGCGCGTGATGATCGCTGTGCCGGGGCAGGTGGTACAGCGCGAGATTGCTGATGACGTCGTCGCTGTTCCAGCTGTGCCGTGGGTCGACCTTCTCGTACCGGCCAGCCGCGGTCCACTCCCGCGCCAGCCCGTAATGCTCGATGTAGTTGACCGACTCCAGCAGGGAGAAGCCGACGACCGCCTGCAGCACGAGGAAGGCGAGCACCGCCGGCCCGAACACCACCGCGAGAACCCCGAACAGCACCACCGTGTAGCACCAGGCGGAAAGCACCTCGTTGCGCGGTGACCAGGGCGAACGACCACGCAGACGCAGCCGGGCCGCCTCGAGCGCCCAGGCCGACCGCAGGCTGCCGACGACCGTGCGCGGCCAGAACCGCCAGAAGCTCTCCCCCATCCGGGCGCTGGCCGGATCCCGCGGCGTCGCGACGTGGACGTGATGGCCCCGGTTGTGCTCCACGTAGAAGTGCCCGTAGGCGGCGGGCGCCAGCATGGCCTTCGCGAGCCGGCGCTCGACCCGGGCGCGCTTGTGGCCCAACTCGTGCGCGGTGTTGATGCCGATCCCGGTGACGGTGCCGAGCGCGAGGACGACCGCCACCCGCTCGACCACCGACAGGTCGCCGCGCGTCCACGCCCAGCAGCCCATGACCAGCGCGACCCCGGCGAGCGGCAGGTAGAGGTAGGTACACCAGCGGTAGTAGCGGTCGGCGTCCAGTGCCTCGCGGGTTCCCTCCGGGGCGCCGACCGGGTCCTTCGGTGTCGTCGCGTCGAGCACGGGCAGCAGCACGAAGACGAAGGCGGGGGTGAGCCACCAGGGCAGGCCCGACCCGGTGCGGTGCCAGAGCCCGAACGAGACGATCGGCAGCAGCGGCGGCAGCAGCGCCGTCAGCCACATGTAACGCTTGCCGTCTCGCCAGGCGGCCCCGCCCGGGCCGACGAGCACTGGCGCCGTCATCTGCCGCCCTCCCAGCCTGCCGGGCCCGCCTGCCCAGGACCCGGCCTCGTCCGCCCGAGCAGTGTCACATCCACCACCGACAGGAACAATCGACCCAGGTGGAAGGCACCCGGCGGCCACCGGCGGTTCACCGACCGGTCCCGCCGGGACACCCCGGCGGTGCAGACTGGCACCGTGAGGCCGCAGAGCGAACCGCCGTCCAGCCCGACGCCCGGACCGCCGGCCGTGCCGGTGGGTGCCGTGCCGGAGGTGGCACGGCACGGGTCGATGACCGATGCTCCGCCGTGGATCGGCGGTGTCACGATCGGCACGCTGTTCCTCTCGGCGGCCGTCCTCATCACTTACACGCTCCTCCCACTGCCCGGGCAGGAGTCCCTCGGTGATCTGAACTACGTCGTCGCCGGGCTACTCTTCGCCGGCCACATCACCTTCACCCGCCTCTACCGCACCCGGCTGGCCCGCCCGGCCAGCGGGAGCCCGCCCCACCGACCGGGCCACGACCCCGACGGAGCGGGCCCACCGGCCAAGCCAAGCCGACCGGAGCCCTCCGACGCCCCGGCCGAGTGACGCAGGCGACGCGTGCGAGGTGATTTCGGCCGGCCTGCGGGCTGAGACGATGCGTCGGTGTCCGCCCTGGTCGTCGTACTTGTCGGCCTTGTCGCCGGGGTGGTGGCGCAGCGCTCGTTCCAGCTCCCTGACGACGCCCCGCGGGCGCTCAACATCTGGCTGCTCGACGTCGCCCTGCCCGCGCTGACCCTGCACGTGCTGCACGGCGTGGAGATCCCGTCGAACGTCGCGATCGTTGTGGCCGCCCCGTACCTTCTGTTCGCCGTCACCGTGCTGATCTACCTGGCGGCGGCACGGCTGATGCGGCTGCCGCGGGAGGTCGTGGTCGCGCTGGTGGCCGCGACCGCGGTGGCGAACACCTCGTTCGTCGGCATCCCGATGGTCACGGCGTTCTTCGGCGAGCAGTGGGTACCCGTCGCGCTGCTCGCCGACCAGCTCGGCTCCTCCCTGCTGCTGAACACCGTCGTGCTGGTGCTGGTGACGGCCACCGCGGGCGCCGCGTCGACGCCGCTGGCGGTGGCCCGCAGGGCGTTGGCACGTCCCTCGCTCATCGCCCTGGTGCTGGCGCTGGCGCTGCGCCCGGTGGGCTTCCCCGCCTGGCTGGACGAGGCCCTGGCCTCGATCGGGGCAACGCTCACCCCGCTGGCCCTGTTCTCGGTGGGCCTGCAGCTGCGGCTGCCGGCTGTCCGCCGGTGGCGGCGTGAGCTGGCCCTGGGGCTGGTGGTGAAGCTGGCCGTGGCGCCGGTCGTGGTCCTGGGCTGCTACGCGCTCGCGGGCGCGCTCACCGACCCGGACGTCCTCACCGATCCGAACGTCAGGGTGGCGTTGTTCGAGACCGCCATGCCGCCGATGGTCGCCGGGGCGATCATCGCCAACCGGCACGGCCTGGCGCCGCCGCTGCCGAGCCTGCTCGTCGGGGTGGGCGCTCCGCTGTCGGTGCTCACCCTCGCGGTCTGGTCACTCCCGCTACACCCGTAACGCCGGATTACCGGATGGCCGCAAGCAACTACAAGGGCGTCCTATAGTTGGATAGGGAGGCTATCCAGAGGTCGCAGCCGCCGCACGGGCAGACGAGGCTCCTCCACGGGCGGCAGCACGCGGCGGTCGCCTGGAGGCGGCGTCGCCCCGAGACCGCTGCCCCCCGGGGACGGCGGTCCGCCGGGCGGCCGCACCGCGCACGGCGCCAGACACGAGCAGCACGAGAACGGAGGCGGCCACGTGGCCGAGACCCAGGCGGAGCAGGTACAGACCCCGAGCGAGACCCCGGTGGCCGGCGAGATCCGGCGGATCGGCGTCGTCGGATGCGGTCTGATGGGCTCCGGAATCGCCGAGGCGTGCGCCCGGGCGGGACTCGACGTCCTGGTCCGGGAGGTCGACGCCGGCGCTGTCGAGGCCGGCCGCCGCCGGATCACCGCCTCATTGGACCGCGGCACCCGCAACGGCAAGCTCCAGGAGGCCGACCGGGACGCGGCGCTGGCACGACTGTCGTTCACCACCGACCTCGGCGACTTCGTCGACCGCCAGTTCACCGTCGAGGCCATCGCCGAGAACGAGCAGGCCAAGACCGAGATCTTCGCCGCCCTCGACAAGGTCGTCGCCGACGACTCCGCGATCTTCGCCTCGAACACGTCGTCCATCCCGATCATGAAGCTGGGGATGGCCACCGGCCGGCCGGACCAGGTTCTCGGCGTGCACTTCTTCAACCCGGTGCCGGTGATGCGGCTGGTCGAGCTCGTCCCGTCGCTGCTCACCTCGGAGCAGACCCTCGCCCGCGCCCAGACGTTCGTGACCTCGGCGCTGCACAAGGAGGTCATCCGGTCGCAGGACCGCGCCGGCTTCGTGGTGAACGCGCTGCTCGTGCCCTACCTGCTCTCGGCCATCCGGATGCAGGAGTCCGGCTTCGCCTCCGCGGAGGACATCGACCTCGGCATGGTGCTCGGCTGCGCCCACCCGATGGGGCCGCTGCGGCTGATCGACCTGATCGGGCTCGACACGGTGAAGGCCGTCGCCGAGTCGATGTACGAGGAGTTCAAGGAGCCGCTGTACTCGCCGCCGCCGCTGCTGCTGCGGATGGTGGACGCCGGCCTGCTCGGAAAGAAGACCGGGCGCGGCTTCCACAGCTACGCCTGACCCACCTGACCATCGCCAGGACCAGCTAGGACGAGGACGGCACGGACGTGGACCCGAACTTCGACACCTACCGGCTCACCGACACCCACGTCGCCGTGCGCGAGGCGGTGCGCGATCTCGCCGAGAAGGAGATCGCCCCGTTCGCCGCCGACGCCGACGAGAACGAGCGCTATCCCGTCGAGGCCCACAACGCGTTGGTCCGCTCCGGGTTCAGCGCCGTACACATCCCGGAGAGCTACGGCGGCCAGGGCGCCGACTCGGTGACGACCTGCATCGTCATCGAGGAGGTGGCCCGGGTCTGTGCCTCCTCGTCCCTCATTCCGGCGGTCAACAAGCTCGGCACCATGCCGATCCTGCTGTCCGGCTCGGAGGATCTGAAGAAGCTGGTCCTGCCCTCCATCGCCAGCGGGGAGGCGACCGCCTCCTACGCGCTCTCGGAGCGGGAGGCCGGCTCCGACACCGCGTCCATGCGCACCCGGGCGCACCTCGACGGCGACCACTGGGTCCTCAACGGCACGAAGACCTGGATCACCAACGCCGGCGAGTCCCTCTGGTACACCGTCATGGCCGTGACCGACCCGAACGCGGCGAAGCCGGCCAACGGCATCTCGGCGTTCGCCGTCCGGGCCGACGACCCCGGCTTCGAGGTCGGCTCGAAGGAGCGCAAACTCGGCATCAAGGGCTCCCCCACCCGAGAGATCCACTTCGTCAACTGCACGATCCCCGCCGACCGCATCATCGGCGAGCCCGGCACCGGCCTGCGCACCGCCCTGGCCACCCTCGACCACACCCGGCCCACAATCGGCGCCCAGGCCGTCGGCATCGCCCAGGGCGCGCTGGACGCGGCGATCGGCTACGTCCGCGAGCGCCGCCAGTTCGGCCGCGCGATCGCCGACAACCAGGCCGTCCAGTTCATGCTCGCCGACATGGCGATGAAGATCGAGGCCGCCCGGCACATGGTGTACGTGGCCGCGGCCCGCGCCGAGCGCGGCGAGCCGAACCTCGGCTTCATCACGGCCGCGGCGAAGTGCTTCGCCTCGGACGTCGCCATGGAGGTGACCACCGACGCCGTCCAGCTCTTCGGCGGCGCCGGCTACACCCGCGACTTCCCGGTCGAGCGGATGATGCGCGACGCAAAGATCACCCAGATCTACGAGGGCACCAACCAGATCCAGCGCGTCGTCATGTCCCGCGCCCTGCTCAAGGGCTGACGAACTCGCGTTTCCCCTGGCAGCAGCCATGACCTGGGCCACCAGCCGATCATGGGGTGGCGACGTCGAACCTGGTTGACCAGGCCGCTCCGGGTAATGTTCTTCATGATTTCCTCTTTCGGTTTCCGCTGTTTGGTCGGCGGCGCGAACGCGACGCCGTTGGCGCTGCGGCGGGGCGGTCATTCGTAGTTCTGGCGGGGCCGCAGAGCCGTGAGGACGCGTCGGTCGTGGCAGGCCTGATAGGTGAGGGCAACTGCCGCCGTCTGCGAGGGAACCTCGAGCTTGCGCAGGATCCCGTTGATCTGTGTTCGCACGGTGGTCAGCGCGACAGGCCGCATCCGGACGATGTCCGCGGCGGCCAGCCCCGCGGCCAGGTCCGCGAGGACGGCCGCTTCCCGATCGGTGAGCTGCTCGAAGCGGTCCGACTCGGCCTTGCGCTGACGGATCCTGCGGTGGAGCTGGTCGCGGCTGTCGGGCTGGAGCGGCCCAGCGCGCAGGGCGGAGTCGACATGGTCGAGGACTTCGGAGAAGGGCAGGTCGGCATTGACCACCGCGCCAGCCCCGCGGAGCAGTCCGTCGGCCAGTTCGCCGAGGCTGGTCAGCCCGCCGACCAGGATCAAGAGCTCCGGTGCAGCCAGGTTCGCCCCGGCGGGCGGCAGCCGGAGGCGGCCGTGGTCATCGGCCGCGAGCACCAGGTGGACGCAGGACCCGGCGGGGTGGCTCCCGACCGGCCCGGTGCCGTGTACCGCCCATCCGCGTGCGGCGAGTCCGGCGGCCAGCGCCGAGGCCAGCTGGCTGCGCGGAAGCGGAACAGCGACCGGCCGGCCGCTGCCTCCGAACGCGCGCGTCCCCTTATCCGGGTGGACGTGGACTGGTGCCGACGGTCTGCGGCTGCGGGCAAGGGTGATGACCGAGCCGGTATCCCGCCGGTCGCCGGCCAGATAGTTACCGGAACCAGGCATGCAACTCTCCCATCGACGGCCGCCAGGTCGTCCCGTCCGCGGCTTCGTAGATACGGCCGACCGTGCGCTTCTCCACGGGAAGCCGAGGCAGATCGGGGGCATCCTGCCGCCGCCGGGTCGAGCGGGCACGGCGAACCCGATCCCGGTTGTCCGGAGCCGCTCTGCCGCGCACGCCCAGGGCGTTGAGTTCCTCGTCCACCTGGCCGATAAGCGCGTCGATCTCGGCGACGCCGGCCGGGTCACTGTCCCGTTCCGCGTCCCGCCGGGCGACCTCCAGATCCGCGCGGAACCCGGCAAGAACCTTCGCATCCTCCGTTGGAGGATCGGGGACGGGAAGCGGTTCGTCGTCGAGATGCCAGCCCGCCTTGCACTGGGCCATCCGCAGCCGCCGGGCCTTCTCCGCGCACGGTGGGCATTTGCTGGCGAGGGTCGCGCCGCAGGGCACGGGGATGATCTTGGTTTCGCAAGTGTCGAGGTTCGTCCGTCGCATCGCCATCGGCCGCACGCACACGCCGTTCTCCACGGCGACCGCTTCGACGACCGCACGGGCGAGCGGCATCCGCATCCGTGCCATCCGCGAGCCGGGCCGGTCGTCACGATCGTCACGGGCGGTGGGGTCGAGGGGGACGGCCGGGTCATGGCCGGTGGGGGAAGGGAGGGTCACGCGGGCTGGTCCTCCGAGACGTCGAGGTCCGGACAGTCGGGAGCGGTGGGCGTGACGGGTTCGGTGAAGCAGGTGCAGGCGCAGCCGGCCTGGGTGGCGGTATCGCCACGGCAGCGGCCCCGCCGGTGCGCGACGTAGAGGTGGGAGCAGGTGGCGCACACCGGCACCACAGGCAGCGGCGCGGACAGGTCCAACGGGTCGCCGGCCGGGCCGGTCACGCGACCTCACCCCACCCCGTCGGATCGTCAGCACCCGTCGGGACGTCATCGGCGTAGGCGTCGAGGTCCGGTGTCCACCCGCCGCCGGTTGCTGTCGACGGCCGGTAGGCCCAGACGGTGCGGCTGATCTCGGTGTCGTCGATGTGGGCCGCGCGGACCCGGACCGGTTCGGGCTGTCCCTCCGCCAGGACGTAGCCCACGCCGGGCAGCGACAGCGGGATCTCATCGGCCCGTGCCCCGCGGTCCCGAGCGCCGGAACCGAGCACGAGATCGGCCTGTTCGGTTTCGGTCATGCGCAGTGCGACCCGGACCGGGAACAGGTCCCGGAACGGGAGCACCTCCTTGCGCGGGTCCTGGACCGCCGCCAGGACCACGACGCCGGGGGCGCGTCCCTGGGAGAGCAGCAGGGGCAGCGCCGCCCCGATCCGCTTCTTGACGTCCCGGTCGGTGACGTAGGCGGTCAGGGAGGCGATTTCGTCGACGACCACCACGATCAGCGGGTCACCGGCGGTGGGGGTGTGCAGCCGGGTCCGGCCCCGCAGCCGTGCCGTGCGTCGTTGCATGACCGCCACGGCGTCGTCGAGGAGATCGGCGATCTCGCCGGTGGTGGTGGCGAACCGGGTGAACAGCGGTTCCCCGAAGGCGAGTTCCATCCCTCCCTTCGGGTCGCAGACCCACAGCTCCACCAGCCCGGCACGCACGGCCGGGCCCAAGCCGCGGATGGCGGATGCGGGAACGGCGGATGAGCCAGCAGGCGTTGGCCGCCGCGTCCGGGGTGTCGGTCGCGACCCTGCGGGAGCTGGCACGGGGAACCAGCAGCCGCCGCGCCCAGGACTCCACGCTCGCCGCCATCTCCCGCGCGTTGGGATGGCCCGACGACCACCTGTTGACCGTCCTGCTTGGCAGGCAGCCCGACGAGGTGCCGCTACGGGCCCTGCCCGTGGATCAGCAGATCCTGGACGTCCTGCTCCGCATCGAACGCAGCGTTGCCGCCATCGGCGCCCAGCTCCACGCGACCGCCGAGCCGTACGACAGCGTCCGGTAGCGCCGGCCGGAAACGCGAAAGGGCCAGACCGGGTGGCGCGGTAGCCACCAGGTCCGGCCCTCACGAGCCCAGGCGCAGGCTCAGTCGACCCCCCGAGGATCGGCCGAGCCCGCGCCTGTCTCATCCCGAGTCCCCCCGATGGGACAGCTCAGGAAGACCCGGATCGCGTCGAACGCATCCGCGTGCCCCGCCCGGTACGCCTGCTGCTCCTCCCGGGTGATCCACCGCGACCGGTCCGGGAACCCCGTGGGGATGTCAAGCGCCGAGCCAGTCAGCCGCAGCAGGTCCCGCCGGGACACCTGCCCGGCGGGCACCTGGTAGACCAGGATCACGTCTCCGTCCCCGTGCACCGAGTGGAACTCCAGACCCGCCGGCATCTCCGCCAGCGCCCGGTGCAGATCCGCCAGATCCGACCCCGCCTGGATCACCACCGCCCAGGCACCCGCACCCCACGGCAACATCACCACCGCCGGCCGCGACCGATCACCGCCCACATCGGTACGCAGCGGCCGGGCGTTATGCGCGTTCACTGGTAACGCCGAGCCCGCCGCGTGACCAGATGATCCAGATGCCCGCCGGGCCCGGGACTTCCTGCTCACCGCCGCCAGTGGCGCAGCGTCCCCGAAATCGCCCAGGTCAACGACGCCGTCAAAGCCTGGAGACTGCCCACCGCCTGACCGCGCGGCCCCGCTGTTTAATCAGGATGCACACGGTGTCTACCCTGAGTGGTCGTGCCGCCGACCCATGAAGCCCAGGTAGACGCCGAAGACTGGGAAGCCTTCCGCCACACCGAACGGATGGCCGACCACTGGTGGTGGCGCCCCGGATGGCGACCAGACCGCCACTACCTGACCTGGTACCTCGTCTTCCACGACCAGGCGCTCACCGACTACGTGGCCGGTTTCCAGCGCGCGCTGGCCGACCTGGAGTACCTCGACCCCGTGCCGGTCGACGGACTACACACGACCGTGCAGGGAGTGGCGTTCGCCGACGAGCTACCGGCCGAGACCGTCGCCGCGATCGGGAAGGCCGCGGACGAGCGGTGCGCCGACATCGAGCCGTTCACTCTCACCGTCGGCCCCATCGCCGCCTACACCGGAGGCACCTTCCTCCGCACCGCCCCATGGCAACCGGTCGCCGACCTACGCGAACGGCTACGAGCCGCCATCGGTGACGTCCTGGGCCCCGACGCCGTGCCCGACGAACCCGCCCGCTTCAAACCCCACATCAGCGTCACCTACTGCAACGCCACCCCACCCGCCAACGAGGTCATCCACCGACTGTCCGAACTCCGCCAACAGCCACCGATCAGCCTGCCTGTCACCAGCGTCGACCTGCTCGAACTACGTCGAGACGGCCATGCCTACCAATGGGACGTCCGCCACCACACCAACCTCACCGGCTGACCAGCACCGACAGGGCCACGGAGCGAGCCGCGTAGTTGCCGAAATTCTCGTTTTGAGATCAAGAGCGGCGCCGGCCGCGCCGCGCGGCCGTGGACGGCCGTGCTCGCCGGGCGCGTCGCATCTTGCGCGCCACAGATAGCCTCTGCATCCAGAGTAAGACTCGGAATCTGAATAGAACAGCGCTAGTAAGATATCAAGGCGAGCATTCTTGTTCGCTAATTTATTTTTGGGGGTCACATGTACGGCAGCTGTAGATAGGTCTGGCGGTGCTCGTCGCTGCTGTTCGGCGGCTTGAGGGGGTGGCTGCAAGCATGAGGACGGCCGCCTTGATCATG
>NZ_MAXA01000159.1 GCF_001854695.1 Parafrankia soli
CAGCTCCTTCGCGACACACCACCCCATTTGGGTGATGGTCACGACCTGCGGGACCCGCTCCACTCATACCGATCTGAGCCCATCGTTGGCAAACGCCGTTCCTGCCACCTGTCTCACAAACCCGCACGTCCGAATGGGTCGTCGCGACCGGAGGTCGGCTCAGACATGCCAGGAACGACTCGTCACGCCGTCTCCTCATCGTGCGGAAAGAGACGCACTTAACATCCCGAATTTCCGGTGCCCGCAGGATCCAGTGCGTTACAGCCCCCCACCCGGCGACCACCACCCCGACCGCGGCCAGCAGCACACCGGCGACCGCGAATCCGGCGCGGGCGAGGTTGGTGTGGCCGTGGAACTTAGTTGTGCTGGGGAGGTCCCGCCGCGGGCGGGACCCCGCGAGGAGGTCAGGTGGGGTCGGCGGCGGCGATCGGGTCCAGGGGCAGGGTGGGCAGCGCGCGGGTGCGGCACTGCCAGCTCTGCTCCCCGTCGACCAGGACCGCCTCGTAGGGCTTGCTGTGCACGTCGCCGTTCCAGTAGTCGCGGTCGATGATCCCGATGCGGGGGCCGGCGGGTCTGGTCCGGATCGCCAGCCCGGCGAGGTCGTGGCTGACGTGCAGCCCGGCGGCGATCCACGCGGCGGCCGCGGCCGCCGCGCCGGGGTGGTGCGGGGCGAGCAGCGCGGTGATCTGCTCGGCGCTCAGTGCGGCGTCCGCCCACGTCGGCGGCCGGTCGATCAGGACCTCCACAATCTCCACGGCGTCGGCGGGCAGGATGTGCGCCCCATCGATGTCGTGGGAGGACCACCACGACCGCCGGTCGACCTGCCGGCCCGCGCGGCCGCTCTGGTACATGGTCAGCACCTCCCCGACCCGGAACGTACGGTCGACCCGCGGGTCGACCGCGCCCACCGTGGTCTCCCGCACCACCCGCACCCGCGCGGACGTCGACCAATCCCGCTCGGCGAGCCGGCCGGGCCGGGCCGGGGCGTAACGCACCCCACCGGGCAGCTGGTCCCACAGCCCGCTGTCCACGGTGTAGCCGTACCGGTCCAGCAGCTCGTTCAGCCCGTCGTCGCCGGCGGGTACGTCGACGTCCAGCTGCACCCAGTCACCGGGCTGCTCCAGCACGACCAGGCGCAGCCGGCCGCCGGCCAGCGGGGTGGCGGTCACGGTGTGACAGGTGTCCAGCGGCCGTCCCGGGCAGCGCCAGGACCCGTCCGGCCAGGCATGCCAGCCGCTCGCGGACCAGCCCAGCCGGTGAGCGAGCAGACCCGGGCGGCCCAACCGGACCCCCTGCTCGGTCTCCCGCAAGGACAGCCCGAGCGCGTCCGGTCGCCCGTCAGCCTCCCAGGCGGCCAGCAGCTCACCCTCGGGGGTGTGCGGGACGGACAGCGCCGCCCGCCGAGTGGCGTCCGCGACGGTGAGAACCTCCAGCACGTCGACGCCGTCCCGGTCACGCCACAGCACCAGCTGCTCGGGCCAGCGGCCCGCCCACACCGGCCAGTCCACCGGCGGCGTCACCCCACCGACCGGCGCGAACCAGCCTGCCTCGATCGCGTCGGCCACCTGGCCCCAGTCGGGCCGGCCGGGCTGCCCGCGCGTCCCCGCGATCCGGGCCTCGATCTCCTCCCGCCGCGAC
>NZ_MAXA01000160.1 GCF_001854695.1 Parafrankia soli
CTGTAAGGATGTTCCGTTGGACGACGCTCGGGTACGGGCACAATGGCCATGCCACGGTCCGACACCCTGGCCTGACGCTGAATACCAGCAGAGTATGCAGGCGCTCATGGATACACTGAGTTCCGTCGGCGAGAAGCTTCTGAAACTGACAGCGCTGGGCCTGGAGTTGGACGACATCGACACATTGGCCAAACTGGCCGTCGACGGCTGGCACCACATGCGGGTTCTGCGCTTTCCCCCCTGTTCGGAGCGAACCTCCCGGGGCATCGGCTCCCATACCGATTATGGCATGCTAGTGATCGCCGCCCAGGACGACGTGGGAGGCCTTTACGTGCGTCCACCGGTCGAAGGGGAACCACGGAATAGGAACTGGCTGGAGAACGAAAGCATGGCGGGCATGTACGAGAACTCCGAGCCGTGGACGTTCGTGAAACCGATACCGAGCGTGCTGACGGTGTTCCCGGGAGACATCCTGCAGTTCCTGACGAATGGTCTTCTGCTCTCCACGCCACACAAGGTCGTGCTGAATACGCGCGAGCGTTTCGCCCTGGCGTACTTCCACGAACCAAACTTCGCGGCGCACGTCCATCCGCTGTCCAAGCCGGACGCTTCCCACATCCACTACGGAAGCCATTTCACCCACATGTTCATGCGTTCTTATCCGGAACGGATCACTACACGGAGGATCCTCGAGGAGGACCGTCTGTCATTCCTTGAGCGTCGGGCCGGTGATCAGATAGTGCGGGCGAGTCCGGTGAACGCGGCTTGGACCCGCAGCCGCGGGTGAGTGTTGAGGCCGAGGTCGTAGGCCCCCAGATCCACGGTCGCCGTGGGGTCCAGAAAGCCGTGGGGGCGATCCGCCACGACATTCTGATCGCCTACTGGCACATCGTGCACGACGACACCGTCTACCGGGACCTCGGCCCTGAATGGATGCGTCGCCGACACAGCACGGAAGCCCAGCAGAAGCGCCTCGTCGCCCAACTAGAGAAACTCGGCCTGAAAGTAACCGTCGAACCCGAACAGCCCGCCGCTTGACTACCCGGGAGGAATAGCCACAACCAAACAGTCACGCCGCCACACCGGGCCCGACCACCCGGCACGGTCAGCCACGCCCGCAGTCGACCCAGCCCACACCGGAAATCCTCACCTCAGAGGTGGTGGACAGAACCGGGCACAATACGAACCGCCACCCCACCATCCCCGGACCCACGATCACCATCCCCGATCATGCAAACAGGTCGCCTACCAGCAAAAACGTTCGGCCACGCCGTCCTACGTCGGCACCCGGGGCCCCGGCCGCAGCCACCGGATGACACCCATGGTTGGGGCTGCGGCCATGGCGGCCCCGACCATCATCCATCGACGCTGACGTCATCACGACGAATCCGTAGTATCCGCCGTGATGACCGGGATGGGGGCGGTACACGTACTACATTCCTAGATCTTGTTAGATGCGTAGGGTGAGGGGCGTGGGGTCGCCTCGGTGTCGGTAGTGGCTGAGGAGGGCTCGGGTCTGGCGGGTGGGGCACTGTTGCGTTCTGAGGGAGTAAGGCATGCCAGCGGCCCTGATGATCGGCGGTCAGATAGCGGCGGCGAGCTCGGTGAACGCGGCGGCGAGCCGCAGC
>NZ_MAXA01000161.1 GCF_001854695.1 Parafrankia soli
CCCCCGGACTCGGCACCCGTTCATGACTACAAGAAGACAGTTGTCGACGACGGCGGCACTGAGTCGGCGTCGACCGTGGTGACCGACACCAGCCCCGAGAGGGACGGCAAGGCCGAGAAGGTCAAGAAGCCCAAGAGGGCGGGCGGCGAGATCGAGACGAAGCCCATGTCAGCCGTGGAGAAGCTGTGGCGCGTCGCCGCCATCGCGTTGACCGCGGTGATCGTGGCTCCGACCGCCCTGTCCGGCGCCCACCTGATCAAGTGGGCCGGCGAGGATGTCGCCGGCCTGGACCTGCCGTCCTGGCTGGTGTGGCTGCCCCTGGTCGCGCTCGACGGCACCGCCATCGTCGGCATCACCATGGTCACCATCGCCGCACTACGCGGCGAGCACGGCGGAGCCTTCCACCTTGTCTCCTGGTCCATCGCGCTGATCAGCGCGGGCATCAACTACGGGTACGGCACCAGTACGCCCGCCGAGTGGGACGAGTGGTTCTTCCCGGTCATGAGCCTGACCGGACCCGCACTACTGGAGATCACCCTCGCGTTCGCGCGACGGTGGAAGCGCATCGACGAAGGCCTGCGGTTCCAGGGCGTCAAGGTCGGCGACTTCGGCAAGCGCTGGATGGTCGCCATCAGCGAAACCTGGGGCGCATGGAAGATCGCCCAACGCGAGGGCATCCGCAACGTCGACGACGCCATCGCCCGCATGCGCGAAGTCACCCTGCTGCGCTCGATGACCGGCGACGAGGCGTTGCGCCTGGCCTTCACCAGGATCGGAAGCCGCGACGTCTTCGACGCCAAGCTGTGGCTGCTCGGCCGAGGCATCCGCGTCACCAGCAAGGACGTCACCCTGGCGCTCAAGCCGCGCGACATCGTCGACGTCGTCGCCGGCGCCGAGGAGGGCGCGACCGCGCCGGAAATCGCCAAGGCGTGGCTGGGCGAGGCGCCGAACGCGGCCGACATCGAGCGGGTGCGTCGCGAGCTGGACGCGGCGGTGGCCGAGGGCCGCGTGATCCGTGACGGCGACGGCAAGGGGCGCGGCGGCAAGGGCGTGCGGTACCGGATCGTCGGGGCGGCTGCCTGATGCCGACCTTCGAGGACTTCGTCCGCGAGAACACGATCACCGATCAGGGACTTCGGCCGCCGTGGGCTGGGAACGTCCTCGCGGCCCTGCGCCACGCCATCGCACACGGCTCGGGCGCGGACCGCCTCACCCAAGCCGAACGGGCGACCCTGGAGTGCCTGCGCCAGCGCGTCGAGGGGCGGCTCGGCGAGTCGTCCGCGTTCGATCGCCACTTCAACGGCACGCACGGATTGATCAGCAACGCCATCGACATGGCGCGACACGAGCCTCGTCTCGCGGAGCTGGGCAACCGGCTGGACGGAGTCCTCAAGGACTACTACGCCGAGCAGCAGGCGGCCTGGGGCGACAGCGACGAGGCGGGTCACTGATGGGCGCGCTTGCTCGCCGGGACGCGACGTCCGCCTGGGACGACATCCCCATGGGCGTCGACGCCAACGGCCAGACCGTCTACATGCCCCTCAGCAGGGTGCTGCTGAACGCACGCAAGGACGGCTTCCGCATCCTTCCCGATCTTCCCGACCTCCCCAGCACC
>NZ_MAXA01000162.1 GCF_001854695.1 Parafrankia soli
CCTAACGGCATTCTACGTCAGTAGAACGCTAGAAAACGCTAGATCGCATGCTTCGGATGAGGCGTAGGCGTGTCCGCCTCAGGTCATCGCCGGTGCTACCTAAGGATGTCGGACGTCCCTGCGAGTGGCATGATCCCCATGCGCTCAACCTTGGGCGCCGCCACGGAACCGGCCCGCCGAACTTCGCAGAAAGGCTCCCGACGATGCCCGAGCAGACTCCCCGCCGCAGCATCGAGTCTTGGGCGCAGGAGCTGCCCGTCAGTTTCGTCGAGTGCCGCACCATGGGCCACCGCTGGCAGCCCCACACCGCCACCTGGGACCGCGAGGCCCGCGCCTACCACGTCATCCACGCCTGCGACCGCTGCGACACCCATCGCAAAGCCTGGTGGACCCGCAACGGCGCGGTCACCTCCGCCGGCTACGACTACCCCGAGGGCTATCTCACCAAGGATGTCGGCTACATCGACGCCGACGGCCGCGGTGTTCTGCGCACCGAGTACCTCGCCCGGCTGTTCGGCACTCCGGCGCGCGCCGAGGGCGACCGCGGTGGCGCGGCACAGTCGTAAGAAGCGGGGGCCGGGTCAGGATCCGGTATCTGTCGGCGGCTGGCGGCGATCAGTCTCGTCGCTCGCCGCCAGTTTCCTCTGGTCCGGATGCCATACCCGGTACCAGTCCGTGACTGTCGTGACGCCGAAATCATCGCTGTCGAGGAAAAGCGGCTCACCGTAGCCATCCGGCCCGATCCGCCATGCGACGACGGCCACCGTCTTGCTGGCTGCGCCTTTCCCGACGGTGGCCATCCATCCGCCGCCGGGAACCAGGTGTCCACGATGAAGGTTGGTCTCCAACCTCTCGAAACCGATCTGGTCAGCGGCACGGACCAGGCGTCCAGCCTTCGGGCTGACGACGAGCGCGTAGCCCTCCTCGTCCCATGCGATCACATGCTCTGACGTCTGCCCGCCAGTGGACTCGTCCTTGAAGTGAGCGATGTAGCCTTCGGCCGGGATCATCGATGTTCCCCTTGCCCTCGCGGTCATCGGAGCCCAGAGCCGTTGATCATAACGTCCAGCTCAAGCCCGAAATCGTGCCCGGTGGCCGCAGCGTGCCCGGGCCACGGCCACCGGGCGGCGTCAGCCCCGCCCCGTTCACGGAGAACCTCCTTCGCCGCTGCGTCACTGCCGTGCATGGGCGCATGGTGCCACCTCGGCGTGCTGGACGGTGCGCCTCTGACCGGTTCGTGCGGCCACGACGACACGGTGGTGGACGCCCATCGGAGCCGACCAGGATCGGCTCGTGCATGTGGTGGGCGGCGATCCAGTCGAGCCGTTCGCGGTCGCGTAGGGCGAGGTCGACGATCTCGCTGGTCCAGGTCCAGGGGCGGCCGGTGTCCGGGTCGGTGTCGTGGCTGCCGGGCCACCAGCGGGCCATGATCTCGTCGACGGTTGGGGTCTCGGGCGCCGGGTCCGGCGTACGTCCTGGTTGATCAGATGCCAGAGCGGCAGGTTCCACAGGTCGGCCACGAGCTCGACTCCTCGATCCGGCGGAACTGCAGCGACGCAAATCCGTCATGGATATCCCACAGGAACAGCGC
>NZ_MAXA01000163.1 GCF_001854695.1 Parafrankia soli
AGGTCAAGGAGCTCACACCAGCCCGATGATCGCAGCCCGCCCGCAACAGTCGATCATTACCGGGCCAGTTCGATCACAAGATCAGCGCCAGATCCATATGAAACCGCCGTAACCACGTCCTGCTCCGACGGCTTCGACGCGACAGACCCACCTGTTGCTTGATCAGGTGGGTCGTAGGTCGTCGTCGAGGTCGAACGCGAAGGAGTTCATCAGGAAGACGGATGCCTCGAAGGCTCCGACTGTGAAGATGAGGTCCATGAGCTGTTGGGTGTCGAGTGCGGCGGTCAGCGCGGCCCACGTCTCGTCACCGATTGCGCCGTCGTCGAGCAGCTCGTCAACGGCGCGCAGCAGCGCGGCGTCGAGCGGGCTCCAAGATGGTTCGGCTGGCCCCCGCGTAACCTTGTCGATCTCCTCGTCGGTCAGCCCGGCGTCGCGACCGACGAGGACGTGCTGCGCCCACACGTAGTCACATTTGCGGCGCGCCGCAACTCGCAGGACCAGCAGTTCTGTCTGTCGCTGGGCGAGGGTGGTCGCCAGCAGCACATGACCGTTGAGGGTGAAGAACGCCCGCGCCAGGTCTGGATGGTGCGCGAACGTCCCGAGGGCGTTGCGGGCCTTCGGTGCGCCCTCTTGGATGGACCGCGTGTGGCGGGGCGCGGGCGGCACCAGGGCGGCAAACGCTTCCCTCATCTCAGCCGGCCATTTCTTGGCGGGGAGCGGCTCGATTCGTGCCATGTTCATCGTTCCTTCCGTCGATGATGCACCGGGCCTGTCATCCTCACCACTTCTCGACCGAGGTCTTCTCCAGGTCCAAGGGCCGCGCGTACGACGGATCGTTCTTGTCCCACGTGCCCTTGATGAAGCCGGCRAACGCGCCGGAGGAGAGGAGTGACGTGTCGCCGTTCATCGTCCACTCAAGGGTGCACCGGCGCAGAGCGATCTTCCACTCGCCGTCCCGCCGCTCGACGCGATCGAGGTATCGGCCTCCGAAGAGGTGCACGCTCTTGCCGTCACGGGAACGCATGGCACCAATGACGTAGCTTTCGCAGTGCGCCTCGTCRCCGTCGATCTCGCAGGTATGTGTGGTGATGTTGTGCAGGTGATCGACAAAGACTGATGAGTGAGCCTGGTTGGCGTACTCGCCGTAGTCGGGGCCAAGCTTCACGACAGGCCCGTGCTCGTCGACTCCATCGTCGTGGTAAACGCTCGTCATCAGCTCGATATCGTGACGGTCGTGACCGCGCGACTGCTTCATGACGCAGTCGAGAATCGCAATGCGGTCCGTGACGTACCGGAGCTCACGACGAAGTTCCTTGAGCTCATCCTCGATGGACATGATGGTCCTCCCTCGTCGTAGCAGTCACGTGCCATCGACCGGTGAAGCCTCGGAGCCCACCGTCTCCGACCTCGGAGCCAGGCGAGGCACCAGCTGTGGCTGTACGTCTGTATAACGTCCTGGCGGGGGCTGGTCAAACCCGGCTGCCCTGAGTTACGCCCCTGTGCGTCTGACTTCGACCACTCGGCGGCCGTGTATCGAGGTCGGTTGGCCGCACCGGTGCTCCCCGTGGACATGTCAGCCTGTAAGGG
>NZ_MAXA01000164.1 GCF_001854695.1 Parafrankia soli
GGAGTCAGGCATCCCCGACCACCCCCAGCGATCCCAGCGCGCCGGCCGCGGCGTCGACCACCTCGACCGGCGGCGCCCATTCCGACAGCTCTCGCCTCCACGGGGGGATCACGTGCGCGGTGATCTGGCCGTGGGCGGCGGAGACCAGCCGTCCGGTAGCTGTGGGGGACGAGTCGTCGAGAACCTGGTCGAGGGCGATCCGGGCCGCCTCGTCCGGGTCGTGGCCGCAGGCGGCGCCGGCGACCACGAGCGCGCCGTGGCCAGGGAAGCCGATCGCGGTGTCGGGCACGGTCACCAGCCCCGCTCGCGGAACCGGCCGAGCTGCACCCGGATCGCCTCGCTGGCGTCTTCGGCCTGGCTGCCGGGGACGATCTGTTCGGTGAACGCCTCCTCGCCGCGCGGATAGAAGCCGGTCACCGCGTAGTGGTGGTCGGGGCCGAAGGCGTTCTTCCTGCGCTCGGCGTACATGGTCACGTGCCGGGGGATCGCCAGCTTGTGCACGCGGGTCGCGGCGTCAGCCTGGGCGTCGAAGGTGGGCTGATCGAGAAGGGGTGGCAGGTCGACCATGGGGAGTCTCCAGATGGGGTCAGGGTTGGTCGCTAGAAGTTGAAAGATCACCGGACGTGCGAAGGAGTGCCGGGCCGCTCTCGGCGTCCCGCCGGGACAGGTGCTGTGCGGCCGGGTGGCGAATCATCCATCCCCCTGGGGCCGAGACCCGTTGCCGGTCAGCCAGTTCAGGGCTTCGCCGGCGTACTCGGCGCGGCGGTTCTCGGCGGCGGCCAGACGGCGGCCGCGGCCAATGATGTCCGGGTCGTGGTAGAGCCGGTCGGCCAGAAGTGGATCCCGG
This sequence comes from Parafrankia soli, assembly GCF_001854695.1. Classification (GTDB taxonomy): domain Bacteria; phylum Actinomycetota; class Actinomycetes; order Frankiales; family Frankiaceae; genus Parafrankia; species Parafrankia soli. The sequence continues at coordinate 848 of NZ_MAXA01000164.1, forward strand.
GAGTCGATTCCCATGATCCGCCGGTTGATGTCCATGGAACGCTGCTCGCCGAGCAGGTCCTGCCGAACGCTTTCGAATTCGCGGTCGTCGTCCATTGGGTCCTCTTTCTCTTTGGCCATCACACGCCCCCGCGGGACTTCCGGAGGGCGGCGGCGACGCGCGGGGCGACCTCCCGGGCCGCCAGCATTGGGACCCGACATGCGATCAGGTTCTCGACCTCGTCGTCGCCCAGGGCTCGGCCTTGACGGTCGGCCGCTGCGATCACGTCCTGCGCGGCGCCTTCCGCGCGGTGACGGGGGACGTCCGGCTGAAATGCCTCGGCGACCGTGTCCAGCTCCGGTGGGTCGATCATGCCGTTCTACCTCCGGTCAGCTCGCCGACCTGCTCGCGCAGCCAGGCGTCCTCGGGGCTACCTGGAGATGCCTTGGCCATCAGCGTCGCGGCCAGTTCGCTTGCGGGCCGCTTCCGCAGCGCCCACCAGGCCTCGATCGTTGAGGCGAGCCACAGAGGTCGTTGATCCGCGTCCAGTGCGTCCGGGATCGGGAGGCTTGCTCGCTGCGTGGCCCACAGGGCTCGGACCCGGCCGTCAGAGAGGCCGACGCGGCGGGCGAGCTGGGCGATGGTGAAGTAGACCGGACGGTCGGCGCAGGTGCTCATCACGTGCCTGCCGGCCATCCGGACTCGATGCGCTGAACGGCGGGGGCCGCGACCGGTTCGTCCCAGTC
>NZ_MAXA01000165.1 GCF_001854695.1 Parafrankia soli
AGGGAGGCCCCCGATACCGAGCGCGACATCCAGCGCGATGGATCCGGTCGGGATGGCCTGGATCGGCGGCCGGGTGTCGTCACCCAGCCGCATGATCGAGCCCTTGCCGAACTGCTTGTCGATCTGCGCGAGAGCGTTCTCCAACGCCTTCTCGCGGTCGGGTCCCACCATTGGAGTTACTCCATGCTGACTGAGGTCGGCGGGTCTTGGCCACGAGCCGACGCTAGGCCGTGGGACCGACAGTTTCGGAAGTCGGGTCGGTTCTGTGGACGGCGGAGAGTCTGTGGGCAACAGTAGCCGAACATTCGTTCGAAGGTGCGGCGACACGCCGGAGCACACCTGCGTTGGGCTGGTGCCTGGAGGACTCCAAGATCTGAGTTTCGGTCTGTGGGCTGGCTTTTTGCKGTTGAGGTGATCGTCTATGGGAGTTGTCGGCCGGCGTTGCGGTACTCGTTGATCATGCCGCCGAGGATGCGGGTGCGGCGGACGATGGAATCCGGGATCGGGGTGACCGTGGGCTGTGGGTCGGGTGTGGGGTGCCAGAACTGGGCCATCGGTCCTGGTCCGCGTCGTTAGGCAGCCCGCTCGGGCACTGTTGCGTTGTGAGGAAGCGGCGGATGCCAGCGGTTTCGGCACCGACACCGGCCTGCTGCGACAGCCCGGTGGTGGAGTAAGGTCGGCCCGGGACGCGGTACTGGTATTGCTACCAGCCCGTTTCCCCGGGCCGCCTTCCGCACCGGACATGCGACTCTCACCGCATCCGGCGCTCCACGGATCCCCTTCGGACCACGCGGCTCAGGCCGTCGCGGATCTCGCCCATGGTGTCGGGATGTTGTAGCCCCGCCAGCGATACCGGGTTACTTTCACCCGCTGGGGGACGAATAGCGTGATCCCGTCCTCTTCGGGTCGCCAACCGGGATCTCCGGTCAGATAGCGCCGTCGCAGAGTCTTCCAGTCGATCCCGGGATGCTGTTTCCTCAGCCACAAGGTCACCCGACGCCAACTGAAGGCATCGAGATAGTGGAACGTGGCTGTAGACGACCCGAACCGGAAATAGTAACACCATCCCCGCATCACCGTGTTGAGCTGGCGAAGCAGGTGAGCGAGGGTAYGTTGTCCTCTCTTGTTGGTGACTGCCCGCACCTTCTCCGTGATCGAGGCCAACGCCTTCTTCGATGGATAGGTGTAGACGTAGTGCCTGCTGGTTCCTCGCTTGCGCCTCCGCTGGATATGGAAGCCAAGGAAGTCCTGGAACGTACCCGCTTCGGTAGACACCCGGACTAGTAGACTGTAAACCAAAATTCTTTCCGATGACACATAACTAAAGTCGTCACAAGTTGTTGGCGAGCAGCTTCCTGAATTCCCGGTGGAGTACCTCCACCTTGGCTACGATCTCTTCTGCGGTGGCTGTCYACTCGAACGGATGGGCGTCCCAGTTCCAGTTCTCGACATAGTTGTTGATGGTGTTGACGAGGTCCTGGACCGAGACGAACGCCCCGTGCTGGAGTGCGTGCCGGGTGAGAATACCGAACCAGTTCTCGACC
>NZ_MAXA01000166.1 GCF_001854695.1 Parafrankia soli
GGCGTGCAGTCGCTGAGACTGCTCACGGGTTGTGACAGCGCGCCCCCGTCCGTCTACGAGCGTCTGCGGCGCCTCTTGTCCCTCCGTCATGGACACAGCATCGCAGATGGCTGCGAAGCTATGGCGCCGCAGCCGCGGTCAGACGCGGTGTGGCACTAGAAGGTGATAACCCGCAAACCTCGACCTGTCGACTTCTAGCGCTCTACTGACATAGACTGCCGATGGGTTGAGTACAACGCCAGATGGAGGAGGTGATGACGCCCATCAACACGCAGGCAGCGAGCACCGTGCCCGACGGCCTCGTGCAGCTGTTCGTCCAGATCGACGAGGCCACGAAGGACGGGCCGATCAACGCCACGACGGCCGCCGCGCTCTTCAACGTCAAGCCGCGAACGGTCGTCGCCTGGGCGCGCAATGACGTGCTGTCCGGGGTCCAGGTCACGCGACGGGCCGGATGGCAGTTCACGGGCCCGGACCTGAAGGACTGCGCACTGCGCAGCTACCGCGCGCGGGCGACGGCCGCGGCGTAGCACCGGCCAGGCCACGGGGATGGCTGACCGCCCTGACCCCGAAGCCTGGCTAACCCCCGAAAGGAGATCAATGCGCGACTACACAGTCGACCTGCAGCGGGAGACCCACTCCACGCGGGTCCAGGCCACCAGGTGGACCGGCCAGGCCCACGACCCCCAGCACGCGCGCGACCTCGCCCAGGTGGCCGCACTGGCGTGGGCGCCAGTCGACGAGCCCGTCGTCGAGGTCGGCGAGCCCGTCGTCGTCGGCGTTGAGGCGGTCGGATGAACTACGACGAGATCTTCGATGACACCGTCCCGCAGCGCGCGGTGATGGTCACCCGCACCATCCGGTACATCCTGCCCGTCGCCGAAGGCGCACCGCTCGGCGATATCGCCGCCGAGCTCGATGGCAGCGACCTCTCCGGGTTCGACCCGTGCACCGACACCGTGTCCGCGAGCGAAGCGGACTCGGACGACGTGCTGACCTTTACGGCGTCCCGGTTCTTCCCGAGCCGTCCACTGCTCGAGGCCGCCGGCCGGCTCGTCCCGGACGGGCCGGGAGACGCGCGAAACCGGATCGCGGACGCCGCCGAGGAGATCCACATCCGGCGCCGCGGGGCGGTGGCCTGATGTCTGACCTCGAGGACCGCATCGCAACCGCCGATGCGACCTTCACCCACCACACCGAGGTCGCCGGTCGCGCCGGTGAGCAACTGGCCGGCCTGCTGGCCGAGCGCATCGCGGCGACCGTGCGCCAGACCTGGCCGCAGGCCACCGAGGTCGGAGTCGACTCCGACCACAACCTCGACGTCGTGTGCACCACCACGGCCACGCTGGCCGATGGATGGGACAGCCAGTTCGATGACGTCGCCGACCTCGTGCGCGACGATCTGATCCGCATCGGTCAGACCGGCCACTTCACCGACGACAATCGCGTCGTCCGTTTCCGGGGCGGAGTGGTGGCCTGATGCCCACCTGGCGCTACAGCCTCGGCAACGAGGAG
>NZ_MAXA01000167.1 GCF_001854695.1 Parafrankia soli
ATCGTCATCCTTGGCGGCGGACCCGGCGGCTACGAGGCGGCCCTGGTCGCCGCGTCCCTCGGCGCGACCGTGACCGTGATCGACTCAGACGGCATCGGCGGGGCGTGCGTCCTGACCGACTGCGTGCCGTCGAAGACCCTCATCGCGACATCGGAGACGATGACGAACTTCGCGATGGCGCCGGCCCTGGGGGTGCGCCCACATGGCGACCCCTCGGCCGAGGTCGGCAGCTGGGAGCTGACCGGCCTGCCCCACCTCACTCCACCGGACGTGGTCACGGTCGACCCCGAGCAGGTCAACGAACGGGTGCGGGCGCTGGCCCGGGCCCAGTCCGCCGACATCGAGCGYCGCCTGGAGCGGGAGCGGGTCGAGGTGGTGCACGGCACCGGACGCCTGGTCGGCCCGCACGCGGTCGAGACGTCCGACGGCGAGACGTTCGTCGGCGACATCGTCCTGGTCGCCACCGGGGCGTCGCCGCGGGAGATCTCCGGCTGCGAGCCGGACGGCGAACGCATCCTCACCTGGCGCCACCTGTACGACCTCAAGGAGATCCCCGAGCACCTGGTCGTGGTCGGTTCCGGCGTCACCGGCGCCGAGTTCGCCAGCGCCTACCGGGCGCTCGGCGCCGAGGTGACACTTGTCTCCTCACGCGAGCGGGTGCTGCCCGGCGAGGACCCGGACGCGGCCCGGGTGATCGAGGACGTCTTCGTCCGCCGCGGCATCGAGGTGCTCAACCGCTCCCGGGCCGCCGCGGCGCGCCGGATCGGTGACGGCGTCCTCGTCGAGCTCACCGACGGCCGGACGGTGACGGGCAGYCACGCACTGATGGCGGTGGGTTCGGTGCCGCGGACGAAGGGCCTCGGTCTCACCGAGGTCGGCGTCCGGCTCGGCTCCGGCGGCCACGTCGTCGTCGACCGCATGTCCCGGACGTCGGTTCCCGGCGTGTACGCGGCCGGCGACTGCACCGGCGTGCTCCCGCTGGCGTCCGTCGCCGCGATGCAGGGCCGGATCGCGATGTGGCACGCCCTCGGCGAGGCGGTGACCCCGCTGCGCCTGGGCACCGTGTCGTCGAACATCTTCACCGAGCCCGAGATCGCCACCGTCGGGGTGACCCAGCGGATGAAGGACTCCGGCGCGATCGCCGCCGAGGTCACCACAGTGCCACTGATGCGCAATCCTCGAGCGAAGATGATGGGGATAGCGGATGGCTTCGTGAAGTTGTTCTGCCGGCCCGGAAGTGGCAGCGTCCTGGGTGGCGTCATCGTTGCTCCGCGTGCAAGTGAACTGATCCTCTCAATTTCACTCGCGGTGGAGAACGGTCTGACCGTCGACCAGATCGCGCACACCTTCTCGATCTATCCCTCCTTGTCCGGTTCCATCACTGAGGCGGCCCGTGTCCTGCGGCCGCGCGACCTGTTCGCCGGCTTCGACACCCCCGCCTGAACAGGCCTGTCACTCCGGCCCAGGCCGGATAATGGGCCCATGAAAGGCGTCTTC
>NZ_MAXA01000168.1 GCF_001854695.1 Parafrankia soli
GGGTGCAGCAGGCGGCGATCGTCTCCGCGAGGCTGGACGAGTGGTCGCCCGTGGTCTCGGTGACGGGGAGGGCCGCCGGTGGGGAGGTGGTCGCCATGCCTCCAGCATGCCTCAGCTATTGACAGCCGTCTATGTGCACGTCCATCCTCGGCTCGACAGGCATAGACCGATGTCGATGCGAGGGTGGTTGTGATGGCCAGGGTGCAGTTGGCGTTGAACGTGTCCGATGTGGACGCGGCGGTGGAGTTCTACTCGAAGCTGTTCGGGGTGGAGCCGGCGAAGCGCCGGCCGGGGTACGCGAACTTCGCCGTGGACGTGCCGCCGTTGAAGCTGGTGCTGATCGAGAACCCGGACGCTCGTGGCGCTGGGGTGGCGGGGGCGCTGAACCACCTCGGGGTGGAGATCGAGACGTCGGAGGAGGTGTCCGCCGCCGCGACCCGGCTGCAGGACTCCGGGCTGGTCACGGCGGTCGAGGAGAACACCGCCTGCTGCTACGCGCTGCAGGACAAGGTGTGGGTCGATGACCCGGACGGTGCGCCGTGGGAGATCTACACGGTGCTCGCCGACATCGCCGAGAGCAGCGGCACGCAGCTGCGGACCGTCGAGCCGGGCGATGGTCCTGGGTCGGCGTGTGACTGCGGGCCGGTGTGCGCTCCCACGGTGACGATCGAACCGGCGTCCGCCGGCACGGCACGCTGACCCCGGAGATGTCGGGCGACGGGGAGAGTCAGCCGCCGCTGGTGCGGCGGCTGGCCGCCGAAGCGGTGGGCAGCATGCTGCTCGCCGCGCTGGTCATCGGGTCGGGGATCGCCGCGCAGCAGCTCAGCCCCGATCAGATCGGTCTGCAGCTGGTCGAGAACGCCGCGGCGACCGCCGCCGGCCTGTACGCGATCATCCTGATGGTCGGCCCGGTGTCCGGGGCGCACTTCAATCCCGTGGTCACGGCGGTCGATGCCGCGTTCGGGGGGCTGTCGTGGCGGGATGCCGCCGCCTACCTGCCCGCCCAGATCGCCGGCTGTATCGCGGGAGCGGTGCTGGCGAACCTGATGTTCGACCGGTCGGCGGTCTCGATCTCCACGCACCATCGGGCGTCGGGGTCACACCTGCTGGCCGAGGTCGTCGCGACCGCCGGCCTCATCCTCCTGATCTTCGCGCTGGTGCGTTCCGGGCGCGGCGAACGGGCCCCGGCCGCGGTCGGCGCCTACATCGGCGCCGCGTACTGGTTCACCAGCTCCACCAGTTTCGCGAACCCCGCGATCAGCGTCGGACGGATGTTCTCCGACACCTTCGCCGGGATCGCCCCCGCCTCCGTACCGGCGTTCATCGCCGTCCAGGCCGCCGGAGGGCTCGCAGGGTACGGGCTGGCGCGGCTGTTCTACCCACCGACCCCGACCACCCCGGCACAGGCCGCCCAGGTCCTGCTCCCACACACCGACACCGCCGCCGCGGCGAACGGCGCCGCCCA
>NZ_MAXA01000169.1 GCF_001854695.1 Parafrankia soli
ACGCACGGACATGCCCCTACAGGGCGAAAGGCACAAAAGCCGTCGGCATCAAAGGCGACTTATCGTCACCAGGACTACGTAAACATCCAGTGAGAAGTTGGCGCATCTGTAACGCGCTCGACCGGACGGTCGGCCTCGAGCAGACCCCGGACGCCTACCGGGCMATGGGCCAGCGTGAGGCCTCAGACCGTGCGCCCACGGTTGCTGATCCCGGTGCCGGACGGGGCTGTGGTGGTCCGACGGGTCACCAGGTGCGGGGACACGACGAATTGCCGGGGCTGGGCGCGGCCTTCAATGCGTTCGAGCAGCAGACGGATGCTTTCCGCGCCCGTGCCGTGGCCGGACTGGTCGACGGTGGTCAGGGAGACCCGGTTGATCGTGGAGGTGTAGATGTTGTCGTAGCCGGCTACCGACACGTCCTCCGGCACCCGCAACCCGCGTTCCTCGGCGGCACGCAGCACGCCGAACGCGGCGATGTCGGCCCCGGCGAAGATCGCGGTCGGCGGGCGGGCCCGATCGAAGGCCTGCTGGGCGGCCTGATGGCCGCCCTCCTCCGACAGCCAGGTCTCGATGACGTCCGGTCGCAGGCCGTGGCTGCGCATCGCCTGTTCGTACCCCTGGCGCCGGGCCGTGTGCGACAGCACGAACGTGTCCTCGAACGCGGCCCGCGGCGCACTGGTGTGCGCGATCTGCCGGTGCCCGGCCGCGACGAGATGGTCGACCATCAGCTGGGCGCCCAGCCGTTCGTCGTCGACGACGGTGTCGAAGTTGCGGGGAGTGCCGTGCAGGGCGACAGCTACCACCGGGAGGGCTTGCGCGATCTTTTCGATCCACGCGACTTCGATCCAGGGCGCGATMAGCACCAGCCCGTCGACGTGGCGGTCGAGCAGGGCCTCGATACGGCTCTTCTGGCGCTCGGGGGTCGCGCCGGCGGTGACGAGGATGTCCTGGTACGACGTGTCCTCGAGCGCGTCGCTGATGCCCTTGGCCACCTCGGTCTGGAACGGCGAGGTGAGTTCGACGAGGACTACGCCGACGGTGTACGTGCGGCCGCGCATCGCCCGTGCGCCGGTGTGCGGGCGGTAGCCGAGCCGGTCGATCGCGGCGGTTACCCGGGTGCGCATCTGCGGGCTGACTCCGTACGCGCCGCGCAGCACCTTCGAGACCGCCGAGACTGAGACGCCGGCGGCGGCGGCGACGTCCTGGATGGTGGTGCGTTCGGTTCCCTCGGGGTCTGCCACGTCGCGGAGCGTACTGACGATGCGGGCGTTGTGCAACGTTCTACGAAGCGTCGGCGCGACAATTGGCTCGCTTCAAAATCGTTACCCCGGGGTTTCAGCAGGGCTCCCGGGGTTTCAGCAGGGCTATTGACGGGCTGTGACGCACGTCCCTACAGTGCCGCGTGGAACGTTGCACAAACTTCCTCCCCTCGAAGCCCGAGTGCCCCGTCTGCGGCACCCTCGAAGGAGTTGCTCATGCGACGCAGTAAGTTAGCACTCGTCTCGGCGGTGGCGCTCGCCGCGCTGCTGGCCGGGTGCACCGGAGGAGCGGCGCCAGGTGCCGAGTCGTCCGCCGGCGCCACCAAGAACACGCTCACGCTCGCCATGTCGGCCGACATCACCGGCTGGGACCCCTCGAACCAGCCTGGATACCAGGGCTGGGGACCGGAAGCCATCTGGGACAGCCTGATCAAGTGCGATGCCTTCGGCAAGCCGGAGGCCGACATCGCCGATAAGTGGACGGTCAGCGCGGACGGCAAGTCCTTCACCGCGCACATCCGCGAGGGCCAGAAGTTCTCCGACGGCACGCCGGTCGACTCGGCCGCCGTCGCGGCATCGTTCCAGTACCTCACCTCGCACGGCGGGTCCCAGGGCGACTACAAGGGCCTCAAGACCGACGCTCCGGACGCGCAGAACATCACCCTCACCTGGCCCGAGGCGCAGCCCATGATCATTAACCGGGTCTGCAACCCGAAGATCACCACCAAGGCGCTGCTCGACTCCGGCAAGGTCAACGACAAGCCGGTCGGATCCGGTCCGTACGTCCTGGACGAAACCGCCACTACCCGCGGCTCGGTGTACACGTTCACCAAGAACGAGAGCCACTGGAACACTGCCGCTTACCCGTACAAGAAACTGGTTTTGAAGGTCATCGAGAGCGAGACCGCGCGCGTCAGCGCCCTGAAGACCGGGCAGGTCGACGGCTCGCTGATCACGGCGGCCAGCTACAACGAGGTCGAGGCCTCAGGCCTGAACGTGGTGACGATGCAGGGCCAGACGACGCGCCTGTTGCTCACCGATCACCTGGGTAAGGAGGTCCCGGCTCTGGGCAGCCTGAAGGTGCGCCAGGCGATCAACATGGTCTTCGACCGTGACGCCATGGTGAAGAACCTCTACCAGGGTCACGGCAAACCGGCGTACCAGATCTTCCGGCCCGGCAGCGACGCGTACATCGACGGCATGGCGGACCCGTACCCCTTCGATGTCACCAAGGCCAAGGCGCTGATGGCCGAGGCCGGCTACGCCAGCGGCTTCGACCTGAGCCTGCCGACCATGGCCGGTCAGAACCACGAGACCCTCATGCCATACGTGACGCAGCAGCTCGGCCTGCTCGGCATCAAGGTCAAGCAGGTGCCGCTCTCCGGCGCGAACGCGATCGATGACCTGCTCAGCGGCACCTACCCGGTGGTCCTGTGGCAGCTCGGCAACTTCGGCCAGTCGCTGCTCGACATCGACATCGTGGTGCGATCGACCGGCTACTGGAACCTCGAGCACCAACCCGACGCGACGGTGGATGGTCTGTGGAAGAAGATCCTCACCGGCGACGAGGCCACCCGCAAGACCGCCCAGCAGGACATCAACAAGTATGTCATTGAGCAGGCCTGGTTCGCGCCGATGGTCAACCCCGACGGGTTCTACGCGCACAGCCCGGACGTGAAGATCGATCACGTCTCGGACCACGAGGCGCTGACCCCGAAGCTGCGCGACTTCAAGTAGCCGGGAGACCTGCGATGATGCTCACGCTGCTGAAGAACCTCGCGCGCTCGCTGGCCGTGCTGCTGGTGGTCACCTTCGCCACGTTCACGCTGATGTTCGGTAACGGGGACGGCATCGCCCGGGCGGTGCTGGGCCTGAACGCCCGGCCGGAGGACGTCCAGCGTGAGGTCGTCACTCTCGGTCTCGACCAGCCGCTGCTGGTGCAGTACTGGCATTGGCTGCGCGACGCGGTCACCGGCGACCTCGGCGAGTCGTTCTACACCGGACAGTCGGTGACCGAGGCGCTCTCGTCGAGGGTGCCGGTCACCCTCGCCCTGGTGATCATCACCCTGCTCCTGACGGTCGTGCTCAGCGTGCTGCTCGGCGTCACGGCCGCCGTCAAGGGCGGCTGGGTCGACCGTCTCCTGCAGTTCGTGACCGTGCTGGGCACCGCGATCCCGTCGTTCATCATCGCCATCGTCCTGGTCTTCACCTTCGCCATCGCCTGGCGGGTGCTGCCGGCCACCGGCTACGTCACGCCCGAGATCAGCGTCTCGGGCTGGGCGAAGTCGGTGACCCTGCCGGTGCTGGCGCTGCTGGTCGGTGCGGTGGCCAGCGCGGCCGCGCAGTTCCGGACCGCGGTGCTGGACACGCTGGGCCGTGACTACATCCGTACGTTACGGGCCCGCGGGATCAGCGAACGGCACGTGATCTTCCGGCACGTGCTGCGCAACTCCGCCGGACCCGGTCTGACCGTGCTCAGCCTGACCACGCTGGGCCTGCTGGGCGGGGCGGTCTTCGTCGAGCAGGTGTTCGCGCTGCCCGGCATGGGCCAGCTGGCCAACCAGTCGGCCCAGGTCAACGACGTGCCCATGGTGATGGGCACCGTGCTCGTGACGATCGTGATCGTCCTGGTCGTGAACTTCCTCGGTGACCTGGCCACCACTGTGCTGAACCCGAAGGCGAGGATCCGATGACCGCCGAACGGGTAGTGGGCGACACCCGGCGCCGGGTGTTCCGGCAACTCCTGCGCAACCCRCAGGGCGCCGTGTGCCTGGCCTTTCTCGCCCCGGTCGTGCTGGTCGCGGTGACCAGCCAGTGGCTGGCGCCGTACTCGCCGACCGAAACCGACCTCGACGCCACCAACGCCGCGCCGTTCAGCGACGGGCACCTGCTCGGCGGGGACAGCGCCGGCCGCGACATCCTGTCCCGGCTCATGTGGGGCTCGCGGCAGACCGTCCTGGCGTGCGCCATCATCCTGGTGATCTCGCTGGCTGTCGGTGTCACCAGCGGCTTGGTGGCCGGCTTCTATCGTGGGCGGTTCGAGGTCGCGGCGGGCTTCGTCTCCGACGTGGTCATGTCGCTGCCCGGCATCGTTCTGCTGATCGCCCTGTACGCCCTGACCGGCCCGAACATCCCGGCCGCGATGGCCGTCTTCGGCCTGCTGATCGCCCCCACCTACTACCGCCTGGTCCGCAACGTCGTGCTGGGCGTGCGCAACGAGCTCTACGTCGACGCGGCCCGCGTGGCCGGCCTGTCCGACCTGCGGATCGTCGGCCGGCACGTGCTCTGGGCCGTACGGGCGCCGGTCATCATCCAGAGCTCGTTCGTGCTGGCCGCGGGCATCGGCATCGAGGCCGGCGTGTCCTTCCTCGGCCTCGGTGACCCGGCCGGGGCGTCGTGGGGCATCGTGCTGCAGAACTCGTTCAACGGCATCTACAACAACCGGTGGGCCGTGGTCTGGCCGGCGCTGCTGATCAGCCTCACCATCCTGGCCCTGGTGCTGCTCGGCAACGCGCTCAGCGACGTCCTGCAGTCCTCGGCCCGCAGCAAGACACTGTCGCTACGGGCCCGCCGCGCTGCGGTGACGGCGGCGCAGCAGGTCGAGCCGACCGAGGACTCGATCCTCGTCGGGAGCTCCAACGATGTCGTGCTCTCCGTCCGGGGACTGCGGGTCGCCTACCCGATGGCCGGCGGGGAGATCCGGGAGGTAGTGCACGGCGCCGACCTGGATGTGCGGCGCGGCGAGATCCACGGCCTGGTGGGGGAGTCCGGCTCCGGCAAGTCGCAGATCGCCTTCGCCACCCTGGGCCTCCTCCCGCGCGAGGCGCTGGTCCTGGGCGGCAGCGTCCTGCTCGCCGGCGAGGATCTGCTGGCCGACGTCGCGAAGATGCGGGCGGCCCGCRGGCGCCGCATCGCGTACGTTCCGCAGGAGCCGATGTCCAATCTGGACCCGTCCTTCACCATCGGCAAACAGTTGACGTACGGGCTGCGCGCGGTGACCACTCTCGACGCGAAACAGGCCCGGGAGCGGATCACCAAATTATTGGTCCGGGTGGGCATCACCGATCCCGAGCGGGTGATGGGCCTGTACCCGCACGAGATCTCGGGTGGCATGGCCCAGCGCGTGCTGATCTGCGGCGCGGTCGCCGCCGACCCGGACGTCATCGTGGCCGACGAGCCCACCACCGCCCTCGACGTCACCGTCCAGGCCGAGGTCCTCGAACTGCTGCGCGAACTGAGCCAGGAGCGCGGTCTGGCCATGATCCTGGTGACCCACAACCTCGGCGTCGTCGCGGATCTGTGCGACACCGTGAGCGTGATGAAGGAAGGAAACATCGTCGAACGCGCCGACGTCGACGCCATCTTCGAGTCCCCGCAACAGGCGTACACCCGGGAACTGCTCTCGTCCTCGCGCAGCGTCGAGCTGATGGAGATCTGACATGACCGATCAACCGCTGCTGCGCGTCCGCGACCTGGTCGTCCGGTTCGCCGGCCGCCGGCGGGCCTCGACCACCGTCATCCACGGCGTCTCCTTCGACCTCGCCGCCGGCGAGACCTTGAGCCTGGTCGGCGAGTCCGGCTCGGGCAAGACCACCATCGGGCGGGCCATCCTCGGCCTGGCCCCGGTCAGCGAGGGCACGGTCGAGTTCCGCGGCGAGATCATCAGCAACGTCCCCCGGGCCCGCCGCCGCGAGCTCGCCCGCGACGTGCAGGTCGTCTTCCAGGACCCGTACTCGTCACTCAACCCGTCCATGACGGTCGGCGACATCCTCGTCGAACCGCTCACCACGGCCGGTGTCGAGGGCGGACGCACCCGCGTGAAAGAGCTGTTGGACGCGGTCGGCCTGCCCGCTGACGCGGCGAACCGATACCCGCGGGAGTTCTCCGGCGGGCAGCGCCAGCGGGTGGCCATCGCCCGCGCACTCGCCCTGGATCCGGCGGTGATCGTCTGCGACGAGCCGTCGAGCGCGCTCGACGTGACCACGCAGGCGCGCGTGTTGCGCCTGTTCCGCGACATCCAGGAGGCGACCGGGGTGGCCTACCTGTTCATCAGCCACGACCTCGGCGTCGTCAACGAGATCAGCGACCGCATCGCCGTCCTGTATCGCGGAGAGATCGTCGAACTCGGTGCGGCGAACCAGGTCGCGACCGCACCGCGGCACGAATACACCCGCCGGCTGCAGATGGCCGCGCCGGTCGCCGACCCGCGCAAGCAGCGCGAGCGGCGCCGGCTGCGCCTGGCCCTCTGACCTTCCACCCCTCGTCACGGGAGTCTCTGCATGGTTCAGCCCTGCGCACCTCGTTTCGAACACCGCACCGAGCCCGGCCCGGTGCTCGGCCTCGGCACCCCAGCCCCCCGGCTCTCCTGGACCGTCACGCGCGCGGAGGAGGGCTGGCGCCAGACGGCCTACGAGGTCCAGGTCGCCGGCAAGGTCTTCACCGTGCGCAGCGCCGAGCAGGTGCTGGTCCCATGGCCGGCCCGGCCGTTGCGCTCACGCGAGCGGGCCGAGGTCAAGGTCCGGGTGGCGTACGGCGATCACTGGAGCCCGTGGAGCGAAGCGGCCACCGTCGAGGCGGGCCTGCTGGACGCGGCCGACTGGACAGCGCGCTTCATCAGCCCGGTCGACCCGGGCGAACGGGCGCCCGTCGTCGTCGGCCACGTCGAGGTGCCCGGGCCGGTCCGCAGCGCTCGGCTGTACGCCACCGCCCACGGCATCTACGTACCGTCGATCAACGGCCGCCGCGTCGACGACACCGTCCTCGCGCCGGGTTGGACATCGTACGAGCACCGGCTGCGCTACCACGTCTACGACGTCACGACCCTGATCCGGCCGGGCGAGAACGTCCTGGAGTTCGTGCTCGGCAACGGCTGGTACCGCGGACGGCTCGGCTGGACCAACCAGCGCGCGATCTACGGCGACCGCCTCGCCCTGCTCGCCCAGCTGGAGATCACCACCTTCGACGGCGCCGTCCGCGTACTGGCGACCGACGGCACCTGGCATGCCCGGCCGAGCGAGGTGCTGGCCGACGACCTGTACGACGGCCAGACGACCGACCTGCGCCCGCACGACGCACCGGCGACCGGCGTCGACATCGTCGAGGGCGATCTGACGCGGCTCGTCGCCCCGGACGGCCCTCCGATCCGGCCGACCAGCGTGCTGCCCGCCCGCAAGGTGTGGACCTCCCCGGCCGGCAAGACGCTCGTCGACTTCGGCCAGAACGCCGTCGGATGGATCCGCCTGCGCGTCCGGGACCTGCCCGCGGGAACGACGGTCGTGGTCCGCCACGCCGAGGTGCTGGAAGACAAGGAACTGGGCACCCGGCCGCTGCGATCGGCCCGCGCCACCGACACCTGGGTGCTGTCGGGCCACGACGAGGTGCTCGAGCCCTCGCTGACGTTGCACGGCTTCCGCTACGCCGAGGTCACCGGAGTGCCGGACCTGCGCGAGCAGGACATCGCGCTGGTCGTCGTCGGCTCGGACCTGCGCCGCACCGGCTGGTTCTCCTCCTCGCACGAACAACTGAACCAGCTGCACGAGAACGTCGTCTGGAGCACCCGCGGCAACTTCGTCGACCTGCCCACCGACTGCCCGCAGCGCGACGAGCGCCTCGGCTGGACCGGCGACATCCAGATCTTCGGGCCGACCGCGACCTTCCTGTACGACACCGCCGGCCTGCTGCGCTCCTGGCTGGCCGACCTGGCCGCCGAGCAGCGCCCCGACGGCTCGGTGCCGCACGTCGTCCCCGAAATCGATCGCGCCCCGGAGTTCCGCACGCCCGCGGCGGCCTGGGGCGACGCCGCCACCGTCGTGCCCTGGACGCTCTACCAGCGCACCGGCGACCTGCAGATGCTCGAACGGCAACTGCCGAGCATGAGCGCCTGGGTCGACAAGGTCGCCGCCCTGGCCGGCCCGGACCGGCTCTGGCGCGGCGGCTTCCAGTTCGGTGACTGGCTCGACCCGACAGCTCCGCCGGAAAACCCCGGCCGGGCCAAGGCCGACCCCGACGTGGTGGCCACCGCCCACTTCGCCCGCTCGTCGTGGATCGTGGCCGAATCGGCCCGCCTGCTCGGCCGGGCCGCCGACGCGGAGAAATACCGCACGCTGACCGACGAGGTACGGGCCGCCTTCGTCCGGGCCTTCGTGACGCCGCAGGGCCGGATCCACTCCGACGCGCAGACCCTGTACGCGCTGGCCATCGAGTGGGATCTGCTGCCGGAGGCGGAGCAGCGCGTGGCGGCCGGGCACCGGCTGGCCGAGCTCGTGCGCGACGGCGGGTTCCACATCGCCACCGGCTTCGTCGGCACGCCACTGGTCTGCGACGCCCTCACCAGCACGGGCCACCTCGACGTCGCGTACCGCCTGTTGTTGCAAACGCAGTGCCCGTCCTGGCTCTACCCGGTCACCATGGGCGCCACCACGGTGTGGGAACGCTGGGACAGCATGCGCCCGGACGGCACCATCAACCCGGGGGAGATGACCTCCTTCAACCACTACGCCCTGGGCGCCGTGGCCGACTGGCTGCACCGCACGGTGGCCGGGCTCGCACCCGCCGTTCCCGGATATCGGCGCCTGCTCGTGCACCCCCGGCTGACGCCGGAGCTCACCGGCGCTGCGGCCACCCATCTGACCCCGTACGGGAAAGCCTCGGTGTCCTGGCTTCGCTCGGCCGGCCACCTGCGGCTCGACGTGCACGTGCCGGTCGGCGCGTCGGCCGAGGTGCACGTGCCGGGCGCGGAGCAGCCCGTGACGGTCGGCCACGGCGACCACCGCTGGCTCGTGGCTGACCCGGTGTCGTGCTCCGAGGGGCGGTGACCGATGTCTGAGCCGATCATTGCGGGCTTCTATCCCGACCCGACGGTCTGCCGAGTCGGTGACGACTATTACCTGGCCCATTCCAGCTTCGAGTACTTTCCCGGCGCGCCGATCTGGCACAGCCGCGACCTGATCCGCTGGACGCAGATCGGCCACATCCTGACCCGCCGCAGCCAGTTCGCCCGCGGCGACTGCCGCCCGTCCTCCGGGCTGTACGCCGGGACGCTGCGGCATCACGACGGGCGTTTCGTCTACGTCACCACGAACGTCAGCGACTTCGACGGCGGCCAGCTGATCGTCACCGCCGACGACCCGGCCGGCCCGTGGAGCGAGCCGGTTCGGGTGCCCGAGGCGATCGGCATCGACCCGGACCTCGCCTGGGACGACGACGGCACGTGCTACCTGAGCTGGAAGGCGATGAGCCCCACCGAGGGCGAGATCGGCATCCGCCAGGCCCCGCTCGACATCTCGTCGGGCAAGTTCCTCGCCCCGGCGTACCCGATCTGGCAGGGCAGCGGACTCGCCGCGGCCGAAGGGCCGCATCTGTACGCCATCGACGGCCTCTGGTACCTGCTGCTCGCCGAGGGCGGCACCGAGCGCGGGCACGCCGTCACCGTCGCGCGCGGCCCGCACCCGTCCGGGCCCTTCGAGGGCTGTGCGGCCAACCCGATCCTGAGCCACCGCAGCACCATCCACCCGGTGCAGAACACCGGCCACGCCGACCTGGTCCGCGCGCCGGGCGGCGGCTGGGCCGCCGTCTATCTGGGTACCCGGCCGCGCGGCTGGACGCCGGGCTTCCACGTCCTGGGCCGGGAGACGTTCCTGGCCGGCATCGACTGGGTGGACGGCTGGCCGGTTTTCGACGAGGACCGCTACCAGGTCCCACCGCTCGACACCGGCTTTACGGAGGTGTTCGGCGACTCACCGCCGCATCTGCGCTGGGTCGCCGACGGCAGCGGCCTGCGGTGCACCCGGGTGCGCGATCTGCGCTGGTCCGCCGAAGCGACGCTGGACGGCCCGGGCCGCTTCGAGGTGCGCATCGACGACCGGCACGCGTACGGCCTGACCCGCCACCACGACCGGGTCGAGGCGACGGCCCGCGTCGGTGACCTCGGCGCCGTCCTCGCCACGCTCCCCGTCGCGGATGGTCACACGGTCCTGCGGATCGAGGCGGTGCCACCGCCGTCACGCGACGCCGGGCCCGACGAGATTGTCCTCTCCGCCGGCTCGCACGAACTCGCCCGCCTCGACGGGCGCTACCTCTCCACCGAAGTCGCGTCCGGGTTCACCGGCCGCATGCTCGCCACCGCCGGACCGCACGTCCGGTCGGTGACCTACCGCCCCCAGGAGCAGCCATGAAAGCTGTCCTGAGCTCTCTCCTTCTCACCGCCGGCCTCATCCTCGTCCCGGCCGGTGCCGCGTCGGCCGCACCGCCCGACTGCGCCGCCGCCACGCCCGGCGGGCCGGTTCAGGTCACGCCCGGCTGTGTCGACCCGCTCTACGCCGACCCTGTCGTCGACAGCGAGCAGGACCTGAGCACCCCGGTCACGCATCGCCGGGTGTCCGGGCACTTCGACGGTACGGGAGTCAAGTTCACGATCTACCTGCCGCCGGCCAGGCAGTGGCAGGGCCGCTTCTTCCAGTACACGTACCCGATCTCGACCGAGAACGCCCTCGACCGGGCGGTCGCATTCGGGGCCGCCAGCGGCGCGTACACCCTCCAGACCAGCGGCACAGGCGGCTACCGCCACGCCGCCGCGGCCGCGAAGTTCGCAGAGACCGCGGCGGCCGCCTACTACCGGTCCGGGTCCCGGCGAATCTACGGCTACCTGTACGGCCCGTCCGGCGGCTCCTTCCAGACCGTCGGCGCCATCGAGAACACCACCGGAGTGTGGGAGGGCGCRGTCCCGGTCGTGCTCGGCGTGCCCACCTCCATCCCCATCAACTTCTTCGTGCGCGCGCAGGCCCGGATGGTCCTGCGGGACGTGGCCGACCAGATCGCGGACGCCGTACGCCCGGGCGGCTCCGGTAACCCGTACACCGGCCTCACACCGGTGCAGGCGGCGATGCTGCACGAGACCACGAGCCTGGGCGTTCCACTCAAGGCCTGGGCCGACCCTGACTACGTTCTCGGCCTGTCGGCGCCGGACGGCCTGCTCGGCTTCGGTGCCGTGATCAAGCAGCTCGACCCCACGTACGCCGACGACTTCTGGTCCAAGCCCGGCTACCTCGGCACCGAGCAGTCGGCGCTCGGCGACATCGTCCGGGCCGAGCTTGCCCGGACCGGTGACCGCTGGGCCGTCGCCCTGCCCTCCTACTACCGCCACCAGGTCCCGCCGGCGGGCGAGGGTTACGACGTCTTCGACTCGCTGCGCGGCCGCTATCCGCAGCGGCCGTTGCTGGTCGGCCCGGCGATCGCGACCAGCGTAGCCGGCGGCGGCACCTACACCGGCCGGATCAACGGCAAGGTCATCGTGGTCGACAACCTGGTCGACAGCGACGCGTACCCGTGGCACGCCGACTGGTACGCCCGGCGCGTCCAGTCCCCGGGCGACTTCCGCCTGTACTACAACGACAACGCCGACCATCTCGAAGGCCCGGTCACCGGGGCCAAGGCCAGCCGGATCGTCTCGTACGACCCGATCGTGGAGCAGGCGCTGCGCGACCTCGCGGCCTGGGCCGAGCGCGGCGTGCGCCCACCGCAGTCCACGCGTTACACGGTCACCGGCGGCCAGGTGCGCGTCCCGTCGACGGCCGCCCAGCGGCGCGGCATCCAGCCCGTCGTCGACCTCACCGTCCGCGGCCGCGACCGCGTCGACGTCAATGCCGGCGAGAAGGTCGACTTCCGGGCCCAGGTCGCGACACCGCCCGGCGCCGGAAGGATCGTCTCCGCCGGCTGGGACGTCACCGGATCCGGCACCTTCACACCGGCCACCCCGGGCTTCACCGCCAGCCACCGGTTCACCGAACCCGGCACCTACTACGTGTCCCTCAAAGTGGCCGCGTCCCGGTCCGGCCACGCGGAGTCGTTCGCCATGGTCGAAAACCTGGATCGGGTCCGCGTCGTCGTCCACCCCCGCTGAGGAGTCTCCATGCTGACGCATTTCATCACCGTCGGGCAGGTGCTCGACGCGCCGGGCGGACGAGACGTACTGGAACGGTTCCTGCCGCAGGCCGTCGACCGCGCCGACGTCCGTGAGCTTCTCGTCCTGTTCTTCCTGCGGGTGACCCCGGGGCTGCGCGATGACGAGCAGGCCAGGGCGGCGTTCTGGGCCGAGATCGACGCGCTGATGGAACCGGTCATTCTCCGGCCGCACGCCGCCGCCATCGCGCCATCGGCGGTCGGCGTATCGGCGCCGCACGCGTCGGCGCCGTGGACCGTCGCAGGCTCACCCACGCGGTGGGGGCTGCTGGAGATCCAGCTGAGCGGTCCGTCGGACGGGAACCCGTTCATCGACGTCGAGCTGACCGCCGAGTTCCGGTGCGGCGAGCGGTCCTGGACGGTCGGCGGCTTCTATGACGGCGACGGAACCTACCGGCTGCGGGCGCTCGCCGAACAGGAGGGGACGTGGCAGTTCGTGACCTCCTCCACGACCCCGGCGCTGGACGGGATCGAGGGCGAGGTGACCGTAGGCCCGGCGGCGCCGGGAGCGCACGGGCCGGTCCGGGTGGACGGCTTCCATTTTGCGTACGCGGACGGAACCCGTTACCGGCCGTGGGGGACCACCGCGTACGCCTGGAACCACCAGGACGACAAGACGCAGGAGCAGACGCTGGAAACGCTGGCCGCGTCGCCCTTCACCAAGCTGCGTATGTGCCTGTTCCCCAAGCATTTCGTCTTCAACAACGCCGAGCCCGTCCAGTTCCCGTTCCCACGGGTCAACGGCTCCTTCGACCACACGCGGTTCGACGTCGAGTTCTTCGCGCGCCTCGACGAGCAGGTGCGCCGTCTCGGTGAACTCGGCATCGAGGCCGACGTCATCCTCTTCCACCCGTACGACAAATGGGGTTTCTCCGATCTGGGACGGGCGGTGGACGAGCGAGTCGTCAGGTACGTCGTGCGGCGCCTGGCCGGCTACGCGCACGTCTGGTTCTCGCTGGCCAACGAGTACGACGCGGTACCCGGCAAGACGATCGCGGACTGGGACCGGATCGGTGAGACCCTCACCGCCGAGGACCCGCACGGGCACCCGGTGTCCATCCACAACTTCATCGAGCACTTCGACCACACCCGGCCGTGGATCACCCAC
This sequence comes from Parafrankia soli, assembly GCF_001854695.1. Lineage (GTDB taxonomy): Bacteria > Actinomycetota > Actinomycetes > Frankiales > Frankiaceae > Parafrankia > Parafrankia soli. The sequence goes on from NZ_MAXA01000169.1 coordinate 13,324, forward strand.
GCCAGCGTCCAGCACGGCCGGGTCGAGGAGGTCACCGGCTGGCGCGAGCGCTGGGGCAAGCCGGTGGTCATCGACGAGACCGGTTACGAGGGCGACCTCGAGTTCGACTGGGGCAACCTGACCGGCGAGGAGATGCTGCGCCGATTCTGGGAAGGCGCGGTGCGCGGCGGTTACGTCGGTCACGGCGAAACGTACTGGAACGCCGAGGAGAGGATCTGGTGGGCGAAGGGCGGTCAGTTGACCGGCACGAGCCCGCGCCGGATCGGCTTCCTGGCCGAGATCGTCGCCGCCTCACCGACCGGTGTGCTCGAGCCTCTACCGTCCGACTACGACCTGCCGTGGGCCGGTGTCCAGGACGAGTACCTCGTCAACTACTACGGCCTCGGCCGGCCGAGGGAGCGTCATATCCTCCTGCCCCCGGGCCGTTGGCACGTTGACGTCCTGGACACCTGGGAGTGCACCGTCGAGCGGCTGCCCGGCACGTACGAAACCCTCGCGGTCGTCCCGCTGCCGGCCAAGCCCTACCAAGCCGTGCGGCTGGTGAAGGCCTGATGCGGACGTCCTTCACGCCCGGCCAGGTCTGGCTCGACACCGACGGCAAGCGGATCCAGGCCCACGGTGGCTCCCTTCTGCACGTCGACGGCACGTTCTACTGGTACGGCGAGAACAAGGAACGCTCGACGCCGGGCAGCGGCATCTGGCACTGGGGAGTCCGCTGCTATTCGTCACCGGACCTCTACAACTGGACCGACCGTGGCCTGATCATCCCGCCCGACGTGGACGACCCCTCCGCACCACTGCACCCGGCCATGTCGATGGACCGGCCGCATATCCTGCGTCATTCGGGCTCGGGGCGGTACGTGTGCTGGATCAAGGTCATGTCCCCGGCCGGGCAACGCTCGACGGTCCTCGTGGCGGACGACATTCTGGGCCCGTACCAAATGGTCGGGAAAGATCTGAAGCCCTTGGGCATGAACGCCGGGGACTTCGACCTGGTCGTCGACCCGACCGACGGCAAGGGCTACTACTACTTCGAGCGCGTGCACAGCGAGCTGATCTGTGCCGACCTGACCGACGACTACACCGGCGTCACCGGGTATTACTCCACCCACTTCCCGCTGGTGCAACCGCCGTACGTCCGGGAAGCGCCCGCCTATTTCGCCCGGAACGGCCGGCACTATCTCGTCACCTCGGGCACGACCGGCTACTACCCGAACCCGTCCGAGGTTGCCGTCGCCCCCAGCTACCACGGCCCGTGGACGGTTCTCAACGACCCGCACCCCGGCGACCCGAGCCGTAGTTCCTACCAGTCGCAAATCAGCTCGGTCTTCCGGCACCCGCACAAGCAGGACCTGTACATCGCGCTGGCCGACCGCTGGCTGCCGCGCTACACCGCTTCCAGCGAGGCGGCGATCKCCATGCACGCCGAGCGGTTCGCCCCGTTCGGCGGCCATCACGACGGCCCGTGGTCCGAGCTCACGGAGATCGACACGTCGATCGCCGACTACGTCTGGCTACCCTTCCGGTTCGACGGGGAACGCGCCCTCCTCGACTGGCACGACGAATGGCGTGTGGAGGACTACCCATGAGCCCCACCTGGCGCGACGAGCACCTGGAGGCCGGCCACCGGGCCGAGCTGCTGCTGGCCGAGATGACCACCGCCGAGAAATGCCATCAGCTCACCGCCCGGATGGCGTGGTCGCTGGTGAAGGCCGACGGCACCGACGCCGACGGCGCCGAGGACGTGCTGCGCCATCCGCCCGGGCATGTGGCGCAGCTGATCCTCGACGACCCGGCGCAGTTGGCCGCGATGGTCGGCACGATCCAGAAACAGGTGCTGTCCCGTAGCCGGCTCGGAATTCCGGTGCTCTTCCACGCCGAGGCGCTCAGCGGCTTCCTCAACGGTGGGCACATGGTGTTCCCCTCCGGCACAGGGCTCGCCGCCGGATGGAGCCCCGACCTCGTCGAAGAGATGACCGACCTGATCCGGCGGCAGATGCGCCGCACCGGTCTGATGCACGCGCTGTCACCGGTGCTCGACGTGGCCCTCGACCCGCGGTGGGGACGCGTGCACGAGACGTTCGGTGAGGACCCGTACCTCTGTGCGGCCTTGGGGGTGGCCTATGTGCGCGGCCTGCAGGGGACCGACGTCTCGCAGGGCGTGATGGCCACCGGCAAGCACTTCCTGGGATACGCGGCGCCGCCGGGCGGCCTGAACCTGTCGGCCTTCGAGTCCGGCGCCCGGCGCACGCGTGACCTGTTCGCCTATCCGTTCGAGGCGGCGATTCGCCTGGCCGGGCTGCGGTCGGTGATGAACTCGTACGCCGACGTCGACGGCGTACCCGCCGGGGCCTCGCCGGAGGTGCTGCAGGACCTGCTGCGCGACACGCTCGGCTTCGACGGCTTCGTCTCCTCCGACTACACCACCCTCGAGCAGCTCGTCGACCGGCAGCGGATCACGAAGGACGCGGCCGAGGCCGGCCGCCTGGCCATCCGGGCCGGGCTCGACGTCGAGATGCCCAATCCGTACGGGTACGGCGACGTGCTCGCCGCCGAGGTCGAGCGCGGGGTGGTCGACGTGCGGCACGTCGACGACTGCGTCCGCCGGGTCCTGCGGGCGAAGTTCGAGGTCGGGCTCTTCGAGCACCCGTACCCGGTGGAGAGCATCGACGTGGCCGCGGCGGCCCGCGAGGGCGCCGACCTGTCGTTGGAGCTGGCCCGGCGCTCGATCGTGCTCGGCCAGAACAACGGCATCCTGCCCCTGACCCCCGGCGGGCTCGACATCGCCGTCATCGGGCCGCACGCCGACGCGCCGACGTTCCAGTTCCCGACCTATACGTACGTGTCGTGGCGCGAGGCCAACGAGGCCGTGATGCGCGGCGAGCTCGGCACCATGAACGGCGCCGAGGAGACCGTGTCGGCCTGGTATTCGGCCCTGTTCGGAGCGTGGGACGGCGACAGCGTGGCTCCCTCGCTGGCGGCTGAGATCGGTGATCACGCCCGCACGGTCCGGGTCGAGCGCGGCTGCACCCTGACCGAGGATCTAGGTTCTCTCGACCCGGCGGTCGAGGCGGCGCGGGCGGCGGACGTCGTCGTGCTGGCGCTGGGCGGGGCGAGCCTGTGGTTCACGGGGGAGCGGACCGAGGGGGAGGCCAGCGACACCGCGGACATCACCCTGCCGGCGGCGCAGGTGCGGCTGGCCGAGGCGGTGGCGGCCACCGGCACCCCGCTGGCGGTCGTGCTCGTGCAGGGCCGGGCCTACGCGCTGCCGAAGGTCATCCAGGACGCCGCGGCCATCGTCGTCGCCCCGTACGCCGGACCGTTCGGCACCCAGGCGATCGCCGACGTGCTCTTCGGCGTGGTCAACCCCTGCGGCAAGATGCCGTACAGCCTGCCCCGGCACAGCGGCCAGATCCCGGTCTACCACCACCAGAAGGCCGGGTCGGGCTACCGCAATCCGTTGCCGCCCAGCGTCTCCCGTCACTATCTCGACCTGGAGGCGACGCCGTTGTGGCCGTTCGCCCATGGGCTGAGCTACACCACGTTCGCGCTGAGCGACCTCGACTGCGGTGCCGACATCGACGCGTACGGCACGGCCCACGTCAGCGCCACCGTCGCCAACACGGGGCCACGGGACGGGGCCACGGTGATGCAGCTCTACCTGCGGGTCAACACCTCACCGGTGACCCGGCCCGCCCAGCAGCTCGCCGGCTTCACCCGGGTCGAGCTGGCCGCCGGCGAGAGCCGCCGCGTCACGTTCGAGATCGACGCCTCGCAACTGGCGTACACCAATCTCGCCCGCCAGGTGGCGGTCGAGCCGGCCCTGGTGGACGTCTTCGTCGGCCTCGACTCCGACGACCGGTCGCTGGCGGGCTCGTTCGCCGTGGTGGGGTCCGCGCGGGTGGTCGAGGGCGCCGAGCGGTCCTTCCTCTCGCGAGCACGCCCGCACCCATAGGATCGGCGGGTGGTCTCGACGCCGGACAGCCAGGAGGCGCGCCGCGTCACCATCCAGGACGTGGCACGCGAGGCCGGCGTGTCGGTCTCGGCCGTCTCCAAGGTCGTCCGGGACGCGTACGGCGTCAGCGAGGGTATGCGGGAGAAGGTCACCGCCGCCATCGACGCGCTCGGCTACCGCCCGCACACCGGCGCCCGGGCCATGCGCGGCCGCTCGTACTCCGTCGGCGTGATGCTCACCGAGCTGACCTCGCCGTTCCAGCCGCAGATCATCAACGGCATCACGGCACAGTTCGAGCCGACGCCGTACCAGGAGATCCTGATCGCCGCCGGCACCTCGCCCGACCGGCAGAAGCGCAGCATCGAGGCCTTGATCGACCGGCAGGTCGACGGGCTGATCGTCATCGCGCCCTGGATGGAGCAGGCGTGGCTGGAGAAGCTGGGCGCGAGCCTGCCGACGGTCGTGCTGGCCCGGCATGGCGGCTCCGGCACCTTCGACACGATCGTCGGCGACGACTTCGAGGGCGCCCGCCTCATGGTCGACCGCCTGGTGGCCCTCGGGCACCGGCGCATCGTGCACACCAGCCAGCCCTCGGGCGGCCTGGAACGCCCGTACGTCCTGTCGCACACGCCACGGCTCGACGGCTACGAGGAGACGATGCGAAGGCACGGGCTGGAGCCGGACGTCATCGTCACCAGCTACTCGGAAGAAGGCGGATACGAGGCCGCCCGGCAAGCGCTGGCCCGTCCCATCCCGCCGACCGCCATCTTCGCCGGCGCGGACATCGCCGCGCTGGGCGTGCTGCGCGCGGCCGAGGAACTCGGGCTGCGGGTTCCGGAAGACCTCAGCGTCGCCGGGTACGACAATATCTACATGTCGACGATCGGCCGCATCTCGCTGACCACGATCGACCAGTCGGCCCAGCTCACCGGTTCCCGCAGCGCCCGGTTGCTGCTGGAGCGCATCGACGGCCGCACCCAACCGGTGCACTACCTCATCGCGCCGCGCCTGGTGGCTCGCGACACGACCGCCTGACACCTCCTTGACGATGGCTTCCCATACCGCCTACGCTGTTTTGTAGAACGTTGCACGGACTGGCCGGCAACGACCCTCCGGGGGCAGTGTGCAGCCGTTGACCGGCTGCCCGATCGACAAGGGCCCCCGTGAATTCCGCATGCCGCACCCTGCTCGTGCTCGGCTTCCTCGTCGCGCTCGGGCCGTTCACGGTCGACTTCTACATTCCGGCGTTCCCGCTCGTCCAAGCCGACTTCGGCACGAGCGCAGCCGCCGTGCAGCTCACGCTGACGGCCACCACCATCGGCTTCGCGCTGGGCCAGCTGGCCATCGGCCCGTGGAGCGACAGCATCGGGCGGCGCCGGCCCCTGCTGGTGGCCACCGCCCTGCACGTGGCCGGCAGCCTGGGCGTCGCCGCGGCGCCCACCGTCGAAGTCATGCTCGTCTTCCGGCTGCTGCAGGGCGCCGGAGCCGCCGGCAGCGGCGTCGTGGCCCTGGCCATGGTGCGCGACCTCTTCGACGGTGCCCTGTTCGTGCGGATGGCAGCCCGGCTCGCCGTGGTGACCGGGCTCGCGCCGGTTGTCGCACCTTTCGCCGGTTCGCTGATGCTGAGCCACATGTCCTGGCGAGGCTTGTTCGTCTGCATCGCGCTCTACGGCTTGGCGGTGCTCGCCGTCGCGGCGTTCCTGGTCCGGGAGACGGCCCCGTTGGTGCGGCGAGCGGGGGCGCCGCTCGGGCGTTACCGCGTGCTGGTGACGGATCGCGGCTTCGTCGGCGCCGCCCTCGCCGGTGGTCTGCTGGTCTCCAGCGTCTTCACCTACATGAGTTCGTCGTCGTTCCTCTTCCAGGAGACGTACGGCCTCTCCGCCCAGCGGTACAGCCTGGTCTTCGCGGCGAACGCGGTGGGCTTCGTGATCGGGGCGCAGACGTCAGCGCGGCTCGTCACCCGGATCGGGCCGCGGCGGCTGCTCCGATACGTACTGYCCTCGCTCGGCTTCCTCGGCTTCACCCTGCTGCTCGCGGCATTCGCCGGCGAGAACGTGGTGGTGGTGACCTTCGTGACGGCGCTCTACTTCCTCCTGGCAGGCGCCGTCGGGCCCTGCCTGCAGGTGATCGGCATGGCCCCGCACGGGGAGAGGGCCGGGACCGCCGCCGCGCTGATGGGCGCCGCGAACTTCGGCCTGGCCGGCGCGACCGCGCCGGTGGCCGGACTACTCGGCGTCGGCTCGATCGGCCCGATCGGCCTCGTCATGGGGCTGACCATGACGGTCGCGGTGGTTGTCTTCCGGGTGTTGGCCCGCGACCGGCGCGAAGCGCGGGCCGGGGCGCCTTCGCCGGTCCCTTGACGCGCGATCGGTCGCGTCCGATGGGCGAGCGGGTCGACCTGCTGCTCGCCGAGATGACCCTCGACGAGAAGCTGGGCCGGCTCGGCAGCCGATGGATCTTCGACCACGTCTGGCAACCTGTGGGGTGCCAGAACGCGGCTACCGGTGTTGATGACCTGGGGTTTTAGGCGGCTCGCTCGTATTCGTTGATCAGGCCGCCGAGGACGGGCCGGCGTTTGATCCGCTCCTTCGCCATGTCGGCGACGGGGTGATCGGGCCGGGGCGGTTGAAGGTCGCGGCCGCGGTGGGGTCGTCGTCCGTTGTAGTGGGTCGCGTACTCGGCCAGGACGGTGCGCAGATGCCGTTCGCCGAAGATCAGCATCCGGTCGGTGACCTCGGTCCGGACGGTTCGGACGAACCGTTCCGCGTAGGTGTTCGCCTGGGGAGCCCGAGGTGGGATCTTGACCGTGGTGATGCCGGCGTCGGCGAGGACTGCGTCAAAGGAGGCGGTGAACTGGCCGGCCCGGTCGCGGACCAGGAACCGGAAGTCGGCAGCCCGGTCACCGAGGTCCATGAGAAGGTTCCGGGCTTGTTGGGTGGTCCACGGTCCGTCGGGGTGGGCGGTGACTCCGAGGACGTGGACGGTGCGGGTACCGACTTCCAGGACGAAGAAGCAGTACAACCGCCGCAGCGTCACGGCGCAGTCCACGTGGAAGAAGTCCACGGCCAGCATCGTCGAGGCCTGGGTGCGCAGGAACTGCCGCCAGGTCGTGTCGGTCTGCCGCCTGRGCGCCGGTGGCAACCCGAGGGACGTCAGGACCCGGCGGATCGTGGACGCGCTCACCCGATGGCCGAGCTTGAGGAGCTCACCCTGGATCCGCTGGTACCCCCACGTCGGGTTCTCGGTCGCGAACCGCTCGATGAGGGTGACGATCTCCGCGCTGACCGAAGGTCGGCCCCTCCGCCGCGAGTAGGTCCATTTCCGTGTGATCAGACGGCGGTGCCACCGCAGGACGGTGCCCGGGGTGACCAGCCGGTGGGCTCGCAGCGTCTTGGGCAGGAGTCGGATGAGTGCGGCGAGGACCGCCCGGTCCGCCCAGTCCCATCGGGGCTTGGGCTGGGTACGGCGCAGCACCGCGACCTCATGTCGTAACACGAGCAGCTCGATGTTCTTGGACGCTGACGAACGGCCGAGGAGGACCAGCCAGCCGCACACCCGCACGAAGATCAGGTAGAGCAGGCGAATGGACATACCTGACCATCATGCCGCCGGCCCCGTACGGCCGCATCGCCCCAGCTCACAGACCCAGGCCCACTTCTGGCACCCCACACGATCCGGTCCATGGTCAGCAGGGTCGACAGTCGGTGCACGATGGCGATCACGGCCCGGCTCGCACAGAGGTCCTCCAACGCTTCCTGGACGAGTCGTTCACTCTCGCTGTCGAGAGCGCTGATGGCCTCGTCGAGCACCGGGATGCATGATCGGAGAGATCGATTGCTCCGTCACGACCCCGGCATGTATCCCCCATTTTTGTGGAGCCGACGAGGTAGCCGCCCAAGGCGACGCTGCGCAGAACGTGAAAAAGGGTCCATATGAGGTCCGGTCCGGCGCCTCCCGAACTCCCAAGAACTGGCGGCGTCGGGCCAAGGGCTGCGGTTCACGCTCGTACGCAGCCGGTCTCAGTCTGTGTGAGCAGCCCACTCGGCGCGGCTGATCGCGTAGACGTTGTTCGCCTTCCACGGGCCGACATCAGCGATCTCCCGGAAGGTCATCCCGAGCTTGCGTGCGATYGCGTTCATGCCCGCGTTCTCCTGGTGCGTGACAGTGATCAGTTCGTCGTCGTCGAGCGCTTCGAAGCCGAAGTCGAGCGCTGCCGCGATCGCTTCCGTGCCCAGGCCCTGGCCCCAGTGGTCGCGACGCAGGGAGACTGCGACCTCGACTGCAGGCCAGCCCTCCCCGAAGTAGGTGCCGGCACGACCGAGGAACTCGCCGGCCTGTCGGTCCTCGACGGCCCACATGCCGTGTCGGCGGATGGCCCACATGCCAGTGAGGTGGGTGACCATCCGCTCGGTTGCGGCCATCCCGACGACCCCGCCGAGGTAGCGCATCGTTTCCTCGTCGGCATTCATCGCGGCGTACGGCTCGAGGTCGGATGTTCGCCAGCCACGGAGAACCAGCCGACTGGTGATCACCGTGGGTATCTCGATGAGTGACGGCGCTCCGTAGGTGAGGGTCATACCTGATCTCCTGTTGCTATCGCGAGCCGCGGTCGGGCCTCCCACCGGTCCCAGAAGTCCCGGACCGGTTCGACCTCAGCATGACCCGCGAATCCCGCGGAGACTTCGACGATTCGCGCGGCGGTGGCCGCCGTGGGGCGAGCGTCGAGCAGCTCGACCGCCCGGCTGGCCAACGCGGCGCCTTCGTCGATGACGGGACGGGGCCGGTTGGTGAGGCTCCATGCGAGTGCGAGAAGCGCGCCGCCGTGGTCCTCGAATCCAACGGCCCGGCCGGAGTCGTACTCAGCGACTGCACGGCGGGCGAGTGGTTCGGCCTCGGTGCCGGCACCGATCCGGGCAAGGACGCCGGCGGCGAACATGTCCGCGGTCGCGGCGCTGAACGGGCTGCACCCTGGTTGCACCGGCAGATCGCTCACCGAGGAGTGCATCCGCTCCAGGGCTGCGCGGGCACCATCGGTGTCGCCGAGCGCGCCCAGTGCTCGTGCTTCGTACCCCGCAATCCGCGCCCGGGTGTACTCGTTGTCGGCGAGCTCGGCTGTCTGCTGGGCCGCCGTCGCGGCCTCCTGGTATCTGAGGCCGTAGAACGCGAGGGTGGAGATCATCTCACCGACACTGGCGGTCAGCACGGCATCGTTGATCTGCTCGGCGTGGTCACCGGCGAGGCGGATGAATCTGCGGCTGGTCACCGGGTCGCCCAGGTTGAACGCCAACCGTCCGAGCATGTACGAGGAGTAGCCGGCAACGGCCGTGAGCTTCGCTTGCGAGCGAGCCCGGCCGCCACCACTCCGGAGTAGATCATGCGCGGACTGCCAGGTTGCCCACACAGCGGGCACGAGCTGGTGATGGGGCACGCTCGTGAACACAGCAGCGTGCGCGTTGACCGCGTCCTCGAGCTCCTCCAACGTGAGCACGTCAGGCCCGGAGGTCGTCCACTCCCGGTACGTCTGGGCGGCGACCAGTCCCGCCGCGACCAGCTCGAACGCCTGCCGACGGTTCGCATCCACCGTCTCCTCCTCCCTACGGGGGTCCAGCCCAATGGCGCGGGCCTTCTTCTCCCGGACCGCCTCGGCCCGCAACCGCCGAATGTTCCCCCCGCCTTGCAGCGCAGCCTCGAATGCTTCCGTTAGATCAGGTGACGGTATCTCCTGGCCGAGCATCGCCCGCGAGATCTGCTGCCGTCGGAACCCTGTCCGTGCTGCCAATTTCGAGTTGTCGGTACGTGCGTCAGCCCTGAGTGCGGTGAGCAGCGTGGAGAGCTCGGCGAGAGCGTCGTTCCTCCGACTACCAGCTTGCACCGTCCGCCTCCCGTTATCCCTGTGTCGGGTGACCGCCCGCAGCCGTTGCATGCAAGCCACGGGAAATTGCAGTCTGTTGCACCCTTGGTGCGCAGTGTGTCATGGGACGTGCACGGCGGGGAACACGCCGACCACTCTCCCGGACCAGCAGAGGAGCGCATCGTGCACTCGCCTACGGAAGCTCCTGGCAGGTCCGCCGGCCGGACGCCCGCCACTGGCCACCGCCCCCACCCTGACCCGTCGCCGTCCAGCGCCGTGCGGCGTCCTGGTGTCGGGCCGGGGGCGGTGGTCGGGGTGGGGATGGAGCCGGTCATACCGGCCGTTGACGGTGCTCTCTCCTCACCCCTCCCGATCCGCATCCCACTCACGACCTGGCCGGCGGGGGTCCGGCGCCTGTCCGGCACCGGCCGCGGTCATGTTGTCCGTCCGCTCGGTGGCCGGGCCGGCGCCGCTGAGCAGACGTGGATCGTGGTCGTGCTCGACGCTGAGGGCGATCCGCGGGAGGCCGTGCCCGGCTTCTCCTCGATGGAGGCCGCTGACGCCTACGCGGAGTTCGACCCGGACATCCTCCGCTGGAGGTCCGTGCCGTCCCGTCCCGCTATCCCGGATCGCAAGTCCGGGACCTGAAAACGGGGGCCGCCCTTCCCATACGCGGCCCGTCCACCACCCCGCCCGCGCCCGTGACCAGCTCTCGCGGGGTGGCCCTGACTGCCGCCTGCTCCGGTGCTGACGAGGTCCGTCGGGGCAGGCGGCCCTACCAGGAAGGACCATTGTGTGTGGCCTGCACTCCGCCCCGGATGCCGGCTCGGCGTGGCAGAAGCCGTCGATGCCCCATCCGACAGCGGTGGACGCGGTCGAGGTCACCCAAGGCTCATGCGTAGTGCTTATCCGCTCGTCGCTTGGTCGGATACCGGTCGGGGTGACCCCAGGTGCGTGGGCCGCGTTCGTGGACGCGGTGAAAGCCGGCGAGTACGACCATCGACGACCTCCGGGAACGCCATGAGAGCGCCTAAGATCATCGGCGCCTGTAGTGAAGGACTGTGCTATCGAAGCAGAGTCCTGCCCGGTCGCACCAGCCCCCATCCACTGCTGTCCTTCGAAGCCGCCTTATATCGAACAGCGACGAGCCGATTTACGGGAGTGATATGCGGCTAGGCTACAGCATGTGGGGTTTCCTCGGAAACGGTGTTCTCGACACCCCGGATGGCGCCCGCGCCTACCGAAGATTTTTTGTCGATGGCTTGCGCGCACAGGGCTGCGACATCGCGTTCCTGCAGGAGAACCGGGATTTACTCGAAGCAGACGACGATCTGACGCTCGAATACATCTGGGCGAACGGCTGGCCTCCGCTCGATGGTCTCCTTCTCGAATGGCGATGGCCACTTCCCGGCCGTAACACAACGACATGCGGTTCGGCAGGTCACACCTGCGATCTGCACCGCCAGGCCGCGCTTATAGAACGCTACACCCTTTCCGCGCAGATCCCGACGTTGGTCTGGGATCTCGACAGGCAGCTACCCGATAATGATCCTCTTCGGTCGGCTCCCAATGTCGCGGTCGGCGAGTTCGCGTTGACCCCCTTCCCGGGAGCCCGTCATCTCCCGTGCCCGGTTCCCGACCCTCTCCTCGATGCCGCTGACCCTGAGCTGCTGGCGGCCCGATCGTATTCGCTGCCGCTTGTCTACGTCGGCAATCAGTACGACCGCRACGACCGCTTTGGCCGCTACTTCGCTCCAGCCGCAGCCGTGGTTCGACACCGGGTTGCTGGGAAATGGCCGCGTACCTCGGGATGGGCGCACGTGAACTTCACCGGTCGTGCCCGTTACCAGGAGGTGGAGCAGATCCACCGGGAGGCCCTGGCGACGGTGCTCCTGCTCCCCGAGCGGTATCGGCGGGTGGGGCACATGACGTCACGGTGGTGGGAGGCGCTGCTCGCCGGATGCCTGCCGCTTCTCCCCAGCGACACGTTCGGGGCCGACCGGTACGTACCCAGCGAACTGCAGGTGAGCGACGGGCGGGACGTCGTCGACCGATTGGCATGGCTGCAGTCCATCGCCGGAAGCAGCCGGCACGCTGATCTCATCGCGGAGTGTCTGGCCAGGGTCGAACCATTCCGGTGCTCGGTACAGGTCGAGTCGGCTCTCCGTATCTTCGAGGAGCTTCGATGATCTCCGGGCCGACGTTTCAGTCGTTCGCGCTTGCCTATCGGGCAGTGCTCGCCCACATCAGAGAGACCCCTCGGTACGCAACGAGCACCCGGACAAAGAGCGCGCTGGAGACGACGAACGTCAGTTTCACGATTCGTAATCCGGTCGACCGGACTCCGYACCTTGCGGCACGGCGATCAAACATCATCTTCAATCATGCCGAGGCGCTGTGGTATCTGACCGGCCGTAACGACCTCGACATGATCGCACACTATGCTCCGGTGCTGCGAAACCTCTCCACCGATGGTCAAACGCTGACCGGAACGGCCTACGGCCCCCGCCTGTTCGGCGCCAACGGGCCGGACGGGCGCAKCCAGTTCAACCGTGTGATCGACCTGCTACGAGCAGATCCCGACAGTAAACGTGCGGCCATGATTGTCATGAGGCCGGACGAGCTTGTCGACTCCGGCAATCCTGATGTGGCGTGCACCCTCGGCCTCCAGTTCATGCTGCGCGGCGGAGAACTCCACATGACCGCCTACATGCGCGGGAACGACGCGGTGATCAGCCTCCTCGGTGACACCTTCGCGTTCACCTTCCTCCAGGAACTCGCCGCACTTCAGCTCGGTGTCCAGGTCGGCACCTACACCCACCACGTCGGGTCGATGCACATCAATATCACCGACCTCCCGAAAGTCGACGCGATGCTCGCCGAGCGTGGCGGTCCGACGTTCCCTGCCGCGGTCATGCCCCCGACCACCCGGACGATGCTCGACCAGGTCGTCGGCTGGGAGGAGCAGCTCCGCGCGAACTCCGCGACGTTCACGCCCCGCGAAGGCGCGGGCATGGCCCTGTACTGGCGTCAAGTGGTCGCGCTGTTCGAGGTGCACCGACAGCTCACCCACCACCGCGAGGAACCGGTGACCGCCGAGGCGCTGGCCATGCTCCGCCCAGGACACCGATGGCTCGTCGAGCGACGATGGCCGTCCCGCGTCAGGCCGGGGACAGCGCGATGACGGGCCCGGTCGACTGGGCCGCCTGGTCAGTGATCCTCCTCAAGCCGGACTGCGTCGCCCGCGGCCTCGTCGAGCACGTGCTGACCTGGGTCGCCACGGAGGCCCGCCTCGTTGGCCAAAGGATCGTCACGCCGACGGAGCCGCAGATCTTCACCCACTACGAGGATCTCCTCACCGAACGCCTGGCCCATTTCACCTGGGTCGACGTGCCGGCTGACCTGCGGCGCACCTACGTAGGCCAGCGCGTCGGTATCGCCCTCGCGCACGGCCCGGACGTCGCGCCCCGGCTCCGCCGGCTGATCGGCCACTTCGACCCCTCGCAGGCCGGCCAGGACAGCATCCGCGGCCGATTCGGGAGCGACTCGCTCAGCCGCGCCCAGGCTGAACAGCGGCTGATCAGAAACGTCATTCACACGTCGGACGACCCCGCAGGGGCCCGCCGCGAGTTCGGCATCTGGTACGGCGCCGCCGCCACCCACCTACTTCGCCCCGATACGGCCACGGCCGAAGGAGCACGGACATGACGTCCATCCCGCTGATCGGCAGCCCCGGGCCGGGCACCCTTCAGTACCTTTCCAACGCGGCGAAGGCCGCACTCGACCCGTACATGGCGCAGATCGTGACCAACCGCAAGAGCGGCCTGTCGCTGAACCACATCATCGGCTGCCCGCTCGACTGCGGGTACTGCGTGCGCCACTTCTGGGGCAACTTCGAGCACAAGACACCCCAGATGCTCTGCTCCACCGACGACGCGATCGGCATGCTCCTTGGACACGGGGCGTTCCGCCCGTCGATCACCCCGTTGCAGATCTTCAACAAGGCCACGGACCCGTTCCTGCCCGGAGTCAAACCGCACCTGTTCCAGATCCTCCGCGACCTCGACGCCCGCGGCCTGGACAACCTCGTGCTCATCATCACCCGGTTCACCGTGACCGAGCAGGACATGGCCGAGCTTGAGCAGCTGCGCCACCTACGGGTCACCCTGCTGTTCACCTACTCCGACATCACCGACAGCCGCGTCGAACCGATCTCCAAGAGCGGCCTGACAACCAAGTCGATCGCCACCGCGTGCGCGCACCGAAGCCGAACCCGGGTCGTGCTCTACTGGCGGCCGATCGTGCCCGGCTGGAACGACCAGCCCGACACCATGAACCACGTCCTGACCGTCGGCGCCGACGCCGACGCGATCGTGTTCACCGGCTACTACCACAAGGAACAGAACGCGGCCTACCTGCGCGACCTGGGCGTCGAACTCCCCTACAGCGACGAGGAGTTCCACCGGCGCAAGACCCTGCCCGGCGAGCTCGACGAACGGGTCATCGCGGCCTGGCGGACATCCGGGATCTCCACCCCGCTGTTCAGGAAGACCAGCTGCGGCGTCTCCGCCGCCCACGGCGTCGCCGACTACAACGGGCACTGGGGTGTCCGCGAGCTGTGCGACATCTGCCCGTCCCAGCAGATCACGCTGTGCCGGGACGGGTACCGCCAGCCCACCCCCAAGGAATTCGAGACGGTCCTGGACGAGCTCGGCTACCACTCGAGCTACCTCATCGACGGCGGTCACATCTGGACCCACGGCCTGGGCGAGCAGCGCCGCTACGCCATCCAACACGCCCTCGGATTCCAGATCTGGGAACTCGACCAGCCGCACTTCCTGCACGCGCACGGCCGGTCCCTGACGGGCCACGAGCTCGACCAGGGGCAGAATGCTGGGCTCGCGGAGGTTCGCCGTTCCTTCGGCACCGCGGTGCGGTTCGATAGCGACGACTGAGCCCCGAGGCAGATCGGACAGCCCGTGACCGACGGCCCCTGGCAGGACGCCGCGCTCGTCGCGATCGACCTGGAAGGTAGCGGCGCTCAGGACGGTGAGCGGGAAGCCATCCTCGAAGCCGCAGCCGTTCCGTTGCGCGGCGGCGTCGTGCAGGCCGCAGAGGGCTACTGCTCGGTGGTGAACCCGGGGCGGCGTATCCCGCGCCGCCCCTGGATCTCTCCTGGGTTGACGGACGACGTCCTGGCCGCCGCGCCGCCGCTGAGCACGGTCGAACGGGAGTTGGCGGCGCGGCTGGACGGCCGGATCCTCGTCGGTCACAACGTCGCCGTCGACTGGCGGCTACTCCGGCGCCGCTGCCCGAACCTCCGGCCCGCTGGACTCATCGACACCTTCCGTCTCGCGCGGCGGCTCGGGAAAGGGACGGCGGGCAGCTCGCTCGGAGCGCTCCTCACCCATCACAACCTCGCCGAGCAGGTGAACATGCTGGCCCCCGGAGGGCAGCCACACCGTGCTCTGTGGGACGCCGTCGGCGCCGGCCTGCTCCTCACGGCTCTCGCGCAGCAGGCGGGCGGGCCAACACCGATATCGCTGGGGCAGCTTCGGCATCTCGCCGGGCTACCGCTTGACCCTGCTAGTCCGGCTCGGCCGGCAGGGGAACAAACCGAACTGTTCGGGTAGGCCGGCCGGACAGTCGTCTCGTACCTGCAGCGGGCTGGGTACGGAGCCTGCTCGGCATGCCCGGGAGATGTCTTCCAGGGCTACGCGGATCCGGCACAAGCCTCGTGACCGGCCTGCAGGGGCCGCCGCCGGCGCCTGTGTTCTCGGGGACCGGTGATTCGGCGCAGATCACGTTCCCGGACGCGGCAGCGGTTGAGGGCTGCGGACTGACTGGACCGGTGCCGGCCTCGTCGGAAACACCCCCGGCCTGCTCCGCCAGACCACCCGCTGAGACTCCTGCTTCCTCCTCTGCTGACCACACCGACTGGAAGGATCATCGTTGAACACCGCGACCTCGACCCACGACGCCACCCCCGACGAGCTGCGCGCTGCCATGGTCGACCGGCTCGCCATCTCGGGAGCCGTCCTCACCGGCGCGGTCGAGGACGCGATGCGCACCGTGCCCCGGCACCTGTTCGTGCCCGACGCCGCCCCCAGCGAGGCATACGCGAAGCAGGCCGTCGTCACCAAGCGCGCCCCTGACGGGACGTCCCTCAGCTGCGCGTCCGAGCCCGGGATCGTGGCGATGATGCTGGAGGCGCTCATCGTCCTGCCCGGCCAGCGGATCCTTGAGATCGGGGCCGGCACCGGCTACAACTCCGCCCTCCTCGCGCACCTGACCGGGCCCGGCGGGCACGTCACCACCATCGACATCGACCCCGACGTCACCAGCAGCGCGACCACCGCCCTCGCCGCGACCGGCGTCGAGGACGTCACGGTCATCACCGGGGACGGCGTCTTCGGTGACCCGGACARCCACGTTCACGATCGGCTGATCGCCACGGTAGGCGTCTGGGACATCTCCAGCGCCTGGTGGGACCAGCTCACCCCCGGCGGCCGGCTCGTCCTGCCCCTGCGCTGGCGAGGCCAGACCCGCGCGGTGGCCTTCCGCCGCGACAGCAACCGGATGATCAGCGAGACGGTGGAGCTCTGCGGCTTCGTCCCCATGATCGGACAGGAAGGCGAGCGGACCGCCCCGATCCACCCCGGCGACCTCGTCGCGCTGCACTGGGATCAGGACCAGGCCATCGACCCCGACGCCCTCACCGGCGTACTCGCCCGGAAGCGGACGATCGCCTTGTCCGGCGTCGAGGTCGGACCCTACGACCCCTTCGACGGGATCTGGCTGCGCCTGACCGCCACCGAGCCGGGATGCTGCCGCATCGCGGCCACCCCCGAGGCAGTGAAGTCCGCCCTGTGCGCGCCCGCGACACCCCAGCGCAGCCCAGCCCTCATCAAGGGCGACTCACTCGCCYACCTCAGCCTCGCCCGCAACCACAGCGCGCCCGGCCGTCACATGCTCGGCGTCATCGGCCACGGCCCGAACCGCCACGACCTGACCGACCGGCTGATCGAAGGTATCCACACCTGGAACAGCGACCGGGCAGCGATCCCCACCGTGACGGCCTACCGCGGCCTCGCCGGTCTCGCGCACCAGGCGTCCGGACTGATCCGCAAACCAGACAGCCCTCTCACAATCACATTCTGATACGCGCGGCAGGCCAAAACTCGGCCGCCCAGCCGCCGATGCCGCAGAACACTCCGACGACGCGAGCACATATCCACGCAAGCGACACCGGCTGACATCGCCCGGCCGGCAGCAGCCAGCGGATCCCCCAAAGACCTGAAGTTCGGCACGGGCCCGACCCTGGGACCGATGAAACGCCGGGCCCAGGGCAAATAGCCGCCCGGAGGCGGAAAACCGTGAGGTGGTCCGGTGTCCGCCCCCCGGGCGGGCGCCGGGCCGCCGCACGTGTTTTCCTGCCTCCGGGCGGCGTAGCCTGGCCGACCATCGGAGGGGGCCGCAGGCCGCTGACCTGGGATTTTACCGACCAACTCCCCCTCCGTCCTTAATCGGAGGGAATGCTGGATGGAATATCTGCGGGAATAATGGAGGGTATAACGGAGGGTGGGGGTTTCGATTTAGCCTGCATGACAGGAGGGGGTTCCGGTGCATGCAGCTCGCCGGGTGGCCCGAGGCGAGGACGGTTTCTTGCGCGGCGGCGGGATGGATAGCCTCGCGACAGGCGGTTTTGGCTTGAATTTCCACGCTAGCATTTCCCCCACCCCACATTAAATCATTCCACGCTATTAATGTAAATTTCGGCATGGGTAATCTCAATGACGTGTACGGACCATAGAACACGAGTCTCTGATTTCCGGGGTTGTCCCTGGGGAGCCCATGGCCGGTCTCGATTTTGCCGACGGCGGCCAGCACGGTACGCGGCAACCCGGCTCAGGTAGCCGCCGCAGCGACGCACAGCCACTGGTAGTCGGCGGGCATCTCCTGCACGGCGGCGCGCAGTCCGACGACCAGCCGGCTCACGCGGGGCCGAGCGGGGACCGAGGCCCGAACTGCGGCGCGGGTGGGCGGGGTGTCGGTGCCGGGTCCGTCTCGTGGCGGTCGTCGTGCGGGTCGGGGTCGCCGGACGGGGAGCGGGCGAGGATCGGCGTGCCGTAGCGGGCGGTGAGTCCGTCGAGGTCAGTGCGGGTGGTGGCATGCAGCGGCAGCCACACCCCCCGGGCGGGTGCGAGGTCGGGCGGGTCGGCCGCGGTCGTCGGGGCGGTCAGGGGGGCGGGGGCGGCGGTGACGATGACGACGCCGGCCGGGGTGGCGGCGAGCCTGGCGCGTAGTTCCCGTTCCCGGTAGGCGGACGGCAGCCAGATCAGGACGGGGCTGGTCAGGCCGCTGGAGGCGGCGAGCCTCGTGTAGCCCGGGATCTTGCGGGCGACCTGCGAGAGGGATTCGCTGCCGGTGTCGAACTCGACGAAGAAGTCGAGCCGGCGCTGGCCGGCCTGCCAGGTGCCGTAGCCGTCTGGACGGATCCACTGCCGCCACAGGGCAGCGGCACGCCGTTCGGACCACCAGACGGTCAGTCCTTCGTTGTCGGGGCGGGTGCGGCTGGCATACACCCAGGCGGTGAAGACCGCGTTGACCCCGACAAGGTGACCGAGGCGGGGCGAGCTCACCCAGGCGTGCAGTTTGTCGCGGCGGTAGCCGAGGTCGGCGACACTCTGGCCGCGCTCGGCGGCGAGAATCGCCGCGCCGACCGGCCCGAGCATGTAGTGGTAGGGGCCGGTACCGCGGCCTTGGCCGTAGTAGGGGCGCATCCGGTCGACGGTCTGCAGCCGGTGCAGGGTCGCCAGCCGCATCCGGGCCATCCGGTCGCCGTCGAACGCGAGGCGGGTCAGCTGGTGGCTGGTCAGGACCCGGTGCTCGTGCAGCATCGCGAACATCCACCGATCCCGGCTGGTCATCCGCCCGGCCACTTCCAGCAGCCTCTGCTCGGCACCGCTCACTGGCCGCCTCCCACCAGGGCGGGTCGGAGATCGCGCCCGGCTTCGAGCACGGAGGTGCACCGGCCTGCGGCGACCCGCAACGCGGCGGCGTCGGCCTGATCGATCACGAGGCGGGCCGCCGCCGCCGTCCACGCCGTGTCCTGCTCCGGAGCGCCTTCGGAGCCCTCGGGGGAGGGGCCGCCGGAGGGAGCGCGCGCATCCCCGCCGGAGGGGGACGGCACAGATGCGGACAGCCGGGCCGGCGCCACACCCTGCAGACGGTTCACCTGCAGCAGACGGGCGCCCCTCGGGCTGATCACCTCCCGTCCGGTCGCCTGTGCCAGCAACCGCTGGGCTTCCATCCACGGCCACGGCGGCAGCACTGCCAGCACCGGCAGGTCCATCCCAGAGCTGCGGTAGGACGCCGCCTGCGCCAGGCCGGCCCGGCGCCCACCGAGCACCAATCGGGCTGTGATGCCCCGCGCCCCGACCGGCAGCCCGGCGAAAACATCGATAAAGCCGGGCAGCGCCTCCTCGTCGAGGTCGGTGATATCCCCGCGGTAGACAGGGGCCAGCGCTGCGGCGCTATGACGCAGCACCGGCGTCGCCATCCTCACTGCCGCGGCATTCCACGTGTCCGACTGCCGCGGATGCGGAAGAGACGCCCGCGCAGCGGGCCGGGCCGCCAACGGTGTCTGCGGCCAAGTCACCTCCATCCGCAACTCCCGCAGGCTGAACCACCGGTCGGCCTGCCTCGGGACATCAGCGCCGTTCACCCCCGATCCACCCGGGGATTCCAGCAGCGCCAGGAAGATCTCGGCCCGATCCAACGATGATTCCGCAGCATTATCAGAGTCGTGTAGCACGATGGATGTCTCCCGTCCTTGGAGCCAGCGTTCCGTCGGCTCCAAGGACGCCACACCACATCTGACGGTGATCTGACACTCGTCCACGCCCAGGTAGATGAGGCGCAGGGGCGTCCGGAAGCGACCTGACGGTGATCTGACGGTGATCTGACACATCGCCTCGGAGGACGGGAATGATCAGGTATCAGATCTGTGTCAGATCACCGTCAGACACCCTGGAGTTCACTCGGACTCGAACAGCTACCTCGGCTGCCAGCTGCCGTTCGCCAAGCGGTGTCCGCCGAGATCCTGTTGCGGAGAAACCGAGCTCCCCAGCCTCTGTCCCGCCCGACCTGAGGTGCTGTTGGATCAATCCATTCACCGTCCATCCCACAACCACCCCGAAACCCAAGGGCCCTACCCAGAAGCCACGGCCCGCCCGCACCGTTTCCCACCTCCATCAAGATCGAAAATCTCGCTATCTGCCCAACGATAGTGAAATTCCCACCAACGCTACCGGGAGCCTCGACCGCTCTATATCGCGGTCCACCGCGCTCCATGGTCAGCCGCCGCCTCGGTTGTCCCGCGCTACCGGAACACGCCGCCAAAGTCATCATCGACCATCCGCCCTACCGCCACGCCGCGCACGTTTCTCCGCAATCTCAGCGAGCTCGCGGGGCAACTGCCACCCCGGGCGGGAAGCCTCCTCGCTGTCCATTTCCACCGGTGCGGCGGACGACCTGCTCGTGGACACCGTCACCGCCGGCCGCGCCGCCGCCCGCATCGTCGGCCTGGGCGGCAACCGTCTGATCCCCCTCTCGGCCTCGTCGCCCTCCACAGCGCTCGCGCTGCCCAAGCGTCCGGCGCTCCCTCCACCTCACCGCCCCCGCAGACATCCTTCTTCGCGCGCCCACGACGTAGCCCACCCGCCCCCCTGCCTGCGCTCGGCCAGCAGGCCCGACAACAGGCCTGACCTGGGAGAACGTGATCTGACGGTGATCTGACACAAGTTGCAGACGCAACAACAGTCAGATCACTGTCAGGTTCCTTCGCTCACCATGGGAGCGCAGCGCGGACCCGGTAGATCTCTCCGAGGAGTCCGGCACGGAACCCACCCAGCCCCGTAAGCCCACCCGCCGCCCGGCGCAGGCCCGCCAGGACCCCGCTCCCCGTCAACCAGCGGCGTCCAAAGCACCGCCGACGCCGAAAGCAGGAACGTCAACCCCCGCATTACCTCCTCTGCGCCCAGCCCTCTTCACCACCATGACTCCCCAGCAATTCACCGAGGCCGTTGAAACGCTCGCCGACCTCATCGCACTGAATTTCCCTCCCGACGGGCCCATTTCCCGCCAGGGAGGTCCTCCGGACATTGAGACAATTTGACGACCCCAATACAACGAGCGAAAATCATCGTCGCCGATCCGACGGCACAATCCACAGGAGAGGACCGAGAGAAGCGGATGTTTCAAATACTCCCCCTGCAGCTATCGGGGGCGCACTACCCCCAGGACAAACCCATAATCGGCAACGGCCGGGGAGAAGAATGACCGCGACGAGCTCTGGCCCCCTATGGGGGTCGACGATTCCGCAACCGACTGTCCGGGTGGCGCTTTCCCTCCGGGCCTCGACCGATGAAGAAAACCAGCCCTACTCCCTGGACGGGCAGGAAGCTGGACTGAGGAAGTTCGTCGCGAGTCAACMAGGCTGGACTATCGTCAAGATTTATCGCGACCGTAAGTCTGGCGCCACCATGGACCGCCCTGGGCTGCTCCAGGCAATATCGGATGCCCGAGCCCACCGCTACGACGTACTTCTCGTCTACCGGGTCGACCGCATCGCCCGCTCCCTACGGGTCCTCTGCCAGATCGTCGACGAACTCGACAAGACAGGCGTCACCTTCAGATCCGCCACCGAGCCGTTCGATACATCCACCCACATCGGGCGCATGCTGATGCAGATCCTCGGCATGTTCGCCGAATTCGAACGCGCCGCCATGATCGACCGCATCCGCAAGGCACTGCGCGCGAAGTCAGCCAAGGGCGGATGGCACGCCGGCAGGACCCCATACGGCTACACCGTGGACGAGAACAAACTCTTCCTCGTCCCCGTACCCGACCAAGCACTCGTCATCGAGGAAATCTTCCACCTGTACACCCGACGCCATCTCGGCAGCAAGGCAATCGCGAACCACCTCAACGAGAAGGGACTGCGGACCCGCGACGGAGGACTCTGGTCCGACCGCTACATCACGACCCTGCTCCGGAACCGCGTCTACACCGGGGAGATCCACTACGACGATTCCTGGCACCCAGCCCCGCACACACCTCTGGTCGACAGCGACACCTTCGCCAAGGCCACGAAGATCCTCGACGCCCGATCAAGAGATCACACGCTGCGCGCCTCGAACCCCGCCGAGTACGAACTCACCGGCCGCATCGTCTGCGACCGCTGCAACGCCGCCTACACCGGAGCCCTCGCCCACGGACGATCCCGCGAGTACCGCTACTACATCTGCCACAACCGGCAACGCTTCGGCAAGAGCCGCTGCGACAACGACCGACTGCCCGCGGAGGCCCTCGAGGACGCCGTCCTCAACGCCCTCATCAAGGTCTACAACAGCTCGGCGATCTTCGACGCCGCCATCGCCGCCCACCAGGCCAGAACTGCGGAACCCAAGGAAGACCACGGCGAACACCTCGCCCGGCTGGAAAACCAGATCAACGCGATCCGCGGCAAGATCCGCAAGTACCAGACCGCGTTCGAAGAGGGCACCATGCCCGAGGACGCCTGCGGAGAACGCATCCGAGACCTCGCAACACAGCTCGGCCAGGTCCAGGACGAACGCGACAAGATCAAAATCGAGATGGTGGAGGAACCGCCCGATCCCGTGCCACTCGCGAAGATCGGCGACATCCAAGGTCTCATCTTGACCTTGCTGGCGGAAGCCCCGGCGAAAGAGGGCGGCAAGCCCCTGCGCAGGGCAGTCCTACACACGCTGACCGAAGAAATCCGTGTAAGATCAAGGTCGGACATCACGCCGACGTTCCGCATTCCCGACCAGGACGCGGTTCGGGTTGTCCCAGATCCTGTGGGCAGGGGCGGGGTCGAACCGCCGACCTTCCGCTTTTCAGGCGGACGCTCGTACCGACTGAGCTACCTGCCCATATCTTGCTCTGTGTTGCCGATAACGCGGTCCCGACGGGATTCGAACCCGCGACCTCCGCCTTGACAGGGCGGCGTGAACTCCAGACTTCACCACGGGACCATGTGTCTATCTTCAGTTGTCGCTCTGGCCATCCTGAGTGGTCGTGCTACTCGCAGTGGACCAAGCCGGCTGGTCGTGCCCGGCTGCTCAGGAACTGGAGGTCATGCTACAGGACGATGCGACCCATCCGGGCTGTGGGGGGCAGGAAGTTTTCCTCGATACATGATCGATCGGCCCGCCATGATCCTCGGTACGCACAGGGCCCCGGGCGAGGCCGCTCGCGGCCGCCCTCAGACGGGTCCATCGCGGCGCCTTCCCTCCAGCGGACTCCAGCCGGCGCGCCTGTCCGGCCTGGTCTCGAGGAGTCGAAGATCATGGATGATCATCCGCGGAGCGCGTCCTTGATCCCGTGGACGCCCGCTCCCGTGTGCGCGGTGGCGTAGCAGGCGCCCGTGGCCGAGCCCGGGTCCAAGGACGGCGGTCTCCGGCCGAGCGGCGGATGCCCTGTCGTCTAGGTGACTGGTGTGCGGTCAAAGTCCGCGATAGACCACAATCGGTGAGGTTGCCCGATCGGCCCACTGCCCCGGAGACGGGTGAGGTCATGACATCCGAGCGTTCGGAGCGCGGCGGACCGCACGGTTCCGGTGAGGGTTCGCCGGGCGCCGCGTCCCGGCCGGACCAGCGGACCCCTCGGACGGCGGCCGGGACCGCGGCGGAGATGCGTACGCCGCCGCTGGTCGAGTCCCAGGCTGCGCCCACCCAGATCATCGACGGATACCCGTCGAAGCCACCGGCCGGCGTCCCGCCGGCCGGTGTGTACTCGACGGCCTGCCCGTACCCGGGGCTGCGCGGCTTCGACGAGTCGAGTGAGCAGTGGTTCTTCGGGCGTGAGCGGATGGTCGCCGACCTGGTGGCGAGGGTTTCCTCGGAGGCGTCGAGGGTGGGGCCGCTGGTGCTCGTCGGCGCCTCGGGGTCGGGGAAGTCGTCACTGCTGCGTGCCGGGCTCCTGCCCGCCCTCGCACGCGGAGCGCTTCCCGGCTCGCGTGGCTGGCCACGGCTGGTGATGACACCGGGCGAGCACCCGCTCGAGGCGCTCGTCCAGCGTGTCGTCGAGGCGACCGGGATGCCGACGATGGCGCGGATGCTGGGTGACAGCCTGCGCCGGGAGCCGGAGCGGCTCAGCGAGATCGTCCGTGAGCTGCTCGCCGCGCGCGCCACGCCTCGGTCTGCCCCAGAGGACGGCGAGACCACGATCCGCCGCGGCCCACGAAACGACGCCACCACGCTCTACAGGCCAGGCAACCCTCACGAGCCAACCGATCCCCGCGAGCCGCGGATGGTGATCGCGGTCGACCAGTTCGAGGAGGTTTTCACGCTCTGCGCGGACCAGGCCGAGCGGGAGGCCTTCGTCCGGGCCCTGTGCGCGACCGCGGCGGGCAGTGCGGCCGTCGTGATCGGCCTGCGGGCGGACTTCTACGGGGCGTGCGCCTCCTTCCCCGAGCTCGTCGAGGTCCTGCAGGTCAATCAGGTGGTGGTCGGGCCTATGGCGGCCGCCGACATCCGCGAGATCGTGGTGAATCCGGCTCGTGCCGCAGGTGGGGACGTCGAGCCCGGGCTTGTCGAGCTTGTCCTGCGCGATCTCGGCGCCGCCGCCGGCACGGGGATCACCGGAAGCGACCAGGGCACCGGCCACGGCAGCAGTCGCAGCCCCGAGCTCGTCTCCAACCTCAGCTCCGGGTTCGTGGCTGATCCGGGCTCGCTGCCACTGCTCGCCCACGCGCTGCGCGCGACCTGGTTCGCCCGTGCGGGCGAGGCGCTCACCGTCGCCGATTATCTGCGCGTCGGCGGGCTGACCGGGGCCATCGCCCAGACCGCCGAGGCGGCCTACACGAGTCTGGATGGGGCCGCCCAGCAGGCCGTCCGACCGCTACTGATGCGCATGATCCGGCTTGGTGAGAACGGCGCGGACACCCGGCGGCGGGTGCGGCGGGCAACGCTGCTCGCGGAGGTGCCGGGGCCGGAGTCGGCGACCGTCCTGGATGCGCTGGTAGCCGCGCGTCTCGTCGAGGCCGATGCCGACGGGGATCAGGACGGTCTGCAGATCGCGCACGAGGCGTTGCTGCGTTCCTGGCCACGGCTGCGCGAGTGGATGGACATGGACCGCGCCGGCGCCGTGGCGTTGCAGCAGCTGCGCGACGCCGCTGAGGTGTGGGAGCGGGGCGGGCGGGATCCGTCCTACCTTTTCGCCGGTTCGCGTCTCGCCGCGGCCCGCGACTGGATGGACGACGACCTGGACGTCGATGCGACGACCAGGCAGTTCTTCGACGAGAGTGTCCGCGCGGAGGCCGAGCAGCAGCGGGCGGCGGCGCGTCGGACCCGTAGGCTGCGCCAGCTCGCGGCGGCGCTGGCCGTCCTGCTGCTCGTCGCCGCGTCGCTGGCGGGTCTGACGTTCCAGCAGAGCACCTCGTCGGGGCGGGCTCGGGACCGGGCGCTCTCGCAGCGGATCGCGACGCAGGCGGAGGCCGCCCGACGGGACAATCCGGCGCTGGCCGCCCAGCTCAGCCTGGTCGCGCTGCGCACGGCGGACACGCCGGAGGCACGCGGGGCCGTCCTGTCGTCGTTCAACGGCGGCAGCGGGGTGCCCACGCGGTACCAGGCGCACACCAAGTCGGTCGGCACGGTGGCCTACAGCCGGGACGGTCGCCTGCTGGCGACGGGCAGCGACGACTGGACGGCCGCGGTCTGGGACGCGACCGATCCGCGGCGGCTCACGCCACTCGCACGCATCCCGGACGAACGCGGTGGCGGGCATGGCAGGGCGGTGAAGGCGGTGGCCTTCAACCGGGATGGGACGGTGCTGGCGACCGGCGGCGCCGACGGGCTGGCCAAGCTGTGGGACATCACCGACCGGGCCAGGCCGCGTCTGCTGGCGACCCTGCCGAAGGCGGATTCGGAGGTCTACGGCCTGGCGTTCGACCCGACGTCTGATCGTCTCGCCGTCGGTGGCTACGGGAAGTCGGCGTTCATCTACGACGTCTCGGATCCGGCGCGCCCGGTGAAGGAGGGGCAGCTCTTCCTGCACCTGGCGCAGGTGGTGGCGCTGGAGTTCAGCCCGGACGGCGCGTTCCTGATCGCCGGGGACGAGGGCGGTTCCGCCCTGCTGTGGTCGGTCGATGATCCGAGCGGTCCGCGGCCGCTCAAGGTGCTCGTCGAGGACGGCGGCCCGAGCGCGGACGGCGCGGGCCCGATCCGGTCGGTCACCTTCGGCGGCGACGGCCACACGGTCTACACCGCCGGGAACGGCGGCTACGTCCGCAAGTTCTCCGGGCCGGATCTGCCGCGTCTGGAGTACGACGGCCGGGCGGGCAGCGGGGACGCGCCGATCACCGGCCTCGCCGTGGACCCGGTCAGCGGCCTGGTCGGCGTGGGCGGGTTCCGGTACGTCGGAGTTCCGATTTTCGATGTGGACGTCGACCAGTACAGCCTGACCTTCCTCGACGAGGGCGCCACGGTCTGGGATGTGGCCTTCAGCCCGGACGGCCGCCGGCTCGCGTCGGTCTCGGTGGACGGCTCGCTGCGGATCTGGGAGATGCCCGGCCCGGCGCTGATCGGACGCGACGGCACGCAGGAGGACGCCGTCGTGAACCCGGTCACCGGCATCGTGGCGATCACCACCGACAAGGCGGTCGAGCTGTGGGACGTCGATGATCCCTACGCGCCCCGCCGGCTGCACGTGCTCACCGACGTGACCGTGGACGAGTTCGACCCGACGGGCTCGTCGGCCTTCAGCCCGGACGGGAACGTGCTTGCCGTGGGCACGGGCAAGAACATCGTCTTCTACGACGTCCGCGACCCCGCGAAGCCGTCCCGGATCTCGGACGTGCCGGGGCCGGCCGGGGGCACCGCGGAGCTGTTGTTCAGCCCGGACGGGAGGACCCTGGTGCTCGGCGGTCTGAACTCCCCGCCGGAACCGGCGTTCCAGGCCAGGGTCGAGACCTGGGACGTCACCGATCTCTCCCGGCCGCGGCGGCTCGCGTCGCTGATCGCGCACCGCTCGTCCGTCCGTGACCTGAGTTTCTCCCCGGACGGCCGAATCCTGGTGAGTGCGGCCGAACGCTCGGTGAAGCTCTGGGACGTGACGGACCCGCGTCGGCTCCGGCTGGTCTCGGAGCTGCCCGAGTTCCCGGGCGGGGTCTGGGAGGTGCGCTTCTCCCCCGACGGCAGGACGCTCGCGGCCGGCGGGGCGAACCCGTTCGCGACGCTGTGGGACGTGACCCGCCTGGACGCGCCGCGCCAGATCGCGGACCTGCCGGGCCATTCGACGTCCGTGACCAGCGTCGCGTTCAGCCCGGACGGCACGCAGCTCGCCACCGGCAGCAACGACAACACCGTGCAGGTCTGGGACGTTACGGAACGCGACTCCCCGACGCTCGTCGAGAAGCTCGCGCGCTCGGCCGGCAGTGAGGCCGGTATCGGGGAGATCCTCTACACCCTGGATGGCAAGAAGCTGGTCGGTGTGATCTTCACCGTGCCCGCGGTGGTGTGGGACCTTGATGTCGACCGGGTGCGGGCCCGGATCTGCGAGCGGGCGGGGGTGGGCATCACGGCCGCGGAGTGGCGCCGTTTCCTACCGGATCTGCCCTACGATCCGGTCTGTGGGTGATTGTTCCGCCGCCTCGGCGGCGTCGGCGGCCAGTCTGATGTGATCGTCGACCGCGCGCACATCGAGGCGGCGCTGCCCGGCTACGAGGTCGGCGACCTGATCGGGACGGGCGGGTTCGGCCTGGTGTTCGCCGCCCGGCACGTCCGGCTCGAGCGGCCGGCCGCGATCAAGATCCTGGTACCGGAGATGGCCGACTCCGAGTCGGAGCTCGGGGTGGGCCGGGAGGTCTTCGCCGCGGAGGCGCGCCTGCTCGCCCGGCTCACGCATCCGCACATCGTCCGCGTCTTCGACTACGTCGAACGGCGCGACCTCTGCATGATCGTCATGGAGCTCTGCGCTGGCGGGACGCTGCGCGCCCGCGCCTCGCGCGGGCTGGCGATGGCGGAGGTGGTCGCGTTCGGCCTGGCGATGGCCACCGCGCTGGACGCGGCGCACCGCAGCCAGGTGATCCACCGCGACATCAAGCCCGACAACGTGCTCTTCACCTCCGACCACACCCTGAAGATCACGGACTTCGGCATCGCGAAGATCGTCGAGACGACGACGGGCCGCGGCAACACGATCGTCGGCACACCCGTCTACATGGCGCCAGAGCAGTTCACCGGAGCCCCGCTGCGGCCGGCGACCGACCTGTACGCGCTCGGGACGGTCCTCTACGAGCTGCTGTCGGGGCAGACACCGTTCTCCCGCCGGCTCTCCCCCGTAGAGCTCGCGGAGCAGCACCTGCGCGGCTTCCGGCCGCCGCCACCCGGATCGACGCCGCCGGCGATCGGCGGGGTCGTGGTACGGGCGCTCGACCCCGACCCGGCGCGACGCCAGCAGAGTGCGCTCGACTTCGCGCTCGAGCTCGCCGCCGCGGCCGCGCGGGATTTCGGCCCCGGCTGGCTGTCGGCCTGCCCCGTCCCGGTCCATCTGCCGGACGTCGTCCTCATCGCCGCGACCGCGTCGACTCACGCCGGACCGGCGTCGACTCACGCCGGACCAGCGTCAGCGCACGCTGGACCGGCGTCAGCACAGGCCGGACCCGACACCGTCGCACCCGCCGACACCGCCGCCTCCCCCGACGCAACCGCCCCCATCCAGGGCCCCGTCCTTCTACCCAGGGGCCGGGACACCGCGGCGGGCCGGGAAACCAGCACCGCGGACTCACCCCTCACCCGGCGCCAAGGCCTGCTGCGGCGGTGGGCGGGACGGCRCTCGCCCCGTGACGAGCAACCCGCGACCGGCCCGCCGGGGCGGGACGGCCGTCCCGCCCCGGCGGGCCGCGCCGTCGTGCACCTGCGAGTGGAGAGCCCGTTCGCGCTGGCGGTCGCCCCGGACGGCGCACTGTACGTCTCACAACCGCTGGCGCACCAGGTCCTGCGCGTCGACGCCGCGGACGCCGCGCCCGGCACGACCAAAGGCGKAACCCCCCGGCCGACAGCATCCCGGGTGACGGCGTTCCAGGTAACGGCGTCCCAGACCGTGGTGGCCGGGACGGGCAAGGCCGGGCGGGCCGGGGACGGTGGCCCCGCCACCGCCGCGGAGCTGGACAATCCAGCCGGCCTCGCGGTGACCGAGGACGGCGCCCTGCTGATCGCGGACTGCTTCAACGACCGCATCCGCCGGGTCGACCCGGACGGGACGATCACCACCGTGCCGACGCCCGCAGCGCTGCGCCGGCCACGCGCGGTGACGACCGGCCCCGGCGGCGTCCTCCTCATCGCGGACACCGACAGCCACCGGGTCTGGCGGCTCGGGCCGGGTGAGACGGCACGGGTGATCGCCGGCACCGCCGAACCGGGTTACTCCGGCGACGGCGGGCCGGCCACGCGGGCCGCGATCGGACGTCCACAGTCTCTCGCGGTGGACGGCGCGGGGCGCCTACTCATCGCCGACCCGGACCAGCGGCGGATCCGGCGCGTCGACCACGCGGGACGCATCGGGACCATGGCCGGCACGGCGTACGGCGGTCGGCCCGCGGCCGATGGCGCACCGGCGACCGGCACCGACGTGGGCACCCCGACCGGGCTCGCGGTCGGGCCTGACGGCACCGTCTACCTGGCTGATCCCGCCGGGGACCGGGTGCTGGCGATCCACCCGGACGGCAGGGTCGCCGTCGCCGCGGCGCGGTCGGGCGAGGTGCCCGTGCTCGATCCGAAGCAGGTCGCCGTGGGTCCCGACGGGACGCTTTACATCGCTCAGCCGGGCCGGCACCGGATAACCGCTGTGGCCCCTGCGTACCTCCCGCGCTTCTGACTGTCTCGCAGGGGCACACGTGGGACCACGGGGGTTCTCCTTCCACCCGACTGCGGAACGGAGCAAGATGAGGCGCCGTGGGGGAGTCCGTCACCAGAACTACCTATTCAAGTACTCAAATAGCATTTTATGCGGCGAGATACGAGGTCATACGGACGATTCACGTTCGGATGACACTCGTACACGCACCTGAAAGCCGGGCACCCGCCACGGCGCGGCCGCCCCTGGGCCCGGACCACAGCCCGTGAACGGCTCGGCCACGGCGACCCTGGCCAACGCCGCGACGACGGCCGCCTACCTCGCGATCTGCCTGTCGATCGCGCGTGGCCTGTGGCGGTCGGGCCAGTGGCGCAACAACCCGCTCGGCCTGGCCACCGCCGCCATCTTCTTCACCTGCGCGATCGGGCACGGCTCGCACATCCTCCAACTCCCGCACGCCACCGGCCCGGCCGCACACGGTGGGCACAGCGGCAGCGGGCATGGTGGCGGCGGGCCCGCGGGGCCGGCCGGCCGCACTCTGATCGACGTCCAGTTCCTCACCACCACCTGGGACGTCGTCACTGCAACCGTCGGCATCTGGTATTGGACGCTACGGAGTCGCTTCCCGGCTCTCGTTCGCGGTACCGCGCTCTTCGAGGATCTTCGTCTGCGAGAGGCCACACAGCAGACCCTGCGCGAAAGCGAGGAGCGCTACCGCGGCATCGTCGAGACGACGGCCGACGGCGTCGTCCTGCTCGGCCCGGACGGGCACATCACCTACCGCAACGCCCGGTTCGCCGCCATCGTCGGCGGGACACCGCTGGGCACCCGGTTCACGGACCTGGTGTCCGACACCGACCGCGCCGAGATCACGGCCGCGCTGGACGCGGTGCGGGCCGGTGCCGTCCGCCGCCTCGAGACAGCGCTGCGGCACTCCGACGCCCGCAAGGTCTGCGCCCAGGTCGCGCTCACCGCCCGGCTCGGGCCGGCCGGCACCGTCGACGGGACGCTCGCGATCGTCACCGACGTCACCGAGCAGAAGAACATCGAGGCCCAGCTGCGTCAGGCCCAGCGGCTCGACGCCCTCGGCCAGCTCGCCGGCGGCATCGCGCATGACTTCAACAACCTGCTCACCGTCATCGACGGCTACGCCACGCTCGTGCTGGCGCGCGGCGATCTCGACGAGGGCGTCCAGCGCGACCTGACCGCCGTACGGGATGCGGCCGCGCGCGCCACCGGCCTGACGAGCCAGCTCCTCGCCTTCTCGCGCACAGTCGACGTCCGCCCCGGGCCGGTCGACCTCAACGACCTGGTACGCGGGCTCGAGGAGATGCTGCGCCGCCTCATCCGCGAGGACATCGAGCTGGTCGTGATGCCCTCGGCGCGGCCCGCGATCGTGCGCGTCGACCGCGGGAAACTCGAGCAGGTTCTGGTCAACCTGGTCGTCAACAGCCGGGACGCGATGCCCGACGGCGGGCGGCTGTTCATCCGGGTGGTCGTCGACGACGTCGCCTCCGCGTCCCACCCCGACGTCCCACCGCGGCGGCTGGTGCGGCTGACCGTGGCCGACACCGGGCACGGCATGCCCGAGCACGTCCGCGCGCGCATCTTCGAGCCCTTCTTCACCACCAAGGACCCTGGCAAGGGAACCGGCCTCGGGCTGGCGACCGTGTACGGGATCGTGCGCCAGGCCGAGGGCACCGTCGAGGTCGACTCCGTCCCGGGACTCGGCGCCACGTTCCGGGTCGACCTCCCCGCGTTCGTCGAACCCACTCTCACCGAACCCGCGCTCGCCGAACCCGCGCTTACCGAACCCGCGCTTACCGAACCCGCGCTCAACGACGCCCCGTTCACCGGACCCGGCGCCGCCGCACCTGGCCTCGCCGAATCTGGCCTCGCCGGACCCGGCATCACCGCCCCCGGCATCACCGCAGTCGGTCTCCGCGACCCCGACCGACACGCGCCCGGCCGACACGGGCCCGGTCTCCCGTCGGCCGGCGCTGTCGCCACGACAGCCGGCGGAGCGGTCGAGGACCACGCCCGGGGCGACACCGGCGCCGACCTGAGCGGCCGGCCGCGCGGCGCGGTCAGGACGAACCGCCCCGCCCCGGTAGGTGCGCCGGAGCGATCAGCCGCGCCGAACGACCGGTACCGGCCAGACGCCGCCCGGCACGCCTGGAGTTGCACGACCATCCTGCTCGCCGAGGACGACGACGCCGTCCGCCGCCTGGCCGAGCGGGTGCTGCGCGGTGTCGGCTACCGGGTGGTGTGCGCGGCCGACGGCCGAGCGGCACGGACGCTCGCCCGCCGGCTGACCTCCGTCGATCTACTCGTCACGGACGTGATCATGCCCGGCCGCAACGGCCGTCAGCTCGCCGAGGAACTGACCCGGATGTTCCCGGGCCTGCCCGTCGTCTTCACCTCCGCCTACAGCCGCGGGATGCTCACCGACGGCGGTGGTGACCTCGGCGTGGCCTACCTGCCCAAGCCGTTCACCCCCACGAGCCTGACCGAGACCGTTCGCGCCGCGCTGGCCGCCCGTCGTCCCGCTACCCTCGCCCCCGCCGGACCGGTGCGGCTCCCCGCCCCGCCCGCGCCCCCGCGCGTGACCGGGGCACCGGCGGGCCGCCACCGCGAACGCCGGCCGCGTCGAGAGTCCTGACGACATCCACCCCGGCAACCCCGCCGGGACGTGAGGATGGAGGCGTGACCGACGAAGGAGCGGGCGACGGCACCACGCCGGGCGGAGCCGTGGGTGACGGCGCTGTGGGCGACGGCACCATGCGGGACGGAACAGCACGGGAGCGGTCCGGCGGGCGGAGCGCAGCCGTGCCGGGCTTCCTCCCGAGCACCCACGCCTTCGGCTTCACCAACTCCTTCCCCCGCCAGCCCGTCCTGCGGATCCCGGTCGTGGGCCTCGGCACGGTGCCGATCGGGGACGCCAGTCGTGGCCTGTGCGGCGGGATGATCTACGCCGTCCGCGACATGTTCGAGTTCGGCGTAGCGCCTCCGGAGATCACCAGCCCACCGGCCGCCGGGACGCCCCTCTACCGCTACATCGTGCGCCGGCTCTTCGACAGCTTCGACATCCCGCGCGGGGTCTACCGCTACTACCGCCTGACCAGYGCGGCCGACACCGACCTGCCTCGCGGCCCGCTGACCCGCCCCGGCGTCGGGCGGATCAGCGTCGACCGGGAATGGCCGCGGATCCGCCTCGACCTGGATCGCGGTCTGCTCTGCCCGCTCGGCGTCATCACCGTCCACTCGGCCGACCCGCTGCGCCTCGGCCTCAATCACCAGGTCCTCGCCTACGCGTACGAGCAGCGCGGAAACCGGGTCAGGCTGCGGGCCTACGACCCGAACACACCCCGGGCGAGATCCGACGACGTCACCCTGTCATTCGAGATCACACCGCCGCTCGAAGTACCGTCCCCCCGCCCGGCGGCACCGCCGCACGGGACCACTCCGGTCACTCCGGCCACATCGGCCGCGCCGGTGACCATCGAACACACGATCTCGATCGGCGGACGTCCGGTACGCGCGTTCTTCCGGTCGCGCTACCGCCGGGTCGACCCACGCCCCGCGCTCAGTCTGCCCCCGGGGCCCACGGTTGCCCCGTCAAAGCCTCCGCCGACATGATCGACTTTGCGTCCTCCGGCCAGCGGTCGACGGCACGCGTTTGTCGGCGGAGCGGACGATCCCCTATGCTTGCCCTGTTCTGAAGCCCGGTGCTGTGGTGGATCATCCGCTGCCGCATCTCCGGTTCGCTGCCCCCATCGTCTAGCGGCCCAGGACGTCGCCCTTTCAAGGCGGTAGCACGGGTTCGAATCCCGTTGGGGGCACACTCTTAGTAGTCAAGATACTACTGAATACACTTGATGCGCTAGTCTGATCGGTATTTCTTCACATGAAGAAGCACCCTAACCGCATCGCGTGTCCGATTCAGTCGACGGCGGTCCTGCGCGCGATGAACTCGATGGGGCCGTCCATCGCGGGCAGCCGGTGAGAAGTGCCGCAGCCGGCAGGGCGTTGCCGAGCAGGGCGAGGCTGGAGGCCATGGCGGCGCCGATCATCGCGACGCCGTGCCCGCCGTCGCGCAGGCGCCGGATCTGGTCGAGCTTGCCCGCGCGGGAGACGCCGGCGATTCACTTCGTCGACACCCACGGCGTCGGCGACCGTCCTGCCGCGTGCGGGCCCTACCATCTCCCGAGTGCCCTTCCGTCGTACAGCGGCGGGTGAATGCCGTAAGCACAACACCGCCGTGCGGCCAGCACTGCTGCGCGGCGACGGGACAGGCCGCTCAGGTCAGCTCACAGCCGTCGTAAGTCACCTGACGGAAGCTAGACCTTCTACATCCTGTCGGAGAAGGGCGGGCGGGGATCCCGGCCATGTGACGTCGGGCAATTGATCCCCGGCGCCTTCGATCTGGGAGGCGAAGCCGCGGCATCCGGAGTCGAGGGGGGTCGGCGTGGACTCCCGCGGCGGCCGGGGCTGATGGCCGGCGTCCCAGCCGAGCACGGCGTGCTACGACAGCGGACCTGGGCCAGGCACTCGGCCACTCATCGGCACGGCTCCGCCCGACCGAACCCGCCCCGATCCGCCCGCACGGCCCACCCAGCTCGCCCGCCCACGCCTCCACCACCACAGCCCGGATCGTCCACCAGGGCCGGCGAGGCAGTTGCCCTGTTTCAGTCCGGCCGCCGCCGAAGTATCGTCCCGCTTGACGAAAATGGTTCTGGTTTCATTTAGCCGGGAGTGTATCGATGCGCACACGGACAGTCGCCGCCGTGATAGCCATGGTGGGAGTCACGGCGGGGGTTGCAGCCTGCGGCTCGTCAGACGACGGGGGTGGTGGGCAGGAGTCGGCCGGCGGGAGCCCGGTGTCCGTGGTGGCGTCGACGAACGTCTGGGGTGACGTTGTCCGGCAGATCGCCGGGGACCACGCGAGGATCACGTCGATCATTGACGATCCCAGCGCCGATCCGCATTCCTTCGAGGCCGACGTCCGGGTCCAACGGGAGCTGTCCGAGGCGCAGATCGTGGTCGCGAACGGTGGTGGCTACGACGACTTCGTCGACACGATGCTGAGCGCGGCGGACACCAGGGCCACGGTCCTCAACGCCGTCGACATCTCCGGCAAGGAGCCCGCGGCAGGCGAGGAGCTCAACGAGCACATCTGGTACGACTTCCCCACCGTGGCGGCCGTCGCGGCGCGAGTCTCCGACGCCCTGGCGAGTGCCGACCCCGCGCATGCGTCGGAGTTCGAGGCCAACGAGAAGACCTTTACCGCGAAGCTGACGACGCTGGAGGGCACCGAAGCCACGATCAGGGAGACCGCGGCCGGCGCGGGAGTCGCGATCACCGAACCGGTCCCGGTCTACCTGCTCGAGGCGTGCGGGCTGACGAACGAGACGCCCGAGGAGTTCAGCGAGGCGATCGAGGAAGGCGAGGGCGTTCCGCCGACGGCTCTCGCGGATACTCTCGCCCTGTTCAGCGAGGGGAAGGTCAAGCTGCTCGCCTACAACGAGCAGACGACCGGGGTGGAGACCGAGAAGGTGCTGGACGCCGCGGAGGCTGCCGGTGTGCCGGTGGTGCCGATGACGGAGACGCTGCCGGCTGGCAAGGACTATGTGACCTGGATGACCGAGAACCTGAGCACGGTGGCCGGAGCGCTGAAGGCATGAGCTCGTCCGGCCTGGTGCTGCGGATCCGGGATGGTTCGGTCGGGTACGGCACCCGCGTCCTGTGGTCGGGGCTCGATCTCGACGTGGCCCCGGGCGAGTTCCTGGCGGTGCTGGGGCCGAACGGGGTCGGCAAGACCACCCTGCTGCGGGTCGCGCTGGGTCTGTACCCGCTGCGCACCGGCACGATCACGATAAGCGGCAGGCCGCCGCATCGGGGCAGCGGTCAGATCGGCTACGTGCCCCAGCATCGGGCCACCGCTCCGCTGGCATCGGTGCTGGCACGGGAGCTGGTGCGCTTCGGCCTGGACGGAAGGCGGTGGGGACCGGGCTGGCCCTCCCGGGCCGCACGGCATCAGGTCGACCGGGCGCTCGCGGCGGTCGACGCCGAGGCCCTGGCCGGCCGGCCGGTGGCGGGGCTCTCCGGCGGAGAGCTGCAGCGTGTCCGGGTCGCCCAGGCGCTGGCGACCGAGCCGGCACTGCTGCTGTGCGACGAGCCACTGGCGTCGCTGGACGCGCCCCGCCGGGAGGCCCTGTCAGCCCTGATCGACCGGCGGCGGCACACCCACGGCACGGCCGTCGTCTTCGTCACGCACGACATCAACCCGATCCTCCCGTACGTCGACCGCGTCCTGTATCTCGCCGCCGCCGGCCACCGGCTGGGGCCCGCCGCCGACGTCCTGGCGTCGAAGAGCCTGTCCACCCTGCACGAAACCGACGTCACGGTGGACTGGTCAGCGGGCCGGATCTTCATCAGCGGCGTTCCGGACAGCTCTCGCGACCTGCAGGGGGTCCGGTGAGTCTGTGGGACCGGATGTTCGTCTTCGAGGACTACGGCGAGCTGCTCTCCCTGCTCCACCACTCGGTCATCGCCGGGGCGGTCCTCGGTGTGGTGTGCGGTGTCATCAGCGTCTTCGTGGCCTACCGGGATCTGGCCTTCGCGGTGCACGGCGTCAGCGAGCTGTCCTTCGCCGGCGCGGCGGGGTTCCTCCTGCTGGGCGCGAACGTCGTGACCGGCTCGCTGATCGGGGCGGTCCTCGCCGCGCTGCTGATCGGGCTGATGGGGGAACGTGCCCGGGACCGCAACTCCTTCATCGGCGTGCTCATGCCCTTCGGCCTGGGGCTCGGCGTGCTGTTCCTCGCCCTGTACAAGGGGCGCGCCGCGAACAAGTTCGGCCTCCTCACCGGCCAGATCGTGGCGGTCGACGCCTCCCGGCTCGCCGTGCTCTCCCTTATCTCCGGGGTTGTCCTCGTGGCCCTGCTGGTGCTGTGGCGGCCGTTGACCTTCGCCAGCCTCGACCCGGAGGTCGCCACCGCCCGGGGAGTTCCGGTGCGTCTGCTGGGGCTGGTCTTCATGCTGCTGCTCGGCGCGACCGTCGCCGCGGCGATCCAGGTGGTGGGTGCCCTGCTCGTGCTGGCGATCGTCTGCACGCCGGGGGCGGCGGCGACGATGGTGACCGCCCGCCGCGGCCTGGCGGCGGCGCTGTCGGTGCTGTTCGCGACCGCGTCCACGGTCGGTGGAATCCTGCTCGCCCTCGGCGGCACCCTCCCGATCAGCCCCTACATCACCACGCTCTCCTTCGCCTGCTACCTCGGCTGCCGAGCCTTCGCCGCCGTTCGTAACCGCCGCTCTCGCCGGGGCCGCCCATCGGACCGGCACCAGCAGGCCCGTCCAGAGGACGAACAGCGCACGGCGAGGCTCGTCGCCACGCCCGCGACTCGCCCGTTGTCGTCGACGTCCGCGCATCCCCCGGCGCCGTGACCGGCGCCTCGACGGATCACGGGCAGCAGGCACAGCCACAGGCGTCGCGCGCGTCACACCGGCCGGCGGCGCCCAGTGCCCGGGCGGCCGGCGCGTGGGCGGCGGCGCAGCACGCTTCACCCCGCCAGGCATCTCGCGCCTCCTTGAGTGCGAGACCGGCGATCACCAGTGCGGCGATCGAGTCGGCGGCGGTCCAGCCGAGGGTGGCGTGCAGCACGAGCCCGGCCAGCAGGACCGCGGACAGGTAGGTACAGAGCAGGGTCTGCTTCGAGTCCGCGACCGCGGACGCCGAACCCAGCTCCCGGCCGGCCCGCCGCTGGGCAGCCGACAGGAACGGCATCACGACCAGCGAGGTCGCGGCGAGCACGATGCCGACGGTGGACGGTTCCGGCTCGCTGGCGCCGGCCAGCGCCCGCACGGCCTCGACCGCGACGAACACGGCGAGGGCGACGAACGAGCCGGCGACGACCCGCAGCGCGGTCCGCTCGCGGTGCTGCCGGGTCTCGTCGTCGCGGGCGGAGAACTGCCAGGCGACGGCGGCGGCCGAGGACGTCTCGATGATGGAGTCGAGGCCGAACCCGACCAGCGCGGCGGAGGAGGCGAGGCTGCCGGCAGTGAGCGCGACCACGGCTTCGACCGTGTTGTAGGTGATGGTCACCAGCACGAGCAGCCGGACGCGGTGAGCAAGCGCCTCCCGGCGGGCCAGTGAGGGACCCGACGTGATGGCCGTGGCCATCAGCAGCAGCCCTTCGTCGCCGCGTCCGGGCAGGTCGGCTCGGTGGCGACCGCGACGACAGCCGCACGCAGCTGGTCGAGAGCCGTACCGATGCGGGCGTCGGCGAGCTCGTAACGAACGCGCCGCCCGACCGGGACGGCGACGACCAGCCCGCAGTCACGCAGGCAGGCGAGATGGTTCGACAGCCGGGTGCGGGAGATCCCGAGCAGGTCGGCGAGGTCGGCGGGGTGGGCGGGTGCCTCACGCAGGGCGAGCAGCAGCCGGGCGCGGATCGGGTCGACAAGGGCGCGCCCGAACCGGGTGAGGCCGTCCAGATCGGTGGCGAGAGCTGTCACGCCAGCAGAATACATGAACTCCTGAATTCAGATTCTCATGAATTCAAAAGTTTCCGGTGCAGCCGTATCCGCTTCAGTCGCCAAGTTGTTGGCAATGACATCCGTTTTCGCTAACCTCTGTCCGACATGCCGGCGCTGCCCCGTCCTCGACGCGGCGCGCCCTGGGGGGTTGGAGGCTTTCGGTGACGACCATGCTCGACCGACGACTACTGCTGCGGTCAGGCGCTCTCGCCCTACTCGGAACGGCGGGGCTCGCCGCCTGTTCCGACGACAGCCCGACGGCGGAGAAGCCGGCTTCCCCGGCGCCTTCTCCCCGCCGGGGCGGAACACTGCGCGCCGCGTTCGTCGGTGGCGGGGCGGCCGAGACGCTGAACTTCCTGATGGGGCCGACCCCGCTGGACTACATCCGCGCGCGTTCYATGCACGGTGCGCTCGGCATCCTCGACCCGAACGAGCCCGACGGAGTGCGGTACGAGCTGCTGGAGGGTATCGACGCGGCGGCGGATCTGACCAGCTACACGCTGCGGGTCCGCCCCGGCGCCACGTTCACCGACGGCTCCCCGGTGACGGCACGGGACGTGCTGTACTCGCTCAAGGCGCCGACGAAGCTCGGTTCCCTGCCGTACCTCAAGCCGCCGGCGGCGAACTTCGACCTGGCCGGCGCACGGGTCGAGGGCGACCGGACGCTGGTGCTCCCGACGAGGTCGCCGATCGCCGACGGCCGCCTCATCCTGTGCCAGAGCACGCTGGTCCTCAAGGACGGCACCACCGAGTTCACCGCCACGATGCCGACCAGCGGGCCGTTCCGGCTGACCGGCTTCGAGCCGGGCCGGGGCAGCTCGTTCGCGCGCAACGACGACTGGGTCGGCCTGACGCTCGGCGGCGGGCCGTACCTGGACGGACTTGAACTGCGCACCGTCGCCGACGCCACCGCCCGGGTCAACGCGCTGACCGGCAAGCAGGTCGAGTTCGCCGCCGGCCTCGGCCCGGTGGCTGCCCGCACTCTGGCGGACAGCGACGCGTTCGAGGTCGTCACCGCGGAGCTTCCCTACGCGACCATGCAGTCGTTCGCGCTGAACCTGTCGTTCCCGCCGTTCGCCGATGTCCGGGTCCGGCAGGCGTTCAAGTTCGCCATCGACCGCCAGCGCATCGTCGACACGGTCTACTTCGGCCGCGCGTTCGTCGGCAATGACCTCGCCGGCCTCGGGTTCGCCGACTACGCCGACGACATCGAGCAGCGGCCCCACGATCCGGCGCGGGCCCGGTCACTGCTGCGGGAGGCGGGCGCGGAGAACCTGGCCGTCACCCTCACCACCGCTCCCGAGATGTCCGGCATGACCGAGACGGCGACGCTCTACGCCGAGCAGCTGCGCGAGGCCGGGGTCAACGTGACGCTGGACGAGCGGGCAGCCGGGCAGCTGTTCTCGGACTACCCCGCCTACGTGCGCCTGCCCTTCGCCGCGAGCTACAACCCGCCGGTGCCGCCGCTGTCGAACTACGTCATCACCCGTGCCGGTGGGGCGCCCTCCGCTTTCGGCTTCAACCGGCCGGACGTCGACGCACTGGTCAGGACGGCGCGCAGCGCCACCGGCGAAGCCGCCCGGCGCGACGCCGCCAAGCAGGCCCAGCGCATCCTCTGGGACGAGGGCAACTCGGTCGTCCCGGTCTTCGTCCCGGCGATCAACGGACAGGCGGCGAACGTCCACGGCGTCGCCGAGGACCTGTTCACCGACTTCAGTCAGGCCTACCTGGCCTGAGCCCACCCGCGGCCGAAGACAGACAGAGCCGAAGGCGAACAGACGGGACAGGTCGACACGTCCATGACGCTCGGGTTGTTGGTGCTGCGGCGGCTGGCGGCCGCCGGCGCCGTCCTCGCCGTGCTCTCCGCCGTCATCTTCCTGGCGACGGACGTGCTCCCCGGGGACGCCGCCGGCGTGCTCGCCGGCGCGGACGCCACCACCGCCGACCGGGCGGAGCTGACCCGGCGGCTGCACCTCGACGAGTCGCCGGTCACCCGCTACCTGCACTGGGCCGGCGACGCGCTGCACGGTGACCTCGGGCAGGGCCAGGTGGGTGGGCGGGCGGTCAACGAGGTGCTCGGTGACACCGTGCCGAACAGCCTCGCGCTCACCGTGCTCGCGCTCGCGCTCGCGCTGCCCTGCGCGGTCCTGCTGGGCCTGGTGACCGCGGCGCGCCTCGGCGGGCGCGCAGACCGGGCGGTGTCGCTGGTCACGCTGGCCGCGGCGGGTCTGCCGGAGTTCGTCACCGCTGCGCTGCTGGCGTGGGCGTTCGGGGCACTGCTCGGGGTCCTGCCGCGGGTGTCGCTGGTCGACCTCGGCGAACGGCCGTGGGAGTCACCGGAGGTGATGGTGCTGCCGGCCCTGACCCTCGCGATCGTCGCGACGGCGATCGCGACGAGGCTGCTGCGCTCGTCCGCGGCCGACGTGGCGGCGGCTCCTTATGTGCGTGCCGCCCGGCTGCGCGGCGTGCACGGCCTGCGGCTGGCACTGCGGCACCTGCTCCCGGCCTCGTTCGCCCCCACCGCCCAGGTCGTCGCGGTGCTCTTCGGTGGCCTGCTCGGCGGGGCGGTCGTGGTCGAGAGCGTGTTCAACTATCCCGGCGTCGGCTTCGAGCTGGCGCAGGCTGTGGCCAACCGGGACGTCCCGATGGTGCAGGGGCTGTCCCTGGCGCTGTGCGCGCTGGCGCTGCTCGGGCTGCTGTGCGGCGACGTCGTCGCGGCCGTCGTCGACCCGCGCACCCGGAGAGGGCGGTGAAGCGGCCAGCCGGCGGCACATCGGCCCGCGGCACGGTGGCCGGCGGCGCGGTCGGGCTGCTCGTCGCCGCGAGTCTGCTCGGCCCGGCACTGGTCGGCGGCTCGGTGAGCGCCCAGGTCGGCCTGCCGTTCGAGGCGCCGTCGTCGGCGCACCTGTTGGGCACCGACGTGGTCGGCCGCGACGTGCTCACCCGGCTGGCGCACGGCGGGCTGCCGGTCGTGGCCCTCGCCCTCGGCGGCACCCTGCTCGCCAGCCTGGTCGGCGTCGCCGTCGGGGTGGCGGCGGCGCTGTCCCGGGGACGGGCCGGCGAGCTGACGGTCCGGGTCGTCGACGGGTTCGGTGTCCTTCCCGCCGTCCTGCTGATGCTGGTACTCGCGACCGGTTTCCCCGGCAGCGACCTCGCGGTGCTGGTCGCGGTCGCCGTTGTCGGCGTTCCCTTCTCCGTGCGGGTGGTGCGCGCCGCGGCGCAGCAGATCGCCGCCAGCGGCTATGTCGAGGTGGCCCTCGCCCGCGGTGACCGGCGGTCCGCCGTGATCCGCCGTGACGTGCTGCCGAACATCGTGCGCCCCGTGCTCGCCGACGCCGGGCTGCGCTTCTCCGCGGCGGTCCATCTCACGGCGGCGGCGGGCTTCCTCGGGCTCGGACGGTCAGCCCCGGCGCCGAGCTGGGGCCGGATGGTGGACGAGAACGCGCCAGGCGTGGCGCTCACGGTCTGGCCGTTCCTCGCACCGGTACTGGCGCTCGTCGTCCTGTCGGTGT
Source organism: Parafrankia soli (assembly GCF_001854695.1). GTDB lineage: Bacteria > Actinomycetota > Actinomycetes > Frankiales > Frankiaceae > Parafrankia > Parafrankia soli. The sequence goes on from NZ_MAXA01000169.1 coordinate 55,058, forward strand.
CGGTGAACATCCTCACCGACCGGCTCGCCACCATACTGGCGGAGCGATCATGACGACCACCGAACGCCCCGGCCCTGGTCTGCACGACCCCGTTCCGCGAAGCGGCGTCGAGGAGCTGGTCCGCGTCGAAGGGCTCACGATCGGCCCGTCCAGTGGCCCACCGGTGGTCGAGGACGTCGGGTTCGAGGTCCGGCGCGGCGAGGCGGTGGCGCTGGTCGGGCGCTCCGGCGCGGGCAAGACCACGACGGCGCTGGCCCTGCTCGGCCACGTGGCTCCCGGCCTGGCCGTACGATCGGGCACGGTGCGGGTGGTCGGCGAGGACGTCCTCGCCGCCGCGGTCGCGACCCGGCTGCGCGGGCGGACCATCGCCTACCTGGGGCAGGATCCCGCCAGCGACCTGCATCCGACCCGCCGCCTGCGTGCGCAGCTGCGGGAGGCGGCCCGGTCCGAGGCCGACGTCGGCCGGCTGCTGTCCGCCGTCGGGCTGCCCACCGAGCCGGCCTTCCAACGCCGCTACGCTCATCAGATCTCCGGTGGGCAAGCGCAGCGGGCCGCGTTCGCCCTGGTCCTCGCCGGGCAGCCGGACATCCTCGTCCTCGACGAGCCGACCGCGGGCCTCGACGCCGTGCTCACCCGCGCCATCCGCGACCTGATCGGCGAGCTGGCCGCCAGGCACGCGGTGGTGCTCGTCAGCCATGACCGGGCACTGGTCGACGCGGTCGCCACCCGCACCGTCACCCTGGGCGCCCGGCACCCACCCGCCTGGCGGCCACCAGGCGTCGGAACGCACTCGATGCCTGCCGCGCTCGCGCCCACGCCCGCCGCTCCCGTGCCCGGCACGGCTGTGCCCGGCACGGCTGTGCCCGACGTGCTTTCGGTCTCCGGGCTACGGGCCTGGCACGGGCGCCTGCCCGCCCTTGTCGGCATCGACCTGACTGTGCCCGGGGGCGGCTGCGTGGCCGTCGTGGGCCCGTCAGGGTCCGGCAAGTCGACGTTGGCCCGCTGCATCGCCGGTATCCATCGCGGCCGGGCGCTCGCGACGATGCGGCTCGCCGGCGCGGAGGTCCCGGTCACTGGCCGCCGGGCTCGGGAGCAGCGGCGCGCGGTCGCGCTCGTTCCCCAGGACAGTGTCGGCGCACTCAATCCCAGGGAGTCGGTGCGCCGGGCACTGCTGCGGGCCGCCGGCGCGAATCTCGGGCCACACCGCCTGGCATCACAGGGCGGGCCGGGTCACCAGACCGACCCGGATGCCCTGGTCACGGAGCTGCTGGGTCAGGTCGGACTTCCGGCGGGCCACGCGGACCGCCGGCCCGGCGCGCTGTCCGGCGGCGAACGCCAGCGGGTGAGCCTCGCCCGGGCGCTGGCCTGCCAGCCGCGACTGCTGCTGTGCGACGAGGTCACCTCGGCACTCGACAGCCAGACCGGCGAGCAGCTCCTGGAGCTGCTCGCCGGTCTGCGGACACGGCTCGGACTCGGCGTCCTGATGATCACGCACGACCTGTCGGCCGCCCGGCACGCCGAGTGGACGCTCGTCCTCGCCGACGGCGCGATCGTGGATCAGGGGCCGCCGGAGACCCTGAGGACCAGCGGGTCACATCCCGTCACCCAGGCGCTGTTCGGAGCCTGACCCGGGCGCGGTCGGGAGCGACCCGGACGGTCAGTGGTCGTCCCAGTGGCCGTCGTGCGCGGCGTGCCGGTGGCCGTCGTGCAGGTAGTCGACGTGGTCGCCGTGCGGGACGGCCACGTGCCCGCAGCCCACACCGTGGGCGTGGGCGTGGCCCACGCACTCGACGTGCCCGGTCGGCTCGCACTCGTCGTAGTGGTCCTCGTGGACGCGGTGCAGATGCCCGTCGTGCAGGTAGTCGGTGTGGTCGCCGTGCGGGAGGGCGACGTGCCCGCAGCCGAGCCGGTGGGTGTGCTCGCCGGCGTCATGGTGCGGGCTGTGCAGCGTCGGGGTGCTCATGCGGCTCCTCCAGGGAGTGCGCGATCGCGTCCAGCACGATGTGCGCGACGTGCTGGTCAGCAAGGAGGTAGGCGATCTCACGGCCGTGCCGCCGGGTGACGACCAGCCCCGCGCTCCGCAGCACCCGCAGGTGCTGGGAGACCAGAGGCTGGCTGACCCCCAGCGATGCGACCAGCTCGTGGACGTGGCGCTGGCCTTCGGCCAGTTCCCGGACCACTGCCAGACGCACGGGCGAGGCCAGTGCGCGCAGCAGCGTCGCGGCGGGCTCAAGGCCGGTCACGCCGTCCACGCACAACACATAAACACTTTCGCATGTGTCCTGGCAAGCCGGGTCGGGTGGGACGCGGCTCTCACCCGACGCCCACCGCCGCGTCCGCCTCCGCGCGGGCACCCAGATGCCACCCGCGGGCCGCCTGGCGGGAGCGCCAGAAGCCGGCATAGGTCCCGTCGGCGGCGAGCAGCTCGTCGTGCCGGCCCCGCTCGGTGACCCGCCCGGACTCGACGACGAGAATCTGGTCGGCGCCACGCACGGTCTCCAGCCGGTGCGCGATGACCAGCACCGTCGCCCGCCGCGCCAGCGCGGCGAAGGCCCGCTGGACGACAGCGTCGGTCTCCGGGTCGAGCGAGGCCGTCGCCTCGTCGAGGAGCACGATCGGCGCGTCCTTGAGCAGGGCACGGGCGATGGACACCCGTTGGCGCTGCCCACMCGACAGCAGCTTCCCGCCTTCGCCGACCCGGGTGGCGAGCCCGTCCGGCAGCCCGTCGAGCCCACCCGCTCCGCCGGGGGCGCCGGAATCCGGCAGCAGGCCCGCGAGCCCGGCGACCCGCTCGACCTCCTCGTCACGCGCGTCAGACCGCCCCAGCCGGATGTTGTCGGCCAGCGTGCCGTCGAAGAGGTAGACCTCCTGGAAGACGACGGACACGAGCGAGGTGAGCGCCTCGGTGCCCACGTCCCCCACCGGCACGCCGCCGATCAGCACCTGGCCGCCCTCGGCGTCCCAGAAGCGGGCGACCAGCCGCGCGATCGTCGTCTTGCCCGCCCCGGACGGCCCGACCAGCGCCGTCGTGGTCCGCTCGGGGAGCACGAAGCTGACGTCGTCGAGCACCCGCCGCTCGCCGTAGCCGAACGTCACGTGGCGGAACTCGACGTCCGTGCTGGTCGGCCGGACCGGCGTGGCGGGCTCGGGCAGCGGCTGGACGTCGAGCACCCGGGTGACGGCGTCCAGGTTGCCCCGGGCCAGCCGCATACCGGCGCCGAGATCGGCGGCGGCGGACACCGGCTCGATGAACCGGACCATCAGCACCAGGACACCGGCCAGCAGCGCCGGGTCGAGGGTGCCCCCCAGCGCCCGGTGCGTGCCGAGCACCAGCACGACGGCGAACGCCAGCCGGACGACGAAGCTGAAGGTGACCAGGCCGGGCACGGAGCGCACCGCGAGCCGCCGGTCGGCGTCGTGCTGGGCGGCGAGCGCCTCGTCGAGCATCCGGTGCCCGTGCACGGTGCGCCCGAAGGCCCGCAGCACCGGCTGCGTCTGCCCGAACTCGACGATGCGGGACGACGCCTCGTCGACGACCGCGTCCCGGTCGGCGTCCACCTTCGCGACGACCCGGTTGCTCGCGGTCAGGGCGACGACGAGCAGCACGGCGGCGGCGAGGACGGCGCCCGCGAGCCGGACGTCGAAGAAGAACAGCGACACGATCACCGTCATCGGGACCACCACCGCGGTGACCACCGGGCGCAGCAGGTGGGCGGGGATGTTCATCGCGCCCATCACACTCTGGCTGGTCAGCCGGGCGAGCTGGCCGACCCGCCCGGGGTCGAACCAGCCGAGCGGCAACTCGACGATCTTCTCCCCGAGCCGGTGGTGCAGCACGTTCGCCACGTCCGCGCCGACGCGGAACGCCGCGTTCTGCGCCCACCAGGTGAGGCCGGCGTAGGCGAGTGTCGCGGCGGCGACGCCCCCGAACCACGGCCAGGCGTCCGCCGGCTCGTCGCCGAGCAGCGCCTCGATCATCGGCACGCCCAGCGCGTACCCGACACCCTGGGCGACCGCGGCGAGCACGAGACCGACGATCAGTCGGCGCACCAGGGCGGCGTGCTCCGGTCCCAGCACGCGAAGCAGCTGCCTGATCATGTACGTGCCTCCTTGTGGCGTCCCTGGGCCGGCAGCGCCGCCCGCTCCGGCGACTCCGGCGACTCCGGCGACTCCGGCAGCTCCGGCAGCTCCGGCAGCTCCGGCAGCTCCGGCAGCTCCGGCAGCTCCGGCAGCTCCGGCTGGCCGGCGGAATGCTGGGCGGCCCACATCCGCCGGTACCTGCCGTCCTCACGCAGCAGCTCGGTGTGCCGGCCACGCTGGACGATTCGGCCCTGCTCAAGCACGATGATCTGGTCGGCCTCGCGGACGCTGGCCAGCCGGTGGGCGATCACCAGCAGGGTCCGCCCGGCCGCCGCGGCGGACAGCGCGCGCTGCACCGCGTCCTCCGCGTGCGGGTCGGCGTAAGCGGTCGCCTCGTCGAGGACGAGCACCGGGGCGTCGGCGAGCAGCGCCCGCGCGATGGCGATCCGCTGCTGCTCACCGAGCGAGAACGTGACGTCGTGCCCGACCACCGCGTCGTACCCGGCCGGCTCCCGGACCACCCGGTCGTGGATCTGCGCCGCGCGGGCCGCCTCGACGACCGCCTCCCGGGGCGCGTCCGGCCGGGCGAGCGCGATGTTGTCGGCGACGGATGCTCTCAGCAGCCCGACGTCCTGGAAGACGAAGCCGACCAGGCCGTAGAGGGTGCCGGGATCCAGCTCGCGCACGTCGGCCCCGCCCACCGTGACCGCACCCGAGGTGACGTCGAAGAACCGTGGCACCAACCGGGCCAGCGTCGACTTGCCCGCCCCCGAGGGGCCGACGAGAGCGGTGACGGTGCCCGGTGCCAGCACGAGGTCGATGCCGTCCAGGACGGACGGGCCGCCCTCGTACGCGAACGACACCCCGCGCAGCTCCACGGTGGCCCCCTCCGTCATCCGCGGGCTGTCGGAGACCGGCAGCGGCGGGGTGCCGAGCATGCCCGCGACACTCGCCGCGGCGACGCCGCCGGTGCGCAGCGCCTGCAGCCGGGTGCCGATGTTCGACACCGCGCCGGCGACGCCGGGGGCGAGCAGCGCGAACGGGATGATCTCGGGCGCCGGCATGCCGCCGTGCACGACCAGGGCGATACCGGGCCCGAGGACCAGCAGCAGCACCGCCGGCGGGGCGACGACGATCTGGGACGCCGTCGTCATGGCGGTCGTCGCCGCCACCCAGCGGGAGAAGAAGTCGTGGAAGGCGTCCGCGGCGCGGCTGAACCGCTCGTACGCCGACCGCGCGCGGCCGAACGTCTTGACCACGGCGATCCCGTCGACGAACTCCACCACCGCGTTGTTGATCTCGGTGGCGGCCCGGCCGTAGTCGGCCATCTTCGTGCCGGCCTCGGCCATCGCCCGGGCGAACAGCCAGATCCCGGCCACCAGCGGGACGACGCTGAGCAGCCCGAGCCGCCAGTCGGCGACGATCAGGTAGACCAGCGCCGTGACCGGCACGACGATCACCGCGGTGATGTCCAGCAGGGTGTGGGCGACGAGGTAGTGCATCGCGTGCACGTCGTCGTGGACGACCTTCTTCACCTCGCCGGACCCGCGCCGGGCGAACCAGCCGAGCGGAACCCGGCCGAGCCTGTCGGCCAGCGCCCGGCGCAGCCGCAGCTGGAGCCGGGCGTCCCCGACGTGGGTGAGGGTGACCGCCGCGCTGGCCGTCAGCAGGCTCACTGGGGCCGTGGTGCCGCACACGGCGACCCAGAGCCACACCTGGTCCTCGTCCCGGCCGGCCGCCAGCAGCGCCTGCGCGGCCTCGGCGACCGCGATCAGCGACACCACGGCGGCCACGCTCGACACCGCCTGCAGGGCCACGGCGACGACCAGCAGCGAGCGCAGCGGCGCGAGCAGGCTCGCCAGCGGCCGGACGGGGTTCGGAATTCTCACAGCACGCCCTCCTCGAAGGCCTCGGGCTCGAACACGGCTGCGTCGCCGTGCTCCAGGACGAGGGCGGCGAGCCCGGCGACGGTCGGCGCGGCGAGGAAGCCACGGACGGGCACGTCCACACCGAAGCGGGCACGTAGCGCTCCTACCATACGCAGCGCGAGCGTACTGTCACCGCCAGCACCGAAGAAGTTCACGTCCCGGTCGGCGACGCGTACGCCGAGCAGCTCGCTCCACAGCGCGGCGATCGCCGCCTGCGCGCCTGGGTCAGGGGCGACGCCGTCGAGGGTGGTGAGGTCCTCGCCGAGAGCGGCGAGCGCCAGCCGGTCGATCTTGCCGTTCGCGGTGAGCGGCAGCTCCGCCAGCACGTTCACCCGGGCCGGCACCGCGTAGGGCGGCAACCGGTCAGCCAGGTGGGCGCGCAGCGCGGCGACCAGATCGGCGACCGCGTCGCCGCCTGCGGGGCCGGCCGGCACGACGAAGGCGTGCAGGGCGCGGTGGTGCCGGTCGCCGACCGCGACGACGGCGGCGGCCCGGGCCGGCGGGAAGCCCTCCAGCGCCGCCTCGACCTCGTTGAGCTCGATGCGGTGGCCGCCGACCTTGACCTGCTGGTCGGAGCGGCCGAGGAACTCCAGCGTCCCGTCCGGCCAGTACCGGCCGAGGTCACCGGTCCGGTACCAGCGGTCGCCGGCCCGGCGGACGAACCGGTCCGCGGTGCGCCGCGGGTCATCACGGTAGCCGAGGGCGATCCCACGGCCCCCAATCCACAGCTCCCCAGGGACCCAGTCGGGCCGGTCGCCCCCCCACAGGTCGACGACCCGGTACGCCTGGTTGCTGAGCGGAAACCCGTACGGCACCGAGCTCCAGTCCTCCGGCACCTCGTCGACCTCGAAGGCGTTCGACCAGATCGACGCCTCGGTCGCGCCGCCGAGGGCGACCAGCCGACACCGGCCGCCGGTCCGCTCCCGCAGCCGGCCCGGCAGGTCGAGCCCCACCCAGTCGCCGGAGACCAGCGCGAGGCGCAGCCCGGCCGGCAGCGGCTCCGCCTCGKCGGCGACGAGCAGCATGTCGAGCAGAGCCGGCACGGTGTTCCACACGGTCACGCCATGGTCGCGGGCGAGCGAGAGCCAGCGCTGGGCGTCGCGCCGGTCGTCCTCCGCCGCGAGCACCAGCGCGCCGCCGGCGCCGAGCAGCCCGAAGACGTCATAGACGGAGAGGTCGAAGTCGAGCGCGGAGAGGGCGAGCACCCGGTCACCGGCGCCGACCCCGAACCGGGCGTTGATGTCGGCCACCGTGTTCGCGGCCGCGTCGTGGGCGATCTCGACGCCCTTCGGCTCGCCGGTGGACCCGGAGGTGAAGATGACGTAGGCCAGGCTGTCCGGGTCAACCGGCACCGGGGTGGCCAGCGCCGGGCCGGCCAGTGCCCGGCCGATCCCGAGAACCTCCGGTCCGGCCTCACCGGTCGGCTTCGCGGCGTCGTCGGCGATGACGGCGTCGTCGGCGATGACGTACCGCGCGCCGGACGTCGCGTGGATCCGCGCCCGGCGCAGGGCCGGCTGTTCCACTCCGATGGGCACGTACGCCGCGCCGGCGGCCAGCACGCCGAGGACCGCGACGATCTGGTCGGGGCCCTTCGGCAGGGTGATGGCGACGGTGTCGCCCGGCACGACGCCGCGGGTCACCAGACCGCCCGCGACCCGCAGCGCGGCGTCGACGAGATCCCGGTAGCTCATCGTCGCCGGGCCGGCCTGCGGATGCTCCCAGACGAGCGCCGTCCGGCCGGGCTCGGTGACGGCGCGGCCGAAGAACGCGCCGTGCAGCGTGGCCGGCGCGCGGTCGACGGCGGTGGCGTTGCGCGCGGCCCGGACCTCCCGCTGCCCGGCCGGCAGCAGGTCGGGCAGCTGCCCGGACCAGTCGCCGTCGGCGAGCCAGCCGATGAGCCTGTTGTAGGCGGCGAACATCGCGTCGACGACGCCGGGCCGGAACAGGCCCTCTACGACGTCCCAGCTGACCTGAAGCCCGCCGCCGGCTTCCACCACCTGGTTGTCGAGACCGACCTGCGGAGACTGGGACAACCCGTACACGGCCTCACCGAAGGCGTCCGACAGGTCCATCGAGACGCCGTCACCGACGCCGATCGCGCTGGTGAACACGACCGGCATCGCCTCCAGGGCGCCGGTCGCCCGCGCCAGCTCGCGCAGCAGCCAGATCGGGGAGACCTCGCGGTGGTCGAGGTCGGCGGCCAGCCGGCGCTGCAGGCCGCCGACGGTGGCCAGCCAGGTGTCGGCCCGCCGGTGGTCGGCGAGCGACAGGGTGGTGAAGTCACCCAGCAGCCGGGCGATGTCCGGGTGTACAGGACGCCGGTCGAAGAGGGTGAGGGTGATCGTCAGGTCGGTGTGGGCGCTCCAGGCGGCCAGCACCTCGCCGTAGGCCGCCAGCAGCACTGTGGACACGGTGACGCCGTGCCGGCGGGCGGCGGCGCGCAGCCGCTCCCACACCCGCGGCTCGTGCCAATGCCGGTGCCGTTCGAACCGCGGCCTGGTGAGCTGCGCCGGGTCGAGGGCGGTCGGCAGCGCGGGCGCGGGCGGCAGCTCGGCGAGCCGGGCCCGCCAGTACTCCTGGTCGGCCGCGGCGGCCCGCGGGTCGGGCCGTACGCCGAGCACGTAGTCCCGGAACGACACCCCGATCTCCGGCAGGGCGGGTGGGCGGGCACCGGCCCGGGCCGCGACGTAGAGCCGGTCGAGCTCCGTGTACAGCGTCATGATCGACAGGGCGTCGAACACCAGGTAGTCGAGGCCGACCGCGAGCCGCACCCGCCCTTGGCCGGCCCGCTCGTAGCGCAGCGCGGACACCTCGAACAACGGCCACCGGGTCAGGTCGAGCACCCGGTGCGAGTGCTCCCGGCGGAAGGCGGCGAGCTCCGCGTCGGGATCCGCCCGCGGCGCGGCGGCCCGCACGTCGACGCGGGGCGGCGGGACGTCGGCGAGGATGCGCTGGTTGCCGTCCTCGTCGAAGACGGCCCGCAGCATCTCGTGGCGCTCCACCAGGCCGCGCAGCGCCGTTTCCAGGGCCGCCGGGTCCCAGGTCGCCGCCGGCACGTCGAACTCGGTGTAGTGCCAGGTGCCGACGCCGCCGAGCGGCAGCCGCTCGTCCCGGCCGATCCAGTAGGCGCGCTGCACGTCGGTCGGCGGGAACGGCTCGTGCCGGCGCTCCTGGTCGGCGGCCAGCCCGTCGTCCTCCCCCGGTAGGGGTGGCATCGCGCCGTCCGTTTCCAGCGTCGCGGCGAAGTCCGCCAGCCGGGGCGTGGTGAACAGCCGGCCGAGCCGTCCGCCTGTCAGGCCAGCCTCCCGAAGGCGGACGAGCATGGTGGTCGCGAGCAGCGAGTCGCCGCCCAGGCTTACGAAAGTGTCGTCGCGGCCGACCCGCTCGGCCCCGAGCAGGTCGGACCAGATGCCGGCGACCGCGCTCTCCACCGCGCCCCGCGGTGGCGTGAACACGGCGCCGTCGCCGCCGCCGGTGGCGGGCTCGGCGGTCAGCTCCGCGGCGAGCGCCACCCGGTCGACCTTGCCGTTGCGGGAGAGCGGAATCCGCGGCCGGACGACGACGAGCTGGGGACGCGCCACCTCGGGCAGCCGCTCGGTCAGCCAATCACGCAACGACTCGACGAAGCTGTCGGTCATGAGGCTGTCGGTCATGAGGCTGTCGGCCCGGTCCTCGCCCGGGTCCTCGGCCGGCTGAACGACGAGCGCGAGGCGCCGCGCGGCGCCGGCCACGACCGTGGCGGCCGCGGCGGCGACCCCCGGGTGGCTGCGGGCGGCCGCCTCCACCTCGCCGAGCTCGATGCGGTGACCCCGGATCTTGACCTGGCCGTCCGTGCGGCCGAGGAACTCCAGGACTCCGTCGGAACGGTAGCGGGCCAGGTCGCCCGTGCGGTACCAGCGGGTTCCGGCGTGTTCCACGAACCGGTCCGCGGTGCGGGCCGGATCGCCCCGGTAGCCCCGGGCCACGGACCGGCCACCGATCCACAGCTCCCCGGTGACCCGGTCCGGGCAGTCCCGGCCCTGCGCGTCGACGACCCGCGCCCGCACCCCCGCCAGCGGCATACCCCACGGCATCGACGGCCAGGCACGCGCCTCGTCGGCCTGCTCGGGCGACACCTCGAACGCGGTGGAGTGGATCGCCGCCTCGGTCATGCCGCCCAGGGCGACGAACCGCGCGGCGGGGAAGATCGCCCGCGTCCGGGCTGGCAGGTCCACGCCGACGACGTCCCCACCGAGCAGCACCAGGCGCAGCCCTCGGGCGGCGGGGGGCACCGCAGCGGGGGGCGCCGCGGTGAGCAGCATGTCCAGCAGCGCGGGGACGGTGTTCCAGACCGTCACGTCGTTGTCGGTGAGCGCCCGCCACCATGCCGCGGCGTCCCGGCGGTCCTCGTCGGCGAGCAGCACGACGGCACCGCCCGCGGCCAGCGCACCGAACAGGTCGTAGACGGACAGGTCGAAGTCGAGGGCGGACAGCGCCAGCGTCCGGTCCCGCGGACCCACCTCGAACCGGTGGTTGAGCGCGTCGATGGTGTTCGCCGCCGCGGCGTGGGTGACCTCGACGCCCTTCGGCTCCCCGGTCGACCCCGAGGTGAACAGCACATACGCGGCCTGGTGAGGGTCGATTTCCACGGGACCGAGCAGCGGCTCCCGCGCTGCCGCAGCGGCGATGTCGACGCTCCTCAGCGCCTGGCCCGTGGCGCCCGCAGCCTCAGCGGCGAGCGGCGGGCTCGTCGCGGTGTCGGTGAGAACCAGCCGCGCACCGGAGCGGGCATGCACCGCCACGCGGCGCAGCGGCGGCTGGTCTACGCCGAGGGGCAGGTAGGCAGCACCGGCGGCCAGCACGCCGAGCACCGCGACGACCTGGTCGACGCCGCGCGGCAGCGTCACGACCACCGTGTCACCGGGCCGCACGCCTTCGTCGACGAGCAGCGCGGCGACCCGCAGCGCGGCGTCGGCCAGCCCGCCGTAGGTCAGCCGCCGGTCGCCCGCGATCACCGCCGGGTGCCGCGTTCCGCCGGCGGTCTCCTCAGCAGCCTCGTCGGCGGCCCGGCGGAAGACGACCTCGTGGAGGGTCCGGGCCGGGTGCGCCAGCCGCGTCGCGTTCACCTCCGCACGCACGCTCGCCTGCGCCGCCGGCAGCAGCGAGCCGACCGGTGCCTGCCAGGGGTCGTCGGAGCCGGCCAGCCGGTCGACGAGCGCGCGGTAGGCCGCGAACGCATCCTGGGCGATCCCCTCGTCCAGGCAGTCCAGCCGCACGTCCCAGTTGAGCAGCAGACCGCCGTCGTGCTCGGTGACCTGGGCGTCGAGCCACACCTGGGGACCCTGGGAGATCGTCCACGCCGGCCGGCCGAAGCATTCCTGGACCGCCGACGAGTAGATGTCGCCGAGACCGAGCGCGCTGGTGTAGACGACCGGGGCGAGCACCGGGTGGCCGCGCCGGCGGGAGAGGTCCCGCAGTACGTCGACGCCGCTGTAGGAGCCGTGCGCGATGGCGCCGGCGAGGGTCTGCTGCACCGCCCGCGCTCGGACGGTGAACGGCATCGGCTCGCCGAGGTCGATGTCGAGCAGCAGCGAGCTGGAGAAGTCCCCGACGAGCAGGTCGACGTCCGGATACAGGGGGTCGCGGTCGAACAGCGGCAGGTTCAGCAGGAACCGCGGGCTGGCGCTCCAGGCGCCGATGACCTCGGCGAACGCGGTCGCCAGGGCGGCGGCCGGGGTGACGCCGCGGTGGCGGGCCCGCTCGGTGAGCACAGTCCGGCGGCCCGGGTCGATCCAGTGGTCGAGTCTGGTGCTGCGCGCCACCGTCCCGGGTTCGCCGGCACCGGGCCGAAGCGGCAGATCCGGTGCTCCAGGCAGGTCGTCGAGCCGGTCCTGCCACCACTGCCGGGCCCGGCTCACCCGTTCGTCCCCGCGGGCGGCCCGGTCGGCGAGGTAGCGGGGAAAGGTGTAGGTCAGCGGCGGCAGCACCCGACCATCGGCGGGCGCTGCCGCCGTCGGCGCGGCCGCCAGGTAGAGCCGACGAAGGTCCTCGAACAGGATGCGCAGGCTCAGTGCGTCGGAGGCGACCATGTCCAGGTCGAGGTGCAGCCGCGTGGCGCCTTCGGGCAGCAGGGTGAGGGCGACCTCGCAGATCTCGCCGGCCTCGACGTCCATCATGCGGTGGGTGTAGTCGGAGCGCAGCGCGGACAGCCGTGCCTCGACCTCCGCCGGGGGCAGCCGCCGCAGGTCGCGGACCGGCAGCCGCGGCTCGGTCACCTCCCCGATCACAGCGCGCCCGTCCTCGGTCACCCGCGAACGCAGCATGCCGTGCCGGGCGACCAGCGCGGTGAACGCGCGCCGCAGCCGCTCCGGGTCGATCCCGGTGCCGTCGAACTCGACGTAGAAGTGGGCGGCGACCCCGCCGAAGGGCTGCCCAGGCTGGCGGCCCACCCAGTAGGCGTGCTGCATGGTGGCGAGGGGGAACGGCTCCCCCACTGCCCAGGATCCGCCATGGTCAGGTGAGCCGGCGCCGGCTGGGTCGACGCCGGCCGGGTCTGTGCCGGCCGGGTCTGTGCCCTCCGAGTCGAGGCGCGCCGAGTCGGCACCCGGGTCCTGCCCGGCCCGCGGGGTGAGGGCCGGGCCGGCCTCGGCCGGTTCGGCTCGATCGCCGCGCGGTGCCCGGCTGAGGATCCGGGCCCACTCCCGCAGGGTGGGTGCCTCGGCGAGCTCGGCGAAGTCCACATCGATCCCCGCGGCCCGCCAGCGGGTGACGAGCTGGATGAGTGTCAGTGACTCCAGGCCAACGGAGAGCAGGTCGTCGTCCAGGCCGAGCTCGTCGGCGTCGGTGAGGCCGAGCAGGGTCGCCACATCCACCCGCAACGTACCGAGGTCGTCCCACGACACCGGGTCGACTTCCACGGGCTGGGTGCTGGTCACGTCACTGCCTCCGGTGCGCGGGAACGAGATGCGGGGCGATGCTGGCGAACTTCTCGCAGGTCTCGGCGTACTCCCGGAGCGGCCGGGAATCGGCGACGACACCCGCGCCGGCCTGCAGCCAGGTCCGTCCGCCGTGGGTGTGCAGGCAGCGCAGCGCGAGCGCGGCGTCGAGGAAGCCGTCCTGTCCGACCTGCACGACGGCACCCGCGTAGAGCCCTCGTCCGGTGGGCTCCAGCTCGGCCACGGTCTGGTAAGCGACCCTGCGCGGGATGCCGGAGGCGGTGATGGCCGGCGACAGCGCCGCGAGCGCTTCCCAGTTCGTGACGTCGGGCCGCAGCCGGCCGGCGACCCGGGAAGCCAGATGCTGGACGCTCCCGCGGGCCTCGACGTCCATGAACCGGCGGACGACGACGCTGTCAGAAGCGCAGATGCCGGCGAGGTCGTCCGTGACGGCACGGACGGACACCGCGTGCTCGAAGACCTCCTTGGCGTCGGACCACAGCTCGGCCCGCGCCAGCGCGTCCTGTTCCACACCGCGCCCGAGCGGGCGGGTGCCGGCGAGCGGCTGCGAGCTGACCTCGCCGTCCGCGCCGATCTCGGCGACGGTCTCCGGGCTGAACCCGACCGCGCGCGTGCCCGGCAGGTCGACGAGGAAGGTGCGGGCCGGGCTGTTCGCCCGGCGGCCCCGAAGGCAGGTCGCGGCGAGATCCACCGCGAACGGCACCGGGACACGCCGGGACAGCACGACCTTCGCGAGCCGACCGGCCTGGATGCGCTCCACCGCTGTCGCGACGGCCTGCTGATACGCGTCGGCGCCGGGCGTGACGACGTCGAGTGGGCCGGGCTGGTACCGCTCGCCACCTCCCGGGCCGTCGGCGGGCAGCCGCTCGACGGCGGCGAGCACACGGGCCACGGTGGCCTCGTCGGTGCCGCGGACATCGAGCCGCCGTGGGGTGATCCGGATTTCGACCTCCGGCACGATGAGCTGGGCCAACGGTGCCGCCGTCCGGTGACGCACGGCGCGCCCCGCGGCGTCGCCGCCCTCCCCGACGCCCTGGCCCGGGTGCCAGCCCGTGCTGAGGCCACCCGGGCCGACATCGGTGGCGAACTCGAAGGCGACCCAGCCGTAGGCCCGCCAGTCGTCCACGGGGAAGGTCGCGGCCAGCTGCGACAGCTCGACGACCGGGGAGCGGGTCACGGGCCGGTTGGTCTGGCGGTTGCCGTAGTGGACCACCACCCGGTCCCGGTGAAGGGTCACCCCGCACAGGGCACCGCCCGCGTACCACCAGGCGCCGTCGCGTTCGTAGAGCACGCACTGGTCGAACAGCCGGGCAGCGGCCAGACCGGTCGCGCAGGCCGCCGGGTCGGCGGGGCCGGTCACCGACCACGACCGATAGGACGTCGGCGTCGGCGGCAGGAGGGTGGTCTCGATGCGGGTCCTCATCGGTCAGCCCAGCCACGGGCGACGCTGGCTGCCGGTGTCTCCGGCAGGGCTGTCATCGTCGCCTCCGGCGCGGACGCGGTGGCCGCAAGTGACCTCTTGTCGACCTTGCCGACGGCGGTCAGCGGGAGTGCGTCGACGACCCGCACCCGTTCCGGCGCCTTGTACGCGGCGAGGCCCCGCTCACGCAGGAAGGCGGCGACGTCGCGGGCGGTCGGCGGCGGCCCGTCGCAGACCAGGAAGGCGACCGGGCACTCGCCCCACTTCGGGTCCGGGGCGGCGACCAGCGCGGCGTCGACGACGTGCGGATACGCCCGCAGGTGCTCCTCCACCTCGACCGCCGCGATCTTCTCGCCGCCCTTGTTCACCTGGTCCTTCACCCGACCGACGACCTGCAGGTGGCCGCTGGGGAGCTGGCGGACGAGGTCACCGGTCCGCAGCAGGCCGTCGGCGGTGAACGCGAAGCGGTTGTGCGCCTCGGCCCGGTAGTAGCCGCGCAGCGTGCACGGGCCCCGGGTCAGCAGTTCGCCGACCTCGCCGGGGGGAACGGGCCGGTCGTCCTCGTCGGCCACGACGATCTCGTCGGCCGGGGACATCGGCCGCCCCTGGGTGGTGTGCCGCAGCTCGGCAGGGTCGTCCGGCTGGGTGTAGCAGACGAGCCCTTCGGCCATGCCGTACACCTGCTGCACCGGCACGCCGAGCGTCGCCTCGGCGCGGGCGGCGAGGTCGTCGGGGATCCGCGCGCCGCCGACCTGCAGCAGCCGCAGGCTGGACAGGTCCGGTCGGCTGATGGCGAACTCGTCGAGCCAGTAGGGCACCAGCGGCGGGGTGAGCGCCACGGCCGTGGCCCGTTCCCGCTCGACGAGGCGCAGTGTGGTGGTGGGGCTGGGGTCGCGGGCCAGCACGACGGTGCCGCCGGCGACGAGGGTACCCAGCACGCCGGGCGAGCTGAAGGCGAAGTTGAACCCGACCGGCAGAACGACCAGGTAGACGGTGTCGGTGCCGAAGCCGCACACCTCGGCGGCGCTGCGGGCGGCGAGCAGGTAGTCGTCGTGGGTGCGGGGCACCAGTTTCGGCGTGCCGGTTGTGCCGCCGGACAGCAGCAGCGCGACGAGGTCGTCGGAGGTCGGCGCCCGGCCGCCGACGACCGGGCGCGCCGGTGGACCGGCCCGCTCTCCCTCGTCCAGCAGCGCGGGCCAGCCCATCACATCGCTCGCGCGGCCCGGCCCCTCCACGGTGGAACCGCCCGTGCTCCCCGCACGGCCCGCGACTTCTGCACCGCTACCGTCAGCGTGGGCACCGACGATGACCAGCAGCGGCGGTCTGTCCAGGCCTGCGCAGGCCTGCTCGGCGAGCCCACGGAGGTTCACCCGGCCGACGCGCTCGGCGACGACATAGGCGACGGGTTCAGCGGTGCTGAGCAGCGCCCGGATCTCCGCGAGCCGGTGGCCGGGCATCGCATGCACGGGAACCGCGCCCAGCCGGGCGAGCCCCAGCCACAGATGCACGAACTCCGCCCGGTTCGGCAGCTGGACCAGGACGCGGTCACCGTGGCGCACACCGCGGGCGGCGAATCCCGCGCAGACCCGGTCGGCGATCACGTCGAGGTCGGCGTAGGTCCACCGGGCCGCCCCATCGACGAGCGCGGTGCGCCCGCCGTGGCTGGCGGCGAGTTCTCGCAGCAGATCGCCGACGGTGCGCCCAGCCCACAGTCCCGCCTGCCGGTACCGGGCCGCGGTCGGCACCGGCCAGGGTTCCCAGCCCTCGCGCACTGCACCGCCCCCTCTCAGAAATTTTTCCCCGATCAACCCAACGCGGCCTACTGTAAATGAAAACCATGTTCATATGTAGCAATCGAGAAGTTCGTCAGTCACCGATGTGAAGCACCTCGGTAACTGACGGACAGGCCGGTGCACGCGTCCAGCACTCCGGAAGCTGAGGATCATGAACGTCGACGAACTGATCGCAGATCTCGCGGCCGAGGACATCGCGATCTGGCTGGAGGCCGGCGAGCTGCGGTTCCGGGCGCCGCGCGGCGCGATGACCCCGCAGCGACGCGCGGTGCTGCGTGAGCACCGCGAGGCGATCCGGTCGCACCTCGCCGACGGCCGCGTCCCGCAGGTGGCCTACACCGACGAGGCGCACCGTCACGAGCCGTTCCCGCTGTCGGACCTGCAGGCCGCCTACCTGGTCGGCCGCGGCGACCTCTACGAGCACGGCGGGGTCGCCTGCCACGCCTACATCGAGCTCGGCTATCCCGCGGGCCTCTCCCCCGACCGGGTGAGCGCCGCCTGGGAGGCCCTGGTCACGCGGCACGACATGCTGCGCGCCCTCGTGCACGCGGACGGCTACCAGGTAGTGCTACCCAGCCCGCCGCACACGCCGATCGACGTCGCCGACCTGCGCGGCCGGGGTCCCGACGAGGGCAGGGCGCGGATCGAGGCGGTGCGTGCCGAGCTCGGCCACCGGGTCGCCCGCACCGACCGCTGGCCGCTGTGCGTGCCGCGGATCACCTGGCTGGACGACGCCCTCGTCGTCCACCTCTCCCTCGACCTGCTGGTCGTGGACTACGCCAGCGCGCAGATCCTGCTGGCCGAGCTCGACCGCCTGTGTACCGACGCCGCCGCCGCCAGTGCCGCCCTGCCGTCGCTGGCCGTGACCTTCCGCGACTACGTGCTCGCCCGTCGGGCCGTCAGCGAGACCGCCGGCTACCAGCGGGACCGTGCGTACTGGCTCGGACGTCTCGACACCCTGCCCGCCGCGCCGGAGCTCCCCGCCGCGCCGCCGCCCACCGGGGACACCGCCGCCAAGGCCGCTCGCTTCGACCACCTGGAGCACCTGCTGACCGCGGCCGAGTGGGCCCGGCTGCGCGAGACCGCCCGCTCCCACGGCCTGACGGTCTCCGCGGTACTTCTCACCGCCTACGCCGAGGTGATCGGCAGGTGGAGCCGGACCCCGCGGTTCACCCTGAACCTGCCGGTCTTCCAGCGGCTGCCCGTCCACCCCGACATCGAGGCGGTCGTCGGCGAATTCACCGCCGTCGAGCTGCTCGCGGTGGACCTCACCGAACCGGCGGGCTTCGCCGACCGGGCCACCGCCGTCTCCGCGCAGCTGATCGAGGACCTCTCGCACCCGCTGTTCACCGGCAGCGAGGTGCTCGCCGAGCTGGCGCACCGCACCGGGCAGCGCCCGCTGATGCCCGTCGTCTTCACCAGCACCCTCGACACCGCCCCGCAGGCCGATGCCTCGAGCACCGTCCGGTACGCGATCAGCCAGACGCCGCAGGTGTGGGTCGACTGCCAGGTGATGCCCCGGGCCGGTGGGCTGTCGCTGTCCTGGGACGTCCGCCGCGGGGTCCTCCCGGACGGGCTGGCCGGCGCCGCGTTCGGCTCCTATGTCGAGGCGGTGCGCCGGCTCGCCGCGGACTCGGCCGCATGGACCGGTCCGGCCCCGGTGACACTGCCGGACACCCAGCTCACGGTGCGCCGGGCGGTGAACGACACCGCGGGCCCGGTGCCGGGCGGGCTGCTGCCCGAGGGGGTACTGGCCCAGGCCGCGCGGACCCCGGACGCCGTCGCCGTGGCCTCGGCGCCGCGCGACCTGACCTACCGGGAGCTCGCCGCCGAGGCCCGTGCTGTGGCCGCCCGGCTCACCGCCGCCGGGGTCGGGCCGGCCGAACCTGTCGCGATCGGCATGGACAAGGGCTGGGAGCAGGTCGTCGGCGTGCTGGGGGTGCAGCTGGCCGGTGCCGCCTACCTGCCGGTCGACACCAGCCAGCCGGCCGCCCGCCGGGCGGCGATCCTCGCCGACGCCGGTGTGCGCCTGCTGCTCACCCAGCCGTGGCTGGCCGAGTCCGCGGGCTGGCCGGCCGGCATCGAGGTTCTCGACGTCACGGCGCCCACCGGGACCGACCTGCCTGACGCGACCGAGCCGGGCCCGACGGGTCTGGCGGGCCAGACGGCCGGGAACCCGCCGGCCGACCCGGACGACCTGGCCTACGTCATCTACACCTCGGGGTCGACCGGAACCCCGAAGGGCGTGATGATCAGCCATCGGGCGGCGCTCAACACGGTCGTTGACATCAACAGCCGGTTCAAGATCGGGCCGGGTGACGCGGTGCTCGGGCTGGCGAGCCTCGGCTTCGATCTGTCGGTCTACGACGTGTTCGGCCCGCTGTCCGTCGGCGCGCGGCTGGTGCTGCCGGACGCGGACCGCCGCTCCGACCCGTCGCACTGGGCCGGGCTCGTCCGCGACGCCGGGGTGACGATCTGGAACTCGGTCCCCGGCCAGCTGCAGATGCTCGCCGAGTTCCTACGCTCCGTGCCCGTGCCCGTGCCCGAGGCCGAGGCCGAGGCCGAGCTGCCGACGCTGCGCCTCGCGATGCTGTCCGGGGACTGGATCCCGGTGCCGCTGCCCGACGAGATCCGCCGGCTCGTACCCGGGCTCGCCGTCGTCAGCCTCGGCGGCGCGACCGAAGGCGCGATCTGGTCGATCGCGCACCCGGTCGGCGTCGTCGACCGCGACCGGCCGAGCATCCCCTACGGCACGCCGCTGACCAACCAGACCTTCCACGTGCTCGATGGCGCGATGCGCGACCGGCCCGACTGGGTGCCCGGCGAGCTGTACATCGGCGGCACGGGGGTCGCACTCGGCTATCTCGGGGACGAGCGGCGCACCGCCGAGCGGTTCGTGGAACATCCGGTCACCGGCGAACGGCTCTACCGGACCGGCGACCTGGGCCGTTACCACCCCGACGGCACCATCGAGTTCCTCGGCCGCGAGGACGACCAGGTCAAGATCCGCGGCTACCGGATCGAGCTGGCCGAGGTGGAGACCGCCGTCCTCACGAATCCCCGGGTCGGGGCCGCCGCTGTCGTCGTCGACGACGCCGGCCCGTCCGGGCGCCGGCTCGCCGCCTTCGTCGAGCCGGCCCACCTCACCGACGACGACACTCGCGTGGCCTACTTCCCCGCCACGGATGCGCAGGCGGCCGGCCACGACGCGGCCGAGGCGACGCACCACGACGCGGAACCGGTCGACCCGCAGGCGCTCGACCGGTTCCTGACCGCCATGGACGACGTCGCGCTCGGCCTGATGGCCCGTACCCTCGCTGACGCCGGTCTGCCCACCGGACCGGCGCCGCGCGACCCCGCGCCGACGCCGGGAATCGCACCGCTGGATCCCGAGGCCGTGTGCGCGGCGCTGCGGGCCACCCCGACCAGCGCGCACGTCGTCCGCCGCTGGCTGCGGGCGCTCGCCACCACCGGCCGCCTCGACGCGGTCACCGGACGGCTTGCTGCGGACGCCGTGCCGGACGACGAACAGCTCGCCACTCTGTGGAGCCGGCTGGACGACGCCGAGGCGGCGGTCTCCTACGGCACCGACCTCGTCGCGGTGATGCGGACCTGCGCCGCGCACCTGCCCGCGCTGATCAACGGCGAGCTCGACATCCGGGCGCTGCTGTTCCCCGGCGCCGACACCGACGTGCTCGCCGCCGCCTACCGGGACAACCTCGCCCTTCGGCATCTGCACCGCGGCGCGGCCGCGGCCGCCCGGCGGATCGCCGCGCTGCACGCCGCCGGGCCCCGCGCCGACGAGCCGCTGCGGGTCCTGGAGATCGGCGGCGGGGTGGCGGCCACCACCGCCGAGCTGGTGCCGGCGCTCGCCGAGTTCGGCGCCGACTATCTCTACACCGACCCGTCGCGGTTCTTCGTCCGGGAGGCGGAGCCGCGCTTCCCGGAGTTCCCCTGGGTCCGGTTCGCGGTGTTCGACCCGGCGGCGGACCCGCGCCCGCAGGGGCTGACCCCGAACTCCTTCGACGTCGTCGTCTGCCCCAACGTGCTGCACAACGCCACCGACATCCCGAGCACGCTGGCGGCGCTGACCGAGCTGCTCGCGCCGGGCGGCTGGCTGCTGGTCATGGAGAACGCCCGTGACGACCACCATCCGCTGCTGGTCTCCCTGGAGTTCCTGGAGGCGACGTCCGGCCCCCGCACCGACCTGCGGGCCGCCGCCGGCCAGTCCTTCCTGACCGACCCGCAGTGGGCCGCGGTGCTCGCGGACGCCGGCGCCGACGTCGCGGCGGCCCTGCCGCACGCCGACCATCCGCTGCACCGCACCGGCCAACGCCTCTTCCTGGCGCGGGCGAAGACCGACCGGGCGCCGGTCAGTCCGGCGACGCTCGGCCAGCACACCGCCGACCGGCTGCCGGAGTACATGGTCCCCGCCGTCTGGCAGGTCGTCGACGCGCTGCCGCGGACCGGCAACGGCAAGACCGACCGGACGCGGCTCGCCGGCTGGCTGCCGCGGGCCGACGGCCCGGCCGTGCGAGCCACCCGCTCCGCGGAACCGGCGGACGCGATGGAGAGCCAGCTCGCCGGCCTGTGGGCCGAGCTGCTCGGGGTCGCGCGGATCGGCCGGCACGACGACTTCTTCGCCCTCGGCGGCGACTCGCTGCTCGTCGCCCGGATGGTCGGCCAGGTCCGCGAGCGCATCCCCGACGTCGTCACGCTGGAGTGGGAGGTGGTCCTGCGCCACCTGCTGCGCCAGCCGACCGTCGCCGCGCTCGCCGAGTTCCTGCGCGCGGCGACCGCCCTCGGCCCGGCGGGCCGGGACAGCGAGACGGGCCCGGGATCGGGCTCGGGCTCGGGCGGGCCCGGCGGCGTTACCGGCTCAGCCCTGGTCGAGCTGCACGGAGCCGGCCTCACCAACCCGGGCGCGCCGGTCACCGTGCTGGTGCATGCCGGCACCGGCACGCTGATGCCCTACCGCGCGCTCGTCACCGAGATCCGCCGGCGCTCCGCCGGTACAGCCGCCCTGATCGGCCTGGAGGTGCCCGACCTGGCCACCTACCTGGACGCGGAACCCACCGGGCAGGTCGAGGCGCTCGCCGCCGGGTACGTGCGCGGCCTGCTCGACCTCGCCGGCGACGCCGCCGGTCACCGGGAGATCCACCTCGTCGGCTACTGCCTGGGCGGTCTGATCGCGCTGGAGGTCGCCCGCGGCCTGGCCGAGGCCGGGGCGCCGCCCGCGTCGCTGACCGCGATCAGCTCGCACAGCCCGCGGTTCCGGCTCGACGACGCCCTGCTCGCCGAGTACTCGTTCGCGGTGATGATGGGCATCAACCCGCCCGACATCGGCTTCCCCGCGGACGAGACGGAGGTCGCGCGGGCGAGTGAGGCGGTGCTCGCGGACACCCCCGGTGTACTGCGTGCCGGTGGGATGGCCGAGCTGGACGGGCCATTCGCCGACGTCGCGGCCCGGTTCCGCGAGCTGGCCGGCCTGCCGCGTGAGGAGCGCGTCGAACGGATGTGCCGGGCGGTCCCCGCCTCCGCCGGCATGTACACGCCGGACCACATGACCCGGCTGCTGCGCACCTTCCAGCAGAGCGTGTTCTCGATCAGYCGCTACCTGCCGGAGCCGTATGCCGGCGACGTCACGTTCCTGCGCCACAGCGGGACGTATCCGTTCCCCGGCAGCAAGGAGGCGGTGACCRGGCAGTGGGAGGAGGTCTGCCTCGGCGACCTGCGCATCATCGACGTCCCCGGTGACCACTTCACCTGCCTGTCCGTCGAGCACTCGCCCGGCGTGCTCCGGCTGATCGGCGAGCTCACCAGCGGCGCGGTGACCCGGTGAACGGCCACGTCGTCGGCGTGCTCGGCGCGTCCGGCATGGTCGGTCAGGGCGCCGCCGTCCAGCTGCGCAGGCTCGGCGCCGACCGGCTGCGGCTGGGCGCCCGCCGGCCCGACGCGCTGCGCCGGCTCGTCGGTGGGCGACTGGACGGCCACGGCGAGGTGCGACCGGCCGACGCGACCGACCCGGAGAGCCTGGCCGCGTTCTGCACCGGCTGCGACATCGTGATCAACTGCGCCGGGCCGACCTACCAGCTGAAGGAGACCGTGGCGGCCGCGGCCGTCGCGGCCGGCGCGCACTGCGTCGACGTCGCGGGCGACGACCCGGCCCACGAGCGGATGGTCGCGCGGGGGCTCGCCGGCACCGACCGTGCGGTCGTGTTCTCCGCCGGCGTGCTGCCCGGGCTGTCGAGCATCGTCCCGCGCTGGATGGCGCGCGCCTTCGAGCGCCCCGCGACCCTGACCGCCCATGTCGGCGGCCGGGAGCCATGCTCCCCGGTGGTCGCCGCGGACATGCTGCTGTCGCTGCGGACCGGCGGCGCGGACGGGGCCGCGTTCGGCGAGGCGCTGGCCGCCTGGCGGGCCGGCCGGCGCCGCTCCCGGGTGCTGCGCGCCACCGAGCGAAACCGGGTGCCAGGCTTCCCCGGCCTGGTCGCCGCCACACCGTTCCTGTCGGCGGAGACCGAGCGCCTCGCCCGGGCCCTGGCCCTCACCGACGTCGACTGGTTCAACGTCCATCCGGGCAGCGCGGTGCGGGCCGAGATGCTGCGGCTGCCGCACTACCTGACCGAGGCGGCGGGTCCGGCGGGAGCCGTCGACCCGACCAGCACCACCGCCGGGACGGGGGCCGGGGAGTCGTTCGGCGTCCGGCTCGCCCGGGCCGCCGAGCTCGACCTCGCCGGACGCAGCCCGTTCTACGCGATGGCCTTCGCGATGACCGGGCGGGCCGCGGGCGGACCGGCCGGTCGGACCGTCCTGCTGCGGACTCCCAGCAGCTACCACCTGACCGGCCTGGTCGGGGCGCTGGCCGCCCAGCACGTGCTCGCCGGTGACGTGCCGCCCGGCCTGCACTTCGCCGCGGACGTCCTCGACCCGGAACTGATCGTCGACGGGCTGCACGCCGCGTCGGCGTCGCTCGCCCTCTCCCTGACCGTCTCGGACACCGCCCCGGCCCGCGGCGACAGCCGTTCCCCGGCGGACGCCGGCCCGGACCTGTCCGCGGAGGACCTGGTCGAGGAGGGTGTGCTGTGACACCGCCCGCGCCGCCCGCGCTCCCCCCGGTCCCCCCGCGCCCCCTGCGTGTCGTCGTGTGCGGAACGAACTTCGGCCGGCTMTACGCCGAGGCGGTACGTGCGCTGCCCGAACAGTTCACGCTGGCCGGGGTGCTCAGCCGCGGCAGCGCCTACTCCCGGTCCTACGCCGACCGGCTCGGGGTCACGCACCTCGACGCCGTCGAGAACGTGCCCGACGACGTCGAGGTGGCCGTCGTCGCCGTGGGGTCGACGGTGTCCGGCGGGGCCGGCAGCGAGCTGGCCGGCGCGCTGCTGCGCCGTGGGGTCCACGTGCTGCAGGAACACCCCGTGCACCCCACGGAACTGCTCGCCCAGACCCGGCTGGCCCGCGCCGCCGGCGTGCAGTACCAGGTCAACACGCACTACCACCAGGTCGAGCCGGTCCGGCGCTTCCTCGACGCCGCCGCCCGGCTGCGCGCCGTCGAACCGGTCCGTTTCGTCGACACGGCCACGTCCGTGCACGTCCTGCTGCCACTGCTGGACATCCTCGCCCGGGCTCTCGGCGGGGTCCGCCCGTGGAGCCTGGAGCCGACGGACGGCGGGGCGGCCCCGGGCTCCGCTCCTCCGGCCGCCGGGGTCCGGGGGCTGCGCGCACTGGCCGGGCAGCTCGGCGGCGCCGCCGTCCATCTGCGGGTGCACAACGAGCTCGACCCGCACGACCGGGACAACCAGGCGCTGCTGTGGCACCGGGTGACGCTCGGCACCGACGCGGGGGTGCTCACCCTCGCCGACACCCACGGGCCGGTGCTGTGGAGCCCGCGGCTGCACGGCCGCCGCGACGCAGACCGCCGGCTGCTGCTGGACAGCCCGGCCGCCGACTATCTGGACCAGCCCAGCACCGCGACGCTGCCGGGTACCGAGCCACTCCGGCAGCGGGACGTGGTCGGCGGCCTGTGGCCGCAGGCGATCCGCCGGGCACTGCGCGCCTTCGCCGCCCGGATCGACGCCGGTGCGGACCCGCTGCCCGCGGCCCAGTTCGACCTGTCGGTCGCCCGGATCTGGACGCATGTCACCGGCCGGCTCGGCCCGCCGGACACCGTCCGGGCGAGCGAGCCCCGGCGGATCACCGCCGCCGACCTGGCCGGCGACCAGCCCGCCGACGACCAGCCCGACCCCGACGAGGCGGCGGAAGACCCCGCGGAGCCCTACACCCCCACCGCCGAGTTCTTCGACCTGGTCGCGGCCGACCACGTGGGACGCAACAGCGCCCCGCGGGTCGTGCGCGCGCTGCGCGGGCTCGACCTCGGCCGCGGCCCGGTGGTCGAGGTCGGCGCCGGCACCGGACTGCTCACCGAGGCCGTCGCCCGGGCCTTCCCGACCGTGGAGATCATCGCGTTCGAGCCGGCGGCGGGGATGCGGGCGGTGCTCTCCGGGCGGGTGATGCGCGATGACGACCTGCGGCGCCGGGTCACCGTCAGCCCGCTGGCCGCGCCGGACCTCGCCGCCGACCTGCCGGACTCGATCAGCGCCGCGCTGGTCTGCGGCGTCGCCGGTCATCTCGACGCCGAGCAGCGGCGGACCACCTGGCGCGTCCTGGCCGAGCGGATGGCTCCCGGCGCGGCGATCGTCGTCGAGCTGATGAACCTGCCGGGCGCGACCCGGATCGAGCGGGCCCGTCTGGGCCGGGCGGACCTCGGCGAGCAGTCCTACGAGTGGTGGTTCGAGGCCGAGCCGGCCGAGCCGGCCAAGCCCGGCCTGCCCGGCAAGGGCCTGCCGGACGGGAGCCCGCTGGACAGCAGCCCGCCGAACGGCAGACCGCCGGACGAGGGCCTGATGGCCCTGCGGACGACCTGGCGGGTGCTGCGCGCCGGCGAGGTCGTCCGCGAGGTCGACGACACCTACCAGTGGCGGGTCGTCGACCTGCGGGCGCTCGCCGTGGAGGCGGGCCTCGCCCACGGCCCGCCCGACGAGTCGAACGCCCCGCACGCGACCACGATCGGGACGCTCATCGTCCCGCATCCCTCCCCATCCGCTGACCCTCCCTGTCCGTCCGCTGAAGGGACCACACGTTGACCGGCCGTCCCACCGCCGACCCCACCACGGCGAACCTTCCCGACACCGGATCTCCCTCTGAGGCTGCCGGGCCCGCACCCGACGTGGGCACCCCGCCCGCCTTCCCCCTGCCACGCACCTGCCCGTTCGCCCCACCTCCGGACTACGCGCGGCTGCGCGACGGCCAGCCGGCGTTCCAGGTCCGACTGCCGACCGGCGCACTCGCCTGGGTGGTCAGCCGCTACGCCGACGTGCGGGCGCTGCTCGCCGATCCGCAGGTCAGCGCGGACGCGCGGCACCCCTCGTTCCCGGCGATGGGCGTCGGGGAGCGGGAGACCGCCGCCCGCAACCGGCCGTTCATCCGGACCGACCCGCCGGACCACACCCGCATCCGCAGGATGCTGCAGGCCGAGTTCACGGCCCGCCGGGTCCGGGACATGGTGCCGGGCCTGACCGCCTTCGCCGAGTCGCTGGTCGACGAGATGATCGCCACCGGCCCCCCGGTGGATCTCGTCTCCGTGTTCGCGAACCGGATGTCGACGGCGACCGTCCTCAACCTGATGGGGGTACCCACCGACAACCTGGAGTTCTTCCGCGATGTCACCCGCATCTCCGGTGGCCGGGGCAGCACCGCCGAAGAGGCGCAGGCCGCGCTCGGCAACATGTTCCGGATGTTCAACGAGCTGATCGACCGCCGGCTCACCGAGCCGGGTGAGGACCTGCTGTCCCGGCTCGTGGTGAACCACCTCGCAACCGGCGCGGTCAACCGCCAGGAACTCATGTCGACCATCGGCATCACGATCGTCGCGGGCCGGGAGACGACCACCAGCATGATCGCGCTGGGTACGGCGGTGCTGCTGGAGAACCCGGACCTCGTCACCGCGTTGCGCGCGGACCCGGCGCTGCTCGGGCCGACGGTCGAGGAGCTGCTACGGCTGCTGTCGGTCGCCGACTCGATTCCGCTGCGCGTCGCCACCGCCGATCTCGACGTCGGCGGGGTGCGGGTGCCCGCGGGCGACGGCCTCATCCTGCTGCTCGCCGGGGCCAACCACGACCCCGGCGTGTTCCCCGACCCGGAGCGTTTCGACCCGCACCGGACGAACCGCCACCATGTCGCGTTCGGTTTCGGGATCCACCAGTGCATCGGGGCGAGCCTGGCGCGGGCCGAGCTGGAGATCTCCTACGAGGTCCTGCTGCGCCGGCTGCCCGATCTGCGGCTCGTCGTGCCGGTCGCGGAGCTCGAGCTGCGCAACGACTCGGCGACGTTCGGCGTCGAGGCGATGCCGGTGGCCTGGTGAGCCAGCCCGGACCGGCGGCGMCGGCGGCGGGTGCCGTCCGCCGCTACGCGCCGCGCCCGGCGGCCAGGCTGCGGCTGGTCTGCTTCCCGCACGCCGGCGGCGGCGCGAGCAGCTTCCGGGCCTGGGCGGCGCTGCTGCCACCCACCGTGGAACTGCTGGTAGTCCAGTACCCGGGCCGGGAGGACCGCTCTCACGAGCCCTGCGCCGTGGACCTGCACGGCTTCGCCACCGCGGCGGCCACCGACCTGCTGCGCTACGTCGACCGGCCGTACGCGGTGTTCGGGCACAGCATGGGCGCGGTCATCGGCTACGAGACGGCCCAACGGCTGCGCTGGCACGGCCGCGCCGAACCGGTGCGGCTCGTCGCCTCCGGCCGGGCCGCCCCCGACGAGGAGCTCGGCGGCACGCTGCACCGCGCCGACGACGACGCGCTGTGCGCGGAGCTCGCCCGGCTCGGCGGCACGGCGACGGAGGTGCTCGCCGACCCGGACGTGCGCCGGGCGGTCCTCGGCTATGTGCGTGCCGACTACCGGATGGTCGAGACGTACCGGCCCCGGCCCGTCGACCCGCTGACCTGCCCGCTGACGGTGTTCACCGGCGACGCGGACCCGGAGTGCGACGAGGAGCGTGCGCACACCTGGGAACGCTTCACCAGCGGCCGGTTCAGCGTCCGAGTCTTCCCCGGTGACCACTTCTACCTGGGCCCCCGGCGCGGGCAGGTGGTCTCCACCCTGCTCGGCCTGCTCGACCCGGCGCTGGTCGGCGCGCAGGCCGCCTGGCCCAGCACGCCGTGACGGGGCCGCACGGGCACCGAGCGCCCGGAGCTTTGGACGGAGATCACCGTGCGTGACTACTACTCGCCGATGGCGGAGTTCTACGAACTGGTCGCCCGTCGGCAGGCGGCGGCGAGCGGACCGCCGCTGGCCGCGGCGCTGAGCGCGCTGCCGGCTGGGATCGGCCCGGTCGTCGAGATCGGCGCGGGCACCGGCCGCCTCACCGAGGTGATCGCCGCCGCGCTGCCCACCGCACCGATCGTGGCGGCCGAGCCGTCGGCGACGATGCGCGCGATCCTCACCAGCCGGGTGGCGTCCCGCCCGGAACTGCGCGGCCGGGTGACCGTCGTCGACGGCGCCGTCCCCGGGCTCGCGCTGCCGCCACGGATCGGCGCCGCGGTGGTCTTCGGCGTCGCCGGCCATCTACCCGGCCCGGACCGGGTGACGCTGTGGCGCCGGCTGCGCGAACGGCTGGCGCCCGGCGGCATCATCGTGGTCGAGCTGATGGGGGCCCGGACGCCCCGCGTCCTGCCCCCCACGCTGACGGTGGTGGATACCGTCGGCCGGCGGCGCTACGAGTGGTGGGTGGAAGGCCGGCCCGGCGGATCACCGGGCCTCATGCGGTTCACCACCACCTGGCGGGTCTACCACGGGGACAAGCTGGTCAGGACCGTCGACGACTCCTACGACTGGTGGACCCAGGACGCGGCCGATCTCGCGGCGGAGTCCGGGCTGAACTGCGCGGACGTCAGCGGTGCCGCTGAGGGCACGTTCCGCGTCGTCGTCCTCACGGCAACGACGAACCCGCCGGTAGGCGCGCCGCCGCGGGCGACGCAGGGGCTCGACCCGCCGCCGCCGGACATCAGGCCGAGCCGCCGTGCGGGCCTCGCGTCCTGACCCTTCACACTCCCCAAGCTCGAAACGAGGACACGAACGGTGACCGCATCAGCTCCCGCGGATCACGACGGAACTCATGGCGGAATCCGGACCCCGGACGAGGCGATGGAGGGTACCCGCGTGCGGGACGGAGATCTGCCCGGTCTTATCACTCTGGTCGTCGGCGCGGCCGGCGGGATCGGCGGTGCCGTCGTCGAGCTGGCGGCGCGCGAGGGTGCCCGGGTGGTCGCGGCCGACCGCGACGAGCCGGCCGCGGCACGGCTGGCACGGCGGCTCACCGGCCAGGGGCCGGCAGTCCTCGCCCGAGCGGTCGACGTCACCGACGAGGCGTCGGTGACCGCGCTCGTCGACAGCGTGGAGGCCGAAGTGGGCCCGATCGGCGCTCTCGTCAACTGCGCCGGGGCGGTGCGCGTCGCCGACGTCGCGGCGACCACAGTCGCGGACTGGCGGGCGATGCTGGAGGTGAACGCCACCGGGGTGTTCCTGGTCAGCCAGTCGGTCGGCGCCCGGCTGGCGTCACGACGGCGCGGGAGCATCGTCACCGTCGCCTCGGACGCGGCCGGCGTCCCGCGCAGCGGGATGGCGGCGTACGCCGCCGCGAAGGCCGCGGCCGCACATCTCACCCGCTGTCTCGCACTGGAACTCGCCCCCGCCGGGGTGCGCTGCAACGTGGTCTGCCCCGGCGTGACGGACACCCCGCTGGCGCGGGCCGCCTGGCCAGGTCCGGACGGGCTCACGCGGGCGGCCGGCGCGACMCCGGAGCGGTTCCGCAACGCGATCCCGCTCGGCCGGGCCGCGCGGCCCGCCGACGTCGCCGAGGCCGTCGTGTTCCTGCTGTCCGACCGTGCCCGGCACATCACCGGGCACAGCCTCTACGTCGACGGTGGTGCCGCGCTGCGCGGCTGAGGAGACACCACAGGCCTCAGTCCACTCCCGTCCCCGCCCGCCATGCCATCAAGATCGCGCGCTTGTCCAGCAAGCGAGCTCCCCGCACCGAGGAGGACAGTCACATGGCCCTTCCGCCCGTGCCGGACTATCCGATGCCGTCACCGGACCAGCTGCCGCCGAGCCGGGTCGACTGGCGCTGCACGCCGGCCAGGGCCGCGCTCCTCGTCCACGACATGCAGGCTCACTACCTGGCGCCATACCCGGAGACGGCCTCACCGAGACGGGAGCTGATCGCGAACACGGCCTCCCTGTGCCACGCGGCCCGCGCCGCCGGGATCCCGGTGTTCTGGAGCGTGGCTCGGCCCGCCGCCGACCGGGCCGAGCGCGGCCTGCTCTGGGACTTCTGGGGCGCCGGCATGGCCGGCGACGGCGGGCGCCTCGTCGCCCCGCTGGCCCCGTCCGCCGACGAGGGCACCGTCGTGAAGCACCGCTACAGCGCGTTTCACCGGACCGACCTGCTGCACCGGCTCGCGGCGGCCGGACGTGACCAGCTGGTGATCTGCGGCGTCTACGCGCACATCGGCGTCTACGCGACGGCATGCGACGCCTTCATGTCCGACGTCGCCCCGTTCCTCGTGGCCGACGCGGTCGCCGCGTTCAGCCCAGAACAGCATCTGGGCGCGCTCAGGCTCGCCGCAGGCCAGTGCGCCGCCGTGCTGACCGCCACGCAGATCCTGACCAGCTGGTCCTGAAAAGCTTGTCCACCCCCTGACCGAAGCCGCCCAGGCGAGTCAGCGAACGAGGCCGATGCCCCGCACGAATCGGCCGACCACGGCGAGGTAGCTCCGAACGAACACATCCGGGCGAGCCACGCCGCGGAGAAGCGCCGGATCCCGGCCGACCCGTGCGACAACGACGTTGGGAAGGACGCTGATGACCTCGGAGAACCAGATGCCAGCGACCGGCGAGGACCGGCCAGACCAGGCGGACCCGGACCCGGACCCGGACCAGGCGATCGCGGCGTGGAAGGTACTGGCGCCGCTCATGGACCTGGTGACCCCGATGGCGCTTCGGGTCGCCGCGACGCTGCGGCTCGCGGACTTCACGCCGGATGACGGCGCCGCCGACGGTACCGACCTGGATGTCCTGGCCGAAAGCGTCGAAGCCGACCCGAACGCGCTGGCCCGCGTGCTGCGCCACCTGACCCAGCACGGGATCTTCACTGAGCCAGGCCCGGGAAGGTTCGCGGCCAACCCCGCCGCCGCGCTGCTGCGCACCGGTGCACTAGGGGCCGCCTGGCTGGACCTGACAGGCTTCGGTGGCCAGATGGATCTGGCGTTCACCGGCCTCCTGCACACCGTGCGCACCGGCGAACCGGCCTGGGAGCAGGTCTTCGGCCAGCCGTTCTGGCCCTACCTCGACGCCAATCCCGCGATCAGCGCCTCCTTCGACGCGGTCATGGCGATCGAGGCTGGCAACACCGCCGTGGCGACGGGCTTCGACTGGTCGACGGTCTCGCACGTGGCCGACATCGGCGGTGGGAGCGGCACGCTGATCGCCGAGGTGCTGCGCCACAACCCACATCTGCGCGGCACGCTGGCCGACCTGCCGAAGACCGCGGCGCGCGCCCGGGAGCACCTGGCCGGACTCGGCCTGGACAGCCGATGCGAGGTCATCGGCCAGAGCTTCTTCGACCCGCTGCCCGCTGGCCGGGACGTCTACCTGCTCACCCGCGTCATCCATGACTGGGACGACGCCGCCGCGAGCGCGATCCTGCGCCGCTGCGCGGAGGCGGCGGGCGCAGCCGGCCGGGTGCTGGTCATCGAATCCGCCCCCGAGCACGACCCCGCCGGATTCGCGGAGATGGACCTGCGCATGCTCGTCCTCGCGGGCGGTCGTGAGCGCACCCTCGACGACTACGCGGCCCTCGCCACCGACGCCGGTCTCCGCGTCGACAAGATCCACCACCAGGTAGAGCGCTACGTCATCATCGAGTGCGTCCCGGCATAGCCGCCGCCCACGCGAGCCAGCCGCGTTCCGCGGAACGCGGGCGACGAGGTCGGCCCCCGAGGTCCCGGACGAGGACGCCGGTCAGCAGATGCCCGGCGTTCCTCGCAGACGTCGCCCGTGGGCAGTGGAGCCGCTTCGCAGGAAGGGCTATCGGGGAGCCGGGGTGTCGTGTTCGTGGTGGTGGTGGTGGGGTTCCGGGTCGTCCCAGGCTGGTAGCGGGTCGTCGAACCGTCGCCAGGCGTAGGGGCCCGCGGCGAGTTCAGCGTCGGTGAGCAGGGCCGGGTCGAGCCGTCGGCGCGGTTCGTCGAGGTCCAGGCCGACGCCGATGAAGACCAGCTCCTGGGCGGCGGTGTGGCCGGTGAGCAGTTCGCCGGGTTCGATGGTCATGTTCGGCCCGGCCTGGGACCAGACGGCCAGGGTGTGTGGGCGGCTGGCGATGTGACAGAAGCCCTTGCTGCGCAGCACACCATCCCAGTCGCTGAGGGCGGTGGCCAGGCRGACGGGATGGAAGGGACGGTCGGCGCGGTAGGTGACCGAGCGGATGCCGTACTCCTCGGTCTCGGGGGTGTGGTTGCCGGCCAGTTCCTCGGCCCAGCCTGGTGAGCTGGCCGCAGTGACCGGGTCGTAGCGCCCGGTGTCGAGGACCTCCGCCAGGTCGATCACTCCGTGGCCGGCGCGGACGAGCCGGGCGTTCGGATTGAGCTTGCGTAGCAGCCCTTCGACGGTGGCGGCCTGGTCGGAGGTGGCCAGGTCCGTCTTGCCGAGTACCAGCACGTCGGCGAACTCGACCTGGTCGATCAGCAGGTCCGAGATGCCGCGTTCGTCGTCCTCTTCAGCCTCGAGGGAGCGTTCGACGAGGTAGTCGCCGCGCTCGAGCTCGGCCAGGAAGTTCGAGGCGTCGACCACGGTGACCATGGTGTCGAGGCGGGCGTGGTCGGAGAGGCTGCTGCCGTCCTCGAACGTCCAGTCGAATGTCGCCGCGACCGGCATCGGCTCGGAGATCCCGGTCGACTCGATGAGGATGGTGTCGAAGCGGCCTTCGCGGGCCAGCGAGCCCACGCTTTCGAGCAGGTCCTCGCGCAGGGTGCAGCAGATGCAGCCGTTGGTCAGTTCGACCAGGCGCTCCCCGCCCCGGCCGGAGACCAGCGAGGCATCGATGTTGACCTCGCTCATGTCGTTGACCACCACCGCGACCCGGCGCCCCTCACGGTTGGCGAGCACGTGGTTGAGCAGTGTCGTCTTGCCCGCCCCGAGGAAGCCGGACAGGACGGTGACCGGGACCCGCGGATCGGTGCTCACGCGGCACCGACCGTCGCCAGGTTCAGCCGGTAAGAGAGCACCTGCGGCTCCGTGCGCAGCGTGGACAGGCCCGCAGCGACGTCCGCGGGCAGGCGTTCCAGCACGGCCAGCGGGGCCTCGGTCAGCCGCACCGACTCCACCAGGTCGAACCCGTGGACCGGGCCGGCGAGGTCCGCGGGGTTGTCGCAGAACCACCGCACCCGGGCGGTCACCCTGCTCAGCGCGTCGTGCTCCTCCTGGTTCTCACGCATCCACGCGCCCCAGCTGTCGAAGGCCACCGTGCTGCCAGGCAGCCGGCGCGCGATCCGGTCGAGGACACCGTGCACCTCGTCGGCGTCGAGGAACCCCAGCACCGCCTCCGCGACGAACAGCCACGGCCCCGGCCTGGTGTCCGCCGCCAGGTCGAGCCAGTCGTCGTCGAGCACCGACGCGGCGACGGACCGGCGGCGCTCGTCATCGGCGAAGTACCGCCGCCGCAACGCCATCGCGTCCGGCAGGTCCAGCTCGATCCACCGGCCCCGGCCGGCCGCGATCCGCTCGTAGCGGGTGTTGAGACCGACACCGATCTCGACGACCGTCCCGGCGGGGTGGCGGTCAAGCCACGCCTCGACCCAGTGGTCGAACACCGCGGTCCGCCAGGCGGCACCGACCAGGCTGGGCAGCCCGTCGAAACGGGCGAAGTCGTAGTCAATCGCCTCCACGAGCTCGACCGCCCGCGGGTCGGCCACCAGGCGTTCGCCGCGCCGAACGATCTCCGCCCGGCCATACAGCGGAATGAGCAGCGTCTCGGCGACGGGCCCGAGGGCGACGCCGCCGGAAGCGTCCGTACCCGTCCGATCGGAGTCGGCCGACCCTTCGTCCGTGCGCCGCGCCACGACCCCTCCTTCACTGATGGCAACGATTTTCATTACGATAACGGCCGACGCCGATCCCGCACCCGAGGGCCCCCGGAGGCCACGGCGCGTCACTCCACCCTGGAGTCAGCCCGAACCCGCACCCAGCCCGACCCGACAGGTCGCCGCGACCGACACGCGGGATCGACCCACCGCCAGTGGACATCGGGACCACCCCTCAGGCATGATGAAAACGATTTTCATTACGGATGATTCACCTCAACCACTACCAGCAGCGGGCGGGTCGATGAACGGCCGCAGGAGACCTGTCGGGCAACACCAGATCAGCCGGAGCGAGCTGGCGGCACTGCTGCGCGCGCTGCGTGCGACAGGCCCGTTCGAGCGCCGGCCCTACCGGCCCCCGACCCTCCGCAGACCAGGAGAACGTCTGTGTCGGCGCACTGCCAGGTGACGGGACGCAAGCCCGGGTTCGGCATGCGGGTGAGCCACTCGCATGTCCGCACCCGGCGCCGCTGGAATCCCAACATCCAGAAGAAGACCTACTGGCTGCCGAGCGAGAACCGGCGGGTGACCCTGACGCTGTCCGCGAAGGGCATCAAGACAGTGGACAAGCTCGGCATTGAGGCAATCGTGCGCCGGTTGCGCGCCCAGGGAGTGAAGGTCTGATGGCCCGCAACGAAGCCCGCCAGAAGGTCAAGCTCCGGTCGACCGCGGGGACCGGCTTCACCTACATCACGACCAAGAACCGCCGCAACGACCCGGATCGACTCCAGCTCATGAAGTACGACCCCCGGGTCCGCCGCCACGTGCTGTTCCGCGAGGAGCGGTAGAAGCACCACCCGGACGCGACCGGACCCCCGACCCGACCAGCAGAGGATCACAGTGGCCAAGGCAAGCAAGATCGCGGCCGACCAGCGACGGCGAGTGATCGTCGCCCGCCACGCCGAACGGCGAGCCGAACTCAAGGAGATCATCCGCAGGCCCTCCACGCCGCAGGCCGAGCGGGACGCGGCCGTCGCGGAACTGCGCCGCCAGCCCCGCGACGCCAGCGCGACCCGGCTGCGTAACCGCGACCAGGTCGATGGCAGGCCACGCGGCCACCTGCGGGACTTCGGCCTGTCCAGGATCCGGTTCCGGCAGATGGCGCACGCCGGGGAGCTCCCCGGTATCCGCAAGGCCAGCTGGTAGCACAGCACGCCGGCTGGCAGCACGCCAGCCAGCCGCATCCGACGAGACGGCGAGATGACGAACCGACAACGGCGCCCGGTGAAAAACCCGCGCAAGAAGCCCGACATCCTGATCGAGCGCGGCATCACCTATGTCGACTACAAGGACACCGCGCTGCTGCGCATGTTCATTTCCGACCGCGGGAAGATCCGCTCTCGCCGCGTCACGGGACTCACCCCCAAGCAGCACCGGGAGATCGCTCGCGCGATCAAGAACGCGCGCGAGATGGCCCTGCTCCCCTACTCCACCCGGCCACGATGAGCCCGGTGCCGGACGGCGGCGAAGGCCGCCATACGGCCATGGACGACGCCTCCCCCAGCGAACAGTTCTGGCAGCCCCACTACCAGGGAATCTAAGACCCAGGGCCGGCGAGGCGCCCCAACGCCACGCTCGCCGCCGCTGTGGAGAAGCTCGGTTCACCCCTGGGCACGCCTGGGACCTGGGCTGCGGCCACGGAGGTGACGTCTGTGGCTGGCGTCGCTGGGCTGGCGGGCCACCGCCACGGACGTCTCCGCCACGGTGGTCAGCCGAGTCGTGGCGGCCGCCGCCGACCGGGGCCTGGACGGGCGGATCGACGCGCAGCGACATGATTTGACCCGGACCCGACCGACCGGGCCATTCGATCTGGTCTACGCCTGCTACTTCCACAGCCCGGTCACGATCAACCGCAATGGTGTCCTGCGCCAGGCCGCCGCCCAGGTCGCGCCGGGCGGCTGCTTCCTCCTCATCGACCACGCCTCGCCGGCGCCCTGGTCCTGGAAGCAGCTCGACCCCGCGGACATCCCGACTCCCCGCCAGACCCTCGACGACCTCGGCCTGGACCCGGCCGAGTGGTTCACCGTGCGCTGCGAGCGGATCCACCGCACCGCCACCGGCCCGGACGGACACACGACGGCGACCGTCGCGGACAACGTCATCGTCCTCCGCCGCACCTGAATCCGCGCCGACACCGGTATCTGGCGCAATACGCAGTCAGCGGCGGGGTGCGATCGCGACGTGGGTCCTGACCGCTGAAGGGCAGCCGGGGGCGGCCCCCGGAGATCAGYCCGCGCCCCCCCGCGCACCGGCGGCCACGCCCAAGCCGTGGCGTGCGGCTGGGACCAGGTCGGCGCCGAAGCGGAAGTCGGGATCGATCTGGCCGGCCAGATCCGCCCCCACCGCGGTGTTCGCCCACGCCGCCGCGTTGCGCAGATGCATCTCATGCATCTGCGCGAGGAAACGATCCGGATCCCGCACCGTCGCGTCCACCACTGCCTTCATCTGGTCCAGCACCGCCCGATCCGACGAGTCAAGATCGTCGATGGCGAACGCACGCCCCTGCTCCATCGCCCGCACCGGAGCCGACTGGCCCACGCAGGCCAACAGATCCCCACCGACCTCGCGGCACAGAAACTCCACATCCCCGGCGTCGGTCACCTTGTTCCCCACCACCGACAAAGCCACCTCGAACTCCGCCGAGTACCCCTGGTACTGACGGTGCACCGCCACCGCCTTCCGCGTCGGCTCACACACCAGGAACGTCCGGTCAAAACGCGTGAACAACCCCGACGCGAACGCGTCAGCCCCCGCCGTCATATCCACCACCACATACTCACCCGGGCCATCCTGCAGATGGTTGAGCAACAGCTCCACGGCACCCAGCTTGGAATGGAAACACGCCACCCCGAGATCCTCCTCGGCGAACGCCCCCGTGGCGAGCAGGCGCACACCCCCCACATCCACCCCGAACCGCGACCAGAGCGGATCCCCCATACCGAGCAGCCGCGAACCCGCCCCCGGCGGGCTCGTCTTCACCATCACCTCCGCCGACGGTATACGGGGATTGTCGCCCCGTAGATAGTCCTTGATCTCGGCGAGATGTTCACCCATCGGTGGCGGCACCACGTCATCGGCCAGCCCCAGCGCGGCACCCAGGTGCTGGTTGATGTCCCCGTCGATCGCCAGCACCGAATGCCCGGCCGCAGCCAGATGCCGACAGAACAGGGCAGACAACGTGGTCTTCCCACTGCCACCCTTGCCTACAAAAGCGATCTTCACGCGCGGCACTCCTTGACCATGGCGACCTTGCTGCGCTCTTCAGCAGCGCCGCAACGATACCCGTTTTCATTTAGGCCGACAGGCCGCGCCAAGTCGGCGTGCCGGCCGGGACGATGCGCCCCACCCCGGCAGGAGTCGAACGCGCGCCCGACGATAGGTGCCCTGCAGCCACACCAGGCCAGCCCGGAGGGAGAAGGCCACAGCCAGTCACCTGCTGGGCCAACTTCGCTGCCGTGGGCCGAAGCGGGCTTCCCGGCACGCGGCCGGGCGGCCAGCCCGCTGGCCGACCCGACACGCCGCCAGCCCAGCGCGCCCCAAGAGGGACTTGCTCACGCGACAGGCACGACCGGGATGGGCGTCAGATCCGTCCTGTGGTCACAGCAGCCCGCGCTTGTAGGCGGCGACGAGTCGACGGGGCACCCGGAGCGTGCGGCCGTCGGGGGTGGTCACCGGCACCAGGTCGGGCGCCACGGCCTTCCACTGGGCGCGGCGGTGCCGGGTGTTGCTGCGGGAGGTCCTGCGCTTGGGGACGGCCATGTCAGCTGATCCTCTTTCCGTAGCGGCGGTTGAACTTCTCGACGCGGCCCGCGGTGTCGATCACCCGCTGGTCACCCGTCCAGAACGGGTGCGAGTCGGCAGTGATGTCTACCGTGATAAGCGGGTAAACGTTGCCGTCCTCCCAGTCGATCGTGCGTTCCGACACGGCCGTGGACCGGGTCAGAAACGCCTTTCCGGTCGACCGGTCCTGGAAGACGACCGGGTGGTAGTCGGGGTGGATATCCTTTTTCACAGCTCCTCCATCTCATCCATCTCGTCGTGCGACTCGGCGAACGGGTCGACGAACTCCAGTTCGTCGGCCAGCGCGAGCTCCTCGTCGGTCACCAACGCCCCGCGCAGGGCTCTGGTGATCTCCTCGGGCGAGGTGGTCACGGTGATCACGACCACCTCCTGCGCGGGTTCGCCGGGGCGGCGGTCCTGACCCGTCGCGCCCGCCGGGTGGCAGGCCGGCGGGACCTGCGACCAGTCGTCCACGGCGGCGAGCCACGACCCGAGGCTGCCGATGGTCAGCCCGCCGCCCGCCGATTCCAGCCACAGTGCCCGGTCCGGCTGGCTGACGACCCACAACCGGCCACGGGTACGCACGACGCCGTCGAGCAGCACATCCAGGGCGTCGTACAGGCGCATCGGGCGGTGGGCGGCGAAGTGGACGACCGCCACGCCGTGCGACGGTTCCCGCGACGGCCGCCCGTTCAGCAGGGTGCCGAAGCCGTCATCGAAGCGGCCGCGCCGCGCGTCGGGCGGGATGGCCCCCAGCAGGGCGGCCGCGTCCAGCCCCCGACGGTCGTGACGCGCGGCGCGGGGGTTGAGGCGGTCCAGCACGGCGTCGAGCACCAGGTCGGCTCGCGCGCCGGTCAGCACCAGACAGTCGGCGAACTCGACCGGCCCGACGGCGATCTGGGCCACGGTCCGGTCGTCGTCCTCGGTGGCGCTCCGGTCACGCTCGGCGAGGAGGTCCTCTCCGGTCGCGTCGGCGAGCCAGGTGGCCCGGTCCACCACGGTGACCACGGCCTCCACCCGCACGTCGGTTTCACACAGGGCAAAGCAGATGGCCTCGGGTTCCAGCCGGGGATCCAGGTGGACGACGACCCGACCGCCCAGGCGCTCCAGCAGCGGCACCAGGTCGAAGCCGAGCGTGCAGGACACGCAGCCGTGGGCCAGCTCCAGTGCGGTCAGTTCGCTGTCGACCCAGCGACGCACCACACCCTGGACAAGGTCGCGCAGGTCGTAGCGGACCAGCACCGAGCCCGGCCAGGAGCGCCAGATCTCCTCCCCGACGTCATGATCAACCAGACCGGCGACCAGGATGACCTCTGTCAGCATGCACACAGCTTATCGAAAACGATTTCCACTACAGAGAAGGGTGGCCAGTGGGCCGCCACACCCACGACCGGCATGCCGGTGGGAGGCACCCCCGGGTGGCCTGACCCGTCCCAGCCTCCTCCCGGATGACCCGGTCATACGCCTGTGCCTCCGGAGGGCCGCCATCAGCCCGGGGCGGTGTCGGGTATGTACCGCTCCGGGGAACGACACCGCCCGCCACGGGCACGATGACGGCCCACCGAGCGCGAGGACGAGCATCATCCACGGTCAGCACGGACAGGCCGCGTCGCCCAGGCAGGACGAGAGTCGTCAACAGCCAGACGAGGTAGATCGTGAAGCAGGCTGGTTCCCCCGTCGCGGTCGGCGCGTTTCTCGTCGCGGGGCAATTCCCCGGCATGTCCCACGCGGATACGCTCTCCGCGTCGATGGCCTACGCCGCCGCAGCGGAAGACGCCGGTTTCGACGGTGTCTGGATCGCCGAACACCACTTCATCTCCTACGGCGTCTGCCCATCCGCACTCACCTTCGCCGCCCACCTGCTCGGGAGCACCACCCGGATCGAGGTCGGCACCGCGGCCTGCGTGCTGTCCTCGCGTCATCCCGTCGCACTGGGTGAGGAGACCGCGCTACTCGACCATCTCTCCGAAGGACGGTTCCGGCTCGGGGTCGCCCGCGGTGGACCGTGGCTGGAACTTGAAGTGTTCGGCACCGGGCTACCGCGTTACGAACGAGGCTTC
The DNA here is from genome assembly GCF_001854695.1 of Parafrankia soli. Lineage (GTDB taxonomy): Bacteria > Actinomycetota > Actinomycetes > Frankiales > Frankiaceae > Parafrankia > Parafrankia soli. The sequence continues at coordinate 94,237 of NZ_MAXA01000169.1, forward strand.
CCCGAAGCGCTCGACCTGCTCCTGCGGTGGCTCGGCGAGGAAAAGGTCACCGCGGACGGCGAGTTCTTCGCCTTCCGCGAGACACCGGTCGTGCCTCGTCCGCGCACCAGCCCCCGCCCACCCGTCTGGGTCGCCGCGACCTCGACCGCCACCGTCGAACTCGCCGCCGAACGCGGCCTGCCGCTGCTGCTGGGCATCCACGAGGACGACGCCGGCAAGGCACGCCTGCTCGCCCGCTACGCCGAGGTCGCCACCCGCAGCGGGCACGACCCGCGGTCCGTTCCCCACACCGCGACGGTCCTGGCCCAGGTCGCCGACAGCCGGGCCGAGGCGGCCGGCACGCTCCGCGCCGCGATGCCCGGCTGGCTCGGCCGCGGCACCGCGGACTACGTCCGGCTTGATGCAGACCACTGGCCACGACGCGACCCCCACACCTACGTCGAGCAGCTGCTCCGCATCCATCCCGTCGGGACCCCTGAGCAGTGCGCGAGACGCCTCACCGAGACCATCGAACGCACCGGCGTGCATCGTCTGCTGCTCATGGTGGAAGGTGCCGGCACCAGGCACGGCACCCTCGACAACATCACCAGGATCGGCGCCGAGGTCCTCCCGTCAATCACCGGCAGCCGCAAGGCCAGAGCAGCCGGCGGGCCGAGCCGGGCGGCTTCCTCGCAGTCCTCCGCCCACTGACAGATCCCGACCTACCTCGGCAACCCCACTCACCGGGGCCGGCAGGCACGTGTCAGCCGCGGTCGTCACCCGCGAACGCGCAGGCCTCACCGATGATCACAACACAGGTCGCTGACCGACAATCGTCGTGGGTGGCACGGATCACGACCATGTCGTCGCCCCACGTACACCCAACCTCACACAGGAGACCAGCGCCGTGTGCTGGCCGCGCATGGTGGGCACGTCCGCGGGCGGCCGCAGCGTCAGCCGGCCCCCGCCACCCGCTCAGCAGTCGACGAGTTCCGGCTGCTGGTTGAGGATCTGACCCTCGATCGACACGAAACGGTGGTACTGGGCGCCATCGACCGTCTCGGGACGAAACGCCGCAAGACGATGGCAGTTCTGGAACGCCAGCACGACACCGAAGCGGCGCTCCAGCGCCCCACGGATGGCGTTGCTCGACAGCGCCCGCAGAAGCTGCCCACGGGCCTGCTCGTCCGGCGGCGGCACGAGGTTGTCGGCGAAGTCCCGATCGCTGGCGGGCAGCTCGGCGGCAAGGCGCTCGACGAGATCGTAGGCGTAGGGCAGCGACTCCCGCACGCAGGCGAGGAACTCGTCGTCGTCCAGTCTGCCCTGCGCGGCGGCGGTGACCATCTCAGCGGGAACAGTCAGGGACACGAACGGCCTCCCAGGGCGATGAAGGATCACGACCATCGAGACGGTCTCCGGACGGGCAACCCATGTCAATAACCCTGTTAGCGATCGAGTGCTGGCCGCCCCAAATGTCCGAGCCTCGCGATCCGATATCGACCGCCGCATCTCACATGTCGGAGCTGTCGCCGTGGGGGCGGCGGACGAGGTGCAGGAGGGGCTCGCCACCGACGGCCGGACTTGACCATGACCTCCGCCGTCGGCCCAGGGAGGTGGTGGGCGGACCTCCAAAACGAGCTGCGGTCCCATAACCGCTTCCCCGACGTTCGCGTCGTCGGCCAGCGGGCGGCAAGGCCACTCTCGCCGGGTTCTCGGCATGGCTCAGAATGCCTGTGCCCGCAGGGAGGTAGGCGTGCACCGATCTGAGGCGATCTCCCTCAGCAGGACTTCCGTGATCATTTCACTCTCTCTCGGTCGTGCCGTCTTCGGGCTGGCGGCCTGCGAGCGCCGGGCCCCATGGYAGCCACGGAGATCAGCCACTTCTGATCCAGACCAGTGATGGCACAATCGATGGTTGCGTAGTACCGGGCGGCGACCAGCGCGAGCGCCGGGAACCAGCCCGGCGCCGACCAGGAGGAGGCCGATCACATGACCAGAGCGGATTCCTCCCCAACGGGGAACGACGTCCGCCGCCTCGGCACGACTTCGCGGTCTACAAGGCAGGGTGCGGCCATCTCGGCGGCCCTCGGCGCAACAGAGACGTTCACTACCGCGCAGGAACTGCACGCGGTGCTGCGAGCGGCAGGAGACTCGACCGGCCTCACGACCGTCTACCGGCATCTCCAGGTACTCGCCGACCGCGGCGAGGTCGACGTGCTGAGGAATCCTGACGGCGAGACGCTGTACCGGCGCTGCGTGAGTGAGGAACACCACCACCACCTCGTCTGCCGCGTCTGCGGACTGGCGGTCGAGATCAGCAGCCCCGACGTCGAGGTCTGGGCGGCTCGCGTCGCGGCAGCGGAAGGGTTCACCGAGGTGACCCACACAGTCGAAATCTCCGGCATGTGTCGCGCCTGCTCGGACTTTCGGCGCGAACCGTAGAGCAGCTTCCAGACGTTGGACCGTCATGCCGCCGGCTATGTCCCGTGGCCAGCTATCCGCAGCCGGCACCACGGCCACGGCAGTCGCGAGCGCCGCGAAGTCGTACACCCCCTGCAAGGATAACAATGTTCCTTGCCGACGAGATCGGTGGCGGCCAGGTCGCCGCTGCCGCGGTCGGCGAGGGTGAACAGGAGCAGGGTCGGGAAGGCCGCGCCGGCGTAGGCGAGGACGAAGGTGTAGACGCTGGAGGCGATGTGATCGCGGCCCACGCGCATCCCGGAGCGGTACAGACGCCGCAACGAGTCACGCGTGTCCGCGTCGGAGACCTCCCAGACCGCGGCGGCCTGGGTGATCGTCATGTCGTTGATCAGACCGAGTGAGCCGATGATGACATTGTCGAGCACGAGGCCGGGCAGACGCAGCTGCCCGGCAAACGCCTTGAGCATCACATCCTCCTCCGAACCGAGGCCGGTGATGCGGGCGAGATCGATCGCCACGGCGTCGAAGGAGCCGGCGAGGGCCATGCTGGCCATGGGTGCCCAGCAGCGCGGCGTTCGCGCGGACCGACACGCCGTGGGCGAGACAGAGCAGGGCGGGTTTTAACTGACGCCGGGCGGTTGATTCCTGGCGCCTTCGATCTGGGTGTGAGTGTCGCTGCGTAGCTGCGCGACGAGTCCGCGAGCGGTAGGAGCACCGATATGGAGCCGTTTCCGCAGCGTGTTCGCCGAGATCGGACGCTGGTGGTGCTGCCAGTGCAGCACGTCCTCGGCGCGCGCACGGTGGAGCAGGTCTTGCTCGCGCGCTTTGTTCCCAACCCGACCCTGGCGCTGGTCGACACGCTGCCCGGTCTGCAGATGACGACCTGCATCTACGCCGTCTACGACCCGCACAGCGCCCGGATCACCATCGCCAACGCCGGGCACCTCCCCCCGCTGCTGGTGCTGCCCGACGAGGACCCGGACTACCTGGTGCTCGACCCCGGCCTGCCGCTCGGGGTGGGTATCGGCGGCCACGGGTTCTCGGAGACCACGATCAACCTCCCCGCCGGGTCGGGGATCGTATTGTTCACCGACGGCCTCGTCGAGCGTCGCCGTGCCCTCGCCGATGGCCTCGACCAGATGCGCCGCAACCTGCGTGAACAGCTGCGCCGCCGCCGCGTGCCACCCCCGACCGGCGCGGCACGGACCACCGGCGTCGGTCACGTCGCGGCTTTTCGACGCGGAGCTGGTCGGGACCGGACACGGTGGCACCGGGAGACGACCGGTGGTCCGAAGGGTCCGCGCGCATGCTGCTGGAACTGTGCCTGCTGGCCGCGGACCTTTCGGCCTGGACCGACGATGACACCGCCCTGCTGGTGCTGACGACCCGGCCAGTGTCCCCGCCGCTGCTCGAGCTTGCGCTGCCGCCGGTCGCCGCGTCGGCAGGCCAGGCCCGGACAGCGGTCCGGGCCCTGCTGGACGAACACGGACTCGATGCGGCGCAGGATACGACGCTGCTAGGGCGCGTATTTGGTTGTGATCAAGGGGTGGTTTGCGTGAGCTCCTTGATCCAGATCATCGAGGCGCGGAGGTGGAGACCGGCGAGGTAGCTGCCCGGGGTCTTGTCATAGCGGGTGGCGATGCCTCGCCAGGCCTTCAGCTTGTTGATCAGACGCTCGACGGTGTTCCGCTCCTTGTAGAGGTCGGCGTCGTGGCGGACGGGCCGGCCGCCCCCGCTGCCCTTCTTCTTCCGGTTGGCGGCCTGGTCCTTCTTCTCCGGGATGACCACCTTGATACCGCGTTTCCGCAGGTAGGCGCGGTTGCCGCGGGACGAGTACGCCTTGTCCCCGGCGACCGCGTCGGGTCGGGTGCGGGGACGGCCGACGGGCCCGGGGACCCGTACTTTCGCCAGCACGGGGATGAACTGCGGGCTGTCCGCGGCCTGCCCCGCGGTCAGGACGAACGCCAGCGGGCGGCACTTGCGGTCGGCGGCGAGGTGGACCTTGCTGGTCTGCCCGCCCCTCGACCGTCCCAGCAGAGCAGCTTTCAGCCGCAGGCCGTGCCGGCGCCGGATACGTCGTCGCTCTCCCGCTCGGGGTCGCATCCGGCGTTCTGCCCGTCTTGTCCCTCCGAGTCGCCCCCTTTTCCCGGGCCTTCTCCTCCTCGACAGCGGCCCTCTCCAAGGCGGTGATGACGTCGTGGCCCAGGTGCATCCCGGCAGCGTCGTGGTGGGCCCGGGCGGTGGTGGAGTCCACACTGACCAGGGACAGATCCACCTCACCCCGCTTCGCGGCCTCGGCTACCATGCCCTCCAGCAGGGCTTCGAAGACACCGGCGTCCCGCCACTGCCGGAACCGGTTGTGGACCGTCGGCCAGGCACCGAACTCCGCCGGCATCTCCCGCCACTGCCCACCCGTCCGGAACCGCCAGAGCACGCCCTCGAACTGCGCCCGCAGCCGCGCCGGGTACGGGCCGAACCCGCCGATCGGCAGGTAAGGCTCGATGAACACCCACTCCTCGTCCGTCAGTTGCATCCGTGTCATGCAGGACGATCTACCGGATCAGACCCCACCACGAGGGCGAATCCCGCAGACAGATCACAACTCGACACGCGCCCTAGTCAGCGAGGTGGTCACGAACGCCGTGCGGCACGCCCGCAGCGATCTGGTGCAGCGGGCATCCGTGGAGGACGCTCGGCTGCGGATCAGCGTGGAGGACCGGGATGGCAGCACCCTGCCGCGCCACGGTTCGTCCCCGGGTGAGGAAGCCGAGTCCGGCTGGGGGCTATTGCTGGTCGAGGCACTGTCGCAGGGGTGGGGGGTGGAGACCACCCCAGGTGGCAAGCGGGTGTGGTTCGACCTGGAACTGTCGCCCCGCGGCCCCGGCATGGACAGCGGGCCGGATCCCGAGTCGGACTCACATGGCCGGCGCGGATCTCCAGGATCCGGGTAACCAGCCAGCCGACCGAGACCACCTACCGCGGGAGAACTCCTCGTCGCGGATGGTGGTGACGCGGCGAGGATGTCGGCCTCGCCGGCCAGCGCCGTGCAGCGCAACGACTGGGCCGTGCCACCCGTCTCCACGATCGTTGGCGATCTGTCATCGTCTGGCGTCACCGGCGCCCCGCCCGCGACTCGATGATCGGTATCTGAGCCGGTGAGCCGAGCAGCCAGATGAGGATCACCGCGGCGTACGTCTCGGCAGCCAGCAGGGCAATGAGGATCACGAGCTGGAAGCGGGCGGCGTCGGCGGCGCTGGCGCCGCCGAGCAGGGCGCCGACGAACATGCCGGGCACGGTGACCAGACACCGCGCGGATAGCTCCACCAAAGCTGGCTGAGGGTAAATGTATGTTCGGTGATGCCGTGGGATCGCACGTCGAGGTCCCGGCCGGCGTTGCTGGTCGGTTGGGTGTCGGCGAGGCGGGGTCAGGCCGCGTGCTGGTCGGGCGGATCGGCGCCGTCGGGGCTGTCGGCGGTGTCCCCGGGCGCGGGTAGCCAGACGAAGAACTGTTCCAACGCCGTGCCATCGGGTGGTTTGCCCCCGGCGTCGGCGCAGGCGGTGAGGTAGTCGGTGAGGTAGTCGGTGAGGTGGGCGAGGGGTTCGCGGCCGTTGCGTTCGGCGGTGGCGGTGATCGTCCAGACCCGGGCGGCCAGGTGCGCGGCCCACTCGTCCTGGCTGCCGTAGTAGTTCTTCCGGCCGATCACCGGGTTCCGCAACGCCCGTTCCGCCGTGTTGTTATCCAGCGCGACGTCGGGGAAGCCGCGGTGGCGGACCAGGCCGTCCCATTCCCGGTCGAGGGTGGCCAGCACCTTTTTCGCCGCCGGGTGC
>NZ_MAXA01000170.1 GCF_001854695.1 Parafrankia soli
CCGCCGCCTGACCTGTCCACCGGGGTCGAAGCCGCCGTCGACGACCTCCTCGTCCCGTGGGATCCCCTGCCCGTCCGGCCGCGTCGAGGGCGCGGGGACCCCGATGGGTAGCGACGGGAAGGCCGCCCACCAGACGTACGCGGTGAGCCCCACCCTCGACGAGTCCGCCGTCGGGACCGCCGTCCCCCCGGACGTCGTCGTGCTGGACGACGACGAGGTGGCAGCCGCAGGGGTCCACGAGATCCTCGCGGCCGCCACGGAGATCGCCGCCGGTGAGTCGACAACCGACGAGGGCCTGGCCGCCCAGTACGCGCTGTTCGCCGCCGCGATCCACGCCGCCCAGGGGCACGCCGCAGCAGAGGAGGCGGCCGGCGCGAACCTCGACCAGGCCCAGGCCGACATCAAGGCAGTCGCCGCTGACTACCTGAACGGACTCACCGAAGCCCAGCTGCAGACCCTCGCCGCGCTGCACGGCTTCGAACACCCCGCCCTCGTCGGGCTGAACAGCACCACCTCACCGCTCGCCTACTGGCTCAACCCCGCCTACCCCGACGGCCTCCCCAGCAAGATGGCGATCCAGACCAAAGCCCAGGAGCGGTTCGCCGCACTCGCCGCCGGCGAAACGGTCGCCGGAATGACCCTCGCCGACCTGCAGGCCCTCGAAGGGACACCGGTCGCCACTGGTGACAACCCCGCCAGCTCCGGTTCCTGGACGGCCACTGCGGAACAGGTCGAGGCCGCCCGGGCCGCTCTGACGGACGCCGTCGACACCTTCACCGCCAGCGCCGACGAGGCCACGGCACCGGCCGCGTTCGCCGCGATGATCGACGCGGAGAACCGGCTCGCCACCGCCACCTGCCCGCCGATGGCCGAGCAGCTCACCCTCGCCCAGGCGGCCGCCAGCCACCAGGTCGGCCAGGTCATCGACGGGGCGCTCACGGACACCAACAGCAGCGAGATGGTCGGCCCGCTTGTTGCACAGGCGCACGCCGGCGGGCAGCTCACCGACGCCGAGGCCACCCTGCTCGAACCCGCCCAGCAACTCGCCCTCCTACGCGCCTCCACACCTGCCGACCTCCAGGGCGCGGCACACCAGGCCGCCGCCTACCGGGCCGGTGAGCTCTCCGAGGCGCTGACGCTGCACGCGAAGATCGACGAGTATGTGCCCGCGTCGGGTGCCACCGGCCTGCACCTGCACGCCAGCGCTGCCGAGATCGTGGATTTCGCGCAGGTCACGAACCGCATGTACGCCCTGGACGCGAACATCGCCGGGTGGAAGGACCATGCGCACGGGGCGGGCGAGGGGCTCCTGGCCGCGCACACCGCGGCAGTGGCCGCCGCGCCCAGCCTGGACGCGCTGACAACACAGTTCGACACCTGGCAGAAACCGGTCCCGCTGACCACGCTGCAAGACGCGGCCGGTG
>NZ_MAXA01000171.1 GCF_001854695.1 Parafrankia soli
AGGTCAAGGAGCTCACACCAGCCCGATGATCGCAGCCCGCCCGCAACAGTCGATCATTACCGGGCCAGTTCGATCACAAGATCAGCGCCAGATCCGAGTTTGGTTCTGTCGACGATCACGTGGTCGGATTCGGTCGGCGGGCCCCGCGCGCCCGACTCCCCGGCTATGGTCGGGCCTCATGGATCGCTTCACTCCGGAGCGTCATTGGGTCGGCTGGCACCGGCAGTACGACGTCGCGGGGTCGTCCCTGCACCGGCGCCTCGCTCTCGTCCAGCGGCGCATCCGGCAGGCGCTGGACAGTCAGCCAGCGGGGGAGATCCGCGTGCTGAGCATGTGCGCCGGCCAGGGCCGTGACCTGCTCGGCGTGCTGGCCGACCATGCACGTCGCGACGACGTGCGGGCCCGGCTGGTCGAACTCGACCCCGAGCTTGCCGCCGACGCCGAGCACGCGGCGCGTTCGGCCGGACTGGACGGCGTGGAGGTCGTGGTCGGCGACGCTTCGGACTCCGGCGTGTACGAGGGCGTCACCCCGGTGAACCTCGCTCTGGTCTGCGGAGTGTTCGGAAATCTCAGCGACGTCGACGTGCGACACACCGTCGAGCAGCTGCCCCGGCTGTGCCGGCCCACCGCGACCGTGATCTGGACCCGTCATCGCCGGTCACCCGATCTCACTCCCGCTGTTCGCTCCTGGTTCGCCGACGCGGGATTCGAACAGGTCGGGTTCGACGTCGAGGACGGCTTTCTGATCGGTGTCGGAACGCACCGGCTGGTTGGACCGCCGTTGCCGTACCGGCCGGACATTCGGCTGTTCGACTTCGTCGGGGACGGCGACGACGCCCACCGGTAGGAAGCACGCGTCCACATCGATGACGCGCCGGCCGCCAACGATCACAGTATCCCCACCATCGCGCACACTCGCGATGACCGCCAGAGGGATCTGTCGACGGTCATGTAGCGGGCTGGTCCATGACAGACCACACACGGATAACTGTGATCATGTGGCCGGTGCCTGTCTGACCTTGAAGTTCTGTTCCCACACCTGGCGAAGGTGATCATAGACCGCGTCGAGCGGTTCGGAGATCGACTACGGCTGTCGGCCCACGCCAAGGCCGCTGGCGCGGCGTGTCCGCGCTGCGGCGTGTTTTCCCAGCGGGTTCATGGCCGGTACCGACGCAGGTTGGTAGACACCGCGGTCGGTGGCGCGCAGGTGGTGCTCGAGCTGCTGGTCYGCCGGTTCCTCTGCCTGGCGGCGGACTGTCCGGCTGTGACGTTCACCGAGCAGGTCGAGGGGCTGACCTCCCCGCACTGCCGATACACGCCGGCGGCTAGGGCCTGTTCTGAGTCCGGATCACAATCGGGGTGTTCGTCCTTCGTCCGGGTGCTTCGGCTGGTAGCACGGTTGTATGACGCGTGGTG
>NZ_MAXA01000172.1 GCF_001854695.1 Parafrankia soli
CCTCTATGTCCACGGTTATGTCCACGGTGGCCCAGGCCCGCCGGGTCGTCAGACGCGGCCCGGTCCGTCAGCCGACGGCGACCTCGCCGACGAGGGTGGTGCGGTGCATGAGCCGCCGCGACGTCGCGGCAAACGGCGTCGCCCGGTGCAGCATGCCTGTGTTGTCCAAGATGGCGAGATCACCGGCGCGCCACCGGTGACGCCGGGGCCCATGAGTCAGACCACGGAACGACATTCTGAAGGCCTCATGAGACCCCCTTCTACGACTGTGATCTACAGGAGGTTCTGATCTGGCGAGCGGGTCGGTCGGATAGTGGTGCGTTACTTCACCGGTGGTGATCCGAGCAGAACCGTGAGGACATCTCGAATGATCTCTGGCTGGTCGGTTTGAGTGTGGTCGAGCAGCCACTGCTGCTGCATGCCATCCAGGAGGGCCAGCAGAGCCGTCGCGGCTGCCTGCGGGGTTAGCCCGCTGGGGAGGCGGTCTCCCCAGCGCTCAGCGAAGCTGGCGCTCATGCGTTCACGGACCGTCGCGTAGTGCTTACGGAAGTACTCCTGCGCCGGATGTCCGTGCGTGATGCTCTCGCCCAGTAGCACCCCATAGACTCGGGTGAGTCCTGACAGCTGGTGATCGTGGGCCACGATGGCGGCCATCTGTCCCGGCAGGTCCTCGTGGGCATGGCCTGCCTGTAGGTGCTCGCGGTTGACTTCCTCCCGGCACTGGAGGATCGCGGTGAGCAAGTTCTCCTTCCTCGGGAAGTAGTGCAGGACGCCTTGGCGAGTCAGACCGACCCGGTGCGCGATCGTGTCGAGCGAGGTTCCCCGGTAGCCATGGGCGGCGAACATCTCTAGCGCGACGTCGAGGATCTCCTCGCGCTTGTTCCTTGCCATCCGACCTCCGAGACCGCACCTCTCGACACGAGGTGCCTATCGTCTAGTGTAGCTACCTACGTGAAGGTAGGTAGCTCGGAGCGGGGGCAAGATCGCGATTGTCGCTGGTACGGGCCAGGATCAGGGAGTCGGTCGCATGGATGCTGGCGGGATCCGGAGAGCGCCGCGTCCTCGTGGGACCGCGATCCGGCAGTCGAGCGCGCTGTCTTCTCCTCTGTAGCTGGCGGCGGCACTTCTCATGGCCGTGGGTGCGGTCGGCGAGCAGGCGGCGAGGTCGGCGTCATGACGCCGGGGATCGGGGGACTACCTTGACAAGCGGGAGGTTATGCGGCGTAGTTGCGGTTCCCGCGAGTCACCAGCGCCGCGATCGGGACGCCGGTGGTCTGTCGCCTGACTGGGTGGTGGTGCTGTCGGCGGAAGCCAGTTTGGCCCGGCTCGGAGCCGTCTAAGCCCCTATGGGACTACCCCCGCCGCCAGCGGAGCTCGTCCTAGGCGAACCGATGCCATCGACCACCAGCAC
>NZ_MAXA01000173.1 GCF_001854695.1 Parafrankia soli
CGGGCGCAGCAGGTACCACATCGGCCGTGGCCGGCGCTCGATCTTGTAGGTGCCGTCGCCGAGGTCCAACAGGCGCGCCTTCGGGTCCTCGTTCAGCCAGCTCCAGGCGGATGCCGGCTCGCGCGGGATCTCGCGGTAGTCGCTGTCCCGGCTTACCACGACGCACGTCAGCGCGCGGCCCCGGACCTCGGCGAACTCCTTGCGGTTGCGCGGGATGACCCGCGGCTTGGGGTCAGGCACGGGGCACCTCCCGGCTCGCGCTGTCGTCCGTGAAGGCGTCGAGGATCAGCGCCCGCGCCTCGACCGGCTCCAGCAGCGCCGACACCGTCAGGTCGTCGCGCGTCTCGCGGTAGCTCCACGGCCCGTACGTCTTGCCAGGCAGGGCATCGAAGGTGACGGTGTAGCGCGCGTCCAGCGCGCCCGCCGGCTTCTTCTTCCCCTTACGGGTGACAGTGACGATCATTCGCGGCCTCGTGTCAGGCATCGTCCGCTCCGTCCTCGTGCGGGCAGTTGTGGTCGAGGTCGGCGTCTTGGGTGATGACCGGCAGCCCGTCCGGGTTCGGTGCGCCGCCGACAACGGCCTCGAACGAGTCCGGGTCGCCGTCGGCGCCCGGGGTGAGCAGGTACCGGCCGGGAGCCGTCTGGCGGGTGATGTGGCCGCAGGTCTCGGTGTCGTCCTCGACGAGGACGTGCACCCCGGGCACCCACTCCACCGTGCTGATGTCGCTCTGCGTCACAGCTGGCGTTCCTCTCCGTTCTCTTCCTGCGTGGGGTCGATGGCCTCGGGTTCCGCGTGTCCGAGGTCTCGGGCGGCGAGGATGTCTTCGGGCCGCACGAGAACGGCGCGGCTGGCGGGATAGCCGACCCACCAGCCGCGCCCGGCTGGGTCGCCGGCGAGAACGACCAGCACCAGGCGGGCGGGCGCCGCCGCGCGGGTGATCCGTCCGCCGGAGAAGTAGTCGGAGCCGAACTGCCCCCGGGCGGCGCTGGTGGTGATGAGCAGGTCGACGAGGTGGCCGACAGGCAGGTCGTGCCGGCCGCTCACGCCGCACGCCCCGAGATCGCGCCCCAGATCAACTGCTGCTCGGTCGCGGCGTTCTGCCTGGTCAGGGCACCGGCCGGCGCAGCGATAGCGGCCAGTGCCTGCGCCGCTCGAGCGTCGCCCCTCGCGGCCGCCTGCCGCAGATCCCACTCGTAGATCTGCTGGTAGCGCTCGGCCGCCTGGCTGCGCTCGACCGCCTTCTCGATGGCGGTCCAGACGACACCGCGTGCCGGGTCCGCTGGTTTCGACGGCTCGCCCCGGACACCGAGGACTGCGCGGACCTTGTCGCCGACCGGCGGACGGCTACGGCTGATCAGAATGCAGGTCGGGGTGCCGTGGCCGGGGATGTA
>NZ_MAXA01000174.1 GCF_001854695.1 Parafrankia soli
GCACGACCTCCGGGTGCGCCTCCAGCACGTCACGGATCTCCCCTGGCTCGATCCGGTACCCGCGGATCTTGGTCTGCTCGTCGGCACGACCGAGGTAATCGATGCGCCCCTCGTCGTTCCACCGGGCCAGGTCGCCCGTGCGATACATCCGCGCCCCCGGCTCCCACGGGCACGCCACGAACCGCTCGGCGGTGAGGGCGGGCTGCTCCCAGTAGCCGCGCGCATTGCCCGCGCCCGCGAGATACAGCTCACCTGGAACACCGGGCAGGGCAAACTGCAGGTTCTGATCCAGGATGTACGCCCGGGTGTTGAAGATCGGCGTGCCCACGCTGGGGTTCGGGCTGTCGGCGAGATCCGCGCCGAGCGCATTGATCGTGTACTCGGTCGGCCCGTACAGGTTGTACGACTCCACGCCCGGGGCATCTCGCAGCTGCTGCCACAGCCGCTCGGGCACCGCCTCACCGCCGAGCGACACGAACACCACGCCCGTCGCGTCTGCCGACACCGATCGACCCGCCGGCCGGTCACGCTCCAGCAAACCCTCRTCAACGAGCACCTGCCCGTACGAGGGAGTCACGTCGAAGCCATCGATGCGCTGATCGTCGTAGTACGCGAGTAGCTGCTGCGGATCCCGGCGCATCTCCTCGTTGATCACATACACCGAGTGGCCGTTGAGCAGCCAGAACAGCTGCTCCCACGACGCATCGAACGAGAACGACGTCGTATGCGCGATCCGCATCCGCCGCCCGCCCTGATGGGCCACCACGCGGTCGAAGATCTTCTCCACATGGTTGGCATACATGTTCGTCAGGCCCCGGTAACCGACCGCGACACCCTTCGGTCGGCCCGTCGAGCCGGACGTGAAGATGATGTACGCAAGATGATCCAGCGACACCTCCTCGCCGCGCTCGGCCACGGTGACCGGCCCATCCGCCAGTTCCGCGACGCACGCACGCAMCACCGCATCGTCGAGATTCACCACCCGCCCCGCCGCGGGCCCGAGCCGTGCCACGTCACGATCGGTGACGAGCGTGACCGTCGGACCCGCCACATCGAGCATGTAACCGATCCGGTCATCGGGCAGCTCCGCATCGATCGGCACATACGCCGCACCCACCGCGAACACCGCGAACATCGCGATGACCATCCGCTCATCACGCGGCAGCAGCAGCGCAACCCTGTGCTCCTGGCGCACGCCCCGCTCCAGCAGCAGCCGCGCATACCGGTTCACCTCCGCGGACAACCCCGCAAACGTGAAACTCCGCGCACCCGCAACCAGCGCGATCTCCCCCGGCGACCGCGCCACCTGATCATCAAGAAGACCCGCAACAGTAACA
>NZ_MAXA01000175.1 GCF_001854695.1 Parafrankia soli
GTGCTCGAACCCAGCGACATCGCGGCGGCCGTGACGCGACTCCGTGGTGCTCGCGACGGCCGACATTTGGTGCCCGTTCTCGCTTGCGTAGCCACGATCCGCTGTGGCAGATGCAGCTGCTGCTACGGACCCGCTCGGCGATCCCCGGCCGCGCCGAAGCCCACCTGCACGTCCTGATCGGCTGCTTCAAGCAGTGGGCGGGCGAGAACCACCTCACCGCCGTCGGCGCCAACCTCGGCTGGCTACACCTGGGCGCCGACAGCCGGCTGCGGCGCGGCCGGTTCGACCGGCGAATGGACACCGGTCGGTTCCGACCCCGGTCCCGCTCGTGGGTCACCACCACTGAGATCGCCGGGTTGCTCAAGCCCCCGACCCGCAGGTGCACCGCGGGCAACGTCGAACGCGGCTTCGAGATCCCCCCACCGCCGGCAACGTTGCCCACCTACAGCYGCGACCGGACCGACCTCGTCCCCCTCGGGCTGGTCCGCACCGACACCGGCTGGCGGCCGGTCGGGGTGAAGGTGCGCGAAACCCAGTTCACCCTGTTCTCCGGACGGTCCGGCTGGGGCAAGACCGAAACGTCGCTGGGTCGTTTCCTCGCCCTCGTCCGCTGCGCGGGGATGGGCGGGTTTCTGCTGGACCCGCACCGCGACGGCCTCGCCCTGGCCAAGGAGTACCTCGTCGACCAGGGCACCCGGGTGCTCGAACTCGACATGTCTCCGCGCGGGTCGGACACCCGGCAGGCGGCGTGGAACCCGCTGTCGATGGAGGGGTTCACCGCCGATGACGTCGACGCCCGCGCCGGGGCGGTGGTGGCGGCGTTCGCCTCGGCGATGGGCTGGACCGAAACCAACACCCGCGCCCTGTCGATCATCACGATGGCGGCGCAGTCGCTGTGCGAGCTCGCCCTGCAGCTACCTCCCGACCTGGCGCCGACGATCTTCCAGATCCCCARCATCCTGTCGAACGAGGACTGGCGCGAGAGCGTCATCCCCCACCTGTCACCGGCGATGCGCGACTACTGGTCCACCCGGTTCAAGCGGGTCGCCGACCACGTCACCCCCGTCACGAACATCATCGACCGGATGCGGTCGAGTAAGACGATCGCCGGGGTGTTCGGGTCCAGCCGCAGCACGTACAACGTTCGCCACGCCATGGACACCGGCAAGATCGTGCTTGCCTGCCCGTCCGGCCTCGACGACAAAGACCGGCTGATCGCGAACATGCTGGTCTTCGACCTGTTCCGCGCCGCCCGTTCCCGCCAAGACATCGTCGACCCGGCCGCGCGCCGGCCCTGCCATGCGTTCA
>NZ_MAXA01000176.1 GCF_001854695.1 Parafrankia soli
GTCTGCGCCTACGTCGCCACCCAGGCGATGCCCCTGCTCAAGCAGGGCATCCGCATCAACGCGATCTGCCCCGGCCCCACCGACACCCCGCTGGCGCGGGCGAACGAGGAGAGGTGGCTCGGCTTCGGCGCCGACTACCGGGCCGAGCTGGGCATCGAGGCCGCGACCCCCCTGGAACAGGCCTACCCCCTGCTGTTCCTCTGCAGCGACGCCGCCTCCGCCATCAGCGGCATCACCCTCACGGCCGACTCGGGCTACTTCACCGCCGGCATCTCCGACTCCTTCCCCCCGGCCACACCCATCGTGAAATTCCTGCTCGGTCGGTGACCCGGTTGCCTGGCGGCGCTCGCCGTCGGGCCCGTCCGTCCCTACTTCGGCACACCACCACGCAGCAGGCACTCGACATCCATTAAGGACAAAACACGATGAAAGAGCAGCGCCGGGGCCGCAAGATCGCCATGAGTCGGGACGAGATCGATGCCTTCCTCACCGAGGAGCGAACCTGCCGGGTGGCGACGTCCAGCCCGAGCGGACCACATCTGACTCCGCTGTGGTTCGTGTGGGACGGCTCCGCTCTGTGGCTCAACTCGGTCGTGAAGAGCCAGCGCTGGACCGACATCGCCCGCGACCCGCGAGTGGCCGTGCTCATCGATGGCGGCCACGCCTTCAACGAGCTGCACGGGGTCGAGCTCCGCGGGAAGCTCGAAAGCGTCGGAGAAGCTCCCCGGACCGGCACCCCCGACCCGGACCTAGAAACACCGGAAAAGCTCTTCGCCCAGAAATACACCGGTCGCGACGAAATGCACTACGACGGCCGTCACGCCTGGCTGCGCCTCACCCCGGAGAAAATGACCAGCTGGGACTTCCGAAAAATGTGAGAACCCCCGGCACGGCCGGGACCGGAGCACAGATATCTGACCGGATACGCCTGTCAGGCCAGCACCCACGGAGGAGGGTCATGAACGTCGACGACTTGATTCTGGTGAGCATCGACGACCACGTGGTCGAACCAGCGGACATGTTCAAGAACCACCTGCCGGCGAACCTGGCCGACCAGGCGCCGCACGTCGAGACCGACGAGTCCGGGGTGGACCGGTGGATCTACCAGGGCCGGGTCACCGGGGTCAGCGGCCTCAACGCCGTGATCACCTGGCCGCCGGAGGAATGGGCCAAGGACCCGGCCGGCTTCGCCGAGATGCGCCCCGCCGTCTACGACATCCACGACCGGGTCCGGGACATGGACCGTAACGGGATCCTGGCGTCGATGTGCTTCCCGACGTTCGCCGGGTTCAGCGCCGGGCATCT
>NZ_MAXA01000177.1 GCF_001854695.1 Parafrankia soli
CGGCCACCCGCCCCGCAGGCGGGGTCTTACGGTCGGCTCCACGGGCGTTCGGCGCATACGCGCCCGGGTCTCCGGCCACTCCGGCACCCGTTGCGAGACGTCTCAGGTTCAGCGAGGCGTTGTAGTCGCGGTCGATCACCAGAGCGCAGTCCTGGCAGACGAACGCGCGGTCCGACAGCGTGAGGCTTGGGTTTCGCCATCCGCAGCCGGAACAGGTCTTGCTCGACGGGTACCAGCGGTCCGCGACGATCAGCCGCGAGCCATACCACGTCGTCTTGTAGGTGAGCTGTCGCCGGACTTCGGCCATGCCGGTGTCCGACACGCCACGGGCCAGCCGGCGGTTGCGGACCATCCCGGCGACGTGGAGATCCTCGACCACCACCACGTCGTGGGACGTCGCCAGGCGGGTGGTCAGCTTGTGCAGGCCGTCGCGGCGCCGGCCGGCGACCCGGGCGTGGATGCACGCCAGCCACGCGGCCCTCTTGCGGCGCCCGACGCTGCCCGGCTTCGACCGGGCGTAGGCGCGCGACGCGCGGCGCAGCCGGCCCAGCGCGGCGTCAAGGTGCTTCGGGTTGGGCACCCTCTCGCCCGTCGACAGGACGGCGAGGCACTTCACCCCGAGGTCCACCCCGACGGTCCCACCCTTGCGCTGCCGCCGCGACGGGGCGTCGGGCAGGTCGCGGGCGACCTGCACCGTGAACGACACGAACCAGCGGCCGGCGGTCCGCGAGACCGTGGCGCCCATCAGCCGTGCGGTGYCGGCGTCGAGCCGGCCGGTCAGCGCGCCCATGGGTTCGTGAACCTTCACCCGGCCGATCCGGGGCAGCTTCACGTGCCGGTCGCCGTCCGGGCCGTAGGCGCCGGTGGTGTACCGGAACGAGTCGCGGGCCTTCCCGCGCTTCTTGAACCGGGGGAAACCGACATGCTTCCCCTTCCGTTTCCCCGTGCGGGAATCAGTGAAGTTCTTCAACCCACGGGCGAGCTGGTCGAGCCCGGCCGAGTACGTCTCCTTGGAGCACTCCGGCCACCACGAGGCGACCTCGCCCTTGGCGTCGTTCCACTGCCTGCGCAGCGTCGGCATCGTCCAGGGGACCGGTGTCCGCTCGGCCTCGGGCACGCCGTAGGTGGCCTCGGCCGCGCGCTGGTCCATCGCGGCCTTCACCCGGGCCAGGCCCCAGTTGAACGCGAACCGCGCCGCGCCCGCGTGCCGACCCAACGCGACGAGCTGCGCCGGGGTCGGGCCGAGGGCGTACCGGTACGCCTGCAGGACCATGCTCACCC
>NZ_MAXA01000178.1 GCF_001854695.1 Parafrankia soli
GCGGCGAACCTGGCGTTGCTCAGCGACGTCCGCACCCGGTTGGCGCGGATGGTGGCCGCGGCCCGCGAGGCCGAGCAACCGGTGCAGCGCCATGCCGATCTGGACGTTGCGGTGGGTAGCCACCGGCCTGCGGTGGATGAGCATTCCTTCTACACCGCGGCGTTGATCGGCCTGCTGCGGTGGGCGCGTGACAGTCAGGTGCTGACTGAGCAGGCGGTGCGGCTGGTCGCGATGACCCGGCTGACCGACTGCAGCCCTGATGAAATCGCGGCCGAGCAGGGGACGCAGACGCACACGCTGCGCCGGCGGCGTCAGCGGGCCGAGGCGACTTTGGCCTGCGCGGCGCGGGCCGCGGGTCGCTGGCCGTTGCCCGAGCCGGCCTGGGCCTGACCGTCCGCGGCGCCGGACGTCGCCTGAACATTTTTCGACGTCGTGCGGGTTTCCGTGTCGCGTTGCCTTGATCCGCTGTGCCTTCCCTGGGTGTTGCTTCCGCATCGCTGAAGGGGGGTGTCGGTGCTAGGGCGAGGCCGGAGGGGCTCGGGTGCGGCCGAGGTGGGGGATGTCGGTGGGCCGGCGATCCCGGTGGCGCGCCGGGCCATGTGGATGACGGCTGCGGCGACCGTCGCCCTGTGGGCGCTGGTGATCGTCGGGGCGGTGGGGGGTGTCGCCGCATGGTGGACCCGCCCCGACGGCGATGGTGCGCCGGCGGCACCGGGGCGGTCGGCGACCGGGCCGGCGGGGTGGGCGCAGGCGTTCGTTGCCGCGTTCCTCACGGCGGGCGAGGGGCAGGAGTCACGGCTGCGGATGTTCTTCCCGGGCGCACCCTCGCTGGACGGGGTGACCGCGGGGGTGCGCCAGGCCGGGCAGGTGACGGTTCTGCGGGCCGCGGAGGCGGCGGCCGGCTACTGGACGGTGACCGTCGCCGTCGACGAGCTCACCCGCACCGCGCAGGGTGATCTCGTCCCGGACGGGGTTGCCTGTTATCGGGTGTCGCTGGTTGCCCGCGGCGACGCGGCCGCCGGTGGCGCCGGGGCGCAGGGCGATCCCGTCGGGTACAGCGCGACCCGAATGCCGGACCGGGTCGCCTGCCCGCCGGCTCTCACCGACGCGCCGGCCCTGGGCTACAGCACCCCGGTCGACCCGGACGATCCGGTCGGTGATGTCGTGCGTCGTTTCCTGGCGGCGCTGCTGACCGGCACGGGTGAGGTCGGCCGTTACACCAGTCCGACGGCGACGATCCGCCCGATCATCCCGGCTCCTTACACCG
>NZ_MAXA01000179.1 GCF_001854695.1 Parafrankia soli
TTCCTGGCCAGCCGATGTGCCTTGGAGATGTCGCGAGTCCAGATGCCTGCGGCGAGGCCGAACTCGGAGTTGTTCGCCACGCCCGCCGGACCCTCCTCGGCGCGGAACGGCATGGCGGCCACCACCGGGCCGAAGATCTCCTCGCGGACCACACTCATTCCTTCGTGCACGTCCACCAGCACGGTGGGCTCCACGTAGTAGCCGGAGTCACCGATACGCGACCCACCGGTCAGTACCCGCGCACCATCGGCCCTGCCTTGGTCGAGGTAGCCGGTCACACGGTCCAGCTGCTCCCGCGAGACCAGCGGCCCGAGCTGCGAGGACGGATCCATGCCCGGCCCGACCTTCACGCCGGCGGCGAACTCGGCGACCCCCGCCGTGAACTCGGCGAAGATCGAGTCCTCGACAAAGAGCCTGGTGCCCGCTACACAGCACTGGCCATGGTTGAACAGCCAGGCGTTGGCCGAACCGGCGATAGCCGACTCGATGTCGGCGTCGGCGTACACGATGTTCGGGCTCTTGCCGCCGAGCTCGAGCGAGATCTTCTTCAGATTTCCCCGCGCCACGTCGACGATCTTCTTGCCGACCTCGGTCGAGCCGGTGAAGGCGACCTTGTCCACGTCGTCGTGCGCGGCCAGCGCGGCGCCGGCGTCACCGAAACCGGTGACGATGTTGACCACGCCTGGTGGGAAGTCCAGCTCGGTGAAGACCTCGCCGAGCAGCAACGCGGTCAGCGGGGTCTGCTCGGCAGGCTTGAGCACCACGGTGTTGCCTGCCGCCAGCGCGGGTGCGATCTTCCACGAGGCCATCAGCAGCGGGAAGTTCCACGGGATGATCTGGCCGCACACGCCGATCGGCTCACGCAGCGTGTAAGCGTGCCATTCGGTGCCCGGCATCCACGGCACCGAAGGCGTCACCGTGCTTCCCTCGATCTTGGTGGCCCACCCGGCGTAATAGTGGAAGACGTTGGCGGCCCAGACGACGTCCACGCCCTCCGCTATCGCGGCCGACTTACCGTTGTCGATCGACTCCAGCTGCCCGAACTCCTTGGCGCGGGCCAGCAGAGCGTCACCGACCTTCCACAGCAGCGACTGGCGCTGCGACGGCGTGAAACGGCTCCACGGACCGTCGTACGCCCGACGCGCGGCGGCAACGGCGAGGTCGATGTCGGCCGCCGTGCCGTGCGCGACATCGGTAATCTTCTCCCCGCTGGCGGGGTCGTGCGTCGGGAACRTGCGTCCCGACTGGGCCGGCCGCCACTCGCC
>NZ_MAXA01000180.1 GCF_001854695.1 Parafrankia soli
GCGCACGCCCCCGCGCTGACCGGCCTGGACTGGCAGCCCATCGGCGTCGACATCTCCGCGCCCCAGATCACCCTTGCCCGCCGCAAGGGCCTCACCGCGGTGGTCGCCAGCGCCGAGCGGCTCCCACTTGGTGACCGGTCCGTCGACGCCGCCACCATGATCATGACGAGCACCGACTTCGACGACCTGCCCCCGGTTTTCGCCGAGGCCCACCGCGTGCTGCGACCCGGCGGACACCTGGTGGTCGTCGGCGCGCATCCCTGCTTCGGCGGCGTCTTCGTCGAACGCGACAGCCAGGGCACCTGCACCGTCCACCCCGGCTACCGCCACCACCAGCGCGTCGAGCAACATCCTCTGCTCGGCGACGGGATCCGCTCCCGGGTCGGGGTCGTCAACGTCCCGCTACCCGTGCTGCTGAACGCGTTGACGGGCGCGGGGCTCGTCCTCGAAAGACCGCGGAAGACGACGGCGACCAGCCGGTCCCGGAACTGCTCGGACTTGCAGCCGCCCGGCCAGGCCACCAACGAACCCGACCACCCGACCGCGCGCCGCACCATCCTCGACACCCGGCTGTTGTGCCGCGACCGGGTCGCTGGCCGGCCGCCCTCGCTGTCGCCAGCCCGACGGATCGTGAGCATTGTTTCACCCTCCGTGCCTCTGGTGAGATGCGGACGACAACAGTCAGGAGGGTGTCGTGGACGAGCAGGGTGGCGGTTCGGCGGAGGATCTCGCGGCGTACTTCCTCTCCGGGGAGGGCCTGCGCGATGTGGGGAGCCCCCGCACGACCACGACCACGGGCCCGGGGACGGCACGTCGACGAGCACGCGGGAGTTCGACTACCAGGGCCATCGGGTGAGGATCGAGACCACCTACCGGATCACGATCGACGGCCGGCCGCTCGCCGAC
Source organism: Parafrankia soli (assembly GCF_001854695.1). Lineage (GTDB taxonomy): Bacteria > Actinomycetota > Actinomycetes > Frankiales > Frankiaceae > Parafrankia > Parafrankia soli. The sequence continues at coordinate 907 of NZ_MAXA01000180.1, forward strand.
CACGTCGAGGTGCTGCCCTCCGGAGCGGTCCACTACCACCGCTTCCCGCGGTACGCGCCCAGCTCCGCCGTCGACGTGGTGAAGACCTTGGCATCCTCCCCGGAGTTCACACCGGGGAGGATGCCAACGAGTGGCAGTACGGCCTCGTGCGAGGTCTGCTCGCGGAGCGCGCCGAGCTGCTGGTCTGGCTGGCCCTGCCGCGCCGGACGGTCATGCGGCAGGTGGTGCGTCGGACACTGCTCCGGCTGCACCCACGGGTCCTGCGCGACGTCACCAGCGTGCGCACCGCCACGACCGTGCTCGGCACCCCCGTCGACACCCCGGTCCTGGTCGCCCCGACCGCCGCGCAGCACGTGGTGGCGCCCGGTGGCGCCGTCGCCACCGCGTTCGGCGCCGCGAAGGCGGGATCCCTGGTCTGCGTCTCCTGCCTGACCAACCAGCCCTACACCGAGATACGCGACACCGGCGCGCCGTGGTGGGCGCAGGTCTACGTCCTGCGTGACCGCGGCCTCACCCGGGACCTCGTGGCCCGGGCCGAAGCCGCCGGCGCGGCCGCCCTCGTGCTCACCGTCGACACCCCGGTCGTCGGCGACCGGCCCCATCCCGGCCCCGCCTCCGACGCGCCCTGGTACGGCGGTCACCTGCTACCGACGGCCGTACCGGGGGACGTCGCCATCGCCACCGACCTCACCTTCGACGACATCACCTGGCTCCGGGAGATCAGCCGGCTGCCCGTCGTCGTCAAGGGAGTCCTGCGCGCCGACGACGCGCTGAGCGCCGTACGGGCAGGGGCCCGCGCGGTCGTCGTCAGCAACCACGGCGGCCGCCAGCTCGACGTCGCCGTCCCCACGGCCACCGCCCTTCCCGGCATCGCCCGCGCTCTGACGGGCACCGGCGCCGAGACCTACGTCGACGGCGGTCTGCGCAGCGGCGTCCACGTGCTGGCCGCCCTCGCCCTCGGGGCCCGCGCGGTCCTGCTCGGCCGGCCCGTCCTGTGGGCGCTGGCCACGGGCGGGGCTGACAACGTGCAACGGCTGCTGAGCACCGTCACCGCCGAGCTGCGGCACGCCATGACCCTCGTCGGTGCCCGAAGCCCGGACGAGATCACCCCGGACCTGGCCGGGCCGGTCGACACCGCCGGCGCTCAGCCACCGGGGTAACAGGCGACTCGACGGCACGATCTCCCAGGATGGCCCCCGCCGCCAGCTGGACCCCACAGCGCCGTCCACATTCCGGCTTGACCGGACTCGTCGCGGTTACGTCCACGCCGGAGATCGGGCTACCGCTGCCGTTCGACCGTGCGGGCGAGGATCCCCAGGGTGGCCCGCAGGCCGGCCTCCGGGATGACCGGGAAGACACCTTCCCGGTACTCGTCACCGATCGCGCTCCAGTCGTAGTACGACGTCACCAGCGTGCCGCCCTCGCTCGCTTCGAGGCGGTAGCCGTACCGGTGCCCGAGAGGTGGCCAGTCCTTGACGGTGATCGTCCACTCGATCTCGGTGTTCGGAACGAACCCGGTGATCACGACGGTGACGTCGTACTTCCCCAGCGGGAAGTCGTTCAGGGACTCCCGGTCCATGTGGACGACGAACTCGTCGTCGATCCCGGTGACCGGATCGCCCTGCGCGGACTGGAGCATCCCGGAGCTGTCGATCGTGACGTGCCCGTGCGGATCGCACAGCACCGCGAAGATTCTCTCCGGCGACGCGGCGATCTGCCGCCGTACCTCGAATCGTTCGGTCTCCATTCCGCCAGTTTTGCAGGGGCCCGAGCGGTGCGGGTGAGGAGTGCTTTGACGGGACCCACTCGGGACTGACCTGCGTCCTACCCGGCACCGCCCGATCGGACCAGCCGGGTTCCCGCCCTCCGGGCCAGCCCGCACCCTGGGTGTCACGCACCGTTACCGGGGAAGGAAGGCGGTCGACAAAGGCGGGACACCGTTGCTGGCCGCGGTGCCGCGCCCAGCAGAGAAATCTCACCGAGGCTCCGCAACTGGATGCGTATCAGGCACCGCATGAGCATTCCGGCGTCGCGCCGATCCGGGCGCCGGGCTGGGGAGGTCGCCGTGAACGGGCCGCACACCCACGGAAAGCCGACCAGAAGCAGGCGTTCGACTCGACCGGGACACTCGAGCGTGCTGGGGCAGGTGAGCTGGCACCGGTCGTCGGACGGGCCTGGATCGCCGGACCGGCAGGAGCCGCCGGGCCGGCCTGAGCCGCTTTCCCGGCCGGTTTCCCGCCGGCACGCGGCTCGTTCCCGGGAGGCGTTGCTGCTCGCCAGCACCGCGCTGACCGCTGCCGGTTTCATCGGGCTGGCCGTGGGAGGCGGTGCCAGCGCCGTGGCGGGCGGTCCCCCGGCGGGCATGTCGTCCGGCGGCATGGCGTCCGGTGGCATGTGGTCGGGCGGTGCCGCTGGTCCGTCCGGGATGTGTCCGGGCTCGTCGCTGACGCTGAGCTCGACCCGCCCGGACCCGGGCGCGGGCAACGTCTTCCAGCAGCTCGTCCTGACCAACACCGGGCCGGCGGCCTGCTGGCTGCAGGGATTCCCCCAGGTGTCCTTCGTCGGCGACGACGGCCAGCAGGTCGGCGCCCCGGCCGCCCACACCGGCCCGACAGGCCCGGTCGTGTTCCTGAAGCCAGGCGAATCCGCACGCGCAGTCCTGCACACCGTGCAGCCTGGCCTGCAGGTGGGCTGTGACCAACCGGGGGAGACCGCGCCCGTCCGGGCCCTGAAGGTCAACCCGCCGGGGTCGACGCACYCGCTGTCGCTTGACCCGCCGGCGGTCGCCACAGCCTGCACGTCGACGGCCGTCCACCAGATGGACATCACCACGGTCATCGTCGGCTGAGCGCACGGCGGCACGCGGCGGGCGTGTGTTTCGCCGCCCGGGAGCGGGATCGGTACCCACGCCCGGGCGGCGGAACATCCTGCGATGTCAGCGGGGGCCATGCTCGCCGCGCTGACGGCCGGGCCTCCGTTTCGTTCCTAGGGCGTCGGGACGGCGTGGATGGTTGCCCGCCAGTCGCCGCGGAGGAGCTTGATAGTGCCGTCGTCGCGGATCATCGCCCGCGCGCCGAGGAACGGGGCCCATCCGAGGCGGAGCCAGTCGTCCCGGACGGCGTCGAGCGCGTCCCACAGCCGGCGGGGCCCGCCCTGGTGCACTGTCGGCGGATCGGTACCGATCGCGGTTCCCCGCGCCCATGACCCGTCAGGATGGGCCATGAGCGCGGTGTGCCGGCCGTCGGACCCGCGGCGATAGCGGTGCTCGATACCCGGGACGGCCAGGTGGAGCATGGTGGACAACTCCCAGGCGTCGGCGACGTGCAGCACCGGGTACCGGCCGACGCCCACCTGTTCACCGTCCCGCTCGGCGATCCGGTCGAAGTCGATGGTCGCGACCGGAGGGTAGTCGGGGCCGCTGCGAACATCCATGAACCCGGCCCAGTCCCGTTCCACCTGCCCGAACACCCCGTCGGGGGTTCTCGTCGCGGTGAGGATGATCCACGTGCCGCGGATGGTGGTGACCAGCCGGCCGCCGGGACGCAGCGCGGCCAGCCAGCTCGGYGGAATGCTGGGAACCGCGACCATGGAGACGATCCGGTCGTAGGTGCCTGGCAGCGGGCCGGTGGCGTCCACGGTCAGCGCCGTCGGGCACAGGTCGAGGGCGGCCAGCCGGCCGGCGGCGGCGGACACCAGGTACGGGTCGACGTCCAGGGTGGTGACGTGCCGGGACCCGTAGCGGCGGGCGAGCAGCGCCGCTCCGTACCCCGACCCGGTGCCGACGTCGGCGATGTCCAGGCCCCTGGACAGATGCCCGTACCGGTACATCGTCACGGCCAGGCTCGGCACGGTCGACGACGAGGTCGGTCGGCCCTGCGGGTGGTCGTCGTCCTTGGCGAGGTCGGCGTGCAGCGGGCCGATCCGGGTGACCAGCGACCGGTTCGCGTAGGCGCCGGCGAGCGGACCACGGCGCAGCGCCCACGGCCCGTCGCTGTCGTCCCACCAGGCGGGCACGAACCGGTGCCGCGGTGTGTCGACGAGCGCCCGGTGCCAGCGGGAGCCGGGATGGGTGACCTGGTCCGCCAGGGTGCGGGCGTGGGCCCGCCAGCTGGTCATGTCCACGCGTGGGAGTTCCGGGAAGGTCGCGGTGGCCGGCGCAGACGGACCTGCGGGCTGCCGTCAGCGGTGGCACGGGGGAACAGCTCGGTCTGTTCGCCGCCCGGTCGGATCGGGGTGAGCGTGGCGAACGGGATTGCCGCGAGGCGCTGAAGCTCGCCGAGCGAAACCGGCCGTGCGCCGTGGATCTGCTCGGCAAGGCACGCCAGGAGTAGACCGGCCCCGACCGCATCCCACAGCGCGCGATGTGGTTGCCCTCCTGGCGCCAGCCCGCTCACCCGCCGGGTGAGCGTGTGACGGTCGAGAAGCGCGGTGAGCGAAAGGTCTGCCCTCTCGGTGTCCAGTTGGCGAGCCAGTCGCAGGGTGTCGATCAGCCCGGTGGGGCGGAGGGTCGGGCAGCGCCGCTGGAGGAGCCGCCAGTCGACGGCGATGTTGTGGCCGACGAGAATCCGGCTGTTCAGACGGGCGGAGAGCTCTGGTTCGACGCTGCTGAGCGCAGGCGCCCCGGACAGCGCGTCGTTCGTGAGCCCCGGGGAGATCCAGGGCCGGCGTGGGATGCTCCGCCCGGGATTGATCATCGCGTGGTAGCCCTCTGCGACCTGCACGACGCCGGCGGTCAGGGGGATGGTCGCGATTTCCAGGATGGCTTCCCGGTCGCGGTCCTGCGCGCCGCTGCCTTCCAGGTCGACCGCGACCAGCGCGGCGTCCTGCCAGGAGCCCACCACCGGCGGTCCGATCTACGCGACGATGCGAGTCTCCTTCATCGAACCGCACACTCTCACCGAAGGTGCGGCGAACCGCCGTAGCCAGGTGGCGCCGCGGAAGTCGATCTGCCGGGTGGGGCGGATGCCGTCGAGTTCGCGGACGCCCGGTGACCCGTTGTGCTCTGCGAAGCCGTGCACGATGGCGGCCAGTAATCGAGTGCGGGTCAGATTCCTGGACGCCGGTGGGGCGGAACGTAAGGAAGTGATGCCCGGGGACTTCGCAGTGGGTTCCACGGTGCCCGTGATCTACTTTGCGGCGAAGCCCGAAAATCCGATGTCAGCCAAGACCGTGTCAAACGGCCGGATGGTTTCTGTGGCCGCTGCCGCGCTCCTGCTCCTGTTCTGCGCCTTCCTGGTCGTCGCACTCTTCCTCGCCGGCCTGGAGCTGGATGACATGCACCAGGATCTCGACGACCGGGAGGGGATCGAATACAGGATCAGGACGGGCTCGCCCTGCTGACCTGGTAAGCCGCCGCGGCCGCGGCCGCGGCCGCCGCGGTCAAGGACGTGGAGTGCGGTATGCTGCCAGGACTGTCCAGCGTGTCGGGGGGCGTGCTCAGTTGCGTGCGGCGTCAAAATTCAGTGGAGTCACGAAGTGACCTCCGAAGCATTATCGGTCGAGGAGATCACTGCACTCTCCACCGCTTTCCCTCAGCAACAACAGGTTATTATCATCCTCAAGGCCGCCGGCCTGGAGACGGCACGACAGCCCTGGCAGGCAAGCACCCCCGTCGAGTTCTGGATGGAAATCAGCCGCTTGCTTGAGGCCGGCGTGCTGGTGGACGGCCGGCGGCGCATCCTGACCGAGGCCGGAAAAGTATATCCGGAGAACTCCGCTTTCATCAGCCCGCCCGACAGGCGTGACACCACGCTCGGACGCGGTAGGCGAAACCGCCGGGCGCGCCTGCTGTTCGCCCTCGGGGGCGGCGCAGGCCTGCTTGTGCTCATACTGATTCTCGTTCCGATGGCGGGATCACAGCCCACCACGACTGACCCGGTAGCCGTCGACTCCGTGACGTTCTCGATGGACGGGTCGGAGATATTCGTTGTCCCTGGCCCCATCCGATTCACCTCTGTGGACGCGGTCGAGGTGGAAAAGATGCGCGACACGCAGGGGTACTTCAACTGGTTCCTCAAGAAAGGTGCGGCATTGGACGGCCGCGCTGCGACCATCCGTATGGTACTTCGAGGAACCGCCGATGACGAGGTGGTGATCACGAGTATGGAGGCTGTCCGAAACTGCCGTGAACCGGCGACGGGAACCCTGTTCTACTCGCCGCCCGCCGGTTCGGACCCGAGCATCCGCCTGGGCTTCGACCTGGACAGTCAGAGCAGCACCGCGCAGATCCTCGACGATCACGACAATTTCGTCGGAAACTACTTCAACTCGTACACCATCTCGCTGCGTCCCGGCGAGAATCAGGCAGTCACCATCTTTCCCCGGACATTGCGCCAGTACTGCGAGTTCACAATCCAGCTAAAAATCGCGACGGCCGGCCAGTCGACAACCAAGGTGATCGACAAAAATGGGCAACCTTTTCGGATAACGGCGCTGACGAACTACGACGAGGACTTCTCCGCCTACGACGCGGTTTATACGGGCGGAGTAGCCAATTCCACCGGCAGCACACTTTTCCGCCCGGCCGATCCTCACGCCTTCGGTGGATCGACCGACTGACGGCCCACACCCGGGTGTCACCCATTGTTGCCGGGGGAAGAAGGTGGTCGTCAAAGGCGGAACCGCAGGAGCATTACTCACCGTCAGGAGAGCCGGGGCATCGCTTCCACCGGGGCGTGTATCCCGGGGCCCGACCAGCGTCATCCACCCCACCGGCGCTTTCAAGACGACCCGCCGCCGCAGCGACGGCACGCCAGCCCTGAGGGGAGGGCCGTCGCGAACCGTCCATCGGTTCGGTTACCGGGCGAGTCCGGCGGGGGCCTCGCGAGCCTGGCCAGCCCGAAATGGGTTCGCTGAGACAGCGTCCGGCTGGTTGGCTCACGCTGTGCGCGTCCTCGTCACCGGCGACCAGAGCCCTGTGGGCATGGCGGTCACGGCCACCTTGACCACGGCTGGGCATCAGATCGTCGGGTTCGACCTCGTCGACGGTCACGAGGTCCGCGACACCGCCGCTGTCGAACGCGCCTGCGCCGGCTGCGACGCGGTCGCGCACCTGGCCGCCGTCGACGAACCCGTCACCGACCCGGACCTGGCACGGTTCGGACCCGCCACCACCGGATCAGACAGGCTGATCTTCGAGACCAACGTGCTCGGCACCGGCAACGTTCTGCGGGCAGCCGAACGCCACAGCCTGTCCCGGGTGATCCTGATGAGCAGCGTGCACATACTGGGATGCTTCGGCGGTCGCGGCGAACCCGCCTACCTTCCCCTCAACGACCGGCATCGCCACGGTCTGCCTGCGCCCGCCGGGTGTGTTCACCGCGGCGACCTACGCCGCGATCCGGCAGGCCCGACGGGACAACCCCTCCTTCGAGTGGTCCCCGATCTGGGAGTACGGCGCCTTCCTCGACGTGCGCGACCTCGCCACTGCGGTCGAGCGTGCGCTGACCGTCCCGCTGGCCGGCCATCACCGGTTCCTGCTGTGCGCCGCCGACATCTCCTCGGCCGAACACGGCTCCCGCGAGCTGGTCGGACGGCTTCTTCCCCATGTGTCGTGGCAGGGCGGCCCCGAGTACGACGACGAACCGTTCCGGTCGCTGATCGACACAACCGGCGCCCGCTCCCTGCTGGGTTGGACGCCACACCACCGCTGGCGGCCGGCGTCGTCCGCGCACGAGTAACACCTCAACCCCGGCAGACCGGGCGTGCCTCCGAGAGGGAGCCCTCAAGAATCGCGCAGGGCCGGTCGAACAGGCCGTCGGCGCACCCGAACCCGCCTCGGTAACCTGGGCCGGCCAGCGGCAGGCGCCAGCTCGTCGTCGGCAGCGGGGCGGTGGACGGCCGCCTCCTGACAGTCCCACGAGCAGTACCCGGCCGCCCCGACGATCGGCATCAGGATCTCCTCGACGCACCAGAGGCACACGATCAGCACCGGCTCATCATCGCCGAGCGAAGACGTTTTCCCTGGGCAGAGACCACAGCCAGCCCTGGCTGTGGGGCGAGTTCTCCTGGTCGGAACTCCCGGCAGTCCGCGACCCTCGGAGAGGTCGTCGATCAGTCGCGGCGAACGCTGCCGGCTGCCCCGGCTGACCTTCGGTGGAGTGCTTTCTGCAGTGGCTGTTCGGGTCGGCGGGCAGCGTGGAAACCCCGGGGTGGCGGCGTCGGGAGATCAGGGCTTGCGCGCGAGGCCGCCGTACATGTTGACCTTGGCGTCGGTCACCTCGTCGTCCACGTCCTGCGGGCGCCAGCGGCTTACCGCCTGCACGCCCGGCTCGACCGGTTCGAGGCCGTCGAAGAAACGCTCGACCGCGGCGCGGGAGCGCGGGTTGACGACGACACCACGCTGGCCGTAGACGGCGGCCATCCGCCCGATCTCGTCCGGCGCGAAGTCGGCGGTGAGGTGGGTCAGGGCCAGATAGCTGCCGGACGGAAGCTCGTCCAGATACCGGCGGACGAGGCTGTAGGGGTCGGCGGAGTCCGGAAGGAAATGCACGACGGAGATCAGGCTGAGTGCGACCGGTCGGGTCAGGTCCAGGGTGTCGCGTAGCTCGGACGAGTTGAGGATCCGTTCGGGTTCCGCCAGGTCGGCGTCGAGATAGGCGAGGCGGCCTTCGGCGGTGCCGGTGAGGAGCGCGCGGGCGTGGGTGAGCACGATCGGGTCGTTGTCGGCGTAGACGACCCGGGTGTCGGCGGCGATCGCCTGCGCGGTCTCGTGCAGGTTGGGCGAGGTCGGGATGCCGGTGCCGATGTCGAGGAACTGGCGGATGCCCACCTCGGCGGCCAGGTAGCGGGTCGCCCGGTGCATGAAGGCCCGGTTCTGCCGGGCGGCGACGCGCCCGTTCGGGACGACGGTCAGCGCCTGCTCCGCCGCCTCGCGGTCCGCCGGGAAGTTGTCCTTGCCGCCCAGGTAGTAGTCGTAGATCCGCGCCGAGTGCGGCTGGTCCGTCTTGAGGTCGACCGGGTTCAGCTCGTCCGTGATCCTGTTCCAGCGGAACGGCGGTGGGGTCTGACTCACGTCGCGGCCTCTCGTCGTCGGTGGTGCTGCGCTGCGGTCGGATGGGTTCGTGCCGTGGTGCTTCTGCTCCTCTGTGACCTGATTATGTCGGTCCGTCCACGGGCAGTCGTGATCGAGAGGGCGGCTGGAACCGGACACGGCGGAGCGGAAGCTTCTCGACGGCGGAGGCCACTCCGATCATGGTGGTTCCCTGCGCCTCAGCGGTCTCGACGCCTCAGCTGTGYGGCAGCAGCTGGTGGATGAGGGTGTCGGCGAGCCAGGTTTCGTACTGGTCGACGGTCCAGCGGCGTTCGAGCACCAGGGTGCGGTAGATCTCGGGCAGGACGAGGGCGACGTAGATGTCGCCGCCGCCGCCGCCGCTGACCCCGGGCGCGAGGTGCGCGGCGAGCCGCAGGCCCTGGGCCGGGTCGGGTCGCGCGATCGCCTCCTCGTGGCTGGCGTCGACGTCGAGGGTCGCCGTCACCCCCCAGGCGATGGCCCGCAGGATCTTGGCCTTGGCGCCGAACGCGGAGTAGATCGTCGGCGCGGGGATGTCGGCGGCCTCGACGATCGCGGCGATCGTGGTCGCGACGTAGCCGTCCGCGGCGAACAGGTTCCGCGCGGCGGCGGCGATCTGCGCTGGTGGACAAGAGGCGTGCCAAGTCGCTGCTGCCGAGGGCGCGTGGCGTGCATGCCCGGCGATGGAGATCATGCGGGTGTGCGGCGTCGAGCCGGACCTGCGCGCTGAAGACCAGCACCGCGACCTGGCATGGAGACCGCGCAGCCGGCCCGGCGGGCGGACCCCGATGGTCGTTATGATCCGCGTTATGCGGGCCGTCAGGACCAGACTTGCGGGCCGTYAGGACCAGACTGCAGTCGCCGTCCCGAACTCACGGGTCAACAGGTCCTCGACGACGGGTGGCGTGTAAACGTGCCTGGTTTGTCTGACTCGCCGGATTTCTTCATCTCCTACACCGCTGCCGATCAGGAATGGGCGGAGTGGATCGCCTGGCAGTTGGAGGAAGCCGGCTACCGGGTGCTGGTGCAGGCCTGGGACTTCATCCCGGGCACCAACTGGATGGCCGGGATGCAGCAAGGGATCATGAAAGCCGCCCGGACAATCGCCCTGCTGTCGCACGCCTATCTGAATTCCGTCTACGGCCAGACAGAATGGCAGGCGGCGCAGGCCGCCGACCCGCTGGGTTTCGCCAGGAATCTGATCCCCATCAGGATCGCCGACTGCCCCCGGCCCGGACTCCTCGGACAGATCGTCTCCTTCGACCTGTTCGGCCTGTCCGCGGACGCCGCCACCGCCCGGCTGACCGAACAGATCAGGATCCTGCACGCCGGGCGGGCGAAACCCGCCGCCACGCCGGCCTTTCCCGCGCAGTCCGCGGCACGCCCGCCCCTGCCAGCCCCCGAACCGGCTCGCCCCGCCTCGCCCTCGACTCCGGTACCAGCACCACGACACCGGTCAGGCGCCGCATATCCAGGGCCCGGACCGGAGTCCGGCGCGCAGCCTGGACCGGTCAAGAACCACACGCTCGTGACAGAGATCCTCGCCGCTCGCGCGAAGGCACGCAGCCTCGAAAGGTCGCTGCGGGAGGGTCTCGAAATGGCGACTTCCTCGGGCATAGTGATCCCGCGTGACAATGTCACMAGCCGCGACGCCGAGTTCGACGAGGCTCGCTCCGTCGCCGTCGACCTGGCCCGCGATCTCGCCAGCATCCTGACGTTGGCCCGCGGCGGTTACGACAGCGCCGCCTGGGACCACGCGCCGAGCCTCAGCTTCGCCGCCGACCTGGCCAAGAGCATCACGGACAGCCTCCATGCCTTCCTCGACGGCGAGGATCTCGAGCGGGTCGTCTCCACTGTCGAGCGCCTGTCCGCCCGCCTGACAACCATTCCGCTGGACGTCTCGGGAGCCGACCTCACCCGTCTCGAAGCGGCGGATCCGCGCCCGGACGACCTGGCCTGACCAACCCCCGCCACGATCTGGAACACCGCCACCAGGTGGCCATCAAGGTATTCGGACATTGGTGGAACCGACGTCCGTGACCGCGCGTCGGTACCGCCATGGGAACCCATCCGGTCCGCGCGTCGCGTCGGCTTGCTGTGACCTGGCTGGACCATGTCGCCCGCTACGGCAGACGGCGTGGTCCGCGAGAGATGATGTGGGCACCGGCCCCGCAGCGCTGGTCATCGGCAGTATCGCATTGGCCTGCGGGCCGGCGGGCGGCGATGTGACGGGCGGGCACGGGCCCGAAGGCGCGGCACCCGGCGAACGCGCGGCACCCGGCGGACACGGGGCGGCCGAGGCGTCGGAGCCGGGCTGGCGGTTGGAGTCGTTCCGGGACCTGGTGGTGGAGGTCCCGGCCTCCTGGGAGCCCGCGCCGGCACCGGGCGGCGACTGGTGCGCCGCGGTCGAGGGCCGGCCGGAGGCATTCCCCGACAAGCCATACGTCGACAGCCGAGGCCCCTACCGGGCCGAGATGGCCCTTGGCTGCTTCAGCGGTGAGGAGGAGCCGGACCTGCACGGCGGTGGCGTGCCTCGCGAGTACTGGTCGCCGCACGTCTGGTTCGCCGCCACGCCCGCCGCCGGCGGGATCGAGAAGGTGCCGGACGGGCGGGTGAGCTCGAACGGCTGGAGCCGGCTCGTCCGCACGGTTGGCTCGGCGAAGGTGTTCGTCCTGACGGACGAGGCGCACCTCGACGAGGCCGGGCGGATCATCGCCTCGGCGCGCCAGGCCGAGGTCGACCACCACGGCTGCGCCGCCAGCTCGCCGATCCAGGCCGGCGGGTTCGTCCGTCCGCCCGCGCCGTTCGACGTGGCCCAGCTCGACGCCGTGGACACCATCGCGGTCTGCCACTACGACCTGAACAGCCCGGTGGGCAGCCCTGGGCTCCTGGCCTCCCGCGAGCTCGGCGGGGCCGAGGCGACCGCGCTGCTGGCGGCGATCAACGCCGCGCCGGTGGGCGGGGGACCGGACACGCCGGACACCTGCGCGAAGAACACGTGGGGAAACACCGGGATCGTGCTCCGCCTGACGACGGGCGGCTCAGTCCACGAGGCCTACGTCTACTTCGACTCGTGTTTCGGTAACGGCATCGATGATGGAACCACGCTGCGAGCTCTGACCACCGACAACTGCGCCCCGCTCTGGTCGGGACGCGTCGTGCACTGGGGCGGAAGCGCCGCACCCTTCAGGGTCTGCCACCCCGGCAGCGTGCCAGCCGTGAACCCGACGAAAACCAGCTGACGGAGGGCCCGGCGGCCCCGTTCGAGCAGGCCGGGCGTGAAACCCGACCACTCGGCGGTCCACGGGGCATCCGTCCCCGAAAGCGTGGCGCTGGGCTCCTTCGGGGACTTCCAGTCCCGGCCCTGGGCACCTGGCCCGGCCAGTGGGTCCTCGCATTGGACCGCTCGCGACCTCGGCCCGCCGCCTGGCTGACGAGGTTGCGGCCAGGGGTACTGATGTCTAGGACAGCCCGGTGGCCGCGCGTGCTTCGGCCAGGGTGCTCCAGCCGGTGCCGAGCATCATCCAGCCGTCGTGGCCGGCCAGGCGGTTGATCGGATCGCGTACCTTCACCTGCCAGCTGCCGGGGCTGGTCTCGCGGGCGAGGGCGGCCTTGCCGTCGCAGGAGCCGTAGTGTCTGCCGAGTGCGGCCGGCTCAGGCTGGATCGCTTTGAGCAGGTTGTCGGAGTCCATCAAGTCGCTCCGTAAAAGGGCCACAGGTGCGCCCGGGATGGGCGCCGCTCGCGGGTCACGACCCGGGTGGCTGTTGCTCCAGTCCAATGTTACGCCGCCGTCGGCGCCCCGCCAGTGGGGAGGCATTCCACCATTCCCCAGGCGCGAGGCGTCAGCGCCGCCCACCGGGAATGGGCAGGGCGGCTCTGACCTCGGGTGTTCCGTCGCGGAGGTCGACGTCGACGGGGAGCCCGTAGACGGTTTCGATGAGGTCGGCGGCGTAGACGTCGGCCGGGGTTCCCGACGTGACGACGTTGCGCCTGGCCGCCGGAGAGCTCGTCGACGTGGCGGTCGGCGAGCGCGGTGAGGTCGAGCAGGTCGGATTGTGGCTCGCCTGCCGGCCGGCGGGCGTCAGCGGGCGGGCTGGCCGGACCGGTGGTGGAGCTGAGGATCGGGCCGGACGCGGCCCAGCAGGTCGGCGACGGCGAACGGCAACGGGTCATGATGGCCCGCGCCCTGGCCCAGGAACCGACGCTGGTCCTGCTCGACGAGCCGACCGCCTTCCTCGACGCACCGTCCCGCGTCGCCGTCACCGCCCTGCTGCGCCGCCTCGCCCGGGAACGAGATCTCGCGGTCGTCGTCTCCACCCACGACCTCGAGCTCTCGCTCCGCGTGGCCGACGGCGTGTGGCTCCTCGACCGGACGGGGACCCTGCACACGGGCCGCCCGGCGGAGGTGATCGCCTCCGGGGCGGTGAACACCACCTTCGACGGCGACGACCTGCGCTTTGACCCGGTGACCAGGACCTTCGAGCTGCGGGAGGCAGTGTGACGGGCGAGCCCGACATGACCGGAGCGGGGCGGCGGCCCGCCCCGGCGGTGCCGACCGCCGGGGCGGTGCCGGTCGCCGCAGCGGTGCCGGCCGTCACGGGAGCGTCGGCGGTGTCCGCCGCCGAGGTGGCGAGCGCCTTGCGGAGGCTCGCCGAGATCAGTCCCTACTTCGAGGCCGACATCGCGGTCGATCTCGCCGGTGCCGGTGCCGGTGCCGGTGCCGGCGAGGTGGGTGGGGCCGGGCCGGTGCCGGTTCGTGTCGACGAGCTCTACCGGGGCGGGGCGGCCCTGGCCGCCGCGGTCGACGGAGTGAACGAACGGCTTGGCGGCGTCGAACGACGGGTCGCCGCGTCCACCCTCGCGCTCGGCCACGCCGCCCGGCTCTGGTCGGTGGCCCTGGGCTGCTGGGCGACCGCCGGCATCGTCCCCGACCTGCCCCCACCCCGCCTCCGGGTGCAGCCGAGGCTCACCGCGCCCGTGCGGCTGATCGTGGACGAGACCGCCGGCTGGCGCGTCGAGAGCCTGGCGGACGCCGTCGACCTGCTCCGCGAGATCGTCGTCGAGGACCACCTGCGGCCCTACTTCACGGCCCTGCGGGGTGAGACCCGGCTCGCCCCGCGCCTGCTCTGGGGCAACGCCGCGTCCGCGCTGGTCGGCTCGACGCGGGTACTGGCCGCCTCCCCGCTCGTCACCCGCACGAAGGACGTTCCCCGGATGGCGGCCGCGCTGCTGGCGACACCGCCGCTCGCCGGTACGACCGTCCACGCCGTCACCTCCGACGGCGGACTGGCGGTCTCCTCGGTGGTCCGGCGGAGCTGCTGCCTGTTCTACCGGGTGCCGGGCGGCGGTACCTGCGGAGACTGCCCCCTGAGCCCGGCCGCGGAGAGGACACGACGTTGACCACCGACACCGAATACCGGGTCACCGAAGAACTCGGCAACGGCACCCTGCACGTCTTTGCGCTGCCCACCGACACCGAGACCCTGCTGTCCCTCGTCACCGAGATCTTCACCGACCACTGGCGCCAGATCGGCTTCGGCGTGATCGTCCAGGGCGCTGCCTGGGAGGTCGCGGCGCCGAACGCGCTGCGGCGGATCGGCGTGTACGACGGCTACGTCACCGTCGACTTCGGGGCCTGGCACTTCCATCTGCGCATCGGTGAGCACACCGCCAGCGGCCCGGAGCTCGGCCGGATCCGCCGCTGCGCCCGCGCCGAGCTGTACCGCCGAGTCGGCGGTGACGGCGCGCCCTGCTTGCGCTGCAGCACGTCGTCCTTGAACGCGAGGACCTGCGGCTGGTCCAGTTCGTACAGCGTGACGTCGCCGGGCCAGCCCAGTCGGAACGCACGGGTGTCCAGGCCCGCGGCGAGAAGAACGACCTGACCGACACCGCCGCGAAGTGCGTCGTGGACGAAGTCGTCGTAGAACCGCGAGCGCACGCCGATGTAGCGGGAGGTATGCGGAGACAGCGCCTGCCGGTCTGTCACCGGCTCGCCCGCGGYGGGCCAATTCAGCGGGACGGCACGGATGAGGCTACGGCCTGGACGAACGCGGCCCCGAACGGGTCGTCGATGAGCGCGTCGGGCATCGACGGCTCCACAGTCCGGGACGCGGCTATACCAAGGACCGTCAGCCCGGGGCCGGTGACGATGTCCCAGCTCCTCTGCTCCGCCATGTCATGTTCCTTCCGCCTCGGGCGTGGAGGGGAATCTAGCCCGCAGGACTGACCGTGGCCGCCGATTGGGCGCTTCGCTGCCTGCGCTGCCGGGGCCTGCGCCTCGGTGAGGCTGGAGACCATGTCCCGGTGCGGCCGCCCGTCATCGACGGTGTGCGGGTGCTCGTCGTCGACGGTGTGCGGGTGCTCGTCGTCGACGGTGTGCGGGTGCTCGTCGTCGGCGGTCACCGCCGGCCGGGCCACGTGGACCGGGTGGTGGACGAGCTGATCGCCAGYGGTGGCCGTTATGCGGTTCCTCGCGCGCCGTCGGTTCCGGGTCATACGGGTACGCGTGGCGTCCATTCCGGTGGTCCGATCTCGGTGTTGAGGCCTTTCTCGATGAAAACTATGTTCCGGTAGAAATGCACGGCCGAGACTCCCCGGTTGGTGGCGGGCGGCTGGTAGACCGACGTGTCCTCGTACTCCGGGTAGTGCAGGCCGTTGAGAAGCTCCTTGAGTCGGGTCATAACCGTCCGGGTTCCCGTCTCGTCGAGGATCGACGGCGCGGCTCTTTCCAGGGTGAGTGAATTGATTAGCGTGCTGATCTCATTTTCGGAGCACGCGGCGGCCTGCAGCAGGGACGCATTGACGTCATACGGCACAGCGGGCACGGGAGCTCCAGGGATCACGCGGGAAAGCCGGCGGTCGGCACCGTTCCGGTGAACGGCGCGCCGGCTTCCAGGGTGCGCGCGCCCACCGCCGAAGTCCCCGCGATGACTCCGACGGCCCAGCGGTTCGGCCGGCTCGACGAGGGTCGGCGGCACCAGGAACGTCGTGACGAGCGTCGAGCCGGAGGCGAGCGCGGCGACCTGGCGGAGCATGGCCGTGGTCGCGTCCCTGGTGAGGTACATGGTGACGCCGGCGCAGACCACGACGGCCGGGCGCGTCGGGTCGAAGCCGGCGGCCGTGAGCCGCTTCCACCAGGACGGCCCCACCTCGAAGTCGACCGGGACGAACCGCAGCCATTCCGGGACGCCGAAGCCGATCTCGGCGAGGCGCCGCCGTTTCCAGGCCTGTGGGCCCGGCTGGTCGACCTCGAACATCCGCAGGCCCGAGGCGATCTCCGGCCGGCGCTGGGCGAAGGTGTCCAGGCCGGCTCCGAGGATGACGTACTGGCTGACACCGCGGCCGGCCTGTTCGGCGACCAGGTCCTCGACGAGGCGGGCGCGGGCCACCATGGACGCCCGGGTGCGGCGCGTCGCGTGCTGGTCCATGTCCGGGCGGGCGCGCCAGTCGTCGCCCGGGGCCACCAGCCGAAGGCCGATCTCGTCCTCGAACACGTGCGGCCGCGGGTCGACCTGGACGTGCATGGCCCGCCACAGGGCAACCCGCGTCGCGGTGCTTTCCGGGGCCGCGGTTCGCGTGCCAGGCATGAGCTTCTCGCACCTTCTGCCGAAGTACCCGAGGGTGTGGGAACAGCGGCTCATTCGGGTATGCGCGGGGCACGATTTCTTCCGGCGCGGATCCGCTCGCCTTTATCTGCCTGCCGCCGTCTGCCATCTGCTCTCGGCGGGATTCGCGAGCACGGAATCTCGGACAGCGGCCTTCGCAGCCTACCCGTGTCCTTGATACCGCCCGGGCCGCAGGTGATTGGCGGTGATTGGCGGGTAATGGGGATGGCTACCCTGGTGAACCGCCTGTCGGAGCGTGGCTGAAACGGCGCCGCCCGCGTCCTGGCCCGGAGAAAGAGAGCTGGTTCACGGTGGGGGCCGCGGCCGGCGCGGGTGTGCTCGGGGCGTTGGCCGCTCCACCGGCGCGGGCGGGCCCGCGGAGCCACGGTGCTGGGGCCGGCTGCTCGTGCCGGCTGGCTCGTGCCGGCTGGCTCGTGCCGGCAGGCGTAGCGGGGTTCCCGTGGAACACAAGCCTTCGTCGCCTTCCGGACAGACCGGTGGAGGCGAGTGGCCCGGTGATGTTCCTGATGTCGATGAAGTCCGAGCGTATGGCTCGATGTGCGTTCCGTGATATTGGTGCCTGGTGCCGTGCTGGCATTGTGATCCTGTGTAAAGGTTGTCAGATCTTCTTGACGATCGATGGTCGCTGGCTTAGGTTTGCCTTAGTTGTTAGACGCTGTCTAGGTCGGAGTCGTCCCGTCTCCGTGAAGCGATCTTCTGTCTGCTCACCCGCCCTCTGTCGGGCATGTCGAGTCGGGCCGGGGACGCCGGTCAGCACCTCTGGCCGACGGTTGCGGGCGCGCTTGGACGGCGGAGCCGTTCCGGTCACGGCGCCGCCTGAGTGACGGAGCGGTCGCGACCACCGGGACGACCGCCCAGGTCGTTCCCGGCCGGCAACAAAAGCGCCGATGTCGACACTGGAGATGATCTGTAACCTCAGGGCGTCATTCTGACCACACCGCTGCAGCGCATCAAAAAGCGATGTTCCAGGCGGCACCCGGTGCGGGTCCCGGCGGGCGCGGCGAATCTCGATGCACACAATTTGACAAGGATGGGACGAGGATGCGGAAACTATTGCGTCCACGATGGCCGGATTCGCCAGCCCCGTTCGTGGGGAACCGGCGTGCCGCCGCTCTGACCGTGTCGAGACAGCTTGCCACAATGATCGCGGGCACCTCGCGGTGTACCGGTGCATAGGGGAAACACCGGCGGTCAAGAACTGGACTTCCTGAACCGGGTTGGCTCGCTGGCCCTGGACACCCGAGAATCCGACGGCGGCGTGGGGCCGGTGGCGCCCGGCGAGGACCGCGCCGTCAGCAACCAGCAGTGGCCGATGGCGGCCCGTGCGTCCGAGCTCGCCGCGGTGGTGGGCGCCGTCCGGCGGGGAACCAGCGTCGTTCTCGTCGGCGAGCCCGGTGTGGGCAAGACCCGGCTGCTGCGGACCGCCCTGGCGGAGGTGGCGACAGCCGGTGATCCGGTCCGACTGATCGACGCTCCACACGGGACCCATCCCGACCTGCCCGGCTCGCTGCTGGCGGAGCTCTCGGCGACCTTCGATCTGCTGGGCGGGGATCCGCTCGAGGGCGGTCCGACCGGGGGTTTTCGGCCTCGCGACACGGAGCACCGGCCGGGGGGCCCGGATGCCCGCCCGCGGCGGGTGTTCGGCTCGGCGGGTCTGGGCGCGGCACGCCCGGACCACGGATTCTCCGGTACCCGCCGAGGCCCGGAGGCGGGCGGCGGGAACCGAGCGCCCGCTCGGTTCCCGCCGGCGGCCGGCACGGCGGGACGGGTGGTGCTCGGCGTCGACGACGCGCACCTGTTGGATTCCGAGCCGGCGGCGATGCTGCACCACCTGGTCGCCACCGGCCGGGTCACTCTCGTCGCCGCCGTCTGCTCCGGTGAGAACCAGCACCGGGGCGTCAGCAGGCTCTGGATGGAGCGGCTCGCCGAACGTTTCGACCTGGCCGAGTTCAACGAGAGCGGTGTGCACGCGATGGTCCGGGCCCGGCTCGGCGGCACCGTCGACGAGTCGACGCTGGCCAGGCTGCACCACCTGACCCGGGGCAATGCCCTTTACCTGTGTGAGCTGGTGGGTCACGCCCTGGCTGAGGGGACCCTGGTCCAGGCGGAAGGGATCTGGCGGTGGTCCGGTCTCGCGAGCAGCGGTGGCCGGCTCTCCGACCTGGTCCGGCTTCGGCTGGCCGACCTCGCGCCGGATGAGGTCGAGCTGGTCGCCATGGTGGCGCTCGCCGAGCCCCTCGAGGCCGATCTGCCCGTTGTGGCGGAGCTCGCCGCCGCGGCCGAGTCGCTCAACCGGCGCCGGATCATCGTGGCCGAAGGAGTCGGTCGCCGTGTCCAGCTGCGCCTCTTCTATCCGTTGCACAGCGAGGTGCTGGTCGCGTCCCTGCCGGAGCTGACCGCGCGGCGACTGCGCGCCCGGCTGGCCGGCGCGATCGAACAAACGGGGCTGCGTCGGCGCACCGACCTGTTGCGGGCCGTCCGGCTGCGTCTCGACGCGGGTCAGATGCCCGAACCGGCGCATCTGATCGCGGCGGCGGAACGGGCGGTGGGCACCGGCGACGTCGTGTTCGCCGAACGGCTGTGCCGGCTCGCGATCGCGGTGCGGGAGCCGACCCTCTCCCGCAGCCGCATCGAGCTGCTGCTGGGCCGGGCCCTGTGCTCGCAGGGCAGGCATTCGGACGCCGAGGACGTCTTCGGGCCGGGCTGTGACCACGCCCCCCGGGAGGAGCTGGCCGCGCTGGCCCGCACCCGGGCGCTGAACATGGCCGGTGGGCTGGGCCGGATCGACGACGCCGAGGCGCTGCTCGCCGCCGTCCGCTCCGCGGTGCCCGCCGCGGACGAGGCGAAGCTGTCGGCCACCCTGGCGATCGTCTGGATGCTCGCGGACCGCCTGCCGGAGGCGCTGACGCTGGTCGGGTCCGCCATCGCGGGGGAGAACGCGGACTCACCGCTGGTGCGCGAGGCCGTCCCGGTCATGGCGGTCGCGCGCACCGAGCTCGGTGACGCGGCCGGTGCCCTCGAGCTGCTGGACAGCTGCCTGCCGGCACTCGACCGGTGGGCTGATCACCACTGGCTGCCGCACCGGCTGGCGACGGTGGCCGCCTGCGTCGCACTGGGACGGATGGGCGACGCCTCGGCGACGCTGCGGCGGGTGCGCCGCCGGCTGGCCGACGGCCCGTCCCGGGTGATGTGGGATCCGCTGACCGTGCTTGTCGAGGCCCACCACCTGAGGCTGACCGGCCGGAACGCCGAGGCTGTCGACCTGCTGCGGCGCTCCGATGACTCGGCCGCCGCCGCGAGCATCCCGGACATCCGTTGCTGGACGCGTGCCCAGTTGGCGGGTGCCCTCGCGGAGGCCGGCTCCCACGCGGACGCGCTGGTGGCGATCGCGGAGGCCCGTGCGCTGGTGGCCTCGACCGGCGGCTCCACGACCGCCCGCGGGTGGGTGGCGATCGAGGAGGCGGCCGTGCACGCGCATGCCGGTGACCGGGCGCGGGCCGTCGCCCTCGCGCTGGAGCTGGCTGACCGTTTCGTGGCCGCCGGGCGGATTGTTCGCGCCGTCGAGGCGTTGCACCTCGCCGCGCGGCTGGGCGTCGCGAACGCCGTGGTGGCCCGGTGTGAGGCCCTGGCCACCCGGATCGGGGCCGCCGAGGTGGCGCAGGCGTGGTCCGCTCATGTCCGGGCCCTTGCCGGCGCCGACGGCGACGCGTTGAGCGGCGTCTCCCGCCGCTTCGAGGACATGTGCCTGCTGCCGCTGGCCGCCGAGGCCGCCGTCCAGGCCGCCGCCGCGTATCAGATGCGCGGTGCGGTCCGCAGCGGGCGGCTGGCGAGAGTCCGCGGCGCCGATCTCGTCTCCCGATGCGGGGGGCCGCTGCCGCCCTGGGCGTCCGACGAGGTCAGCGTCGCCGCCGGTGCCGCGGCGACGCGTGGCGGGACCAGGTCGCACGGGGTTCCCGGCCCCGAGCTCACCCCGCGGGAACGGGAGGTGGCGGCGTTCGCGGCCGTCGGGCTGTCGAACCGGGAGATCGCGTCCCGTCTGGTCGTGTCTGTCCGGACCGTCGAGAACCACCTGCAACGCGCCTACGGCAAGCTCGGGGTGCTGCGTCGCGCCGATCTGGCACTCCGGCTGCAGGAGAGCCTGGAGTCCGGCTTCGCCGCGGGGTCGGCGACCTGACGCCGGGGCGCCGCCGGCTCCGGCCGTGCGCGTCGCCGGTCATCGCGGGGCGCTCGACGACTCCAACCAGGTCGCGACGCCGTCGAGGGCACGGGCCACGGTGAACTCGAAGAACTCGACGTCCAGCTCGGCGGGCGGCCGAGGGTCGCGCGCCCGGGCGAGGGCGTCGACGCTGGCCGCGGCGAGGCCGGGCTGCGGGGTGTCCTGGAAGTCACTGAGGACCTGTGCCATCTTGCCGCGCGCCTCCGGCCGCTCGGCGCGGTCGTCCTCCGCCGCAACCATCATGAACGCGGTGTTGAGCAGGAACCGGTAGACCAGGGTCGCGTCGCCGCCGAAACCGGCGCGCTGCAGTACCTGGATGCCGCGGTCGATCGTGGGCAGGGCGGCGGGAACCGTCGGCCCGATCAGGACGACGCGCCGGGCGACCCCGCGGAACTCCCGCARCACCGCCCGGCCCTCGCGCAGCAGCCGGGTGAACCACTCCCGCCAGGGCAGGTCGGCGTCCGGGACGGGGATGAGGGCTATCACTCGGTCGGTGATGGCGTCGACGACGGTCTCGCGGTCGCCGACGTGGTGGTAGATGACGCCGGGCCAGACCTCCAGGGCTCCGGACAGCTGGCGGATCGACCAGCCGTCGAGACCCTGGCCGCGGGTCAGTTCCAGCGCCGTGTCCACGATCTTCTCGGCCGTCATCGGCGGCAGACCGGCGGCCAGGCGCGATCGTGAGGAGTGGCTGGGCCGGTCCATGGGGTCACCTTAACCGCCGGGCTCGAGCGCCCCGTCTTGATGCGAGGAACATCCATCGGCTAAGGTCAGCCTAAGCTATTAGACGGTGTCTAACATCTGTTGCACACTGTTCAGTGAAGGCTTGGACGATCTAGCGAAGGTCGACACATGAACGAAGATCGAGGAGCGCTGGCGGCGCTGCTGCGGCCCATCCGGGGCCGGCTGTGGCTCGCCACCGCGGCGCAGGCCGTCTCCGCGGCCGTGAGCGTCGTGCCCTTCATCGCCGCCGCCGAGCTGGGGCGCGTCCTGCTCGACGACGGCCCGGTCGATCACGGGCGCGCCTGGACGATCACCTGGGTCGGCGTCGCGGCCCTGTTCGCGCGGCTCGTCCTGCTGGCCGTGGCCGGCGGGGTGAGCCACTTCGCGGACAACCGGCTGCAGCTCGACATCCGCCGGCGGATCGTCAGCCACCTCGGCCGGGTGCCGCTGGGCTGGTTCTCCGATCGCAACTCCGGCACGGTCAAGAAGGCCGTCCAGGACGACGTGACGACCATGCACCACCTGGTCGCGCACTCCCGGCTGGAGATCACTGCGGCGACCGTCGTGCCGCTGACGACCCTGGCCTACCTGTTCTGGGTCGACTGGAGAATGGYGCTGATCACCCTCGCTCCGCTGATCGTCGGCCTCTACTTCTACGGGCGGAACCTCGCGGCCGTCGGCGCCCAGCTCCAGCCCTTCGACGAGGCCACGCGAGCCATCAGCGCCAGCACGGTCGAGTTCGTCGACGGCATCGCCGTCGTGAAGATCTTCGGCCGGGCGCGCGGCGCGCACGAGCGCTTCACCCGGGCCGCCGACGACTACTCGACCTTCTTCAAGGGCTGGGTCACCTCAACGATCGGCCTGCGCGCGATCTCGGAGATCCTGCTCTCCCCGGTGGTGGCGCTGCTCACCGTCCTCGTCGGCGGCGCGCTGCTCGTCACGAAGGCCGACATGGCGCCGGTCGACCTGCTGCCGTTCGCGCTGCTCGGCGCCGGCCTCGCGGCGCCGATCCTCGCGCTCAGCTACGGGATCTACAACATGCGCACCGCCCACCAGGCGGCCGCGAACGTGACGGGCGTGCTGGCCGTGCCCCCGCTGCCCGTCACCGCCGAGCCCGCCGTCCCGGCCGGCAACGACGTCGTCTTCGAGGACGCCCGGTTCTCCTACGACGGGGAGACCGAGGTCCTGCGGGGCATCGACCTGACCCTGCGCCCCGGGACGATCACCGCGCTGGTCGGGGCGTCGGGCTCCGGCAAGTCGACCCTCGCGTCGCTGGTGCCGCGCTTCGGCGACGTCACCGGCGGCGCGATCCGGCTGGGTGGCGTCGACCTGCGCGACATCGCCCCCGACGAGCTGTACCGCCGGGTCGCCTTCGTCTTCCAGGACACCCACCTGCTGCGTGACTCGATCGCCGACAACATCCGGCTGGCCCGGCCGGAGGCCGATCTCGCCGAGGTGCGCGCCGCCGCCCAGGCCGCGCGCATCGACAGCCGCATCCGTGAGCTGCCCCAGGGCTACGACTCCGTCATCGGTGAGGACGGCCAGCTCTCCGGCGGTGAGGCGCAGCGGGTCGCGATCGCCCGCGCCCTGCTCGCGGACACCCCCGTGATCGTCCTGGACGAGGCGACGGTGTTCACCGACCCCGAGGCCGAGGCCGACATCCAGGACGCTCTCTCCGAACTGACCAGGGAGAAGACGGTGCTCGTCATCGCCCACCGGCTGGCGACGATCGTCGCCGCCGACCAGATCGTCGTTCTCGACGACGGCGCGATCGCCGAGCGGGGCACCCACGCCGAGCTGGTCGCGGCGGGCGGCGTCTACGCCCGGATGTGGGCGGCGCACGAGCGCGCCGCCGACCCGCACGCACGTCCCGGCCCTGCCCCGGGACCTGCCGGCGTTCGCGGTGCCGCGGGCGCGCTGACCGGAACGGAGGAGGCCCGGTGATCCGGAGGCTGTTCACACTGCTCGGCCCGGAGCACCGGGGCGAGCTGCGGAGCCTGCTCGGCTGGCTCGTCGGCGCGGCCGTCCTGCAGGGCGCGGCCTTCGTGCTGCTGGTGCCGATCCTGCGCGCGCTGCTCGGCGACAACCCGGATGACGTCTGGCCGTGGATCCTGGCCCTCGTCGCGACGACGGCGGGGTACGGGTTCGCGCACCGGGTGGGCCTGCTGGCCAGCGCCGACGCGGGTGCCGGCCTCTCGCGCACCGTGCACCACCGCATCGGCGACCGGGTCGCCGGCCTCCCGCTCGGCTGGTTCTCGGCTGACCGGACGGCGGCGGTCAACCAGCTCGCCACGCGGGACGTCATGGACGTCATGGGCGTGTTCGCGCACCTGCTGCGGCCGCTGCTGACCGGATTCGTGACCCCCGGTGTCGTCGTCGCGCTGATGTACGTCTTCGACTGGCGGCTCGCGCTCGCCGCCACGCTCACCGTCCCGATGCTCGCGCTGGTCTACCGCTGGAGCACCCGGCTCGCCCACCAGGCCGACGCCGCCAGCGACGCCGCCCAGGTGGACGCCGGCGGGCGGGTGCTCGAGTTCGCCCGAGCCCAGCGGGTGCTGCGGGTGTTCGGCCGCGGTGCGACCGGGCCCGCCGCCCGGGCGCTCGACGAGGCCCTGGAACGGCAGCGGGCGGCCGGGCACCGGCAGCTGAGCGTGGCCGTGCCGGGGCTGATCGGCTTCGCGGTCGCGGTCCAGGCCGCGTTCACCGTGGTCATCATCCTCGGCACCTACCTCGCGCTCGACGGCTCGCTCGACGCGCCCACGCTGCTCGCGGTGCTCGCCCTGGCGGCCAGGTTCATCGAACCCGTCGCGGAGGCCGCGGCGCTGGGCGCCGAGCTGCAGAAGGCCAGCCGCGCCCTCGAGCGCATCGAGAACCTGCTCGCCCTACCGACGCTGCCAACCCCGGCGGCCCCCCGGCACCCCGAGGGCACCGGCATCGAGCTCGACAACGTCGTGTTCGGCTACGAGGGCCGCCGCGTGCTCTCCGGGGCGTCCGCCTGGCTGGCCGAGGGCACGATGACCGCGCTGGTGGGCCCGTCGGGCTCCGGCAAGACCACGGTCACCCGGCTCATCGCGCGCTTCTGGGACACCGACTCGGGAGCCGTGCGGATCGGCGGGGTCGACGTCCGGGAGATCGACCCCGACGAGCTGACGTCGCTGATCTCCGTGGTCTTCCAGGACGTCTACCTGTTCGAGGGCAGCATCGAGGACAACATCCGGGTCGGACGTTCCGGGGCGAGCGCCGAGCAGGTGCGCGAGGCCGCGCGGCTGGCCCGGGTCGACGAGATCGTCGCGCGGCTGCCCGAGGGCTGGGACACCCGGGTCGGGGAGGGCGGCAGCGCCCTGTCCGGCGGCGAGCGCCAGCGGGTGTCCATCGCCCGCGCGATCCTCAAGGACGCTCCGATCGTGCTGCTCGACGAGGCGACGTCCGCGCTGGACCCGGAGAACGAGCAGGCCGTCGCGCAGGCACTGGCCGCGCTGGCGAACAACCGCACGCTGCTCGTGATCGCGCACCGGCTGGGGACGGTGATGGCGGCCGACCAGATCCTCGTCCTGGAGCGGGGCCTCGTCGTCGAGTCCGGAACCCATACCCAGCTCATCGGGACCGGCGGCCGGTACGCCGCCTTCTGGCAGCGGCGCCGCGGAGCCGAGGGCTGGCGCCTGGCGCCTGGCACCGCACCCACCGGCGAGGCCGCGCTTGCCCGTCTTCCCCACCCGGCCGCGGGCCACTAGGAAACCCGAGGTCACTCCCGCTACCGCCGGCGGGACGCGTCGGGTCGACGCCCGAGCGCCGCCTCGCCCCTCCCGAGAACGGCTCCCCATGCGTAAATGGCTACCCCTGCTCACGGTCTCCCTGAGCACCTTCATGCTGCTCCTCGACGTCACGATCGTCAGCGTGGCGGTGCCGGCCATGGCCGACGCGCTCGACTCCTCGTTCACCGATCTGCAGTGGACCGTCGACATCTACGTCCTGGTGCTCGCCGCCCTGCTGATGGCGATCGGCTCGGCGTCCGACCTCTTCGGCCGCCGCCGGATCTTCCTCCTCGGGCTGGTCGTCTTCGCGGCGGCCTCGCTCGCCTGCGGGTTGGCTCCGAACATCGGCTTCCTGATCGCCGCCCGGGGCATGCAGGGGCTCGGTGCCGCGGCCATGTTCGCGACCAACGCCGCCCTGCTCAGCGCCACCTACCGCGGCCGTGACCTCGGTGTGGCCTTCGGGGTGTGGGGCGCGGTCAACGGCGCCGCCGCGGCGCTGGGCCCCATCGTCGGCGGCCTGCTCACCGAGCACATCAGCTGGCGGGCCATCTTCCTGGTCAACCTGCCGGTGGCCGCGGTCGCCATCGTCATCGCCCTGCGTGCCGTCACGGAGTCGCGGGACCGGGCGAGCGGCCGCATCGACATCCCCGGCACCGTCACGTTCACGCTCGGGGTCTCCCTGCTCATTTACGGCCTCATCGAGGCCGGTGACCAGGGCTGGTCGGATTTCGTCACCCTCGGGTGCCTCATCGGCGCCGCCGTGGCTCTGGTGGTCTTCGTCCTGGTGGAACGCGGCCGGCGCGCGCCGATGCTCGACCCGCGGCTGTTCCGCGGCCCGTCGTTCTCCGCGCTCATGCTCGGCGGCTTCGTCCTGACCGGGGCGGCGTTCGCCAACCTGGTGTTCGTGTCGGTGTGGGCGCAGACCGTCCTCGACTTCGACCCGGTGAAGGCCGGTCTGGTGCTCACCCCGCTGGCGGGGATGTCGTTCGTGGTCGCCGGGGCCGGCGGCCGGCTGCTGCACGGAGTCCCGCCGAGGATCTCGATCGGGGCCGGCCTGCTGTTCGTGGGAGCCGGGACGCTGCTCGACATGGTCATCGCACCGTCGTCGGGATGGACCGCGCTGCTGGCCGGACTGATCGTCACCGGTGTCGGGGTGGGGCTGGCCTCGCCGGTCCTCGCCTCCGCCGCGCTCACCACGGCGCCCCCCGAGCGCGCGGGCATGGCCAACGGCGCGATGAACACGTTCCGCCAGCTCGGGTTCGCGGTCGGCGTTCCCGTCTTCGGCACGGCCCTGGCCGGGCAGGCACGGGCCACGCTCAGCGACAGCGGCCAGTTCGACGACCCGCAGGCCACCGCCAGCGCGCTGTCCGGCGGCGGCGCGCCGGAGATCATCGCGCGCGTGCCCGCGGCCGCGCGCGCCGCGGTCGACCAGGCCCTGCACGCCGCGTACGCCGACGGGCTCGATCGGGTCTTCCTGATCAGCGGGGCCGCCGCGCTGGTGGCGGGTGTCGCGGTGCTGCTGCTGGTCCGACCGGTACCGACGGCCCCCCGCGCCGCGGCGGCCGACGGCCCGGCGGGCGCGGCGGTACCCGGGGGGCCCGCGATCCCCGCGCCCGGCGGCAGCCAGCTGCCGACGGGGGCGAACGGCTGAGCGGCGGGGCCGCGGTCAGGCCCCGGGCGGCGGGGCGGCGAGCAGCCCGCCCCGCAGCTCCCGGACGTGGTCGGCCACCGCGCTGACGGCGCCCCGGTCGTGGCTGATGAACACGGCGGCGAGACCGCGCTCGGTGACCAGGCCGCGGACCAACCCGCAGATCGCGCCGGCCGACACGGGATCCAGCGCCGACGTCACCTCGTCACAGATCAGCAGGTCCGGAGCCGTGGCCAGGGCCCGGGCCAGGGCGAACCGCTGGCGTTGGCCGCCGGAGAGTCGCCCGGGGCGGCGGGCCGCCAGCTCCGGGGCGAGCCCCAGCTCCGCGAGCAGCGCGGCGACTTCACCGCCCGACTCCTCCGGTCCCTCCGGTTCCCCCGCCTCCCGCGCGTCGCCCGCGGCGAGGGCGTAGGCGCGGGTCACCGCCTCGCCGACCGGACGACGCGGGTTGAGGGACGTGTACGGGTCCTGGAAGACGTAGCCGATCCGGCGGCGCTGCGGCGGTGGGCGATCCGTCGCCGAGGGTGCCAGCGGCACTCCGTCGAGTTCCACGGTCCCGTCGTCCCACGGGTGCAGGCCGATGACGGCGCGGGCCAGGGTCGTCTTCCCGGTGCCGGAGACACCGACGACGCCGACGCACTCACCCCGTCGCACGGTCAGGTCGACACCGCGCAGCACCTCGGCCCGGCGGCGCGCGGCCCCGGTGGAGACCCGCAGCCCGGCGACGCGCAGCGCCACCGCGCCGGGCTCGGGGGAGAGGGAGGGGGAGGGGGCAGCGGCAGGGCCGGGGCCCGGGGCAGGCTCGGCCCCGGCCGCCCGCGGCGACGCCTGTGCCGGTGGCTGCTGTGCCGGTGCTGGTGCCGGTGCGTGGCTCAGCCGCCGGCTGGCGGCACTCAGCGCCCGGGTCGGGCCGGTGCGCGGCCGGTCGAGGACGTCGCGGGGCGCTCCCCGCTCCACGATCCGCCCGGCGTCCAGCACGACGAGCTCGGGCACGCCCGGCAGCTCGGCCACAGCCGCCAGGTCATGGCTGACCAGCACGAGCGAGAACGAACGCACCGCCCGCCGCTGCTCGATCAGGGCCAGCAGGGCGGCCGCCTGGTCGGGGTCCACGTTCGCCGTCGGCTCGTCGAGGACCAGCACGTCCGGCTCGCCGGTCAGCGCGAGCGCGAGCAGCAGCCGCTGGCGCTGC
Source organism: Parafrankia soli (assembly GCF_001854695.1). Taxonomy (GTDB): domain Bacteria; phylum Actinomycetota; class Actinomycetes; order Frankiales; family Frankiaceae; genus Parafrankia; species Parafrankia soli. Next base: position 29,071 of record NZ_MAXA01000180.1, read on the forward strand.
CCGCCGGAGAGCTGGTGGGGATACCGCGCGAGGAAGGCCCGATCGTCGGGCAGCCCGACCGCGCGCAACGCCGCGGCGGCCCTCGCCCGCACGTCCGCCCCCCGGCCGACGAGGCGGATCATCTCCGTCAGCAGCGCCGAGACGCGCATGGTCGGGGTGAGCGAGGCCGCCGGATCCTGCGGCAGGTAGCGCACCCGGCGGCGGCGCAGCTCCCGCGCGCGGGACGCGCGCGGGGCGAACACGTCGACCCCACCGATCGTCACGCCGCCCGACGTCCGGGTCAGGCCCGGCCCGAGGTGGCCCAGCAGGGCGAGCGCGAACGTGGTCTTGCCCGCGCCGGAGGTGCCGATGACCGCGAGGGTCCCACCGGCAGGCAGGTCACAGGAGGCGCCGTCGAGGACCGCGCGCCCGCCGGCCGCGGCGACGCTCAGGTCGGTCACGACGACGTCCGTGGCGGGCTCCTCGGGGCCCTCGGGGGCCTTGCCGACGTCCGGTGCGCCGGCCGTTCTGGTGGTCATTCCCGGTTCGTCCCGTCGGAGTGGGCGACCAGCCAGTCGCTGATCAGGTTCGTGCCCACCGCCAGCAGCGTGATCGCGAGGGCCGGGGCCAGCACGCACCAGGGCGCGACCGTGATGCCCCCGCCGTTCTCGTTGATCATCTGGCCCCAGTCCGGAGTGGGCGGCTGGGGGCCGAAGCCCAGGAACCCGGCCGCGCTGATGATGATGATGGCCTCGACCATCCGCGTGCCGGCGTCCGCGAAGATGATCGTCCGGAGGTTGGGAAGCAGGTCGCGGACGAGGATCTGGCGGGTCGGCGTCCCGCACAGGACCGCCGCCTCGACGTAGGGCTCCGTGACGAGCGCGCGGGTCGCCGCGTAGATGACCCGCGCGGTGGGCGGCGTGAGGACGACGACGATCGCGGCGAAGGCGGCGAGGCCACCCACGCCCAGCGCGCTCGCCGCCGCGGCCAGGACCAGCACCGCGGGGACGGCGAGGATGACGTCGAACACCGCCAGCACGGCCCGCGCGCCGCCCCGGCCGAGCCAGCCCGCGAGCAGGCCCGTGCTGACGGCGATCAGCTGGGCGGAGGCGACCGCGAGGACCGTGATGAGCAGCAGGCTCCGGCCGCCGACGAGCATGCGGGAGAGCACGTCCCGGCCCAGCAGGTCGGTCCCGAGCGGGTGCGCCCCGCTCGGCCCGGCGAGCGGGCCGGAGACGCTGGCGGTCGTCGGGTAGGGGTGGACGAAGACACCGATGAGAGTCGTCAGCACCGGTACGCCGAGGACGAGCAGACCGATCACCAGTCCGGTGCGTCCGCGCAGGTGCTGGCGTCCAGGGAGCCCACGGCAGCCGCGGCCACCCGGCTCTGACGCGGCCCCGGTCGCTTCGCCGGGCAGGGCGGTCTCGGTCGCCGGCCCGGTGCCGGACGCGGCGGAGGGCCCGCTCACGTGGCCGTCCGGGCGCGGGGGAGCAGGAGCCGGACGGCGCCGTCGGCGAGGGCGCTCACCGTGACCACGAACGCGGCCACCACGATCGTCACCGCCTGGATGACCGGGACGTCCCGCTGCGAGACGGCGGTCTGCAGCACGTTGCCCACCCCCGGATAGCCGAACACTATCTCGACGACGACGACGTTCGTGACCATCGCGATCATGGTCAATGCCCCGGCCTGGCACAGCACGGGCAGCGCCGCCGGGAGGATGTGCCGGGCGACGACCCGCCGGTGCGGGATGCCGCGCAGGCGGGCCGCGAGCGCCCAGGGCATGGCGGCGGCGTCGAGCACGCTCGCGCGGACCAGGCGCGTCACGTAGGCGAAGGAGCTGAGCGTCAGGGCGGTCGCGGGCAGCACCAGCAGCCGTGGCTGGAGGATGGCCGGGCGGGTGGGATCGACCAGCGCGAGCGCGGGCAGCCAACGCAGGTTGACGGCGAACAGCAGCACGAGCAGGGAACCGGTGACGAAGGCCGGAACGGCCGACACCGTGAGCGAGAACATGAGCAGCAGCCGGTCCACGGCCCCGCCGGGCCGCAGGCCCGCGGTCACGCCGGCCAGCGTGCCGGTCAGCAGCACCGCGGCCAGGGCGACGGCCGCCAGCGTCAGGCTGTTCACCATCGGCCGCGACAGCAGGGTGTCCACCGGCAGGTCGTTCACCTGGGACCGGCCCAGGTCGCCGTGCGCCAGCCCGGAGATCCACCGCAGGTACCGCTCCCAGACCGGGTGGTCGAGTCCCAGCCGGACATGCTCCGCATGGAGTTGCTGTTCCGTGGCGTAGGGACCCAGGCGGGCGCGCACGTTGTCACCGGGCAGCGCGGACATCGCGGCGAAGGTCACGACGGACACCCCGAGGACGACGGCGAAGGCCCCGGCCAGCCGCCGGACGGGCGACGGCACGCGGCCGGYCACCGCTCGCGACCCGGCCGGCGGAGTGCTCACCCCGTGCGGTGGATGAAGACCAGGTCCGGGATGCCGAAGTTGGGACTGGAGTCGACGCCCCCGACGGACGGCGCGGCGGCGACGAGCCTCGGCGCGAACCCCCACACGAGGTCGGAGCCGGAATCCCAGAGCTGCTTCTGCAGGCTGTCGAACGTCGCTTTGCGCTTCGCGGCGTCGAGCTCGCCCACTCCGTCGGCGAACCCGGCGTCCCAGTCGGGCTTGCGCCAGCCGAAGTTGAACGGGCCGTCGGACAGGTAGACCAGCGGGGCCATGTCGGTGAACGCGCCGACCTGGGCGAACGCCACGCCCGACGCCTTCGCCCACTCCTCGGGCTGGGCGAAGTAGACGTCCGGCGGGACGACCTCGACCTTGATGTCGAAGCCGACCTCGCGGGCCTGGTCGGCGAGGAGCTGGGTCGCCTCGACGAGACCCGGGCCGATGGGCGAGGTCAGCAGGGTGGCCTTGACCGGGGTGGCCACCCCGGCCTCCTGCAGGAGCGATTTCGCCTTCGCCGGGTCGTGCGGCCGCTGCGGGATCGAGCCGTTGTAGTTCGGCAGGCCCTTGCCCCACAGGTCGTTGCCGACGGAGCCGAATCCGAACAGCGTGGTGTCGACGAGCTTCTGGCGGTCCACCGAGTACCGCAGGGCCTGCCGGACGCGCTCGTCGTCGAACGGCGGCGCCGCCATGTTCAGGAACCAGGCCAGGCCCTGCTCGGCCGCGCCGCGGTGGATCGTGATCGCGCGGTCCTCCCGCAGGGTCGAGGCGTCCAGGTAGGCGATGTCGTCGGCCCAGTCCACCTGGCCCGCCCGCAGCGCGGACAGCCGCGACTTCGCGTCCGGCGCGGCCACCAGCTCGATCTCGTCCAGGTAGCCCCGGGCGTCGCCGTCCCAGTAGTCGGCGCGCCTGCGCAGGACCGTGCGCTGGCCGGGCACGAACGAGGCGATCTCGTAGGGCCCGCTGCCGACGACGTCACCGAGCTGGGACGCCGGCTTGCCCTCCGGCATGATCACCAGGACGACGCCGCTCACCCGGGCCGGCAGGTCGTACACGGGGGCGGTCAGCGCGACGGTCGCGGTGCGCGCGTCCGTCGCCTTGCTCGCCTTCGGGTCGAACGCGGCGATCGCGGCGCCGCTCTCGGTGCCGGTGAACGTCGCGAAGCTGGCCAGCACGTCGGCCGTCGTCAACGGCCTGCCATCGGAGAAGGTGATCCCCGGCTTCAGCTTCAGCGTCCAGACGGTCGCGTCGGCGTTGGGCGTCAGGCTCTCGAACAGGCGCGGGGTGACCGAGCCGTCCGGGTGGGCGTCGCCGAGGCGTTCGTACACCGCGAGGCCGCGCACCGAGCCCAGCACGTCGTGGCCTTTCACGATGTCCAGGGTGTCGGCCGGACTGCTCGCGAACGCGGCCCGCAGTTTCCCGCCGCGGCGCGGGGCCGCTGTCGCCCCCGCCGCGCCCGTGCCCGTGCCTGGTGCGGCGGGGGCGTCGTCGCCGCAGGCCGCGAGCAGTGCCGGCGCCGTGAGGGCGCCGACGGCGAGCAGGCCGGCACGCCCGAACGCGCGACGGTTGAGAGCAACGTTCATCGAGGTCTTCTCCCGGGGGCCCGTGCCACCCAGCCGGCGGGCAGCTAAGGGTCACCTTATGCATAGACCATTCGCTTAAGGAAGACCTTAGTTGTATCCGGCCTGGGTTGACAGGTCGGCGTGCGACGATGGTCACGTGGGGGCACCGGGAGAGGACGGCGACATCGCGGGCTCCGCGGAGTCCGGCGCCGAGCATCTCGCCCAAGCGGAGCCGCCTGCGCGCCCGTCCGCGGGGCTCGGTCGCTACGGCCACCGGCGGCCGCGGCGGGGCCTGACCCGGCAGGTGGTTGTCGACGCCGCCCTGCGCGTCGTCGCCCGCGACGGTCTGGACGGGCTCACCATGCGGGCCGTCGCGGTGGAGCTGAACACCGCGACGACCTCGCTGTACCGGCACATCGCCGACCGGGACGCGCTGCTGACCGCGATGCTCGCGAGCGTCGCGTCGGGCCTGCCGGTCGCCGTGCCGGGCCGGACGCCACTGGAACGGGTCGCGGCCCGCCTGGTCGGGGCGCACGACCTGCTCGCCGACTGGCCCTGGGTGCCCTACGTGCTGGTCACCGGGCAGTATGTCGCCGCGGAGTCGCTCGCCTTCGACGAGGCGAACCTGGCCGATCTGCTCGCGGCCGGGCTCGACGTGTCCGCGGCCGCGCTCGCCTACCGCAGCTGCTGGCACCTGCTGGTGGGCGAGCTGCTGGACCAGCACGCCGCGCCGGCCGCGGCGGCGGCCCGACGTCTGCGGCGGGCCGCGATACCGGTGGTCGACCTGCCCGCCCTGGCCCAGGCCGGCCCCTTGCTGACCGACGCGGAGGGCGACTCTTTCGCCCACGGTGTCGCGCTGCTGCTGCGAGCCGTGGTCGCCGGGGCCGGGGCCCCGTCCGGGCCGTGACACGGCGCCCGCGGTCCACCGTGTCTCATTATCCGTCGGTCGTGGGTTCGAGCCCCACCCGCCCCACCACGTTGCGTAGTCGGCGTCTGACCTGGCTAATCGCTGGTTGGTCAGGTTGGGGTGACCAGCGGGTGGGAGTGGCCTACGTGGTCAAGTAGCGCTGCCAGTTCCGGTGGGGGTGGGGCGGTCGACCAGCGGTGCCAGTACAGCTGCAGGCGCGCCCAAGGGGACAGCCAGCCGCGGACCTGCCGCAATGTGTCCTGCCAGACGATGCGGCGCCGTGGATTTTTCCCCCGCCGCACCGCGGTCCTCGCGGGGTGTTTCCTGGGCCTGATCGCAGGGTGGCGCGCTCAGCAGGCTGAAGGTGAACGCCAGCATCACCAGCTGCCAGTGCCGCACGATGGCCTGTTCGGAACGGACCTGGAAGTCCGCCCAGCCCAGCTCGTGCTTGACCGGCTTGTAGTAGTCCCTCAGCCGGTAGATCCGGTAGACCTCGGCCGCGTCCGCCTCGGCGGTCGAGAGGTTGGTGGCCATGAACCAGGTCGAATCGGCGGTGAGTCTGGCCGGGTCGGCGGTGGCGGCGATCAGGCGGGTGCCCCGGGTGGGCCCGTAGCAGGAGCCCAGCTCCAGCTCGGCGACGTGGCGCACCAGCGGCTTACCGTGGCTGTCGGTCAGTACCAGGCGCCGCCAGGCTTCCAGTGGCAGGCGGGCGGCGGCCTCGGCGGGCGTGAACGCCGGCGGACGGGCGGGATCGGCGACGACCTGCCAGGTGCCGTGGCGGGGACGCAGGGCCAGCACGTAGCGGATCCTGGCTGTCCGCAGGCGCCCCTCGAGCTTGGGGTTCTCGCCGTAGACGCAGTCGGCCACCACCGCCCGGAAAGGCACCCCGGCGGCCCGGGCCTGCTCGATCAGGTCCCAGGCCAGCTCCGGCTTGGTGGCAAACGCCGGGTCCGCCTTGCCCGCGGGCAGCCGGGAGGCGGGCCGGTAGGGCCGCACCCCCAGCGGCACGTGGCGGGTGCCGTCAGTCCAGTGACTGGTGACAGCCACGACGCCGTTGGCCGTGCGGCCGAGTTTGCCGATGTACTGTTGGGCGGTCAGCACGATGCCGTGGCCGCGCTTGCGGTCCCCGGTCTCGTCGATGATGAGCACCCCGTTGCCATGCGGCCCCAGGTCCGGGTGCCGACGCCACAGCTCCACCCGGCGTGCGCCCAGGGCGTCGGGATCCCACGGCGCGTCGTGCAGGAAGTGGTGCAGCCGCTGCCGGTCCGCGCCGGGGACCAGGGCGGCCAGCTCGGTCAGCGTCTTGTTCCGTTCCCGGGGCAGCAACAGGCCGATCAGGTAGTGCCGCAGCGCGGTGCGCTCAGCCAAACGGCCGAACAGGTCATCAAAGTCGCCGCAGAACCTGTCAATCGCCTCCGCCGTCGGCGCGGTCGGCTTGCGAGCAGTGGCCATCGGGCACCTCCCACCGGAACGGCCCAGCCAGACACCACAACCGTACGTCCGATTTCCCTAACCTGACCAACCAGCGAGTAGTAGCTGCAGGGCCGTCGCGCGGCGCACATCCGGATCATGCTGCCTGCCGCCTGATGCGTTTGACCCCCGACAGTCGGGCCCCGGCGCGGCCGGGCATTGTGGATCGATGGTTCTGCCTACCGAGCGGGCCGTGTATCCGGGGATCGCCTTCCTCGTACACGCGGAGGTCGGGGCCGGCACTGCGCCGGGCGGCCACGACCTGCCTGACATGCGGGGCGATAGTTTGTTCGCTGCCCGGTGTCCGAGATCCTTCCGCGCGGTGGACAATCGGCTTATGGCTGCACCGGGATTCGGCGTCAACGCGGTCGACGTGGGTGGGGCGCCGATGCTTCTCACCGTGACCAGCGGCGGTGACGTGATTCATCTGGCCCGCGCGGCGGACTCGGCGTCGTCTGGCCGGGGCGCGGCCCACGACTTTTATTTCGACCCGTCGAGACCGTGGCTCTCGCCCACGGCCGCCCACTATGCCTGGGAGGAGCTCCTGGCGCCCCGCTGGGCCGAGACCACGCTGTGCGGCAAGGTGTGGGCTGTGATGGTCGGCGGTGAGGGCGGCCCGCTGAGGGAGGACGGCGAGGTGGCCTTCGCGCCGACCTGCCGCCGCTGTCTCGCGCTGATCGACCGCTTCTACCCGACGCCACACGCGGACCAAAGATTCTCGTTGGTCGCGCAGCTCGCGGCTGATGTCGTCTGTGAACAGGGATTCGCGGAGGTGCGCGGCGTTCCGGGTGACCAGCAGACGGAGCTGCGGAAGCGGATCCGAAAACTGGTGCGCGCGAGGACCGGCTATGGGACCAAGACCTTCTGCCGCGAGACCACGATTTACGCGGAATGCCGAGACATATACGACCAGCACGCATCGGCGCACGCCCGCGTGGCGGCAGAGGCCCTCAGCGAGTTCCTCACCGCCGACGGCGAAGCACCCTCCGGACGGCCTGCCGACTGGGTGGTCTCCTGGGAAGCCTGGGACGTCGACTGAGCTGACCCGGTCCTTCCGCGAGGTTGAACGGCGCAGAGCAGTCGGCCGTAGGTCGGTGGCTCGGAAGGGACGGGTGGGTCAGGCATGGTCCAAGGCGCGAAGTGGTTGGCAGGTGAGGATCGGTCGGCTATGAGTCCGTCCGCTGGTAGGTGGTGGCTTTGCCTCTGCCGCCGAGTTGAAGGATCAGCCCGCGACCGCGCAGGCTTCGCAGTGCCTTGCGGATGTTCGGAGCGGACAGCCCGAGCTCCTCGGCGAGGTCGCTGGCTGTTCTTCCCGGACGGGTCAGGGTCTGGTAGACGCGACGCTCTGTGGCGCCCATTGGGGGCTCGGCGGTCGCCGCGGGCGGGGCGGTCGCGAACTGGTGGAGGACGACGGTGAACCGGATGCCGCTGTCCACGTAGTGGGCTGGCGGCAGGCCATGGTCGGCGAGGGCCTCGGTGACGGTGGGAATTCCGCTGGCGAGGGCTTCGATGACCCGAGCTTCGGTTTGCGGGGAGCGGACGTGCTGGCAGATCGCGACCAGTCTGGCGTTGCGGGCGGAGGTCACCGCGTCGCGCCCGAGTCGGTCGACGGTGATGCCGTACAGGCCGCCGGGATTGGCCACTACCAGGCGGTCCCGCAGAAGCCGCACTTCGACGGCCAGCCCGGCGGACCAGTGGTCGAAGTCGCGGTGGATCAGTGCGTTGGCGACCAACTCACGGAAGGCGACGAGTGGGTAGATCGGACGGTCACGAACGCTACCGTCCATCTCGGCGACGATGGCGGTGTCGAAGGTACGTCGGGCCCAGAGTAGCGCCGCGTCAAGCATCCGCGGGACCGGCCCGCTGATGGTGACCTGGTTGCGGGCCCGCGTTGCGGCGGAGTCTGTGGGCAAGGGCTGCGCGGCGGCTTGGATGACGTAGCGAGGGAACCATTGTTGGGGATGGACCCCGAGAGCGAGCAGTCCCGCGACGGTCGGCTGCCCGCCTTCCATCGTGACTCCAGCCCGGCGCAGGAGCTCCGTGTCGTCGGGAAAACGGCCGAGCCCGGCGGGGTCGCGTTCGCGGACGGCGAGTAGAAAAGCATCGACGAGTTCGGTGTCCAGGTCGTCGATGGTGGCGTCCTCGACAGGTGAACGGTCGAACAGCGGTGGCTGGCGAGCGGCCAGAAACCCCTGTTCCTCCACGTCAGACAGGGCGTAGTCGCCGTCGTAGCCACGTAGGTACGCCCTGCCGGTCGCGGTGACGCGACAGGGCTTGGTCGAGCGGTCGCACTCGTGGACCTGCGCAACCACGACCGTGGCCCCGTCGACCTCCCCGTCGTCGATCGTGAGACGGACCGGCGGTGTGAATGCCCGGGCCCTGGCAGCCAGGCCCTGCTTGAGTATCTGCGGGTCGCTGAGCTCGACGGGGCGGAACCCGGCCCGCTCGTCGAGCCCCAGGATGATGGTCCCGCCCCCGGGCTGATTCGCCAGCGCGCTCATCGTAGAGGTCAACGAGGCGGGTAACCCGCCGGCGGCAGACTTGACCTCCACCTCGGTGGTGTCGCCTCCAGCGGCGCGCAGGAAGGCGATCATCTGGCTCACGTCACGCGGCACACCCAAATGTAACCACGGCGGAGTTACATTTGGCGTGCGGCGGTTACATTTGGCAGTCGTGGCTCGCGCCCCAAGATCGGAGAACATGGAAGATCGACGGTGGGACGGTCGACACTGGCTGCGAGGGGTATCGACCGGCCACCCTCCCCTCGATCGCGGGAAGGTCGACGCGACCACGACGCCCAGCGGTCACGATCACCGGGCGGCCTGGAAACGGGCGGAACCGCCCGGCGTTGGGAACGCTTGTTCTACTCGGTAGACGATGTTCTGGTCGACGCGGTCACCGAGCATCGTCCCTGCTCCGGGCGCGTGCGGCGACCGGTCGGACGGTGATCTCAGGGCCAGCAACCAAGATCAATCGGTTCGGATGCTGGTACATGGTCCACCGCGATGCGTAACAGTTCCCTGACCTGGACAAATAGATAACACCTATGAGATTCGACGGTTGATCGAATAGAAGATGTCCAGGTCGGGGTGTTGATCGGTTGGTTCGACTCCTCAGGCGCATCGTAGGGTTTGACTACGAGGTGTAGTTGCTGGGACGGTTCGTCGCAGTATCGATCCGCGCAGGTCCGTAGGCAGCGCATAGTCGGGGCCGATCATCCTCGGCCGGGGCCGTACAGTCGTCGCCCCTGGCCCGTTATGTGCAGATTGCTAATGATCTGGCGTGTCGTGTGCTCTGGGGAGCTTGCGGCGGGTGCGGAGCTGCGCGGGGTGCGGGAGTACGCCCGGGTGCTCGGGACGACGTCGTCGACGATGGTGCGGGCCTACCGGTATCTGGCGGATGGTGCGGTGATCACGCTGGCGGATCGGTGGCGGGCGCGGGTCGCCGGGGATGGTGCGATCGCTGCGACGCGGCTGTTGGAGCCGGAGCGGGTGTTCCGGCTGTCGGGGCTCCGCCGTGTGGTCGAGTGTCGTCAGGTGCCGGAATACGGCAGCCGCATGCCGATGGTGTGAGCGTCGCGCGCGGCGGCCAGGTCGAGCTGTCGGGCTTCGTCATCATGGCCGGCGCGGCGTAGCGCTTGGGCGAGCCGCCGCTGGGTACGGATGACGAACGGCACCCCGCCGGTCTTTTCGGCAAGCGCCAGCGACGACCGCAAGGCGGCAATGGCTTCGTCCACCCGGCCCAGTGCCAGGGCGAGCCCGCCCCGGTACAGGGCGGCGGGGCCCATGCAGGTCAGGCCGAGAACAAAGGTCACCAACGTCTCGCCGTACCCCGCGATGCGGTCCGCGAGGCCGGTCGCCCAGTCGGCCATGTCCGGGACCGCGTCGACGACCTGTGCCACGATCTCGGCGAGAATCACGACGTAGACCGGTTCCATGGCACCCGGAGCGACGTCGGCCAGGTCCGGCCGGACGAGACAGCGGACCTCACGCCCGGTAGTGACCCGCCCAGTACGGCCGCGACCTCGGCGGCCTGGTCGTACCGTCCGGCGTAAAGGTGATGCATCGCCTGCCAGCAGCGGTCCAGAAGGCCGAAGTCAGGATCACGCACCTGGCGCAGCCGCCGGCTGAAGGCGGCTGACTCGCCCTCCGCGGCTTCGACCTGGCCCAGCTCCCAAAGGACAGCCCGACGCAGGTGCCGGGCCACCAACTCGCCGCCGGGCGGGCCGTCGGCCGTCGCCAGCAGCGTGTCGGCAATCGCCAGCCGAAGGCCGGCGTGCTGCGGTGTCCAGGCCGCGAGCGCCCGGGCGATCAGCAGACCGGCGGGTTCATCGGTCGTCCCGGGCCGGGCCGCGCGCTGACCGGCGAGCACTTCGGCTGCCCGCCGGATGAGACGGCTCGCCGCTTCCGGCTCCCCGTAGCACGCGCGGACGGCCGCCGCGGCGAGCAGCCGGAAGCGGAGGTCCCGTTCGGCCGCGGGCAGCGCGGCCGCCGCGGCATCCAGATCGGTGATCAGGCCCGGCACGGGGACGTAGAACAGGGAGCTGTAGCCGCCGACCACGTCGCCGGCGCGGGTCAGGGTCGCGAGTCCCGCGCGGACGGTGTCGCCGTTCGCCGTGGCGATCCGGGCGGCCTCGGTGAGCACCTGCTGTGCCTCCGCGAAGTCGGCGGACCGACGCAGCGCCTCGCCGCGGATCACCATCAGGTCGACCAGCAGGTCAGGATGGTCCCCGGGGACGAGGTCGAGACCATGGCCGGCGAGCGTCGCCGCGTCCTCGAACGCGAACTGCGCGAGCGCGGCCCGCGCCGCGGTCGCCTGCGCCTGTGCGGCGCGCAGGTCGGTATGTCCGGCCGCGGCGGCGCGGAGGTGGTGCGCGAGCACCGCGGCCGGCACCGACGCTCCCTGGTGGGCCACCAGGGCGTCGGCGACGAGGCCGGCCAGGCGGGCACGCTCGGCCGTTCCCATACCGACCAGCACGGCCTCCCGGACGATGTCGTGGGTGAACCGCAGCCGGCCAGGGGCGGGCACGTCGGCCAGCCCGGCGGCGACGGCGATGTCCACCGCGTCGAGCGCGGCGGCCTGGGTCATGCCAGCGGCGGCTGTCACCACCGGCAACGCCGCCTCGCGGCCGACCACGGCGGCCGCCGCGAGGAGGGTCGTCATTCCGGCGGGCATCGCGGCCAACCTCGCGAGCACGGTGTCCCGCACCCCGGTCGGCAGCGTGCCGGCCGCCGCGGCCTGGTCGACAGAGGTGGTCGCCGCCAGTCGGGCGAGCTCGACGATGAAGAAGGGATTGCCGGCGGTGCGGTGGCGGACCGCCTCCGCCTGTTCGGGGGTGGGTGCCATCCCGCTCACGGCGCCGGAGAGCCGGCCGACGTCCGTCGGCGGGAGCCCGGCCAGCTCCACCCTGGTCAGGGCGGGGTGACGGGCGAGCACGCCAAGTAGCCGGCGGAGGGGCTCGCCGTCCCGCGGCGACTGGCCGCGCCCACCTGCTGGGACGGCGGCGCCGAGATCGCCGTCATCGGCGTGATCGCCTGGGGTGGCCTTCCCGCCGCGCTCCGGGCGGAAGCTGCAGACCAGCAGCACAGGGACGTCCGTCAATTCGCCGGCGAGGATCTCCAGCATCGCGATCGAGGCCGGGTCAGCCCAGTGGAGGTCCTCGAGCAGCGCCAGCACCGGACCGGCGGATGCGAGATCGGCCAGATGGCGGCCGATCGCCAGCGCGACCTCGAAACGGACCGGACCGTCACCGTCCCGGCTCGCACCGAACGCGCCCACCACTTCCGCCGGGAGGCCACGCAGCAGCTGCCGCCATGGCCAGTAGACAGGGGCGCCGGAGACCTGCGTGCAGCGGCCCCAACGGACCTGCGCCGGTACCCGCCGGGCGAGTTCCTCCAGCAGCCTGGTCTTGCCGATGCCAGCCTCGCCGGACAGCAGGGCCACGCCGGTTGCCTGCTCGGTGGCGGTCCGCTCCCACGCCTGTTCGAGGGCGGAGAGTTCCCGGTCTCGGCCAAGCAACGGCAGCCGGCCGCCGGCCGCCGGCCGCCGCGGGGGCGGTCGCGGCTGCCGGCCTCGTGCCGGAAGTGGCGCCGGGCGAGCTGACCCAGGGGTATGCGGTGCGGGGGATGCCGGGGCGGATCAGCCCGGCATCCTGCCGCAGGATCGCGGTCTCCAGCTCCCGGAGCTCGGCCCCCGGCTCGAGACCCAGATCGCTCGCGAGGGTCTGCCGTGCCTGACGAAGCACGGTGAGCGCGTCGGCCTGCCGGCCGCTGCGGTACAGGGCGGTGGCGAGCTGGGCGTGTAGCCGCTCCCGTAACGGGTGCTGGCCCGTCAGGACGCGCAGCTCACCAATCACCGCATCGTGTTCGCCCAGGTCGAGCCGGACGGCGAGAAGGTCCGCCCGGACGGCCATCTGGTCCTCCGCCAGTTTCACCCGCGCCGCTTCGGCTGCCGAGTGGCCCTCCAGGTCGGCGAACGGCTCACCCCGCCAGAGGGTGAGAGCACGCTCCAGATGAGCGCGGGCGCCGCCCGGATCCCCACCGTCGAGCGCTCTCCTGGCCAGCGCCCGCAACTCGTCGAGGTGCCCGGTGTCGAGATCGGCGGGGGAGATCGCGAGGGCGTAGCCGGAGCCCCGGGTGACGAGCAGCCGGTACGGCGGGCTGACCTTCGGCTCCAGGACCCGGCGCAGCGCGGACAGATGTGCCTGCAGCGTGGACCGCGCGGCGGGCGGTGGTTCACCCTGCCACAGCTCGTCGGCCAGCGCGTCCGCGGTGACGGTGACGCCGGGCCGTAGCAACAGGAGGGTGATCAGTTCCCGGCGCCGCCGCGGGCCGAGCTCCAGCGGGGAGCCGTCGCCGGCGGTGGCGATGGTCGGTCCGAGAACACCGAACCGCACGGGAAAGGAGCCGCTCACCGCTCCGACCGACCCTCCCCGATTCGCCGCCGCCGGCTGGGCGCCAGCCGGACGCAAGGCGCACACAAGCCCTTCGCCGCAGAACGGCCAGCGTAGTCGGCAACAGTCGTCCCAGGCGAAGGGCGCGGCACGCGGCCGCCCCAGTCATGAAGGAGGAAGCCATGTCCGCTCTGGAGTCACACCCTCTCGCTGGCGCGCCGCAGGTGCCGCGCTCGGAGCGGCACCTGGAGGCCGCCGTGCCGGCGTGGCCGGATGACGCCACGCTGCGCCGGGTCCTGCTCGGTGCCGGCGGCGTCCTGTTCGCGCTGGGGAACCTGCTGCACCCGCTCGAGCACAACGAGGCGGCCGAACAGGCGGCCACCTGGTCCGCCGCCCACCTGCTCTTCGGCATAGGGGGTGTGCTGATCGCCGCGGGGCTGCCGCTTCTGGCGGGCCGCCTCGGGCCTGGCCGGCTGGCCCGGGCCCCTACGCGCTGGTCTGGCTCGGGTTCGTGACGATGCCCGCGAACGCCTACATCGAGCTGTTCGCCGCACCGAACATCGACCACCACACCATGCACGAGATCGAATCCGACATGACGCTCGTCGCCATACCGCTCGCTTTCGCGTTCATCATCGGAGTTCCGCTGCTCGGGATCATCGGGTGGCGGGTCGGCGGGCTGTCCAGACCGGTGGCCGCGGGTCTCGTCATCGCCGGCGTGACTCTTCTCCTCGGGCCGGGCCTACCCGTGACGGAAGGCTACTGGATCATCCCGGCTACCGTCATCGCCGGCCTCGCGCTGGCGGCCACCACCCTGCCGTGGAGCGACAACAACCGGCCGCGACGAGGCGGGAGCTGAGCGGGTGGGCCCGTTCCACGCCACCTCCGGCACCGCCCGGGGCGGACCGCGGACGGTCCTCCCGGGCAGACCGGCGCCCGTCCCGCTCGCCACCGCGGCGACGACCAGCGGCTCCTACGGGCTGCTCCGGATCCAGCTGCTGCCCGGCGACGAAGCGCCGTACCTCGTACACCATGGTGAGGATCGGTCGTTCGTCGTCCTCGACGGCCGGATGCGGGTCGACACCGCTTCACGCCGCTTCACCGCCGCCACCGGAGACCTCGTCTTCGTTCCCCGCGACCGGCCGCACCGGTGCGTCGCCCTGGACGGGCCGGCCGACGTGCTCATGCTGTTCACGCCGGGTGGGGCCGAAGGGCTCTACCTCGCGCTCTGGCCGCCGGGGCACGACGCCGACCTCATCGTGCGGCTATCGGCCGAGTACAACGTCGACGTGCTCGCCCTGTCTGCCGAGGCGCCGGACGAATCGAACCATCACGACGGTTGATGTGCCTCCACATGCGGTCCGCCAGCAGCTKGTCAGCGCCGGATTCGATCCATCCGTCGCGGACTCCGCCGTCGACGGCTACCAGCTCATCCGAGACGGGGTGCCGCGTCTCGGCCGGTCTCAGAACCGTTCGCGCCCACGACGCGGCTCCCGTTGTCATCCCGGCTCCTGAGTGGACGCGAGCCTCGTCTGGAGCGCGGGCACACCATCGCCGGACAGCCGTGACAGCGCGGCGACGCGGCCGGTGAGCAGCAGCAGGATCGCGTCCATCGGGCCGTCGACCGGTGCCCCCTCGCCGGCGGCCCAGTCCGCGTCGGACGCGGTGAGCCGCAGCCCTCTGAGCCGCTTCCGGGGAAAGAAAGGGTAGCCGAACGTCGGGAAGACAACGGACCAGACCCGGTCGGCGGCGACCGCCGCGGCGTCGAGGGGTATCTCGAGGGGCCGATCCAGGGGAACGGCGATGTCCAGGCCATGCACGAGGATGTCGATAAGGGTTTCCCTGTAGGTGACGCCCACGTTGTGTTTCCGCGAACCGACCATTCCGCGGATCCCGGCGATCATCTGTTCGGTCGGCGCGGCCGCCCGCAGGCACGCCGAGCAGCGGATCACCCGCTTCATCCCGCCTGGTGACCGGGCGGCCATGCGAAGCGCCCCACCCAGCCCTGTCTGTTGCATTGTCAGATGGGCCGCGACATCGCGCACCGTCCAGCCGTCGCACAGCGAGGGCGAGCGCCACTCGTCGTCGGTCAGTTTTTCCAGCAGGCCCGCGACCCGTAGTCGCTGGGTGTCGATGGCCCGCCAGACTTCGTCTTTTTGCATGGTGTGTCCTTGTGATACGTGATGAATTTATACGTGATGAATTTTCCCAGCCGCGACCGTGCGTCGGCGCAGGAAGATAAGGCGAACCGACTGAGCCCGCCACCATGAATGGTCTGAGCGTCGGGACACTATGCGTCCCGACTTCGCTGGAAGTCGTCCGTTTTATTGACCCTGTTCGCGCTGGTTCTGGATCAGTGACGTCAGCAGCGCGTCGAGGTGCGCCGTCGGGTCGAAGGCCGGGTCGGGGATGGCCAGCTGGTGCAGGACAAGGCCGGTCAGGTAGTTGCCGACGACGTGGGTGTGGTGGTCCGGGTCCGTCGAGCCGACCAGACGCAGCCAGGTGCCGAACCAGGCGCTCACCCGGGCTCCGGTGGCCGCCAGCTGTGCCCGTAGCTCAGGCCGGCGGGAAGCCTCGACGAGGATCGCGTACCGGGACAGGGTCAGTGTCCGGTTACGGCCCGCGCTGTCACGGGCGAAGAGGGCCAGCCCCTTGGCCAGGTCCGAGGTCGTCCGCGGCGCCAGGTGCGCGGCCACCTCCTCCCAGTTCGCCCGCTCCCGCGCCGCGAACCGCTCCACGATCGCATCGAACAGGGCGTCCCTGGTCCGGAAGTAGTTGGACGTCGACCCCGCGGTCAGACCCGAGGCGGCATCCACGGCGCGGTGTGTCAACGCCCGAACTCCCTCCCGCCCCAGCAGGTCGATCGCCGCGTCAAGAAGGTCATCGCGCCGGCTGGCCACGTCCGAACACTACATCTATAGTTCTAGACACTACAAGTGTAGTGGGTCCGTCCGACTGTCCGCTTGTCCACCGGGAGCCGGGGTAGGTCGGGGGCATCCTGCCGCCGGCGGGTCGAGCGGACACGGCGCGGCCGATCGCGACTGTCCGACGCCGCCTTCCCCCGCACGCCCAGCGTCGAGCCGGACGGTTTCGGGATCAGCCCGGAAGCCCGCGAGGGTCGGCATCCGCATCCGCGCCGCCCGGGAACCCGGACGATCGTCACGGCCGGCGGAGGGGTGGATCCGTCGGTCAGGGCCCGTCGACTCTCCTCGCACGCCGTGGCACGTCCCGCCGCGCTCGGATCCGGCGCGGACTGAACGTGGTGCCGGTCGGGGTTCGGGCGCGTCGGAGCGTCGCACCTATCTGTCGGGGTTCTCCCCGAACTCCGTACGAAGGTCAGGAGACTCATCGACGAGCCGCGTCCGATCCGAAGCGTCAGGAGAGCATCGCTCGTCCTCTCCTGTCTCCCCCGCGAACAGCGCGGAGAAGCGGTCGTGCAGGAGTAGCGCATCCTTCGGGTCAGCGCCGTCCGATGGGCGGATCTCCATGAACATGGACCCCGTCCTCCCGTGGATGTCACTTGAGCATCTCGTGATCCCTCCACGTCATCAGTCAGGCAACGAACCTGCAAGACCCCCATTCGCCGGCCTCTTCGGGGCGCTGCCCCGGACCCCGGCCCTTCCTCTGGAGGGGGAGGAGCCGCCGCAGGCCACCAGGAGCCGGGCGTGCGGCACCGCTGATCTCCTCCGACGCCGCCCGGCCGCCGGACGAGTGGACGCCGGACCGGGCGGCCGGACCGGTGCGGCCCTCAGCCTCTGCCGACCAGGTGCGGCCGGGCCGGATCACCGGCATCGCCGAGGATCGACGCCAGGTGGCCGGCTATCGCGACCACCGTGGGATGGTTCCACAGCAGCGTCGCGGGAAGGGCGATGCCGAACTCGCGTTCCAGCGCGATGCGTACGGAGGCGGCGAGCAGCGAGTCGACCCCCGCCTCGGTGAGCGGCTGGTTCGGGTCGAGTCCGGTCACGCCCGTGCCGAGGACGGCCGCGACCCGGCCGCCGACCACGCCCAGCAGGTGGTCGGCCAGCTCGTTGCCCCGCAGGCCGATCCAGTCCGGCACGTCGGCCGGTGCCGCCGCGTCGGTGGTCGCCAGCTCGGACAGCAGCGCCGGCCGAGGCCCGGTGTGCCCGCGGGCGAGCCCGAGCACGGCGACCAACGGTGAGCCGGGCGCACCGGCCCTGGCCGCTGACGCCGCCGCGGCGGCGGTCTGGTCGAACGCGCGCAGCGCCTCGTCCGGTGAGATCGGCGTCGTGCCGCGGGCGGCGAGCTCCATGTCCGTGGTGTCGCCCGAGGTCGCCATACCCAGGCCCTGCCAGCTCGTCCACGCGATGCTCACCGACTCACGGTGACCGGCGGTTCCCCGGTACGCGGCGAGGACGTCCAGGAAGGTGTTCGCGGCTGCGTAGGCGCCCTGGCCCGGCAGGCCCAGCAACGGGCCGGCCGAGGAGAACAGCACGAAGAAGTCGGTGCTGCCTGGCGGGAACAGCTGGTGCAGCACCCACGCGCCGTCCACCTTCGGCGCGAGCACCTCGCGCAGCCGTGTGTCGTCGAGGCGGCGCAGCAGCTCGCCGTGCACGACGCCGGCGGCATGCACGACGCCACGGACGGGGGGCAGGCGCGCGACGTCGAGCGCCGCGCGGATCGCCGCCAGGTCGGTGACGTCGGCCGCGACCGTGTGGACGGTGACCCCGGCAGCCTCCAGCCGCCGGATGGACGCGGCCCGTGGATCGTCGTCCGCCCAGGTCGCCCGCGGCGGCATGGGCTTCCGGCCGAGGAGGACAAGCCGGCGGGCCCCGCGCGCGGCCAGGTGCTCGGCGACGACGAGGCCGAGCACCCCCAGGCCCCCGGTGATCAGGTATGTGCTGTCGGAGCGGCAGGTGAACGCCTCGGCCGGACCCGGGGGCACGGGCAGCAGCCGCGGCACCAGGACCCTCGGCGCGGGGTCGTCCTGCACGGGGCGCTCGTGCGGGGCGTCGTCCGGCGCGGGGTGGACGGGGCCGGCGCCGCCCGGCGCGGGAGCCGGCCCGACGGCGACCAGGGGCTCGGCGGGGGGCGTCGCGAACAGGTCCACGACCGTGTCGGCGTCCCAACCGCCGGTGGGCACGTCGACGACGGCTCCCCAGAACTCGGGATGCTCGGTGGCGGCCACCCGGCCGAGTCCCCACAGCGGTGCGTGCGCGAGGGCCCGCGGCCCGTCCGCGTCGCGGACACCCTGGGTCAGGCACCACAGCCGCGGTCGGGGCTCGGGGAGCGCGGCGATGCGCTGGACGAGGGCGGCGAACGCCGACGCGCAGTCGGCCGCCGGCGGCGGCGCCACCGGTGTCACAGGCGGTGCCGGTGTCACAGGCGGTGCCGGTGTCACAGGCGGTGCCGGAGGTGTCACAGGCGGTGCCGGCGGTGCGAACACCACGTGTGCCGCGGTGGCCAGGGCATCCGGATCGTCGTCGACGACGGCCCCGTGTGCCGCGCAGGCCGGCGTGAGCTCGCGGGCCACCCGGTGTGATCCGAGCACGAGGATCGTGCGCCCGGCCAGCGGATCCGCGGACGCCGGCCCCGCGGCAGACGGGCCCGCGGCCGGCAGCCAGCTCATCTCGAAGCGGTCCGTGCCGCCGCGGCCGTCCAGGTCGCCGTCCAGCTCGCCGTAGCGCAGCCCGCGCAGCGCGGCCTCCGATCCGGAGCCCGGTCCGGACCGGGCTCCGGCTCCAGCTCCGGAGCCCTGGACCGTGACGTTCACGGTGTGCTTCTGTTCGGCGTCCAGCCACACCGAGACGCGCGCGGTGGCCGGTGGCGGGCCGGCCACCCGGACGTGGTCGATCCGCGCGGGCATCCGCAGGACGGCGGGCCCGGAGAAGATCACGGACGCGGCCGACAGTGCGGCGTCGAGCACCGAGGCCCAGCTGCGGGTCGCCTCCGTCGTCACCACGGCGGACATCGACCGTGGGCCCCGGCGGAGTTCGGTGATCGTCCACGGGTAGCCCATGTCCRCCACCCCGAGCTCGGCCAGCCGGGTCACGACGTGATCGTCGGGCAGGGTCTCGTTCTCTTCCTCGCCCGCGGGTTGAGAGCCCGTGGCGAGGTGATCACCGGCCTCGCCGGTGCCGGGGAAACGGCCCGCGGCTCCCTCACCCGGGTCCTGCGGCGCGGCGCCGTCCTCCGGCAGCGCCGTGGTGTGGGTCGACCAGCCGGCGGAAGGGCCGGCCAGCGAGCGGGTCACCAGCCGCAGGCCAGCCTCGTCGTGGACGACCCGCAGCTCGATCGGCTCGCCCTCCGCCGGCACCACGACCGGCTGGCGCAGCGCGACCTGGCGGAGCTCCTCGGTCCCGGCCGCGGTGAGGAAGGTGTTCAGCAGGACGGCCGCCGGCACGATCTCCGTCCCGAGCACCGGATGTGTGCGTGGGTAGGGCCGGGTGCGGAAGTCCAGCGTGGTCCGCCACATCCGCTGCCGCGCGCCGGGCACGGCGAGGTCGGCGCCGAGCAGGGTGTCGGCGGGGAACTCGGCGCCCGCCGTCCCGTCCACCCAGTGGCGGGTGTGCCGCCAGGCGGTGGTGGGCAGGTCGACGGCGGGTGCGTCCGGGGCCGCCGGCCAGTTCACGCGCACCCCGTTGCAGTGCAGGGACGCGAGCGCGGTGAGCAGCGTCCGGCGCTGGGGCTTGTTCCGGCGCAGGCTCGGTACCACGACGCCGCCGGTGTCCGCCGGTGTTCCGGCACCGGCCGCGGCGAGCGTCTCGGTGATCGAATGGCTGACCACCGGGTGCGCCGACACCTCGAGGAACACCCGGTGGCCGTCGTCGAAGGCCGCGGCGATGGCCTCCCGGAAGCGGACGGGGTTGCGCAGGTTCGCGGCCCAGTAGACGGAGTCCAGGCGGGGCCGTGACCGCGGGTCGCCCACCGCGGTCACGTAGAGCGGCACGGTCACGGCACGGGGCCGCAGCTCCGCGGCGGCCGCGGCGAGGTCCGGGCACAGCGGGTCCATCTGGGGGCTGTGGAACGCCACGTCCGAGTCGATCCGGCGGACGGTCCAGCCCGCGTCGGCGGCCCGTGCGGCGACACGGTCGACCACCGGGATGTCCCCGGATACCACTGTCGACGCCGGGGCGGCGGAGATCGCGGCGACGGCCCCGGCGGCGTCCGCTCCCATGTCCGCCAGCCAGGACTCGACCTCGTCGAACGACCGGTCGACCATCACCATGGCGCCGCGCCCGGCGACCCGGCGCAGCAGCATCGACCGCCGGCACACCAGCGTCGCGCCCTCGGTCTCGGTCAGCGCCCCCGCGGCGACCGACGCGGCGATCTCACCGACCGAGTGGCCGATCACCGCCCGCGGCACCAGGCCGTACGCCCGCCAGACGGCGGACAGCCCGACCTGCATCGCGAACAGCATCGCCTGGATGACGTCCACCGAGCCCAGGTCTCCGGACTCCAGCACCTCCCGCGGGCGGACTCCCAGCTCGGCGGCGAAGACCGGGTCGATCCGGTCGATCGCGGCGGCGAAGGCCGGCTCGTCGGTGAGCAGCTCCCGCCCCATGCCCGACCACTGCGCGCCGTGCCCGGAGAACACCCACACGGCGCCGGGCGCCTTGCGGTGCGCGTGCGCGGCCGGGCCCGCGGGCAGGCCGGCGCGCGCGGCGGTGCCGGTGACGACGGCGGGATCCGCCCGTCCCTCGGCGAGGGCAGCCAGACCCGCCGACAGCTCGGCCCGGTCCTCGGCGACGACCACCGCCCGCGCG
Source organism: Parafrankia soli (assembly GCF_001854695.1). Taxonomy (GTDB): domain Bacteria; phylum Actinomycetota; class Actinomycetes; order Frankiales; family Frankiaceae; genus Parafrankia; species Parafrankia soli. Next base: position 50,053 of record NZ_MAXA01000180.1, read on the forward strand.
CTGAGGTGGGAGCGGCGGGTGGCCAGGGTGTCCGCGACGGCAGCGAGGTCGGCGCGGGCGATCCCGGCGCGCGCTCCGCCCGGGCGGCCGTGGCCGTTTCCGACGCTGGGGCCGGGGCCGCCGGGGTTGAGCGCGGCCGCCAGACGGGCGGCCTGGGCGGCGAGACCCGCCTGGCTTGTCGACGACAGCGGGTAGAGGCGGAGATCGGATGCCGCCGTCCGTTCCGGGCCGCCGCGCCGCCCGGCCTGACCGGCCGACGCGGGCTGCGGCGGGGCCTCCTCGAGGACGACGTGGGCGATGGTGCCGCCGTAGCCGTAGCTCGCCACCCCTGCTCGGCGCGGATGACCGCTGGCCGGCCACGGAGTCGTCTCGGTCACCAGACGCAGGCCGCTGGCCTCCCAGGGGATGTCGGGCCGGGGGCCGGTCACCGTGCGGGTCGGCGGAAGGACGCCGCGGCTCAGCGCCAGCGCTGTCTTGATCACGCCGGCGATACCGGCGGCGGCCTCGGTGTGCCCGATGTTGGTCTTCACCGAGCCGATCAGGCACGGGCGCGGTATCCGTCCGCCGTCGCCGTCGCCCTCGTGGTGATCGGCGGTGCGGTTGCCGACGACGGCCGCCAGCGCGGCCGCCTCGATCGGGTCACCGACCCGGGTTCCGGTCCCGTGTGCCTCGACGTAATCCACCTCGGCCGGCGAGACGCCCGCGTCGGCGTAGGCCCGTCGCATCAGGTGCGCCTGGGCCTCGCTGCTCGGCGCCATGATGCCGTCGGTGCGGCCGTCCTGGTGGACGGCGCTGCCGCGCAGCACGGCGATGATCCGGTCACCCGAGCGCAGCGCGTCGGAGAGGCGGCGCAGCACCACGATCCCGCAGCCCTCGCCCCGCCCGTAGCCGTTCGCCGCGGCGTCGAAGGCCTTGGACCGGCCGTCCGGGGAGATCGCCCCGGCCCGGTCCAGCACCGTGGTCAGGCCGGGGCCCGCCATCAGCATCACGCCACCGGCGAGCGCGACCGGCACCTCGCCGCGCAGCAGGCTCAGGCGTGCCTGGTGCAGCGCGACCAGCGACGAGGAACAGGCGGTGTCGACCACGACGCTCGCGCCGCGCAGGTCGAGCGTGTAGGAGATCCGGTTCGCCACCGCGCACAGCGACGCCCCGATGCCGGTCCAGGCCTGGACGCCGGGCAGGTCCTCCAGCAGCCTGCGGCCGTAGTCGTCGGTGCCGACCCCCAGGAAGACCCCGGTGTCGGTGCCGGCGAGGTTGGTCGGCGGGATCCCGGCGTGCTCCAGCGCCTCCCAGGCGACCTCCAGCGCCATCCGCTGCTGGGGGTCGAGCTGGCGGGCCTCGGTCGGCGAGATCCCGAAGAAGGCGGCGTCGAAGCCGGCGATGTCGTCGATGAAGGCACCGCGGTCGATGACGCGGGACAGCACCGCGGCCTCCTCCCGCGAGCGGCCGCGGTAGGCGTCCCAGCGGCCGGCCGGCACGGGGCCGGCGGCCGTCCGCCCGGCGAGGAGGAACTCCCAGAACGACCGCGGGCTGTCGATGCCTCCGGCGAACCGGCAGCCGATGCCGATGATCGCCACCCGGTCGTCGGGGGGCGGGCTGAACCTGCTCATGTGTCACCGCGGCGGGTCGGGCGCCACACGTCCTGGGCGGCGCGGAAGGGGGAGATGGTGGGAACGCCGGGGGAGGTCACCGGCCACAGCGGCACGCGGCCGCGGGCGACTACGGCGGTCACTGGTACATGACCGCCTTGCTCCACTCCTCGCCCGGCCCGAACAGATAGCGGGCCTTGAGGATGTCCCGCTGCTCCCGCAGCGCGTGGGCCGGGACGATCGTGCCCGGCGACAGGCCGGTGACCTGGTGCGGAACTCCCAGCTCCCGGTCGATCGCCGCGCGCAGCTCCTTGACCGCGCGTTCGCGGGCCTCGTCCGCCACCTCGATCTCCACCCGCAGCACGTCGGGCTCGGCGGCCGCGCGCCAGAACATCACCTCGCACGCGGCGGGAAGCCGGAAGACCACTTCCTCGACCTGCTGCTGGGTGATGGGGGTGGAACCGACGTGATAGGCGAACGCCGCCCGGCCGAGCACCCGCACGGTCGGGAGCGGCCAGCCGCACGGGCAGGGCCGCGCGGAGACCTCGACCTCGTCGGCGAGGTTGTACCGCAGCAGCGGCATCGCCTCCCGGAACAGCGGGGTCACGACCAGCTGGCCGCGCCCGGTCGAGCTGAGAGTCCCCGTCTCCGACGACCAGACTTCGAAGATCGCCCGGTCCGCCCACAGGTGCATCGCCCCGGACGGGCACTGGCCGGCCATGGTGCCGGTCTCGGTCGAGCCGTACTCCTCGATCACCGGGATGCCGCCCCAGATCTCGCTGATGCGCTGGCGCCGCGCGGCGGTGAGCGGCTCGGCCGCGACGAACATCGCCCGCAGCGCCGGGAAGTCCCGCTCCGGCCGCAGCCCCGCGGCCCGGGCGGCGGCCGCCAGCAGCAGCGCCTCGGTCGGATTGGACCAGGTCAGCGTGACCTCCAGGTCATGCACCACCCGGACGATGCGGGACAACGGGGTGGCCATCGACCGCGAGTCGCCGGGCACGACCGTGGCGCCGCACAGCCGGCCGGCGGCGTGCGCTAGATGGCCGGTGATGAGCAGCGCGTACGGGGTGCGGACCAGGAAGGTGTCCGACGAGCTCATGCCGATCCACTTGCGGGCGTACCGTTCCGCCAGGTCGGTCCAGTCCTTCTCGGTGTAGTAGGACGCGGTCGGGTCGCCGGCCGTGCCGCTCGACTCGTGGTACGTCGCGAGCTCCGTGCGCGCAACGGCGAGCATGCCGAACGGGTAGGCGTCGCGCAGGTCCTGTTTGGTGGTGAGGGCGAGGCCCGCGAAGTCGGCCGCGGTCCGCGGCGGCTCACCGCCGGCGTACCGGGCCGCGTAGAAAGGCGAGCGCAGCGCGGTGGCCAGGACTCGGGGCAGTTCGGCGCGTTGCAGGGCGGCAAGTTCGTCCGGGTTGGACCAGCTGGTTGCGTCAGGACGCGTCCACGGCATCGGGACTCCCGTTCGGGTGAGGTTCGTTGCGAGGTGCGTGTCAGATGGACCGACGACGTCCAGCAGCACAGCACCGGAACCTGCTCCGGATCGTGAGTAGCCGGCACTCAATTCGGTCGTCAGTAGCGGGCCGGGAGTGCTGCGAGGAACCTGCCGATGACGGCCGGAAAAGGGTTCCGGAAGCTGGGTCCACCGAGAATCTTTGAGTAGTGACTACTCACGAGATCGGAATACGCGTCGTGTTCTTCTTTTCTTCGCGGCCGGCTGGCGGCAGCCGGAGGAGACCCAGTTGATTCACGTGGAGGAGATATCCAACGATGAGGACCACGAATCTGTATCTCGCCGGGATCGGCAGCCATCTGCCGCCCCTGGAACTGGTCGAGCGGGCCGTCGCCGAGGGCCGTTACGATTCCGCCGCCGCGAAGGCGTCCGGGATGCGCTCCGTGGCGGTCAGTGACTCGACTCCGGCCCCGGAGATGGCCATCGAGTCGGCCCGGGCGGCGCTGGCCGGCTCCCGGCACACCGCGGACGACATAGGCGTGCTGTTCCACAGCTACACCCATCACCAGGGCCCGGACGGCTGGTCGGCGGTGCACTACATCCTGCGCAACACGGTCGACCGGCCGGTGCCCGCGGTCGAGGTGCGCCAGGGCTGCCTCGGGATGATCGCCGGCGTGGAGGCGGCCGCGAACCGGCTCGTCGCCAACCCGACCCACGACGCGGCGCTGGTCACCACCGGCGACAACTTCTCCACGCCGCTGGTCGACCGCTGGCGTGGCTCGGGCCTGTTCCTGCTGGCCGACGCCGGGTCGGCGGTGGTCGTGTCGCGCCGGGCCGGATTCGCCGAGCTGCTCGCCGTCGGGTCGTTGTCGGATTCGTCGATGGAGATCCTGCATCGGGCCGGCGAGGATCTCTTTCCGCCGGGAATCACCCGGGGCCGCGGGCTGAACTTCGCCGAGCGGGCCGAGAAGGTGCGCGAGCAGTGGGCGGCCGGCCAGGCGCCCCCCATCAAGAATTTCGGCGACCGGGTCGCCGAGATAGCCGAGCGCACGCTGAAGGAGGCCGGGCTCACCCTTGAGCAGGTGAGCCGGGTCTGCCATGTCGGTTTCGGCCGGCCCGCGCTGGAGGCCATGTTCCTCGTCCCGCTCGGCCTGCCCGCCGACAAGGACACCTGGGACTACGTGAACACCATCGGCCACACTGGCGCCGCCGACCTGTTCCTCGGCCTGGAGCACCTGTGGCGCACCGGTCAGGTCGGCCCGGGCGACAACGTGCTGCTGATCGGCGCCAGCACGGGGATGGAAGCCGGGGCGGCCGTCGTCCGGATCACCGTGACGCCGGCGGAGTGGGAGGTCTGATGCTGCCCGGTTGCACCTCATGGCCGGCGGAGGTCGCTCGCGGCTACCGGGAGAAGGGCATCTGGCGGGGACAGACGATGGGCGCGATGCTGGCCGAGCTCGCCGGCCGCCACCGTGACCGCACGGCGCTGGTCCACCACGACCGCCGGATCAGCTACGCCGAGCTGGACGCCTGGGCCGACCGGCTGGCCGCCGGGTTCGCCGCGCACGGCGTCGCGCGCGGCGAGCGCGTCGTGGTGCAGCTGCCGAACACCCCGGAGTTCATCGCGATCGTGTTCGGGCTGTCCCGGATCGGCGCGATCCCGGTGTTCTCTCTGGTCGCGCACCGGGCGACCGAGCTGACCCACCTGGTGCGGCTGTCCGGCGCCACCGGGTACATGGTGCCCGAGACCTACCGCCGGTTCGACCACCTGGCCCTGGCCCGCCAGGTCCAGGCGGAGACCGACACGTTGCGGACGCTGTTCGTGTTCGGTGACCGTGCCGACGGCTTCGTCGCGCTCTCGGACGTCGAGGCCGCCGGCACCGCCGCCCGGGAAGCCGGCACCGCCGCGGGGGAGGCCCTGTCTCCGGACGCCGACCCGTCCGATGTGGCGTTCTTCCTTCTCTCCGGCGGGACCACGGCGCTGCCGAAGATGATCCCGCGCACCCACGACGACTACGTGTACCAGTCCGAGCTGGCCGCCCAGGTGTGCCAGATGTCCGCCGAGGACGTCTACCTGGCCGTGCTGCCCGTCGAGTTCAACTTCGCCTTCGGCTGCCCGGGTGTGATCGGCACGCTGCAGACCGGCGGGATGGCCGTGCTCGCCGACACCCCGAACCCGCTGGACTGTTTTCCGCTCGTGGAACGGCACGGCGTGACGATGACCGCGATGGTCCCCTCCGTCGTGGCGCTGTGGCTGGAGGCCGCCGAGTGGAACGACGCGGACCTGTCGAGCCTGCGCCTGGTCCAGGTCGGCGGCGCCCGGATGACCCGCGAGTTCACCGCCCGGATCGGGCCGGGCCTGGGCTGCTCGCTCCAGCAGGTGTTCGGGATGGCCGAGGGCCTGCTCTGCTTCAGCCATCCCGACGATCCGGCCGACGCGGTGCTCACCACCCAGGGCCGCCCGATCTCGCCCGCGGACGAGATGCTCGTCGTCGGGCCGGACGGCGACCCGCTGCCCAGCGGCGAGATCGGCGAGCTGGTCGCCCGTGGTCCGTACACGCTGCGCGGCTACTACCGGGTGCCGGAGTACAACGCGCGGGCGTTCACCCCGGACGGCTTCTTCCGCACCGGTGATCTCGCCCGGCTGACCCCGGCCGGCGACCTGGTGATCGAAGGCCGGATCAAGGAAATGATCATTCGGGGCGGGGACAAGATCTCGGCCGGCGAGGTCGAGGACCACCTGCTCGCCCACCCCGGCGTCACCGCGGCGGCCGTGACCGCCGTCCCCGACGACCTGCTCGGTGAGCGGATCTGCGCCCACCTGATCGTCGACGGGCCGGCCCCGGCGCTGGCCGAGCTCAAGCGGGCCATGCACGCGCGCGGCGTCGCCGACTACAAGCTGCCCGACACCGTCCGGTTCGTGACCGAGTTCCCGCTCACCCCGCTCGGGAAGATCGACAAGTTGGCACTGGCCGCGGCGGCCGCGTCCGAACGGAAGGCTTAGGTGTGACCGGCATCCCCGTACCGAACGAGGCGGCGCTGCGCGACGTCGTGGCGTCCGCGCTCGGCCTCGCGCCCGCGGACCTCGACCCGGACGCGAACCTCGTCGTGCTCGGCCTGAGCTCCCTGGAGATCATGCGGCTGGTCGGCATCTGGCGGCGCCAGGGCGTGCCCGTGGACTTCGACCGGCTGGTCGCGGACCCGACGCTCACCGGCTGGCTGGCGCACTTCGCCGAGCTGACGCCCGCCGCCGACCGGTCGACGGAGGTGACCCGGTGAGCGCCCTGCTGATCACCGGCGGCACGGTCTACACCGCGGACGAAGCCGAGCGTGTCGTGCCGGGCGGCGCCCTGCTGTCCCTGGACGGCGAGATCGTCGCGGTCGGCACCGCGTCCGAGGTCGCGGAACGGGTCGCCGAGCTCGCGCCGGGCGTCCAGGCCGGCTTGGAGACCGTGGACGCCCGCGGGATGCTCGTCCTGCCCGGGCTGGTGAACGCCCACTGGCACGAGATGTTCTCGATGCGGTTCCCGATGCGGGGAGTGCTGCGCCCGCCGTCGGACCGCGAGGACAAGGCCGTCTTCATGGGCGCCGGCGGCGACATCCACCAGATCTCCGGGATGTTCGACTCGTTCGGCCCGATGATCGAGGCGATGACGCCCGACGAGGGCCGGGCGATCGCCGAGTACTCGATGTGGACCCAGCTGCGCGGCGGGGTCACCACCCTGGGCGACATGGGGTCGCTCAACCGGCCCGCGTCCATGGTCGCCRCCGCGCAGGCGCTCGGCATCCGCTTCTCCGCCAGCACCTGGGCCTCGGACGCGATCTGCCCGCMGGGCGGTTCGCGCTTCGTGCGCACCCGGGACGCCGACACGGTGCTCAGCGGTGTCGAGTCGCTGCTCAAGACGGTCGGCGCCGACCCGACCGGGCTGCTGCGGGTCCGTCCCAGCATCGCCTACGTGACCAACATGACCGACGAGCTCGGCCGCGGGATGGCGGAGCTCGTCGACGCGGAGGATCTCGGGTTCGCCACCCACGTGGGCGCGCTGCGCAACGAGGTGGAGGTGATGCGGACCTTCCACGGCACCACCGGGGTGCGCCGCCTCGCCGAGCTCGGCCTCGTCAACGACCGGCTCATGGCCGCGCACTGCGCGTTCGTGGACGACGACGAGCGGCAGCTCCTGCTCGACGCGGGGGTGCACATCAGCCACTCGCCGGCCAAGTACGGGCCGTCCGGGGAGTCGTCGCTGACGGAGACCGCCGTCGTCCCGGCGCTGCGCCGGGCCGGGCTGGGGGTGTCGCTGTCCACCGACGGCGCGGCCATGCCGATCGCCGGCATGGCCGAGACGATGCGGGCCGCCTGGCAGATGTACAACGAGATGAGCGCCGACCAGACCGAGGTGCGCGCCAGCGACGCGCTGGCGATGGCCACCCGCATCGCGGCCCGCGGCCTGCGCTGGGAGGGCGTCGGGAGCCTGGCACCCGGCTACCAGGCCGATGTGGTGCTGGTGCGGGCCGACGACTGGCGGTACGTGCTCAACCCCAGGCCGATCGAGGGCTTCCTGTGGCTGGGCGGGTCCACCGACGTGGACACCGTCATCGTCGCGGGCCGCACGCTGCTGCGCGGCGGGAGGAGCCTCGCCGCCGACGAGCGGGAGCTCGAGGCGCGTTACCTCTCGGCGCTGGCCTCCTTCACCACCCGGGTGGTGAAGGTCCCGGCCGACGTCGTCGACCGCGCGATGCGGCAGGCCGCCCGATGACCACGACGGTGCAGACCAAGACGGCGCAGACCACGACGGCGCCGAGGACGGGGGGCTCCACCGCGCCCGGCGGGCCGTCGTCCGGCGGCGTGACGCTGGTGACCGGGGCCGCGGGCGGGATCGGTGCGTCGGTGGCGCGCTCACTCGCTGTCGGGGGCACGCCGGTGGCGCTCGTCGACAGCTCCGCCGAGCCGCTGTGGCGGCTCGCCGACGAGCTGGCCGGCGCGGGCCGGCGGGTGCTCGCCGTCGCCGCGGACGTCACCGTCAGCGCCGACGTCGACGCCGCGGTCGCGAAGGTCGAGGCGGAGCTGGGCGCCATCGGCGGGCTCGTCAACGCGGCCGGTGTCCTGCGGACGGGGGCCGTCACCGCGCTCGCCGACGAGGACTGGGAGCAGACGCTCGCGGTGAACGCCGGCGGGGTCTTCCACGTCTGCCGCGCGGTGGCCCGCCGGATGGTTCCCCGCGGTGCCGGATCGATCGTCACCGTCGCCTCGAACGCGGCGCGCACGCCGCGGACCGGGATGGCGGCGTACGCGGCGTCCAAGGCCGCCGCCACCATGATCACCAAGGTTCTCGGCCTGGAGCTGGCCGGTCACGGAATCCGCTGCAACATCGTCGCCCCCGGTTCGACGCGCACTCCGATGCTCACGGCGCTGGCCGGCGACGCCGCCGAGCGTGCGTCGATCGAGGGCACCGCGGCGACCTTCCGCCTCGGCATTCCCACCGGACGGATCGCCGAGCCCGACCAGATCGCGGACGCGGTGCTCTTCCTGCTCTCCGACCGGGCCGCCCAGATCACCCTGCACGAGCTGACCGTCGACGGCGGGGCCACGCTCGGCGCCTGACCGTCGCACGAAGGCGATCGCCGCGCGGAAACGCGCAGAAAGGAACGGACCGCGGTCATGGGGATCACTCCGATCGAGTCCTATCCGATGCCGACCCCGGCCGACCTGCCCGCGAACATCGCGTCGTGGCGGGTCGAACCCGAGCGTGCCGTCCTGCTCATCCACGACATGCAGCACTACTTCCTCGCACCGTTCGCGCGTGGCGCGCAGCCGCACACCGACCTCGTCCACAACGTGCGCGCGCTGCGTGAGCGGTGCGCACAGCTCGGGATTCCGGTGATGTACTCGGCGCAGCCCGGCGGCATGAGTAGTCGGGACCGCGGGCTCCTGGCGGACTTCTGGGGGCCGGGAATGACCGCGCAGGCCCGCGACCGGGGCATTCCCGACGAACTCGAGCCCGCCCCGGCCGACACCGTGCTCACCAAGTGGCGGGCCAGCGCCTTCCACCGCTCGCCGCTGCTGGAGCTGATGCGCGACGCGGGCCGTGACCAGTTGATCATCTGTGGTGTGTACGCGCACGTCGGAGTGCTGCTCACCGCCGCCGACGCGTTCGCGAACGACATCCAGGCCTTCGTCGTGGCCGACGCGGTGGCCGACTTCACCCCCGAGTTCCACCGGATGGCGCTGGACTACGTCGCCATCCGGTGCGGGGCCGCCGTGGTGGCGGCCGACGTCCTGGGCTGGCTCGGCGCCTCCGGCGCCGCGTCGGCCGCGTCGGCGACGGCGGCCGGGTCGGCCGCTTCGGCCGGGTCGCCGGCGGGCGTGTTCGCCGTGGCGAACGGGGGCGGTGAGGAGCGGAGATGAGCATCCCGTCCCAGCGGAGCGAACCGGCCGGGCTTGCCGAGCTCCTCGACGCGCAGGACGCCCGACCGGAGGCGTTCGCCCTGCTGCACCGGCCCGACAGCGGCCCCGCCGGGCAGGTCGAGCTGTTGCGGGGGACGTTCGCGGAGATCGCCGGCACTGCGGACCTGCCGATCCCGGCCCACGGGCCGCCCGGCACTTACCACACCCTGGCCCTGCTGCCGTACCGGCTGATCGGCGAGCGCGGGTACGAGCATCACGACGACGGCGAGCCGCTGCTCGCGATGACCGTCACCGGCGAGCACCGCATACCGGTCGACGACGTCCTGCGCCACGTCCAGGACTGGCCGATCGACGTTGGCGACGGGTACTTCGACCTGGGTGACGACGAGTACGCCGAGCTGGTCCGCCGGGTGCTCGCCGAGGAGATCGGGTTCGGCGCCGGCGCCAACTTCGTGCTGAAGCGCACGTACATGCTCCAGGTCGACAACTGGTCGGTGCGTACGGCGCTGGCGTTCTACGGCCGGCTGCTCGCCGGCGAACTCGGGGCCTACTGGACGTTCCTGATCCACACCGGCGACCGGACGTTCGTCGGCGCGAGCCCGGAGCGGCACGTCAGCCTCGACGCGGGCACCGCGGTGATGAACCCGATCAGCGGCACGTACCGCTATCCGCCCGGCGGGCCGAGCGTGGCCGGTGTGCTGGAGTTCCTCGCCGACACCAAGGAGACCAACGAGCTGTACATGGTCCTCGACGAGGAGCTCAAGATGATGAGCCGGGTCTGCGACGACGTGCGCGTCGTCGGCCCGGGCCTGAAGGAGATGGCCCATCTCGCGCACACCGAGTACCGGATCGTCGGGCGCAGCTCCCGCGACGTGCGCGAGATCCTGCGGGAGACCCTGTTCGCCCCGACGGTGACGGGTAGCCCGCTGCAGAGCGCCTGCCACGTCATCGCGAAGTTCGAGCCGTCCGCGCGGGGCTACTACGCGGGGGCGGCCGCGTTGATCGGCTGGGACGCACTCGGCGGCCAGCGGCTCGACTCCGCGATCCTGATCCGCACCGCCGACGTCGACAGCACGGGCCGGATGCGGGTCGGGGTCGGCGCCACGCTGGTGCGCGACTCCCACCCGGCGGCGGAGACCGACGAGACCCGCGCCAAGGTGGCCGGCCTCCTGCACGCGCTGCGTCGCCCCGTCGTCCGGCTCGGTCGGTCCTCGCCCTCGAGCGGGCCTGCGGTGGCCGACCAGCCGGTGTCCGCACGGCCGGTGTCCGACCGGCCGGTGTCCGGGCAGCGGGCGCCACGGGCCACCGCGACAGGGCGGGCACGTGGACCGGCCGCCGGGCCGCGGGCGGCCAGTCCACGTCGCCCCGGTGCCCCCCTCGGCGAGGATCCGGCGGTACGGGCGGCGCTGGCGAGCCGGAACCTCCCGCTGGCGCCGTTCTGGCTGACGCCGGCGCAGACTCGTCCGCGCGACCGGGGCCGCCTGCTGATCGTGGACGCGGAGGACACCTTCACGGCGATGGGGGCGGCTCAGCTGGGCGCCCTCGGATTCGACGTCACGGTCCGCCGCTTCGACGAGCCCTACCAGATCGAGGGAGTCGACCTCGTCGTCCTCGGCCCCGGGCCGGGCGATCCACTGGACGGCGCGGATCCCAAGATCGTCAGCTTGCGGGCTGTCACCAGGAGCCTGCTGAACCTGGATGTGCCCTTCCTGTCGGTGTGCCTGAGCCACCAGGTGCTCTGCGACCTGCTCGGCCTACCGGTAATCCGGATGGCGGTTCCCAACCAGGGCGTGCGGCGGACCGCCGATCTGTTCGGCCAGTTGGAGCCGGTGTACTTCTACAACACCTTCGTCGCGATTCATCCGAGTGACCTGCTCGAGGGCGGGCCGGGAGTCGGACCGGTCGAGGTGGCCCGTGACCTGACCACGGGCGAGGTGCACGCGTTGCGGGGTGCCGGGTTCGCCTCCATGCAGTTCCACGCGGCCTCGGTGATGACCCGCGGCGGCCTGACGCTCATGGACACCCTGGTCACCGGTGTGCTGCGGGACCGGTGACGACGACCCTTCGTGGTGGCCGGTGGCCGGTGGCCGGTGGCTGGCGGTCGGCGGCACCGCCGGCGCCGGCCGGATCACGGTGTGGACGGCGTCGCGCGGGTGACGATCTCGTCGGCGTGCCGGGCGATCCAGGCCACCAGGGGGGCCAGGCGGGTGACCAGGTCGTCTCCGAGACCGGTGAGGCTGTACTCCACGTGTGGCGGGATGACCAGGAGAGCCTCACGGTGGACGAGCCCGTCCTGCTCGAGGGTGCGCAGCGTCTGGGCGAGCATCTTCTCGCTCACGCCCTCGATGGCTCTGCGCAGCTCCCCCCAGCGCAGGGTCCGCCCGGCCAGCGTGAGCAGGACGAGGATCCCCCACCGGCTCGTGACGTGGTCGAGGACTGTCCGGGTCGGACAGTCGCGGGGAAAGAAGCCGTCCGCGAAGAGGGCCCGCAGCCCGCCGAACTGGTCGCTGACCTGGTTACTAACCATGAAGACAGTACCTTACCTGAAGGTGGGTACTATGCGCAGGAAAGTGTTCGCGAGAGGGTCCTGGTGGGCGCAGACGGCGCTGTTCGACCACACCCACCACTGGAGGACCCATGTCCATCGTCGTCACCGGAGCCGGCGGTCACCTCGGCCGGCTCGTCGTCGAGAACCTGCTGGCCCGCGGCGTCCCCGCGGGGCGGATCGTGGCGGGCACCCGCAATGTCGACGCACTGTCGGCGCTGGCGGAGCGGGGCGTGGACGTCCGCCGCCTGGACTTCGACGACCCGGCCTCGCTCGCGACGGCGTTCACCGGGGCCGAGAAGGCGCTGATCGTGTCGGGGACGGACTTCGGCCGCCGGGTCGAGCAGCACGTGGGCGCGGCCGGGGCGGCGCGCGACGCCGGCGCGTCCCTCGTCGTCTACACCAGCGCGCCGTACGCCGACACCACCGACATGCTGCTGGCCGAGGACCACCGGGGGACCGAGGCGGGCATCCGCGCGCTCGGCGTCCCGTTCAGCTTCCTGCGCAACGGCTGGTACTTCGAGAACTACACCGACCAGCTCCCGGTCTACCTCCAGGTGGGCGCGGTCGTGGGCTGCGCCGGCGAGGGCCGCGTCAGCGGGGCCGCCCGGTCGGAGTACGCCGAGGCGGCCGCCGCCGTCCTGACGGGTGAGGGGCACGAGGGCGCCGTGTACGAGCTGGGCGGCGACACGTCCTTCACCCTGCCGGAGCTGGCCGAGCAGATCGCCAAGCACACCGGCCAGCCGATCGTCTACCGCGACGTCACGCAGCCCGAGCTGGAGGCCGTCCTGACCGGCGCGGGTCTGCCCGGGCCCGTCGCGCGCGTCCTCGCCGACGCGGACCGGGCGATCGGCGCGGGACGGCTCCAGATTGACACCGGCGACCTGAGCCGGCTCATCGGCCATCCGACCGTCAACCTGGCGGACGCGGTGGCCGCCGCCGGCGCGCCCGCGGCGCCGTGACCGGCCGGGCAGGCTTGTGGACCGGCGCACCACGAAAGGCGGTCAGGACGGCGCGCGGCTATTCCTCGGCGAGGATTCGCTGCAGATAGTCGGCGAACTCTCCGGGCTGTGTGCTGTCAACGATCATGCGGCCCATGACCTCCGAGTACCGGAGCACGTCGGCTGGCTTGTCCAGGTAGACCGCACCTGTGAGGTACCTGCAGTGGACGACGTCGGAAAGCTCCGGCTCGGCGAAGCGCAGGATACTGAAGGTGCCGCCTTCCGCGGCGTGGCCGCCGAAGGCGAACGGCATCACCTGGATGATGACGTTCGGCTGTTCGGAGACCGCGAGCAGGTGCTTCATCTGGGCGCGGGTGACCCGCGGCCCGCCGACCGGGCGCCGCAGGGCCGCCTCGTCCAGGACGACCCAGAGCGTGACGGGATCCTCCGGGTGGGTCAGTATCTTCTGCCGGTGCATCCGCAGGCTGACCCGGCGTTCGAGCTCTCCGGGCGGAGCCGCGAACTGGCTGCTGTTCAGGCCGATGGCGGCGCGGGCGTAGTCCTCGGTCTGGAGCAGGTCCGGGACGAACTGGGCCTCGTAGGCCCGGATCTGCGTCGCGGCGGTCTCCAGGCCGAGGTACATCTCGGACCAGTCCGGCAGGACGGCGGCGAAGGCGCGCCACCAGCCGGGCTGGTTGGCCTCCCGGGCCAGGGCGAGCAACGGGGCGCGCACGGCCTCGTCATCCACCCCGTAGAGGGTGAGCAGATCCTCGATGTCGCGAATTTTGAACGCGACCCGCCCCAGCTCCAGCCGGCTTATCTTCGAGTCAGAGCTCCGGATCGCATACCCGGCCGCCTCGCGGGTGATTTCCCGCTCCTCCCGGAACCGGCGAAGCTGGCCGCCAAGCAGGATCCGCRGCGCGACCGGCCCGCGGTTCCGCTGGTCTACCATCCTGTCCCCCGTAAGTGATCAACGTCCGAGAATGTCTCCCCTTCTTTGATGGCGCTCACGCCTTGCGCGCGACACCGCAGAACGAGTCCAGCGCAGTGGGGGTGGTGCCCGGGGCGGGTCGCCAGAGCGGGGTCGAGATCAGGCCGGGCTCGAGCAGCTCGAGACCGTCGAAGTACCGGGCGATCTCCTGGGGCGTCCGGTTGTAGTACCCGTGCCCGCCGGATCCCTCGCTGAGGGCGTGGACCTTTCCGTCGGCGACGGTGCCGTCACTGAGCACGAGATGGCTTCCCGATGGCACGGCATCGAGAAACCGCCGCACGATCGCGTATGCCTCGTCGAGGTCGACCACATTCCCCATGATCCCCATGAGGATGAGCCCGACCGGGCGGCTGAAGTCCAGGGTCTCGGCCGCGCCCGCCAGGATGGTCTCGGGGTCGTGCACGTCGGCGTCGAGGTAGGCGGTGGCCCCTTCGGGGCTGCCCGTCAGCAGGGCGCGGGCGTGCGCCAGCACCAGCGGGTCGTTGTCGACGTACACGACGCGGGACCGCGGGTCGACCGACTGGGCGACCTCATGGGTGTTTCCGGTGACGGGCAGGCCGGTGCCGATGTCGAGGAACTGCCGGATGCCCACGTCGCCGGTCAGGTGGCGGACCGCACGACCGAGGAAGGCCCGGGAGGCCTGGGCGATCTCGACGATGTCCGGGTACAGCTCGACGTAGCGGTCTCCGTACTCGCTGTCGACCTCGAAGTAGTCCTTGCCGCCCAGCCAGTAGTTCCAGACCCGGGCCGACTGTGGCCTGCTGGTGTCGAACGTGGCTGGCGGGTGGTCGTCGGTGGGGCTGTTCACGGGGCGGCTCCCTGCGCGCGGTGGTCGCGGGCGTCGGCGGGCGGAATCCGCGGTGGTCCCGAACCCTGGTTCGGGACCACCGCGGATTCCTGGTTGGCTGCTTCTCGGCTACTTCAGGGAGATCGACCGGTCGAGGAACTCGTTGGTGACCAGGTCCTTCGGGGCGAGGCCCGGCTTCAGCTTGTCGCCCTTGGCCTCGAAGACCGGGGTGAGGCGGCCGATCAGGGTCTGGACGCGCGCGGTGTCGAAGCTGCCCAGGACTCCGTCGCTGCCGTCGGCGATCAGGCCGAGGCTCTTCTGCTGGGCGTTGGCGTTCGCGAGCAGCTCGGGGGAGAGGGTGAACCCGCTGGTGTTCAGCGAGTCGAGGACCTTGAGCAGGAGCTGGTTGGTCGCCTCGGGATCGTTGATGTAGTCACGCTGCGCCTGCTGGAGCAGTGGCACGAGCTTGCTGAGGCAGTCGCGGTTGGCCGCGAGCTTGTCCGGCCGGATGGAAAGCTGCGACCGGTAGACCGGGTAGTCCTTGTCGAGGAGCAGATACTTGACGGGCTTGTTCCACGCCTTGACGTCATGCTCGAGCTGGTAGGGCTCATAGGTCACGAACCCCTGCTGCACGATCTTACCGTCGGCCGCGACGAAGCGGTCCGGACTACCCTGGTAGGAGGTGTCGATCTGCGACTTGTTCAGCAGGCCTTCCCGCTCGAACACCTCGGGGTAGGAGACCTGGCTCGCGGAGACCAGCACCGTCGCGCCTTCCCGGCCGATGTCGGCGACGCTGGTGAAGTTCCAGTCCGGGTTTCCCCACAGCAGGACCTGCGGGTTCTTCTCGTACACCGAGAAGACCGCCACCGACGGCGCCTTGGCCGAGTTCTGGATCGCCTCGTCCGTGCTGATGTCGCCGAGCAGGATGTCGTCGTCCTGGGCGAGTAGTGAGGAAGCCRGCTGGAAGCCCACCGCCGGGCCGCCGGCCCGGATCTCAAGCGTCACACCGGTTCCGCCGAGCTGGCCGGTGATGCGGCTGGAGTCCTTGTCGATGGTGGGGTTCGGCCCGAGGAGCTGGAAGAGGAACCCCTGGTCGGCGCCGGGCCACCATGGTTGTTGGACGGTGACGGTATCCGGGCAGCTCCCCTTCAGCGGAGTGCTGTACCGGGATGCGCCCACCGCTCCGGTTCCGGTTGGGGCCGGCCCGGCCGACTGGTCGGCCGAGTCGGCGCACGCGGTTAGCCCGCATAGGAGGGCGACGGCACACACGCTCGTGGTCACGGAACGGCGACGGAATCCAGAAACTCGCACGGGGAAGGATGTTTCCAGACCCGCGAAATTGCCGCCGTGACGGGACCGGCCCACCCGTCGCGGTTTTCGTGGTCAAGATGTTCTGTAGTGCTGGTGTTGTCTGTATGGGATCGGGCGAAATTTGCCGCGTGTTGCCTGTCAGACGTGGGGAACTGGCTTTGACCTGGCCTTTTACCTGCTTCGTTCGTACTTGCCGACCGAGTGGTCAAGGATGGGGCGAACCTCGGATTGATCTGTCGTGACATCAGCGATCGGACGGTGGGGCCGGGACGGCGCTCGCCCGATGGCAGGCCGGCCGGACGGCGCGGCCCCGGGCACTACGCGCCGGCCGAATCCTGGTGGGTCCACCACTGCAGCGCCTCCTCGACGGCGAGGGCGTCGGGATGGTCGGCGCCGAGGATCCGGCGGCGGCCGGCCCGGACCTGCTCACCGAGAGCGCGAGCCTCCCGGTACCGACCGAGTTTGCCCAGGTAGACGGCAAGGTTGTAGGCGGAGGTGAGGGTGTCGGGGTGGTCGGGCCCCAGGACGCGGCGGCGCCGGGCGAGGGTGTCCTCGTACAGGTCGCGGGCCGCGGGCCGCTCGCCGAGCTCGACGAGGTCGACGGCGAGGTTGTGGGCCGAGGTGAGGGTGTCGGGGTGGTCGGGCCCCAGGGCGCGGCGGCGCCGGGCGAGGGTGTCCTCGTCGAGCCCGCGGGCGGCCCGATGGTCACCGCGCGCGCTCAGCCGCACGGCGAGGGCGTTGGCGGCCTCCAGTGTGTCGGGATGCTCGGGGCCGTGGGTCCGCCGAAGCCGGGCGAACACCTCCGCTGCGGATTCGGGGCCGCCCGGCCGCCTGCTCTCCGGCCGTTGCTGCGCGCCGCCGTCATCGAGAACGGTCCTCGGCCCGCCGGGGCCGGTCGCGGGCCGCGTGCGGACGATCGACGCCTCCATGCGGACGGTCGTCGACTCGGGGGCATCGGGGGTGCGGCCGACCGGCGGCTCGGCGGCCGGCAGCCCCTCGGCAATGCGGCGGACGACGTCGTCGAGATGCAACGGCAGGCCGGCCCGGGCGATCCAGCCCGCGCCGAAGGCCGCGGCGGTGGCACGCGCGAGCGCCAACGCGAAGGCGGTGGCGTCCGACTGGCGGGCGGCCGGGTTCTTCTCCAACGCATGCAGCACCACCTCGGCGACCGGGGCGGCCACCCCGTCCATGGGCGGGGCGGGCTCGGTCAGCTGCCGGCGCCACAGAATGTGCAGCGGCAGCTTCGGGTCGAACGGTGGCCGGCCGGTCAGGAGCCGGTAGAGCACGATGCCCAGCGCGTAGAGATCGGTAGCCGGGACCAGCCGGCCGCCCTCGATCTGCTCGGGCGCCATGTAGACCGGCGTGCCGGCCACCTTGCTGGCGGTCGTCGCCGACCCCTCGAACAGCTTCGCGATGCCGAAGTCGCCGACCTTCACGGTCCCGTCCGCGGCGAACAGGATGTTGTCGGCCTTGACGTCGCGGTGCAGCACGTTGCGGGCGTGGGCATGGCTCAGCGCCGCGGACACCRCCAGGCCCACCGCGCACGCCTGTTCCGGCCTCATCCCGGCGCGCTGCCGGGTCAGCGTGCCACCGGCGAGCAGCTCCATCACCACCAGGCACAGGTCGTCGGCCTCGATGTAGTCGTAGACCCGGACCACATGTGGATGATCGAGCCCGCCCAGCAGCCGCGCCTCGGCGGCGAAGTCGATCCGCTCACCCTCGGCCGTCTGCGCCGGCATGACCTTGATCGCCGCCGGTCGGCGCATCCGCCGGTGCTCCGCCCTCAGTACCAGCCCGAACGCGCCCGCGCCTAACTGCTCACCGAGGACGTAGTTCGGCACCACCGCGGCCACCCGCGCCCGGTCGACGATCATCAGCAGTCCCGGCGGCCCGGCCGACCTGCTGACCGCCGCATCATCACGGTCTGTGTCACCACGACCTGTGTCATCACGGTTAGTGTCATCACGATCTGGATCGTCACGATGAAACCAGCTTAACGATCGCCCCGGGATCCCGGACCACTACGGATCGCCCCGCTCCGGCGTCTCGGCCCGGTGGCCCCTCCTGCCAATCCCGGCGTATGTCGGCTTCACGCGGCTCGGTGCCGGTGATGGCGGTCGTTGGTCGTCGTCAGCCTCTGTCGGGTTTCCCGCGCCCGGAGGCTCCGGGCTGCCAGGAACGCCGCCGACCTGCGGCGTTGCGGATTCCTGGTGATGGTGGGTGGGAACGAGGGCGCCACCCGGTCCTGATCTGGTCACCGCCGCGAATCCGCCCTAAAATGGGCCCGGCTCGGAAGATCATGTCGGTCGGCACTGTCCGGGCGCATGGCCGGCCGATTGATTGTCCCCACATTCATCTGTGACAGGCAGCGTAGAAAAAGGGGCTGTGGGTGGGCAACCACGGTACGGGCCGCTCGCCGGGCCCGGTCGTCGTGCTGGAGTACTGCGGGCGGCGGTGGCACGTCGCCCGCGATGAGGAGATCACCGTCGGGCGCAGCAGCGCCTGTGCCATCAAGCTTCCCGACGACACCTACCTGTCGCGGCACATGGCCTCGTTGCGGGTTCTGGACGACTGCGTCCTGGTGTACAACAAGTCGCAGTCGAAGCCGTTCTGCCTGCGCCCGCCCGCCGGCGAGGACAGAATCGTCGAGCCCGGGGCGGCGATGACCTCGCTGCCGTTCCCCAGGTTCGGCATCGTCGCGGCCCGCCGCGGCGGAGCGACCGTCACCGTGCAGGTCGACGCCTCCGCCGTCACCCATGACCGGCAGTCGCTCGGCCATACGACGCTCTCCGAGAGCAGGGCGACCATCAGCCAGCCGGTCCAGCTCAGCCCCGCACAGCTCGACATCATCATCGAGCTGTGCCGGCCACTGCTGACGAAGTCCGGGTCCGACGCCCGGCCGGCCACCTACAAGGAGATCGGCGAGCGGCTGGGCCGCGGCCCGAACTACGTGCGCAACGTCATCTCGGACGTCCGCCGCGAGCTGAGTGACCGCGACGAGCCCGGCCTGGCCGACTGGGAGGACCTGGCCCGCTGGATGATCCTCAACCGCCTGATCACCGAGCGGGACGTCCGGAGGTCCCGGCGACCAGGCGCCGGGGTGTAGCGCTCAACTACCCGGCTGGAAGTCTTTCGCCTAGGTTCTGATCCGGCGGCCGGAGCCGGCTCGCGAGAACAAAAACCTGGAGTTGGGCTGCCGGAGGTCTCACCTATGGTCCTGTTACGCGAGGGGCAGGTAGTCCGGGATACCTACAAGGTCGACCGGCTGCTGGGCGAGGGGGCTTTTGCCGAGGTCTACCGGGTCGAGCACCGCTATCTTGGCCGGCAGGCGATGAAGGTCTTCCGTCAGGTGGGAATGTCCGCGGAACAGGTGCGCGACGCACTCGGCGAGGCTATGCTGCTGTCCGGCATGGGGCACCCCAACGTCATCCGTGTGTTCGAGGCGAACACCGTCGAGACGGCCGGTGGGGTGTACGCGTACTTCACCATGGAATACGTGGCCGGTGGAACCCTGCACAGTTTCTGGTCGTCGTACGGCACCACGTTCGTCCCCATCCCGACCGTGGTGGACATCCTGCGGCAGATAACGCGCGGCCTGGCGGTCGCGCATCGGGAGTCCCCGCCGATCGTCCACCGTGACATCACTCCGCAGAACATTCTGGTCGGCTACAGCGGGGCCGGTCTGCAGGTGCGGATCAGTGATTTCGGTCTCGCCAGGAAGGTCAGTGCCCTGACCCTGCTGGCGAGCTCCCAGGGAACCATCGCCTTCATGGCGCCGGAGACCCTGCTCCACCCGCATCTCGCGTCGGTTCCGGGCGATGTCTGGGCGCTGGGCGCGGTGCTCTACCTGCTGCTGACCGACCGGCTGCCCTACCCGCAGCGCTCAGGCGGCGACCCGATCACCGCCGCCTGGAACACGGGCACGCTCGTACCGCCCAGCGAGATCCGGTACTCCGTGGACGAAGCACTGGACGGAATCGTCGCCCGGGCGCTGTCCTACGCCCCGGCGAAACGCTATCCGTCGGCCGTCGAGATGCTCGCCGACCTGGAGGCGTGGGAGCCAGGTAGGTCCGTGCCGCCGAGCCCGCCCGAGCGGGAACCCGGGCCGGCCGGGGAGATCGCCGCGGGCAAGAACGCGCTCGGCCGGTCGTCCCCCGCGGACGAGGCCGCGGCCGTGCGGATGGCCCGCCAGGCGGTCACCGTCGCCACCGGCGGCCAGTACGACCGGGCCGCCGACCTGATGGAGGAGGCCTGCAACAAGTGGCCCGGGCTGCGTGACCAGTACGCGTCACGGATCCGGCTGTGGCGCAAGGGGGTGACGATGTGACGGCCCAGGACAGCGACGCCGACGCCCTGCCGCGGGTGTCCGCGCGGATCTACCGGCAGAACGCCTTCCGGGTGACAGGCCTGCCGCTCTCGTCCACCGGACGGGACATCCGGCGGAAGGCCGACATGCTCGCCGTGATCGAGAAGACCGGCGGGCAGATACCGACCTCGGACATCCTCCCGCTGCGGCCGGCTCCGTCCGCCGGGGATGTCCGGGCCGCTCTCGACCGGCTGGGTGACCCGCGTCAGCGGCTGGTCGACGAGTTCTTCTGGTTCTGGCCGGCGGAGTCCGGCGCCGCGCGGGACGAGGGGATCGCAGCCCTGGCCGCGGGCGACCCGGACGGCGCGCTCCGGCACTGGACCGCGGCGGCCGTCTCCGGCACGGGCGCCGCACCCGGTGACGCGGATACACCCGGCGACGCGGATACGTCCGGGGAGCCGGCTGCGCCCAGCGAGCCGGTCGCGGCCGGGGACGCCGCGAGCGCGGTTCACAACATCGCGGTGCTCGAGCACCTGCGGGCCCTCGAGGTCGAGATGGGCGCCGAGGGCGAACAGCCCGACTGGGCGTCGGTCTATAGCCGCTGGGGCCACGTCCTGCACGACGACCGGGTCTGGGACAGCCTGGTGGCGCGCATCAGGCGTACCGCCGACGCCCGGCTCGACGTGGGCCTCGCGCCGAGGATCCGCGCGGCGCTGCCGGGCGCGCTGCTGTCCATCGGTGCCGAGATCGTTGTCGCCGCCATCGGGGACGGAGACGACGACCGGGCCGAACGGCAGTTGACGGCGATGCGGGCCGCCCAGCTCGGGGACGGCGCCCGCGAGGCACTCGGCACCGCCCTGCGTGCCGCCGGCGAACCCTGGGCCGACCAGGTCGGTGAGCTGTGCGAGGAGGCCGTCCGGCTCGCCACCGACACCCGGGCGGCGGGCCTGGACCAGGCCGCGCACATCCTCGACCACTCCGCGGGGCCGCTGGCGCGGCTTGACCGGATGCTGGCGCCCGACGATTCGACGCGGGTGCGCACGCACGACAAGGTCGCCCTCGACGCGCTGCGCTGCCTGCTCCTCTTCGACCAGGCCCGGGACACCTCGGACGCCTCCGCGGCCCGCGACCACCTGCGGATGATCGAGGTGATCACCCGGGCCGAGCGGGCGGCGGCGTCCGAGGCCGTCCGCGGCCGGCTGGCCGAGAACCGGGAAATTCTCGACAAGGCCTCCATACGCCTGACCTGCTGGATCTGTCATGAGAAGCCGGCCGACCCCGGTGCGGCGATCACGAGATGGATGCACGGCGACGTGGTCCGGGCTGTGCGCGAGCTGCGTTGGAACAAGGTGGAGGTCACCGTGCCGCGTTGCCGGTCCTGTCAGCGTGGTGAGAGGGGCCGGGGCTGGCTGGCCGCGCTGCGGTGCGCGCTGTACTTCGTGGTCGCGATCAGCCTGCCCACCATGCTGTTCACCAGCGCTGGCGGCGGATACATCTTCCTGGCCGTGCTGGTCGCGTTCTTCGCGCTCATCGTGGATCTGAATGTCGTCGTCGGTTCCGCCGGGCGAAGACAACGAGAACACATCGACTTGTTCCCACCGATCGTGGAACTACGCGAAAAGGGATGGCGGAACGGGGAACGGCCGCTGGGAGTCGGCGGTGCTTGAGATCCCGCGCCAGTGGCGCCATCCCCGTGAGTTCCGCATCGCCCGGCCCGCGACGCCCGAGGAATGGGCCGCGGCACTGCTGCGAGCCGTCGCGAGATCCGAGCCCGTTCCGGCGCCCGACGATCAGCCGGTGAACCCGGCTCCGGCGGGGACGCTGGCCCAGCCGGCGGTGGCCGAGCTCGCGACCGGGCTGTGGCGACTGCGCCGCCGCCTTTCCGGCCCGGCGCCGAGCCCCGGCGCGCGTGACGGCGGCGGGGCGGCGGATCTCCGCCGGGCGCGGCGCCAGTTCGAATCGCTCTGGAGCACCCTCGCCGCGGCCGGCGTCGAGATCCAGGAGCACGACCACACCCGGTACGACTCCGGTCTCGATCTGCAGGTCCTGGAGTTCCAGCAGACCGAGGGCCTGACCGACGAGACCGTCCTGGAGACCCTGCGGCCGAGCGTCTACCTGCACGGACTGCGCGTCCAGACCGGCGAGGTCGTCGTCGGCGTCCCCGTGACCCGGGACGAGGACGGCTGACCCGACCCGCATCCGACCCGCATCCGCCGGCCCGCTCGTGGGCCCCTGACACCGGCACCGCGCGACCCGCCCCACCGGGCAGCAGGAGGAACGATGGCGCGATCGACGATGGACTTCGGTATCGACCTTGGCACCACCAACAGTGCGATCGCGGTCCTGGACGGCACCGAGGCCCGCATCGTCAAGAACGCGTTCCAGCACGACACGACCCCGTCCGCGGTCTACGCCGACCGCAACGGCCGGATCCACGTCGGTGAACGCGCCCGGGAACGGGTCGAATCCGATCCGGCGAACGCCGCCGCCGAGTTCAAGCTCAAGATGGGGCTACGTGACCAGGCGACGACATTCGCCAACAGTGGCCTTTCGATGAGCCCGGAGGAACTGTCCGCGCACGTGCTGCGGGCGCTCAAGGCGAACGTCAACAGGCAGCTCGGGGAGGATATCCGCGCCGCAGTCATCACCGTCCCGGCCGCTTTCGAGCTGAACCAGACCGACGCCACCCGGCGGGCCGCCGAGGCCGCCGGCCTCGGACTGTCTCCGCTGCTCCAGGAACCGACCGCAGCCGCCCTCGCCTACAGCTTCCAGCGCGACGAGGACAACATCTACCGGCTGGTTTTCGACCTGGGCGGCGGAACCTTCGACGCCTCGATCGTGCACATCCGGGACGGCGAGTTCGACATCGTCAACCACCGCGGTGACAACTTCCTCGGTGGGAAGCTCATCGACTGGGCGATCGTCGAGGAGCTGCTGATGCCCGCGCTGCTCCGGCAGTACTCCCTGCCCGGCTTCGGACGGGGCGAGCCCACCTGGGCGCAGGCGATCGCGAAGCTGAAGGCCGCCGCCGAGAACGCCAAGATCGAGCTGTCCTCCGCTGACTCGGCGCTCATCGACATCAGCGACCCCCCGTTGTGCACCGACCCCCGGGGCAACCCGGTGGAGTTCGTCCACGAGCTGTTCGCCGCTGACGTCGACAAGCTGACCGAGCCCTTCGTCGCCCGCGCGATCAACATCTGCCAGGCCGCGCTCCGGGAGAGCCAGCTCGCGCCGGAGAAGATCGACCGGGTACTGCTCGTCGGCGGGCCCACCCTCATGCCCCATCTGCGGCGACGGCTGCGCGAGGGCCTCGGCATCGAGCTGGACGTCAGTCAGGACCCGATGACCGTCGTGGCCCGCGGCGCGGCGATCTTCGCCGGGACTCAGCGGCTGCCGGCGGAACCGGTGCGCGCCGACGTCTCCTACACCGTGGACCTCGAGTACAAGCCGATCGGCGCCGACCCGGAGCCGGTGGTCGGCGGGGTGGTGCAGGGCCCGGCGGACCGGAACCTGGAGGGGTTCACCGTCGAGTTCGTCAACGGGCAGGCCCGCCCGCCGTGGCGCAGCGGGCAGATCATCCTGCCGGCGGCCGGCTCGTTCATCACCACGCTGCGGGCCGAGCCCGGGCTGCGCAACACCTACGAGATCGTCCTGGAGGACCCGACGGGCACCCGCGAGCGGATCCAGCCCGCGGAGCTGACCTACACCCTCGGCGTGGTCGCCCCCGCCGCCACCCTCACCCACTCGATCGGGGTGGCGCTGGCCGGCAACGAGGTCGCCTGGCTGCTGGAGAAGGGCACCCGGATTCCCGCCAGGGCCCGCGAGATCCTGCGCAGCACCGTGCGGCTCACCCGCGGCCAGTCCGGCGGCCTGCTGCGGATCCCGATCCTGGAGGGGGAGCACCCCCGGGCCGACCGCAACCGGCAGGTCGGCGCGTTGGAGATCCTCGCCGACCAGGTGGCCCGGGACATCCCGAAGAACAGCGAGATCGAGGTGGAGATCCAGATCGACGCCTCCCGGCTGGTCACCACCAAGGCCTACGTACCGATTCTCGACGAGGAGTTCGAGGCGTTCCACGACCTGACCACCGAGACCGCCGCCGACCCGGTCAAGCTGCGCCGGGACCTGACAGCCGAGCAGGAGCGGTACGACGCCCTGCGCGCCGACGCGGAGCGGACGTCCGACCCGGCCGCGCTCGCCCTGCTCGGCGAGCTGGAGGACGAGCGGGCGCTCGGCCAGCTCGAGAACGACGTGTCCTCCACCGAACACGGGGACGCGGACGCGGCGGGCACCGCCGGCAAGCGGATGCTCGACCTGCGGGCCAAGCTCGACGCCGTCGAGGAGGCACTGGAGTGGCCCTCGCTGGTCGAGTGGGCGAACCGGGTGCTGCGCGACGCGCCGGGCATCATCGACGAGTACGGCGACGCCCAGGACCGGCGCCGGTACGAGGTCCTCGCCGCCGACGTCCGCTGGGCACTGGCCGGTCGCGACGCCGCGCACCTGCGCACCCTCGTCGACGAGCTGACCGGTCACCTGGCGATGGTGGTCGACCGCAAGACGGGCGCCGTCGTGATGGCCCACTTCTCCCAGCTCGTCGAACAACGGCCCGAGCTGCGCGATCAGGCTCTGGCCGCCCGCCTGATCGCGGAGGGCCGGCGCGCCGTCGACAGCAACGACATCGAGCGGCTGCGCACGGTGAACCGGCAGCTGTTCGACCTGCTTCCGTCCGAGGGCACGCCAGAGCGGCAGGAGGGGAGCAGTGTCCGGCGATCCCTGTGACGTCGGCACCCGCCACCGCCGGGCCGGAATCGGCTCCCTGGGCCGCACCGGGCCGCCGGATCTGGCCGTGCCGGCCGTGCCGGCCGAGCCGGTGACCGAGCCCGGCCCGCCGCCGGCCGCGGCGGGGCCCGGTGACACCGCCCGGGCCGTGCTCGTCGGCGAGGTCGTCCGCGGGCAGGCCGCCGTGCTGGCCCGCTCCGGCCGGCACGAGGACGCCGCGCGCCTGCTCGCGGAGCTGGCCGCCGGGCGCGACCACACTGCCGCGGAGCACGACCTGCTCGCCCGGATCCGGGCGCAGCAGGGCCGGTACGACGACGCCGAGCGGCACTGGCGGGCCGCACTGGCCCTGGACGGCAACCTGGCGGGGGCGGCGGCGGGTCTGCGCCGCCTGGAACGGCTGCGCACCCGCGGCGGCGGCATCGCCCGGGGCGGCGCGGCCGCCGCCCTTCTCGTCGCGCTCGCCTTCGGTGGCGGCTGGTGGCTCGGCCACGACCGCGCCGAGCCGGCGGCGTCGACCACCACCGCATCAGCCCCCGCGGCGCCCGTGCCGGCGCCCGCGGCCCCCGCTCCGGCTCCGGCCAGGCCGGGGGATCTGACGGCGGACCTGGCCGCGCGCCTCGCCGGCCCGGACGTCACGATCACCAGGGCCGGCGGGCAGGCGGTCGTGGTCTTCCGCAACGCGTTGTTCGCCACGCACGACACACCCACCCCCGAAGGCCGCGCGGCGCTCACCGCGCTGGGTGCCCGGCTCGCGGCCGCGCCCGGGGTCGCCGTCGAGGTCGTAGGCCACAGCGACAATCTCCCGGTCCGCCCGGGCGGACCCTTCCCCGACAACACCGCGCTGAGCCTGGCCCGCGCCGCGTCCGCCGCGGAGATCCTGCGCGCGGCCGGCGTCCCGGCCGCGGCCCTCACGATCTCCGCGGCCGGCGACGCCCTCGCCCCCTATGCCGGCGAGCCCGCCGGCGATCCCACCGGAGACGCCGCCGGCGATCTCCGAAACCGAACGGTGACCCTCCGCGTGGCGCCGCCCGCCTGACGCGACGGCGACCAGGAGCCCGCCCGGCGATCGAGAGGCCCACCCGGCCATCGATCGAAAGCCCGTCCGGCGGGCGAGAGCCGACGAAGCAGGCGGCGACGAAGCAGGCGGCAAGGAAGGACAACCCATGACGCAGGGCGAGCCGACGCCGAAGCCGGCGGCCCGGTCCCACGACCCGCTGGCCGTCGCCGTCGCCAACGCCTCACTGTTCGGCGGCGGCTACCTGATGCTGGGCCGGGGACAGCTCGCCGTCGTCGTCCTCCTGATCACCGTCGAGCTACTGATCATCTTTGCCTCGGTCGCGCAGACGCTGTGGTTCGGGCTCGCCGTGCTCGCGTGGTGGGTGGCCGTCATCGTGCACGGCTGGTACCTGGCCGGGGGACGGCCGCACCGGGGCCGGATCCGACCGTTCCGGTCGAGGCGGCAGTGGGTCATCGCCGTCGCCTGCGTGCTCCCGGTGCTGCTGGCCTTCGGTCTTCTCCGGTTCGACGTCGTGCGGATCGAGGGGGACGTCGCGCAGGCCCGCCGTGCCGGCGACTGCCCGCGGGTGGAATCAGCCGTGGGACGGGTGTCGCCCGCCCATCGCATGGTCGACGTCTCCCCGGGCGCCGACGGCGAGGGCATGGTCGAGGCGTGCGGGCTGCTGCGGACGGCCGTCGGCCCGCTCGACGCCGGACTGGCCGGCGACACGAAAGCGCTGGACCAGGGCTTCCAGCAGCTGACCACCGTGCTCACGGAGCTGCCCGGCAACGAGGGCCTGGTCGAGGCGGCCCTGGACCGGTTCCTCGACGGCCTGCCGACCGAGGATCCCTGCATCACCGTGCGGATCGCCACCTGGCTCGCCGAGCGGCCGTCCGATGGCGGCGAGCTGGACCGCGCCCGCCGGGCCGTCCCGCGGATAGCACCCGCGGCGCTGGCCGACTGCGGCAGCCGTCTGCTGGCGGCCGCGGACTGGGAGCACGCGCGGGCGAGCTACCAGCAGCTGCTCGACGAGTACCCCGACCACGAGCTCGCGCCCGCGGCCCGGGAGGGGGTGCGGCAGGCCGCCCAGAAGATCGAGGAGGCGAGGATCGCCCACGAGCGGGCGGTCGAGCTGGCGAACCTGCGGAATCTGCTGCGGCCGTCGGGTTCCGCTCAACCGAGGTACTGCGCCGCTCCGGTACCGTTCTCCGCCGCTCCCGCCGGGCCGAATCGAGCACTGACAGTCGGCGACACGCAATACACCAGCAAGCTCCCCGCCGAGTGGAAGACCGATGACGTCGCCACTGCCACGCGGGTTCTCTGCGTCGGCGCGTCCGAACTCGGAGCAGCGGTCGAGACCTGCCGATACACCAGCGGGAACGTGACGTTTCACCGGGTGGCGATACCCGTCCGCGTTTACGAGCTACGGACCGGACAGCTCCTGGCCGACACCAGAGTGGAGATCGGCGGGACCAGCTGCCCGTATCTGGTCTACGGCTACAGTCCGACGAGGTCCGTCACCCCCTCCGACTCCCAGGTGCAGGCAGCCTTCCGACCACTGATCAGCCCCTGACCGGCGGAGCCGGCACCTGATCTCACCGGCTGTCACGAGGTCCGCGGCCCCGGGTCGGCAGCGTGTCCGGGCCGATCCGGTGGCGGACGCCACTCGTGCCCGCTGCGACGCTCCGCGGACGAAACACCATAATTCGGTGACAGAACTTCCGCGCTCCGCCCTGGCGCCCGCGTCCGTCGCAGGTCATCGGCTTGTCGGCGGGGGCGGCACCAGTGACGCCGAGGGGTGGGCATGACCGACGATCCGACAGGTGGCCATCAGTGGAAGACCCTGATGGACCGGCTGGACCCCGTCGAGCTCAGAACGGACGTCCCGCACGCGGCGAGGATGTACGACTATTTCCTCGGCGGAAAGGACAATTTCCCGGCCGATCGGGAGGCGGCGGAACAGACCATCGCCGTCTTCCCGAACTCCCGGATCGTCGTCCGGCAGAACCGGACGTTCATGACCCGGGCGACCCGTCATCTCACCGGTGAGCTGGGCATCCGCCAGTTCCTGGACATCGGCACGGGCATCCCGACCTCGCCGAACCTGCACGAGGTCGCCCAGGAGATCGCGCCGGAGACCAGGGTCGTCTACACCGACAACGACCCGATCGTCCTCGCCCACGCCCGTGCCCTGCTCACCAGCACCCCCGAGGGCCGCACGTCCTACCTGCACTCCGACGTGCGCGACATCGACCACATCCTCGGCGCCCAGGAGCTGAAGGAAACCCTCGACCTCACCCGGCCGGTCGCCCTCTCCCTCATCGCGGTCTTTCATTTCCTCTCCGACTCCGACGACCCGTACGGCATCATCCGGCGTCTCGTCGACGCCCTGCCGTCCGGCAGCTACGTCGCGCTCACCCATCTGACGGCCGACTTCGACCCGGCGATGCTGGCGGTGCAGGAGACCTACCTGAGCCGCGGTGTCCCCATGCACCTGCGTGACCGCGCGCAGGTCGAGCGGTTCTTCGACGGGCTGGAGCTGCTCGAACCGGGCCTGCAGGTCGTCCACCGCTGGCGACCGGACGGCGCGGTGCCCGCCGACCTGACCGACGCCGCGGTCAGCATCTACGGCGGCCTCGCCTACAAGGCGTGACGTCCCACGCCCCCGTCCGATGATTCCGGGAAGCCGGGTGAGGAGCCCGTGGCGGCCCCCGCCGGCGGCCGGCAGTGGGAGGATGACCCGGTGGCCGTACCTGAGCTGACCCCAGAGGAACTGCTGACCACGACCCGCAGCGTCCGCAAGCGGCTGGACCTGGACCGCCCGGTCGCACCCGAACTGATCGAGGAGTGCCTGCGGATCGCGCTGCAGGCGCCGAGCGGCTCGAACCGGCAGGGCTGGCACTGGATCGTGGTGACCGACCCCGAGCTGCGCGCCGGCATCGCCGGGTACTACCGGAAGGGCGCGACCGCCTACCTGGCCGCCGGCGGGGCGTCCGCCGCGGGGTACGAGGGCGAGCGCGCGGCAACGCAGGCCCGGGTCAGCGACTCGGCCCGCTACMTCGCCGAGAACATGCACCGGGTCCCCGTCCTGCTGATCCCCTGCCTCGAGGGTGACGTCACGCAGATCCCGCCGCAGGTCCAGGCCGGGTTCTGGGGCTCCCTGCTGCCCGCCGTCTGGAGCTTCATGCTCGCCGCCCGCCTGCGCGGCCTCGGCACCGCGTGGACGTCGCTGCACCTCGGCTACTCGCGAGAGGTCGCCGAGCTGCTCGGCATCCCGCCCGGGTACAGCCAGGGGGCGCTGATCCCGGTCGCCCACACCATCGGCACGACGTTCCGCCCGGCCCCGCGGGAGCCGTTGGAGACCGTCCTGCACCACGACCGGTGGTGATCCCGGCGACCTGGTGGTGATCCCGGCGATCCGGCGCTGAACCCGGCGAGGGCGTCACGCCAGCGCGGCTGCCTTGCGCAGGAGCACCGAACGCTCGCGGACGTTGCGGCACAGCCGCGCGGCGAGTTCCAGCTCGGCCCGGGCCTCGGACGTCCGGCCGAGCCGGGAGAGCAGCTCGCCGCGCACGCTCGGGAGCAGGTGCGAGCCCGACAACCGGCCGGCGGCGACGAGATCGTCCACGATGGCCAGCGCCTCCCGCGGCCCGGCCGCCATCGCCACGGCGACGGCGCGGTTGAGCTCGACGACGGGGGAGGGAGCCACCCGGCCGAGCGCCTCGTAGAGGAGCACGATCCGCTCCCAGTCGGTCTCCGCCACCGAGGGTGCCGACGCGTGGCAGGCGGCGATCGCCGCCTGCAGGCCGTACGGCCCGAGGCCGTGCCCGAGCGACGCGGCCCGGCCGATCGCGGCCACGCCGCGGCGGATCGCCGACCTGTCCCACCGCCGCCGGTCCTGGTCCTCCAGGAGCACCGCCTCGCCGTCGGGCCCGGTGCGCGCCGCGAAGCGCGCGGCCGTCAGCTCGCACAGGGCGAGCAGCCCGTGCGCCTCCGGCTCGTCGGGCAACAGCGCGGCCAGCGTCCGTCCCAGCCGGATCGCCTCGTAGGCCAGATCGGGCCGCAGCAGGTCGTCACCGGACGTCGCCGTCGAACCCTCGGTGAAGATCACGTAAAGCACACTCAGGACGTCGGAGAGCCGCCCGCGCCGTTCCGCCGCCGGCGGCAGCTCGAACGCCACCCGGGCCGCGGCGAGGGTCTTCTTCGCCCGCGTGATCCGCGCCTGGATCGTCGGCACGGGCACCAGGAACGCCCGGGCGATCTCCTCGCTGGACAATCCGCCGACCGCTCGCAGGGTCAACGCCACCCGGGCCTCGGCCGACAGCACCGGATGACACGCCACGAACATCAGCGCCAGGATGTCGTCGTCGATCCGGTCGGGGTCCCACGGCAGATCGTCCGACCGGGCCGCCGGGGCCAGGCCGCCCGAGACGGCCTCACCCTCGGCGAGCTGCCCGGCGACCATGGCGTACCGCTCGTCGAGCGCCGCCCGGCGGCGGAAACTGTCGACGGCGCGCCGTCGCGCGGTCGTCAGGAGCCAGCCCACCGGGTTCGCCGGCTCGCCGTCCCGTGACCAGGAGACGAGCGCCTCGGCCACCGCCTCCTGGGCGACGTCCTCGGCGAGCGCGAAGTCGCCGGTGTAGCGGGCGAGTGCGCCGACGATCCGGGCGGACTCGATCCGCCAGACGGCCTCGACGGCCCGCCGCGCCGGCTCGGCGCTCGGCGGGCCGCCGGTGCCCGCGGGCATCAGAGCTGGCCGGTCCGCTCGCGCCACGCCCGCTCCCTGACGACCCACTCGTTGTCCTGCGGGAACTCGTCAATGCCCGGCACGCGGCGGATCTCGCACTTCGAACCGTTGATCGCGGGCATCCGCTTCGCCCACTCGACAGCCTCCTCCTTCGAGGCGACCTCGATGATGTAGAAGCCGCCGAACAGCTCCTTGGTCTCGCCGTACGGACCGTCGGTGACCACCGGCGTCTCACTGCTGTAGTCGACCACCACGCCCTGGGACGGGTCGTCCAGCCCCTCGGCGGCGACGAGCACACCAGCCCGGATCAACTCCTCGTTGAAGCGGCCCACGACCTCGAGCATCTCCTCGAAAGGCGTGTCCATCATCTTCGCGAGGGACTCGTCCGTGCCACGCATGATCAGCATGTACTTCGCCATCGTCGATCTCCCTTTCCCGAGGTCGCCGTTCGACCCTCTCACCACCAGGTCGAACGGCCCCGCCGCGGATCGACACGGCCAGCCGGCATTTTTCGTGGCTTCCTGTGGACCGGCGCCGTCGTCCTGCGTGAACCTGATCAGAGGCGTCCCGGCCTATGCGACGGGCCCTGTCCGGTGGACGGCGTCCAGGACGAGCGTGAGTAGCCGGTCGGCCTGGCCGGCGTCGCCGTCGCGGGCGGTCGCCAGCGCAATGCCGACGACGATCTGGATCAGATCATCCGGGCTCAGGTCGGGGCGGGCGGTCCCCGTCCGCTGGGCGCGGCCCAGAAGGTCGGCCGCGGCGGCGGTGATTGTCTGATGGCAGTCGGCGGCCGTCTCGGGTCCCTCGGTCATGAACGCGCCGGCCAGGCCCTGGTTGACACGTGCGTGGACGAGGAACAGGTGCAGCCAGGCCGCCAGCGCCTCGTCGGTGGAGAGGGCGGCTGACAGCTCCGCCGCCTGTCTGCGAAGTGTCTCGATCCGGTCGGCGAGAACGGCGCTGAGCAGCGCGGCCCGGGTCGGGAAGTGCCGGTAGAGGGTTCCCTGCCCGACCCCGGCCCGGCGGGCGATCTCGACAAGAGAAGCGTCGGGTCCGGCCTCGTCGAACGCCTCGCGGGCGACCACGAGCAGGCGCTCCCGGTTGCGCCGGGCGTCGGTGCGTGGGGGGCGCTCTGCGGGCGCTCGTCCAACCACTGCCGTCCTTCTCCTCTCACGTGCCCACATGGACAACCGGACATCGTGTCCGTATCGTAGCCGGACCGAACCGGACAGCCTGTCCGGATGATGAGAGGCTCGAAGGAGCACGGTGACAGAGGACCTGGGACACCCGCTCGGCCACGTCGGCGTCTGGACGTTCGCCTTCGACGGCCAGCCCTCCAGCCGGGTGCGGGAGGCCGCCGCGGAGATCGAGGAACTGGGCTACGGCGCGATCTGGTACGGCGAGGGATTCGGTCGGGACGCGGTGAGCCAGGCGTGGCTGCTGCTGTCGGCCACCCGGCGGGTCACCGTCGCGTCCGGCATCGCGAACATCGCGTTCCGTGACCCGATCGCCCTGGCGGGCGCGGCCCGCGCGCTCGGCGAGACGTTCCCGGGACGCTACCTTCTCGGCCTCGGGGGACACCGGGTTGACGACACCACCCACCTGCTGGACGGATACCCCGTACCGGGCCTGGGCCGAGCCGTGTCGACCATGGGTGCCTACCTGGCGGCCATGGACGCCGTCCCCGCCCACAGCCCGTCGCCGCGGCCGGCCGTGCGCCGGGTGCTGGCCGCGCTCGGCCCGAAGATGCTGTCGCTGGCGGCCGAACGGACATGGGGGGCGCACCCGTACTTCGTGCCCGTCGAACACACCCGGCGGGCCCGCGAGATCATGGGTCCCGAGGCGTTCCTCGGGGTCGAGCAGGCCGTCGTCCTGGACACCGATGTCGACCGGGCCCGTCAGGTCGCCGCGGCGCACGTCGCCGGCTACGTCTCCGCGGCACCCCACCAGGAGGCGAACATGCGGCGGTTGGGCTTCGGTGATGACGACCTCGTCGGCGGCCCGAGCCGCCGGCTGGTCGACGCGATCGTCGCCTACGGCGACGCCGGGACAATCCGGGACCGGGTACGCCAGCACCTCCACGCCGGCGCCAACCACGTCTGTGTCCAGGTCCTCACCGTCGACCCGACCGTGCTGCCAGACCGTGAATGGCGTGAGCTCGCCCCAGCCCTGCGCGACGCCGCCCCATGAGGCACCGCTGGTCCCGGTGCGTCGAAACACATCCGCGGAGGGTCACCAGGCTTGCAGCTCCCAGACACGGGCGGTCGCCGTGCCGAGCACGTGCCGAGCACGGAGTCTCCACAGGTCCGCCGTTCGGGATGACGTGCCGGCTGCCGAGTAGCAGGCCGACTACGGGCAGGGCCCCAGCCGGCGCCACCCAAATCGCAGGCCACGGCTGTCTGGAAGTATGTGCGAGAAGCTGAGATCGACTCGGACTTGATCGTTGATGCCAGGACGTTCGCCGGCTACCCGACATCGAGCAGGAGAATTGATGAAACGGATCGCTGAACTCGCTGTCCGTCGCCGATGGTTCGTCGTCGCCGGCTGGATTGTCTTCATCGTCGCGGTGCAGGGGATCGCCGGGGCGATGGGCGGGGCCTCGTACAAGGACACGTTCAGCCTCCCGCACACCGAGACCGCGTCCGTCGCGAAGCTCCTCGAGGATGCCGGCCTGAACAATCAGAACGGCGCCCCGGGCACGGTTGTGATCAAGAGCGAGAGTGGAACGCTCACCCAGCCGCCCGCGAAGCTGAAGCCGGCCCTGGCCGAGGTGTGCGCTTCAGGCAACCACGTGGCGCTGATCGCGTCGCCGTGGGAGTCGATCGACTGCGCGAAGAGCGATGTCGCAGCTCCGGGAAACCCGCAGCTGCTCAACACCGCGCGCGGCTCCACCACGGCCCTGGTCACCATCACCTGGGAGAACGACTACTACGACGCCGAGCTGTTCAAGAACGTTTTTGATCAGCTGAAGACGCTGCGCAGCGATTCGCTGCAGGTCGAGTTCACCGGTAACGCCTTCACCGGCATCGGGCAGAGCGACGGCTCGGGCTCGTCGGTGTTCATCGGATTCGCGGCCGCCCTCATCATCCTGGCGTTGGTCTTCCGCACCGTGGCCGCCACGGTGCTGCCGCTGGCCAGCGCGGTGGCCGCGCTCGTCAGCGGCCTCGGCGTGATCTACATCCTCAGCCACGCCATCAACGTCTCCAACATCACCCCGTACCTGGCCGAGCTGATGGTGATCGGCGTCGGCGTCGACTACGCGCTGTTCATCCTCACGCGGCATCGCCGCAACCTGCGGCGCGGCATGCCCGTCGCGGATTCGATCGTGAACGCGCTCAACACCTCCGGCCGGGCGGTGCTGTTCGCCGGTACGACC
This sequence comes from Parafrankia soli, assembly GCF_001854695.1. Lineage (GTDB taxonomy): Bacteria > Actinomycetota > Actinomycetes > Frankiales > Frankiaceae > Parafrankia > Parafrankia soli. The sequence goes on from NZ_MAXA01000180.1 coordinate 84,275, forward strand.
GTGTGCATCGCCATCCTCGGTCTGATCGCGCTCGGGGTGAGCTTCTTCAACGGCATGGCGGTGGCGACCGCGCTCGCGGTCGGCTTCACCATGATCGCCTCGCTGACGCTGCTGCCCGCATTGCTGGCCATCTTCGGCCTGAAGGTGCTGCCCCGCCGGCAGCGGGCGGCGGTGCGGGCCGGTGAGTTCATCGATGACCGTCCGGTGGGGGGCTGGGCCCGGTGGTCGCGGTTCGTCGCTGGGCGCCCCGCCGTCGGCGCGATCGTCTCGGGCGCGATCATGGTCGCGATCGCGCTGCCGTTCTTCTCGATGGAGCTGGGCGCCAGCGATCAGGGCAGCGACCCGAAGAGCTCCACGACCCGCGACGGTTACGACCTGATCGCCTCCGATTTCGGCGTCGGCTACAACTCCGCTCTGGAAGCCGTTGTGAGCGGCCCGGGCGCCTCGGACCAGGCCTACCTGCAGCGCGTGACAAAGACGCTGTCCGCTGTCCCGGGCATCGACCCGGGCAGCCTGGGCACGGTTCCGCTCGCTGAGAACGTCGCCTTCGTGACGTTCAAGACGACCACGTCACCGCAGTCGGAGAAGACCTACGAGCTGGTCCGGCACCTGCGCTCGACCACCCTGCCGCCGCTGTACGACGGCACGGCCAACCACATCTACACCTACGGTGACACGGCGATCAACGTCGACTTCGYCGCGGTGCTCGCCCGGAAGATGCCGCTGTTCATCGCGGTCGTGGTCGGCCTGTCGTTCGTCCTGCTGCTCATCGCGTTCCGGAGCCTGGTCATCCCGCTGACCGCCGCGGTGATGAACCTGCTGGCAGCGGCCGGTTCGTTCGGTCTGGTTGTGGCGATCTTCCAGTACGGCTGGCTCTCCGACAGCATGGGCGCCGGACCAGGCGGACCGATCGACGCCTGGATCCCGGTCATGCTGTTCGCCATCCTGTTCGGCCTGTCGATGGACTACCAGGTGTTCCTGGTCAGTCGCATGCATGAGGAATGGGTACACACCCGCGACAACAAGCGATCGGTGACCATCGGGCAGGGCGAGACCGGCGGCATCATCACCGCCGCCGCCATCATCATGATTGCCGTCTTCCTCGGCTTCGTGGTCAGCCCGGGCCGGCCGATCAAGATCTTCGGTACCGGCCTCGCCGCCGCCGTGTTCATCGACGCTTTCGTTCTCAGGACAATGCTCGTACCGTCGCTGATGCACCTTGTCGGCAAGGCCAACTGGTACCTCCCGAAATGGCTGGACCGCATCACTCCGCGAGTCTCGGTCGAACCAGCCGACGAGGTTGTCACCCACAGTGTGGGCACCGGCTCCTTCGAGGTCGACCGGCCTGAAGACGAGGTCGACCGGCCTGAAGACGAGGTCGACCGGCCCGAAGACGACGACGACCGGCCCGAAGACGAACGGGAGCTGGCCCGCTCCTGAGACGGGTCAGCACCGTCAAATGAGGCTGCCGCATTTGTCGCGATCAGGGGTTTCGCGATTTCAACGCGGTTAGTGGTGCCGGCGGCGGTGTCACCGCCGCCGGCACGGCACCAGGCGCGCCCGCCGTGGCGGTGCCTGTGACGAGCGCTGAAACGGGCGATCCCTTCGGTATCCGGCAGCAGTGTCCGGAACTCCTGTCGAAAGTAAGGCCGCAAGCCTGTCCTCCGGCCATGTCGCGGAAACCTGGAGGTTCCTAAAGGCTGTTGGCCTAGGTGGCGTGGCTACGGGCACGACTGAGGACTCGGGCCAACCAGCGTTCGCGGGCTACGAGAGTGTCTACGGCGAGCGGGGCGTTGGGCGCGCAGTCCTCATAGCCGTGAAATCCGCCGGGCCAGACATGGATCTCCGCATCGCCGCCGCACGCCCAGATCGTTGAGGCAAAGGCAACGTCCTCGTCGCGGAAGAGATCGACGGTGCCGACGTCGATGAAGGTTGGAGGGAGCCCGGACAGGTCGGTCGCTCGGCCGGGCGCAGCGTAGATGGATACATTGTCGGTGCCGGCGCGATCCCCCAGCAGCATGCGCCACCCGGTCTCGTTACTGGTACGGCTCCAGGGGAGTACGCCGGTCATGTGGGCTGAGGCAGTGTGCATCCGGTCGTCGAGCATCGGGCACGACAACAGCAATCCGGCGATTCTCGGCCCGCCGTTGTCCCRCATGCGAAGTGCTGTGCCAGCAGCAATGCCACCACCGGCGCTGCCGCCAGCGAGGACGAGCGTACTGGCGTCGATCCCGAGTTCGTCAGCATGATCAAAGGTCCAGAGCAGAGCGGCGTAGCAGTCGTCCACGGGCGCGGGGTCGGGATACTCAGGAGCGAGCCGATATTCGACGGAAACAACGACGGCGGCGGTCGCCATCGCAAGCCGAAGCGCCGGAACAACCCCGAAACGGTCGCCAGTGACCATTCCGCCACCATGAATCCAGAAAATTCCCGGGCCAGTGTCGCCGTGATCAATGGGTGTGAAAACAGAGATGGTGATCTCTGATTCTGGCCCTGGGATCGTGTGCTCCTCCTCGGTAAAGGGGAATGCTTCGAGTAGCATTTCGCGGCTCGGCATTTTGTGGGCACGCGCTTTGGGAATGATGTCTTCGGTGATGTCTATCCTTCCGGCTGCTCCACCGAAGTACTTGTCGAGAATAAGCCGCCACGCGGCCGCGCATTCCTCATCCATGGCTGGCGTCGAATGATCCAAAGTGCCCACCTCGCCCTGTATGTCACGTCGCTAGCGCGTGATAGTGACCCGGAAGCGACGTTACCATTGCGGTACTATCGCGCGCAAGTCGTCCGATCGGCGGCTCGGTCTCGCCACCCACGGCGAGATAGGTGTGGCGTCGCGGAATCGTGAGGGCGGTCGCGGCGCGCGGCGGTGGCAGGGACTGCAAGCTCTCGATCTTCGGCCCTGTGTCGACGGTCCGGCAGCGAAATCACGATCGGTGAACCGACGGGCCATCGATTATCTTGGAAGCAAGGAGCGCAGGTAGAGCACCTGATTGCAGTGGGTTCCAAATGTAGGGCTTGACCACTCCGGCCGTTGGCGGCTGACACGGTCGGAGAAGGGAATGTTTTTCTGGACGGGCCCGTTCGGCGCGACGCTCGTCACCCGTCCGCATTCATATGTCGAACCGCGGTACAACTCCGGTGCGGCGGGAGAGGGCGGCGATGAATCATCGGGAAAGACCACCTCGGAGTGGAACATCACCTACGACAAACAACCGCCCTTCTGACCCCGACCACACCCGAACCCGGACCGCGAGGGTTCCCTGCCGGGCATGGTGCACCCAGGCTGAGGCGGCTGTGACAGCCGCCGCCGTACCGCGCGGCGGCCCTCGGACCCCGCGCCCGTCGCACCTGCTAACGGTAATCAGCCGTTGAGAGTCCGTACTGCTGCCGATCGCCATGTCTGCTCGGCCGGCGCCGGAACCTGCCTGGCGCGTCCGCGCCGCAGAGCCGATCTTCGCGGACGCGGCTTCAGATCGGCGCTAGATCTGGCCGATGGGCTCGCGCTTCTCGGCCTGGAACCGGTCCTCGGTGCGGCCGGCGGCCCAGTACGCGGAGATCGAGAGCCGTTCGCGGGGCACCCCGCGATCCACGGTGAGCAGGCGTCGGGCGGCTTTGACGGTGCCTCGCTCGCCGTGCACGAACACCTGTGGCGTTCCGGTGGGCCAGGGCAGCTCGCGCAGCGCGTCRACGAGTGGGTCGACGTCCGCCACCGCCGTCTCCCGGTGCAGCCAGCGCAGGTTGACACCGTCGGGCCGGGGGATGGGGATCTCGTACTTCGCGGAGTCGACGAGCAGGATCACCGCTCCCGTCGCCTCGGCGGGCATCGCGGCCAGGGCTGAGGTGGTGGAGGGGATCACGGTCTCGTCGCCGGCCAGCAGGTGCCAGTCGGCGGCCGGGTCCGGGCGGTAGGCGCCTCCGGCGCCGCTGAGGACGAGCAGGTCGCCGACCTCGGCGCCCGCGGCCCAGGGCCCGGCGATGCCCTCGTCACCGTGCACGATGAAGTCGATGGCCAGCCGGCGGGTGTCGGGGTCGGCCCAGCGGACGGTGTAGGTCCGGGTCGCGGGCAGCTTCTCCGGGTGCTCGGCCCGCAGCGCGGCGAGGTCGTACGGTGGCTCCAGGCCGTGCGCCGGATCGGCGAAGAAGATCTTCACGTACTTGTCGGTGAACGCGTTGTCGTTGTAGGCATCGAATCCGGGGCCGCCGAGGACGACGCGGACGATGCCGGGGCTGATCCAACGCTTCTCCTGGATGGCGAGAACCGCCTGCGTTCGAACGGGCCGGGTGCGACCAGTCGTGGCCATGGTCCTGACCTCCTTCGTCGCCGGCCGGGCCGCCGGAGACTTTGAATGAAGGTAAGCCTAACCTGACCAAACTGCCGGTGTCGCTCGGGCGTCGGCGACGCGCAGATCACTGAAGGTCACGGACTCCCTGCCGGGCGCTCGCCCGCGTGGGTGACCGGTCTGGAGCAGCGGGTCTGAAACGACGGGTCTGGAGCGGCCGGTCGGGGATGGCGGGCCTGGAACGGCCGGCCTGGAACGTAAGCGATGAGTTTCGGGGCCGGGCGCGGTCCATGTGTCCATGGACGCAACCAACCTTGCCGACCTCTACGACCTCCCGCTGCTGGACTGGGCATCCGTCCAGGCCCGCCTCGACGCCGGGATCACCCAGGCCCCCGGCTCCGGCGGACCCKACCGGCATACCTGCTGGCTGACCACGATCAATCCGGACGGCGCCCCGCACGTCACGGGCATCGGTGCCCTGTTCGCCGACGGCTGCTTCTGGTTCGAGACGGGGGAGCGCACCCGTAAGGCCAGGAACCTCGCGCGCGATCCGCGCTGCGCGCTGAGCGTGGCCACCGCCGAGTTCGATGTCGTGCTCGAGGGGCGGGCGAGCCGGGTCACCGATCCGGTGACCGTGGCGGCGATGGCCGAACGCTGGGCCGCCGAGGGCTGGCCGGCCCGGGTGGACGAGTCGGGACAGGCCCTCACGGCCGAGTTCAGCGCTCCCTCGGCCGGCCCGCCACCCTGGTTCGTGTACCAGGTCGGACCGACGGCCGCCACCGCGCTGCGGACCGTCGAGCCGGGTGGCGCCACCCGCTGGCGGTTCTGACCCCGCCGCACCGGTGCCCCGTGGCAGCAGGATCAGCGCCGGTCGGGAGAACGCCGCCGCCGGTAACTCGTTGGCGCGTGAACGGGAACACGCCGCCCGCGGGCGAGGTTGCAGCGGCCGCCGGTCGAGGCGCGGTGTTCGAGCTGTCGGAGGGATCCAACAATGCAGATCGGGATTATCGGGGCAGGTCAGATCGGTGGGACGCTGACGCGGCGGCTGGCCGCGCTGGGCCATCAGGTGCGGGTGGCCAACTCCCGGGATCCGGAGACCCTGGCCGACCTCGCTCAGGAGACCGGGGCGACGGCTGTCTGGGCGTCGGAAGCCGCCGACGGCGCGGATCTCGTCATCATCAGCATCCCGCAGAAGCGCGTCCCGGATCTTGCGGCGGGGATTCTCAAGGGCGCGAAGCCCGGAGCCCCGGTGATCGAGACGAACAACTACTACCCGCAGCAACGGGACGGACTCATCGCCGCGATCGAGGCGGGCACCCCGGAGAGCGTGTGGGTCGCCGAGCAGATCGGCTCACCGGTGATAAAGGTGTTCAACGGGATCTGGTGGAAGCACCTGCTGGAGTCCGGCCGGCCGAAGGGCGCCGAGGGCCGCATCGCGCTGCCGGTCGCGGGCGCGGGCGGGCCGGGGAAGCAGACGGTCTTCGACCTGGTCGACCACCTGGGCTTCGACCCGGTCGACGGTGGCCCGTTGGAGGAATCATGGCGTCAGCAGCCCGGCACGCCGGTGTACGGCAAGGACCTCGGGGCCGCGGCCGCCCTCGAGGCGCTGGCCGCCGCGTCCCCTGTTCGCCCGGAGGAGTTCCGTGCCTGACGAGGCCCGACGACGCCTGACGAGGATGCCGCCTTGATGCGGATCTTCGCCGGGCGAGGTGGCGGAGCCGGGGGCCTGGGTGGCCCCCCGGCATCGGCCGGCGGCGGCGCCCGCATTCCGGATACCGCGGTCCGGATGTGTAGGAAGCCGAATCCGGCCGGCGGGATTCGCCGGCCCTACAGAGTCCGCTTGTTGTATCCCTCGACCCGCGCGGCCAGCTGCGCCGCGCGCTGCTCGGGCGTGACGCGGGGGAGATCCGGCAACGCGTCCACCTCGGAGAGCGAGACGACCTTGAACTCGCGCACGAGGGTGCTCGTGTCGATCGTTGCGCCGGCCGGCGCGGCCTGCCACCGGATCAGCCCGAGTCCTTCGGCGAGACCGGTCGTGTCGAGCCAGTTGGCGACGCCGCGGTCCTCGTGTGACAGCACGAAGGTGAAGGTGCCGTCCGGATTTGGCGCGGTCTGGCCCCGGTTGAGGGAAACCTGGGCCTGCTTGCCGTTCGCGCTGATCATCCAGGGGTCCATCATCTGGAAGCCGGTGTAGGCGGCACCGATCGGATCGGTGGTGACGATGATGGCCTGGTCCGCGGCGAGGTCCCAGCTGAGCGCCGCCATGAAGCCCGCCATGCTGCCGTTGCGGCCCTGAGCGGGCGTGATCTTGTTGCCCTTGAGGCCGCCGAACCAGAGTTCCGGGAACTTCGCCCAGAAGCGGACGTAGGGCGGAAGATCGCGGAGGGCGGCCTTCCCGATCTCCGCGGGATCGAAGGTGCCGGGCGGCACGTCGTCGAGCGGGCGCAGCTCCATGCGGGACGGGCGCTGATCCCAGTCGGCGAGCATGTCGCGGGAACCGAGGGTCAGCCTGCCCGGAGCCGACAGCAGGTGCACCGGGCTCTCCGGTTCCGGGCCGATGGTGATGCGGAACGACCCGTCGGCGGCGATCTGCAGATCACGGTCGGTGATGCTGGCGAGCGGCGTCAGGTCCGACTTGTTGAGATCGATCGGCGGGGGACTGACCTTGTTTCCCCGGTGCAGCTCGATGTTGAGCTGCGCGGGCCGCCGCGCCAGGTCGAACTGGCCGACGACCTCGTAGCGCCGGTCTCCCTCTAGGAAGGTGGTGCGGTAGAGCGCGTCGGGATTGTCTCCCGAGGTTCCGACACCGGGAAGCGTGTGGCCGAGCCATTCACGCGGCGTGTCATCCGTTCCCCACACCGGCGCGGGGGTCGGCAGAAAGTTCCCGATCTCGGCCATGACGAGCGAATTCGTCCACTGCGACATCGCCTCGTCAAGGGTGGCCGCGCCCGACTTCGTCTGCCCCCTGGGTGTCGCCGCCAGCTCGGCGTAAAGCTCCGCCCGCACGTTCTTCAGGGCAGGGTCGTCGAGCAGTTGGAGGAGGGTCTCCTCGGCGAGGATCTGCGCGGGCGTCGCGAGCACCGGTCGAGTGTCCGGGTCACCGGCGAATGTCATCGTGACGACTCCTGTCGGGTGCTTTCCATATATGTCACCTATCCCGATTGGGAATATTTAGTGACAGCATAATGTCACCAATGTGGGTGGACCGCAACGCCTGGCGGCTCCCGGGCCGATGGGATGGGGCTCCCGGTGCCCGGCCGCGGCCGTGTGGGCGTGTCCGCTCTGGCGTAGGGGAGTCCGCGCCGGGGTGGCCGGCGGGGCGTCTGCCCCGCTGTCGGATCGGCTCCCGCTGCCGGTCGCCTCCCGCTGTCGGCTGGCCCGGGGTCGGGGTCGGTCCGGGTTCCGGGCCGTCGCGCCCCGTGGGCTGGAACGGGCGTCGCTGTGCGGAGTGTGACCGACGCCGCCCGGTCGTGCACTGACATTCGCTTCATATGCATGATACATATATTTGTATCGCGCAACGAATGTTGGGAGGAGGCATGGCCTCCATCGAGAACACCGGCCACAACGACTCGGCCACCGCCCACCGGGCGGACGGCGCACTGCCCGTCAACGCGATCATCGCCGTCCTGGGCGCCGTGGGCATCGTCGTCGCGATGACGCAGACCCTGATGGTGCCGCTGATCCCGGTACTGCCGTCGCTGCTGCACACGAACGCGGCGGACGCGTCCTGGGTGATCACGGCGACCCTGCTCGCCGCGTCGGTCGCGAACCCGGTGTTCGGCCGGCTCGGTGACCTCTACGGCAAGCGGCGCATGCTGTTCGTCTCCGGGTTCCTGCTCGGCTTCGGCTCCCTGGTCTGTGCCCTGGTCGACACCCTCGTGCCGATGGTCGTCGGCCGGGCGATGCAGGGCCTCGGGCTGGCGATCATCCCGCTGGGCATCAGCATCATGCGTGACCTGCTGCCAGCGAAGCGGCTGATCCCGGCGATGGCGCTGATGAGCTCCTCCCTCGGGATCGGTGGCGCCCTCGGCCTGCCGCTCGCCGCCGCGATCGCCCAGCAGACGAACTGGCACGTGCTGTTCTGGGGTTCGACCGTGGCCGTCGTCGCGCTGATGATCCTGGTCTGGCGGGTCGTTCCCGAGTCGCCGGTGCGCGGCACGGGCCGGTTCGACCTGTCCGGGGCGGTCCTGCTCTCCGGTGGGCTCGTCGCGCTGCTGCTCGCGGTGTCGAAGGGCAGCACCTGGGGCTGGACCAGCATCACCACCCTCGGCCTGGGCGGAACGGCCGCGGCCTTCCTCGTGGCGTGGGCCTGGTGGGAGACCCGCGTCGAGGCGCCCCTGGTGGACCTGCGCACCACGATCCGGCGCCCCGTGCTGCTGACGAACCTCGCCTCGGTCATGCTCGGCTTCGCGATGTACACGATGTCGCTGATCGGCCCGCAGCTGCTGCAGCTGCCGAAGGCCACCGGGCACGGGCTCGGCCAGTCGCTGCTCGCCACCGGCCTGTGGATGGCCCCCGCGGGCCTGGTGATGATGGCCGTCTCGCCCATCGCCGGCCGGCTGATCACGGTGCGCGGCCCGAAGGTGGCGCTACTCGCCGGCTCGGCCGTGATCTCCGCCGGCTACTTCCTCGCCATCGGCCTCACCGGCAGCCCGCTCGGAGTCCTGCTCGTCAGCGTTGTGACCAGCATCGGTGTCGGTCTGGCCTACGCCGCCATGCCCACCCTGATCATGCAGGCCGTCCCGGCCTCGGAGGGCGCCTCGGCGAACGGTCTCAACACCCTCATGCGCTCCATCGGGACGTCCACCGCGAGCGCGGTGATCGGCGTCGTCCTGGCGAACATGACCGTCACCTTCGGCTCGGCCCAGGTGCCATCCCTCGCCGGTATGCACATCGGATTCCTGATCGGCGCCAGCGCCGCCCTCGTCGCCTGCCTGGTCGCCATCGCCATTCCCGGCCGCCTGGCCCCGACGCCGGACGTCGCCTCGAAGCCCGAGGTGGCCCTGAAGTCGGACGTCGTTCTCCCGGCGCCCCGCCCGTCGTCGCCGCGGACGGCCGAGCCGGCGACGGCAGCCGTCTCCGCCCGCTGACCGGGGCCGGCGACCGCCCGCCCACGGAATAACGGGAATCCTGGCAGCGAGATCACGGTGGGTGAGCGCGGCGAGGTGCCGGCCGTGCCTCGCCCCGTCAGCTGGCAGCTGTGAGGGCCTTCAACTGTTCCAGCGACTCGCGCATGATCGTGGCCAGGCCCCGGTCGGTCGGCTCGCCGACCCAACGCTCGAACGCCACCCGGAAGACGGCGATCCCCGCCTCCGCGGCCAGGCTGGCGTCCGAGTCGGCGACGCCGCGCCGGCGCAGACCCGCGGCGAGGGCACCGGACAGTGACGCCATTTTGATCAGTTCGCGTTCACGCAGCTCCGCGTTGGCGGCGATGACGGACTGGCGCCGCCGGGAGAACTCGCGCCGCTGGCCGAGCATCGTCGCCGCCGCGTCGAGGGCGGCCGCGACGGCCTCCATCGGCGACGCGGAGGCGGGGGTGCTCTCGAGCGCGGCGATCAGGTGCTCCTCCAGGATGGCCGAGCCGGCGAAGAGCACCTCGCGCTTGTCGGCGAAGTAGCGGAAGAACGTCCGGGCGGTGAGCCCCGCCCGCTGGGCGATCTCGGCGACGGTCGTCTGCTCGAAGCCGCGCTCGACATAGAGCTCCATCGCCGCCTCGCTGAGCCGGCCGCTCGCGTTCGGCTCCCATCGCCCCATGCGGCGATTCTAGTGATGACACGCTCTGACATGGCCTGCTAGGGTCATGTCATCAAGTGACATCACGTCCGCCCCCGCGGCGGACGGCCCTCTGGAGGTCCTCATGCGCATCTTCGTCACCGGCGCATCCGGGTGGATCGGCTCGGCTGTCATCCCCGAACTCCGCGACGCCGGCCACCAGGTCGTCGGCCTCGCCCGCTCGGACACCGCCGCGGCCACCGTGAGCGCGCTCGGCGCCGAGGTGCTGCGCGGCGGTCTCGACGACCCCGACAGCCTGCGCGCCGGCGCGGCCGGGTCCGACGGAGTCGTCCACCTTGCCTACGTCCACGACTTCTCCCGCATCGCGCAGGCGGCGCAGACCGACCTGCAGGCGATCGAAGCGCTCGGCGCGGCGCTCGAGGGCAGCGGCCGCCCGCTCCTCATCGCCTCGGGCACGCTCGGGCTCACGGTCGGACGGGTCGGAACGGAGCGGGACAGCGCCGACCCGAGCGTCCACCCGCGGATCGCCAGTGCGCATGCGGCGCTGGCGTACGCCGAGCGGGGCGTGCGGACCTCGGTCGTGCGCTTCGCCCCGACGGTCCACGGCGCCGGCGATCACGGCTTCGTCGCCACCCTGGTCGCGATCGCCCGGGAGTGCGACGTCTCCGGCTACATCGGCGACGGCGAGAACCGGTGGCCGGCGGTCCACCGCCTCGACGCCGCGCACCTCGTCAGCCTCGCCGTGGACGGCGCCCCCGCCGGCTCGGTGCTGCATGCGGTCGCGGAGGAGGGCGTGCCCATCCGCGCCGTCGCGGAGGCGATCGGCCGCGGCCTCGGCGTCCCGGTGGTCTCCGTGCCCGCCGAGCGGGCCGGCGACCACTTCGGCTGGCTCGCCCCGTTCCTCGCGGCGGACTGCCCCGCCTCCAACCACCTGACCAGCGAGCTGCTGAGCTGGAAGCCGACCCGGCAGGGCCTCGTCGAGGACCTCGACCAGGGGCACTACTTCCAGACGTCCAGCTGATCCTTCCGGTCCGTCCCGCGGTGAGCCGGACGGGGAGTTCCCGCAGCCCGTATTCGTGCAAGACTCCGTGCATGAAATGGGCTACGCTGCGCCTGACGAGACGCGAGCGCCGTGGGCCCGGCCCTGCCATCCATCGTGATCCGCGCGTTCGTGTCCTCGGCCCCTCTTCGTGACCGTCTGGAGCCGGCTGTGACGACTACCGAACTTCCCAAGTGCCCGATGGACCCGACTCGTGACGACCGCAAGTCGGCGGCGCTCGCCGCGCAGCGGGTGCGCGCAGATGCCGGGGCGCGCGTCGTCGGCAGCTTCGACTTCGGCCGGGCCATCCTGCGCAGCGCGACGATGCTGCAGGCCGGAGCCGGCTCCGAGCAGGTGAAGGTGGGCGGCGACGAGCACGGCCCGGTCTTCTTCCTCGACGGCGAGGAGCACCGGCGGCGGCGGACGGCGATCGCGCGCTTCTTCACGCCCAAGGCCATCAGCACCCGCCATCGCCTGGTCATGGAGCGGACGTCCGACGAGCTCCTCGCCCGGTTACGGGCGAAGGGCAGCGGGCAGCTCGACGAGCTGAGCTACCAGCTCGCCGTCGCCGTGGCGGCGGAGATCGTCGGCCTGACGGACAGCAACCAGGTCGCGATGGCGCGGCGCATACAGGCGACCCTGCTCGGCACCCGGCTGCGGGGGATGCATCCCGTGATCCGCGTCGGGGCCCAGGCGTTGACCGCGGTCCACGCGATGCGGTTCTTCCTGCGGGACGTGCGCCCCGCGATCAGATCGCGGCGGCGGGAGCGGCGGGACGACGTCATCTCGCACCTGATCGACGAGGGCTACCCCGACAAGGCGATCCTCATCGAGTGCATGACCTACGCGGTCGCCGGGATGGTGACCACCCGTGAGTTCATCGTGATGGTGGCCTGGCACCTGTTCGACGACGACGAGCTCCGCGCCCGGTTCACGGCGGGCGACGAGGCCGACCAGACCGCGATCATCGAGGAGATCCTGCGCCTCGAGCCGGTCGCCGCCATGCTGCACCGGCGCGCGACCCAGGACTCCGACCTCGGGGTGGGCTCCGTCAAGGAGGGCGAGCTGCTCGCCGTGAGCATCCGGGCCGCGAACGTCGACCCGGAGACGGTCGGGGAGTGCCCGCACGCACTCGACCCGGACCGGGCCCGGCGGCTGAAGGCGGTCGGCTCCTACATGAGCTTCGGTGACGGCAGCCACCGCTGCCCCGGCGCGCAGGTGGCGATCAACGAGACCCGCGTGTTYCTGGACCGGCTGATGCGCCTGCCCGACCTCCGGCTCGCGCGAACCCCGGACATGACCTGGTGCGACGGGCTGATGAGCTACGAGCTGCGCGGCGCGACGGTGACCTGCTCCCGGGATCTCACCCCGGCGGCGCACGGAACCGGCCAGGATGCTGGTCCGGACGGCGAACGGACCTGACCCGGTCGGACGTCGGGGCGCCGGGCGAGAGCTGGGGGGTGGCAACTGTTGCGTGTCGAGTGGTCGATAGCGACCGATGGTGATCTGTAATGTTCATGTGAACCTCAAGCGGTGGGCGGACTCGCAGGGCGTCGCGTACGTGAGGGCCCGGCGCTGGTTCGCGGCCGGCAAGCTGCCGGTCTCGGCGGGCTGTTCGTCGTCGACCCGTCCGAGGTGGACGACGACCTCGTGCGCGACGTGACCGAGATCCTCACCTCGCTGTGYGCCCGGCTGTACGGCCGGCGCGCGGTGGCCAGCCGGGCGCGGCGCGCGGCCGCCGTCGCTGTCGCCGGCCCCGGGGATGCTGGGTGAGCATGGTCCTGCAGGCGTACCGGTACGCCCTCGGCCCGACCCCGGCGCAGCTCGTCGCGTTGGGTCGGCACGCGGGCGCGGCGCGGTTC
>NZ_MAXA01000181.1 GCF_001854695.1 Parafrankia soli
GGTCGTAGAACTGGCGACGATAGCCGCCAGCTATCTGACCGTCGCCACCTCGGCAAGAGATGACGACGCCCCTCGGGTGCTGATCGCGATGGAAGGACATGCGGAGCGGATGCGGCACATCGTCGCGACCGGCGGCGGCCACTCGTGCGAGCTGTGCGTACGGCACCGCGACGTAGCGCAAAGGGCGCGACATGGCTGACCTGTCGCCCCGCGCCGAGCGCCTGGCCTCGCTGCTGACCAACCGCCACCCCGGGTGGGCCCACGAGGTTGAGCCCGAGGGGATGCGGGCCGGGACCATCAGCGACCCCGTGGGTCAGATCTACGGCTGCGCCGACGACGAGGACTACGGCAGGGCGCTGCACGACCTGGGCATCCGCACCGACCCGAGCGTCTACGGGCTCGCGCCCAGGTTCCCCTCCGACACCGCGCACGACCTCGACCTCGCGCTGACCGAGGCGGTCTTGGACTGCCGGGAGAAGATCGATGGCTGAGCTGGACGGCGGGCAGCGTTCCCGTCTTCACCTGGGCGACATCGAGCGCCGCCTGCTCGCCGGGGAGACGGCGACCGACGACGTGATCGACCTGATCGCCGAGGTTCGAAGGCTGCGCGCCGTCGAGGACCTCGTGGTCGGGCTGCTGTTCGACTCGATGGTGACCTACCAGGGCTGGACCACCTCGCCGCTGGCGCTGCTGGAGCGGTACAACCCGCACCTTCGTACGGAGCTGCACCGCCTGCGCCACACTGCTTCTTACTCCGCAGCGCACGTGGACTCGGCGGTCGCGCTGGCGAACTCTGGGCGCGAGCCCGCGCCCGAGCGTCGCCGCAGGCTGATGCGACTGGTCCGCCGGTGAGCGCGGACATGCCGGCCTGGCTCGACCGGCTCGGGGCGGTGGACACCGAGACCACCGGGGTGGACGTCGAGGCCGACCGGATCGTCCAGGCCGCCTGGGTCGAGGTCGGCCCAGAGGGCGTCACCGACACTCACACCTCGTTGATCAACCCCGGGGTGCCGATCCCGCAGGGCGCCATCGACGTCCACGGAATCACCAACGAGCGGGTCCGCGCCGAGGGTGTCGCGCCGGCTGGCGCGATCGCCGAGGTCGTCGGGCGCATCGAGGGGTTCTGGGCCAAGGGCCTGCCCGTGGTCGCCATGAACGCGACCTTCGACCCGACACTGCTCGACCGGGAGATGCGCCGTCACCACGGCCGCGGGATCGACTTCACCGCCGCCCGGGTGATCGACCCAATGGTGCTGGATCGGG
>NZ_MAXA01000182.1 GCF_001854695.1 Parafrankia soli
CCCAGTCGGCGCCGGCCGCGACGGCGTCGGCGACAGCCTGATCGCGCTCGGCGGAGAGTCTCTGCTCCCGCCGGGTCAGTTCGTGAAGGTAGGCCAAGGCGACAGTGCAAGGGCTGGCCTGCCTCGACGGCGGCCATTCCGGATCAAAGGTTCCCACACCCACAAAATATCCCATCGACAACGAACGTTGCCGATCCTGTGGACAACGCCCATTGTCGAAACGCCCGAAAATTGGAGGGCAAGACCTAGGAAAAATGGCGGCCGAAGCATTGCCGAATGACAACGGGCGTTGCCGACAACATGTTGTCGGCAACGCCCGTTGTCATTCGGGCGCGTTCGGTCGGCAACCACTGTTGTCGGTCGGGGTAGTCGTAGGCCTGCCGCCGTGACCCGGCGGCAGGTTCTGGGTATCGGGCAGGCCCACGCGTACCGGGGTAACAGTTCCCCGCGTAGGGTTACTGCGCAAGCCGACGTTCGTGGAGTCACTGGCAGGCTCGCTCCTGTCGGCAGGGCGTGGAGAACGCCCGGCGGCGACCAGAAACGACGACGAGCGGGCGGCGTTCGCCCGACCACCGCGGGAAGGCGGGAGTGCCAGTGGTGACCGGAGAACTCATGGGCAGAGCGGGCCAGCTGATGCTGGCGGCGCTCACCCTGAGCAACGAGACTACCATGATCGTATTCACGATCCTGGTGGCGTTTCTCTTCCTGGCCTGGGTCATCAGCAGCGACGCACGTACCCGGCGACTGTCCAACCTGATGCGTTCCCGGAACGGAGGCGCCCGGCGATGACAGCGGTCGACGACATGCGGTCGCGGGCGGAGGTGGCTCACGCGGCCGGGGTGGCGCCTCCGGCGGTGAGCAACTGGGCCCGCCGGCACCCGGAAGAATTCCCCGCTCCGACGTACGCGGCGGGGCGTGAATATTATTCGGCGCCCGCGCTCGCCGCCTGGCTCGACAAGCGACGCATACCCAGGAACGCGCTGCGTGGCGACGAAACCGTCGGCACCACCTACGGCCAGCGGTTCCGGAAAAACCTCGGCCTTTCCTCGCCCGTCCCCGTCGAAACGGCACTCGAGCCGGAGACGAAGGAGATGGAGACGGAGGCTATTCTGACGAAACACCTTTGGAAACCGCTGGAAGATCTGTGGGGTAGCACCGGAATCGGAGGAAGCCTCGAGCCGGTGCTGTCTCTGCTCCTCGTGCGTGGCTCCGACATCCGGCAATGGGCGCAACTGACCGCCACCAGGAGCGGCGTC
>NZ_MAXA01000183.1 GCF_001854695.1 Parafrankia soli
ACTGCCCGACCCCGCGGTCGCGACGGTCGCGGTGCTCGGAGTCGACGACTTCGCGCTGCGCCGCGGCCACACCTACGGCACCGTGCTCGTCGACGTGACCACCGGCCAGCCCGTGGACCTGCTCACTGACCGGGAGGCCGACACGTTCGCGGCCTGGCTGAAGTCGCATCCCGGCACCGAGACCGTCTGCCGCGACCGGGGCGGCGCCTACGCCGACGGCGCGCGCACCGGCGCACCGGACGCCACCCAGATCGCGGATCGCTGGCATCTGTGGCACAACCTGGCCGGCTACGTCGAGAAGACCGTCACCCGCCACCGGGCTGACCTGCGCGAACCTGCCGCCGAACCAGTGCCGCGGCCAGCGGAACCCGAGCAGGTCGACGTCGAGGCGAAGGCGGCGGCGGTGCGCGCCGAGCAGTTCGAGCAGCAGGACTTCGTCCGCCACGCCCGGGACCGTTACGCCGCGGTGCAGGAGCTCAAGGCCCAGGGCCTGGGCATCAAGACCATCAAGCGCCAGCTCGGACTGGCGAAGGAAACCGTCCGCAAGTACTACCGGGCCGAGACGGTCGAGGATGTCCTGGCCAGGGCCCGCGAGGGCCGGGTCAGCGTCCTCGACGCGCACAAGCCCTACCTGCACGAACGGTTCAACGTCGGCGTCACCAACGGCAGCCAGCTGTTCCGCGAGATCTCCGCCCGCGGCTACACCGGCAGCCAGACCATCGTCCTGGCCTACCTACGCCCGCTGCGCGCCGCCGGCCGCGCCCCCGCCCCCGCGCCGGCGGCGCCGAAGGTCCGCACCGTCACCCGCTGGATCCTCACCCGCCCCGACCGGCTCGACGCCGACGACACCACAGCCCTGAAAAAGATCCTCGAGCGCAGCCCGCCACTTGCCGCGACCGCGACCCACGTCGCTGGCTTCGCCGAGATGCTCGTCGAACGCCACGGCGACCGGCTCGATGCCTGGATCGCCATGGTCGAGGCCGACGACCAGCCCGACCTGCACCGCTTTACCCACGGCCTACGCAACGACCACGCCGCCGTCCTCGCCGGACTCACCGAACCCCACAGCTCCGGCGTCGTCGAAGGCAACGTCAACCGCATCAAAATGATCAAAAGACAGATGTACGGCCGCGCCAGCTTCGACCTCCTCCGCAAACGGGTCCTGCTTGCCAGATGATCAGCGGCCGGTCGGAAGAATCACAAGATCAGCGCCAGATCCA
>NZ_MAXA01000184.1 GCF_001854695.1 Parafrankia soli
TCGACGTCGGCGGGGGTCATCCGCCAGCCGGTCGCGGTCCACCACGCGGGCAGCTGCTCGTCCTCGATCCACCGCAGGATCGTCGGGATGTCCACGCCAGCGCGCCGCGCGGCCTGTTCGAGACGAAGCATCGTTTCCCCCTATCACCGATGTTCTGCCAGGTGACGGAGCGTCGCCCCAGACCAGAGGCCGTATCAAGCGCAACCGCACAGTGTTGTGGCGACGTTGCGCCCTGACAGGCGGGCGGGGGAGAAAGGGTCGCCCGCCCGGCACCCGGATCGGCTGTCCGGATCATCTTGACGTCCGACCCGGGTCGTCCTACCGTCGGTGCTGTCAAGATGATCCGGACAATGGGAGGTGTGGGGATGGATGCGGAGCGGGAGCTGGACCGGGTGGCGCTGCGGCGGGAGCTGCTGGGCATGCAGGCGACGCTGGTGGAGGCGCTGCGGGCGTTGGATGACGACGGGTACGCCGCCGACGATGAGGGCCTGGCGCACGACGTTGCCGAGAGCTGGCTGCTCGACGTCGTCGGCGCGGTGACCCGGGTGCGTACCGCACCCGACGTGCAGGCGGCGCTGGCCCGGTACGAGGCGATGATCGCCCCCCTGGAGGCACAGGCATGACCGGGCACGAGCACACGACCGACCCGCTGGGCGAGGCCGTCTACGACCGGCTGCGCGCCGGCGGGCACTTCTCGACACCGCCGGCGGTGCTGGCGCGGTTGTCGCTGTCGTCCGCGGCCGCCGAGGCGGCGCGGGTCGCCGGGGGCCTGGTGCCCACCAGCGCGGACGGCTACGGCTCCCCGGCCGGGCTGGTCGAGTACGCCCAGCGGCTGGTGTCCGACGCCCAGGAGGTGCTGGCGGCCGCGGTGGTCGCCGCGCGGGCACGCGGCACGACCTGGGAAGAGATCGGAGAGGCGCTGGGCATCTCCCGGCAGGCGGCACAGGAGCGGTTCCGGACCCGGATCGCGGACTGGGAGCGGGGCCTGGACGTGCCCTACCTGCCCGGTGGCGGCGGGCGGATCCTCAACCCGCAGCTGCCCGACGCGGCCACCGCGCCGGGCGAGGTCGCCGCGTCGCTGGACACGTGGGTGACCCGCCACCACTCACCTGGCGACCCCGACCGGACAGACCGGCCGGTCTCCGCCGTACTGGATGACCACGACGGCTGGGCGCTGGGCCTGTCCGCAGCGGTGATCACCTCCGGTCGCCG
>NZ_MAXA01000185.1 GCF_001854695.1 Parafrankia soli
CCCCGACCACATCCCACCAGTTGACGATCATGATGTGGGTGTCGGGCGCGGTGTCGGTGAGGATTCGCGCTGACTCGCACAGGAAGGCCATGTTGTCGATGGCGGAGTTCACGATGACGTACCTGCGCACGCCGCAGCGGGCCAGCGCGGTCAGGACATCGGTGACGAGGCTGGTGAAAGTCGAGCCGCGCAGGTTGATGACCCCGGGGAAGTCGCCGCCGAGCCGTTGCGGTGGGGTGGCGACGCCGTAGCCGATCGAGGGAGCCAGGAAACCGCCCAGTTCACGGGCGAGCCGTCCGGCGAAGTACTCGCTGATCATCGTGTCGGCGGCCAGGGGCAGGTGCGGGCCGTGCGGCTCGACGGCTCCCACGGGCACGATCGCGTAGCCTTCGCGTGCCTGGGTCTGGAAGGTGGGCCACGACATCTCACCGAGCAGCATGGGCATCTCCTGGGACGGACGGGGGGTGCGCGGGGGTCGGTGGGTGGTCATGCGTCGGTCCATCCGAGGCTGGGCACGTCGCGTTCCCGTAGGGGTTCGGCGGCCTGCAGGTTGAGGAAGTCCTCCTTGTTGCAGCACCCGGTCGCCGCCCCGCACGGCGCCCAGGTCTGCGGACGCAGCGTCAGGTCGAAGTCGGGATCCAGGGCGTTGCCGTAGCGCTCGCGGTCGAGGACCGAGTACCGCGAGCAGCGGTAGACCTGGCCGTGGATGTCGATGAACACGTAGTCATGTCCGGCGCGGCACGGCAGCCCTTCCGGCGCGGTCAGACCGGTCAACGCGACCTGGGTCAGCGCCGCGTCGCCGCCCGCGGCGCGCACCGCGTCCACGACGTTCCCGGCGCCGAGCAGCGGTACAGCCCGGGCGAGGTCATCGGCGTGGGTAAAGGTGTCCGACGGGGCGGACGGGTCGTATCCGAGATCGAGGTTGAACCGCAGACCGGCGTCGTCCGCGGCTGCCTTCACCCGGCGGGCGGCGTCGGTGTCGGCGGGGGTGAACAGCAGGGTGTTCACAACCACGAAGCAGCCGTAGACGTCCTGGGCGACCGCGGCGGCGGCGATGAACGTCTTTAGGCTCATCTGCCCCTCGTGCCAGGTGAGCCACAGCGACACCTTGCCCAGGTTGGCCTGCCTGCCCAGCACGGGCAGCCGCCGCGTGAGCAGGGAGGCGTTGGAGACCAGCTCCACGTAGCGGACATGGGGTTGG
>NZ_MAXA01000186.1 GCF_001854695.1 Parafrankia soli
GCGATGCCCGGCCAGGTCCGTGAGGTCGAGGCCGAATCGGTGGCCTGCATCGTCGCCTCGGCAGTCGGCCTGGACACCCTCGGCTACTCGGTCCCCTACGTCGCCGGCTGGGCTGGCGACAGCGAGGCCGTCGAGGCGTCCGCCAAGCGGGTGCTCGCGACCGCCGACACCATCCTCGACCGGCTCGGTATCACCCACCCCACCGCCAGCAAGGAGAACTGACCGTGCTCGGAATGATCCTCTTCGGCCTCCTCGTCAGCGTGGCCCTCGTCGTCCCGGTCCTGGACCTCCCCAGCACCGTCAGCCACCGCGACCAGCAGGACATCCGGCGGCGCCAGCGGGGAGACGGGTCGTGAGCGGCCCCGGCAACCTCAGCCGCCGTGGCGCCCTCAGCGCCGCGCTGCTCGGGCTGCCCTTCGCCGGCAACCTCGCCGAGGGCGTCCAGGACCCGGGCAGCGACTCCAACGCCGACGACGCGGGCCCGAGCTTCAGCCTCGAAGCGCTGCGCGACGACGGGTCCACCGTCGCGGCCACCTCGCCCGTCCCCCTCGACGACGTCCAGGACGCCCTCACCAGCGCCGGGTTCCGCGTCCGCGTCTGCACCGCGCCGAAG
This sequence comes from Parafrankia soli, assembly GCF_001854695.1. Lineage (GTDB taxonomy): Bacteria > Actinomycetota > Actinomycetes > Frankiales > Frankiaceae > Parafrankia > Parafrankia soli. Next base: position 614 of record NZ_MAXA01000186.1, read on the forward strand.
CTGCGCGGCGCGGGCGCCGCCTCCGCGCAGCACCTCTGGAAGGATCGAGCATGAGCGATAGTCGCTTCTACGTCGAGCGGCCCGACAGCGACGGCAACGGTTTCATCAGCCCGATCGCCGTCATCGAGGCCGCCGTCGACCCGGACTACCCGGGACGCAGCATCACCCGCATGATCCCCCAGGGCCCGCCCGAGGTGGTCGCACGCACGCCGGGCTTCATGGCCTGGCCCCGCCAGTTCGTGGAGGTCGACGGCCCCGCACGGCTGCTGACAGACGACGAGCGCGACACCCTGCTCGCCGCGGCCGACACGACGGGTCGGGACCGCCCGTGACCCTCACCGAGGCCCGCGAGCTCGTCGGCACCGACCGGCTCTGGCTCGCCCCCGTCACCGGCAAGCTCCTCGTCGGCGTCAGGATCACCGACGCCCGCGTCAGCTACGGCCGCACCCAGGTCCAGATCCAGCCCCTGTCGGGGCGTGGGTACCGCTGGGTCGACCCCGATTTCACCCAGGAGATCGAGGACTGATGAGTGCGCGCTACGAGCACATCCCGGCCCCGTTCACCCCGGTCGCTCTCGT
>NZ_MAXA01000187.1 GCF_001854695.1 Parafrankia soli
CCTCAGCCCCTTCCTCAGGGACTTCTGGCAGGAGAAGGTCGCTTGGCGCGAGAACGGCGACCGCACCGAGAAGGGCGAGCAGGTTATCCGCGCGGGCGGCAGGCACTACGTGGTCGGACCCGAGGACGCCAGCGAGGGGCTGCGCGGATTCGACGGCCGACCCTTCACCTTCTGCCTCAACGGTGAGGGCCTTGTCCGCTCCAGCAACCTGTGGAGTCAGGGACTCATCCCGAACGAGTACGCGGACCGACTCCCCGACAACGCCGAACGGGTGGATTCATGACCGGTTTCTACGGTGTCCAGGGAAATCCGATCAGCGACGCGGTCGGCGAGGCGCTCATGGCCGATGTCGAGGCGCGCCGCTTCAGCCATGAGGTGGTCGATACCGACGCCGGCCCGGTCGAGGTGTCGACGATGTTCATCCCCCGGGATCTGCGAACCCCAGAGGACATCGAGAACGGCGGCCGTCCACTGCTGTTCGAGACCGCGGCCCTGCTCGGCGACCACGAGGTCATCATCGAGCGGCGCTCCACCGGCGCCGAGGCGGCGCAGGCGCATTTCGATGTCCTGTCTCGCGTGCGAAGCGGTCGGCCGTGAGCGCCGAGGTCGACCGCGCGGCCCTGGTCACCCACCTCCGCCGGGCGCACCCCAATCTGCTCTCCGTGGCCGACGAGCCGCTGCCCGCGGACGGCGACCTGGATGCCGCGCCCATCGGGCTGCTCCGGGCCGTTCACGAGGCCAACCACCTGCCGCTGTACCGGCGGCACGATTCCGATGACTGGCTGACCCGCGGGCGGCCGGACGGGAGCTCCCCACATGCCTGACCTCACCATCTCGCCGGACTTCCTCGCTGCCGCCGTCCGCGCCCTCGATACCCAGGCCGCACGCGCCGGCATCGACTCGGCTACCGCGGTCGACCTTCAGGCGCTGAAGGTCGTCGAGGAACTCGGCGAGGCCGTCGCCGCCCTGATCGGCATGACCGGCCAGAACCCCCGCAAGGGCGTCACTCATACCCAGGCGGACCTGCTCGGCGAGCTGTACGACGTCGCCCTGACGGCGCTTGTCGACGCGGCCAGCGTTCACTACTCGATGCTGGACGGGGTGCCGGGCAGCATCCGGGTGACCTATGCCGTCCCGCCCGGTGAGCCGCAGGCGACTTTTGCTCTGGCCCTGCTGGTCCAGGCGAGCGG
>NZ_MAXA01000188.1 GCF_001854695.1 Parafrankia soli
GGGGCAGTTCGCGGGCGGCGAGTGGGGGCCGGCGCCGACGGAGCTGCATCTGGATGTGCCGCGTCCGACCGCCGCCGCGAAGCCGACCCGGGCGCGTAAGTCGGCGAGGGCCGCGCGGTGATCCGCCAGGTTCCCCGCGGTCAGCGCTGGCGCGCGTTCAGCGGGGCACGGGAACTGCTGTCCGCCGAGCAGCAGGTGCGGTGATGGGCCTGCGTCGCGTCAGCTCGACCGAACTCGCCAGCGACTTCTGGACCACCGACCTGGCGAATCAGACCGCGAATGAGGAGTCATGGGCGTCCGGCCTGCCGCCCGCGCTGACCCTGTCTGGGTGGCGCGCAGCCTCGCTTGACCGGCAGATGAGCCGGCTACACAACGGGCTTCGTCGCCGCGCTGGCCATCTCGCCGATGTACCGCTGGAACACCTCGCGGAGGTGCCGGAGCCCGATGACGCGGTAAGCRCCGCCGCCGCGCTGCGGGTCCTGGAGTCCGACGCGCACCTGGAGGACTCGGAGTCCCTCCAGCCCGGCGTGGAGCTGCCGGAGATCGAGCCGGCGTTCGGGCGGTGGGCGCGATGACCTTCCACCCGCTCTCCGGCCTGTTCCAGCCGGGCGAGGGTCCCAGCCTTCGCGAGGACGTCGTGGACGCCTGCGCGTTCGCGGAGCACGGCCGCTGGCGCACCACCCGCTGCGGCTCATCGGACACCCCCTACCTCGTCGAGGGCGCGGCCCCTGAGGGCGACGAGCCACTGCTCTGCGGCCCACACGCAGACCGCTGGTCCGAGACCCCAGCCGTGCTGGGCGGGATGCACACCATCCACTTCCTGCCGGAGGACTGACATGCCCGGCAAGCGCAAGCGCAAGCGCGCCAAGCGTCGCGGCGCCCCGTCTGTCCGGGCGGGGCGTGAGACAGGGCGCACCTACCAGCGGATCGCCGCCGAGCGGCGGAACCGGCTGCGGCGCCGCGATATCGACAACGACACGGAGGCCTGATCATGGCGCGCGACATCCATACCTACTTCGGCCTGTCCTACTCCAACTACCTCGTCCGCCCCCGGACCCTGCTGCAGTCCATGCCCGACGAGTGGCAGGAGCGGTTCGTCGACTGCCTGGAGGAGATGGACGCGGCGTTCGAGCACGTCCCCCAGGCGCCGGGCTACAACGTGCAGCCGGCGAACTGGAGGTAC
>NZ_MAXA01000189.1 GCF_001854695.1 Parafrankia soli
CCGTACGCCGGCGTACGGGTCCTCGTCGCGGATGTCGCATCCGGTGATGGAGTCGGGGTCGAAGACGAGGCCGTCATCCCGCCGTAGCGCGACGATCTCGCGGGTGAGAGCGACGACCTCGTCGACCTCGTTGGACAGGCCGGTGGCCTGCAGGTCGATGTCGCGGGTGGGGCGCCGAGTGGCGTAGGCAACAAGCAGCACTCCACCCTTGAGGACGAGGAGGTGTGCGAACCGTGACTGGCTGAGGCGGGTGAGGAAACCTTCCAGCGCGTAGAGGGCGAGGTATTCGGAGGTGTCGCGTCCAGCGCGGCGGGCGGCGTTCTGAAGATCGAGATAGGCGCGTCCGTCGAGGGAGTCGCGGGTGGGGCGTCTGGGCGTCACAGCAGGATTTCCAGGATCCTGGAGAGTCGGGGCAGGGTGGTGGGGAAGTATCCGGCGACGGTGAGTAGACCGGAGGGGGTGTGGCCCGGCTGGCGGAGCCATCGGCGGAGTGCGTCGACGGCGGCCTGCTCGCCTTCGTGGTGGCTGAGCCGGAACATGTCGACGATCGTCCGTTCGGCCGAGTAGATCGCCGTGTCGACACCGCCGATGGAGAGCGGGACACGTCCGACGTCGAAGGTGTCAGACGCGAAGCGGTGCCAGGACACGTGGCTGAACCCGGCCGGTGGGCGGGTGTGCCGGGGCAGGGCGATGTCGTGTAGGGGTGGGATCTCATCGCTGAGCTGGTGGCGGACCAACGCGCTGGTCAGACAGARAGTGGCGCGAGGTTGGCGCAGTGCGGCCGCGGCCAGAGGAGTCAGTGTGGGGTCGAGGGCGCCGGGTCGGGCGTAGACGCCGCGTCCGATCTGGTCGAGTGCGCCAGTGTCGCGTAAATGGTAGACGCGGTCCTTGGGTACTCCAACCGCCACTGCTTGGTCGAGGCGGAACACGGCGGGCAGCCCGTCAAGCCCCACAGCTTCTCCTAACTGTTGCCATGACTCTACCATCTGGCAACAGTTAGATGGGCTGTTCGGTGCGTCGTGTGGAGCGAGCGGTCCCTGCTGCCGCAAGCCGGGAGTGATGCCGGTTACAGAGGGTGATGGATTGCGGAGTTTGGCCATCGTGCTGGTGGTGACAGTGTGATGCCGAACTGCGCGGCACACGACGGACAGAGTGGCACTGTACGAGGCGGCGTAAACCGCT
>NZ_MAXA01000190.1 GCF_001854695.1 Parafrankia soli
TGGCGCAGATCGTGCAGGTGCAGCCAGTCCAGACCGGCCACAGCCCGGAGCTGCTCGAAGCGGCGGTTGACGTTCCGCGGCTCCATCGGAGTGCCGATCGTGCTGGCGAAAACCAAACCGAAGTCCGACCACAGCTCCCCCGCCGCGAGCCGTTCCTTGGCCTGCCGGACCCGCTGAGCCTCCAACGCCCGGACCGCCAACGCGGACAGCGGCAGAGGCCGACTCGACCGGTGCGTCTTCGGCGGCACGAACTCCAAGCCGCGGTCCGTGCGCTGGACCGTCTGGCGAACGAACAGCGCCTTACCGGGCAGGTCGACATCCGACCAGCGCAGGCCCAGCAGTTCCGCCCGGCGAAGCCCGGTGGCCAGCGCCAGGACGAACAGGGACTCCAACCGGTCCCCGGTGAGCACCGACAGCAGTTGCTTCGCTTCCTCGGGAGTCAGTGCCCGTCGTTCGACCCGGCCGAGGGCCGGTGGCTTGGCCGCCTTGGCGACGTTGCGCGCGACGAGGTCCATCCGCTCAGCGTCGGCCAGGGCGACACGCAGAACCGCGTGAACCTTGATGATGCTGGCTGGCGCGAGCGTGCCCCGAAGCCCGGTCAGGAACCTCTGTACCTCCCGAGGCGTCAGCCGGTCGAGCTTCACCCGACCCAACCCCGGCACCAGATGCTTAGTCACGGCCAGTCGGTAGCGGGCGAGCGTCGACGGCCGAGTGCCGTCGTGAGCCTTCACGTCCCTTAGCCACTCGGTCAGCCACGCTTCAACGGTCCGAGGCTGCGCGGTGAGGTCGACGCCGAGTTGAAGTTGGCGCCGCAGCTCGTCGCGCTTCCGGACCGCTTCCGCCTCGCTCTTGGCGTAGACGTACTTCCGCTTCCGCTTCCCGTCGATCCACCCGAGGTCGATGACCGCGGCCCACACGCCCGGCCGCTGCTCGTACACCGAGCCTTCCCCGTGAGCCCGACGGCGACGGCCCGTCATGCCGCGAACTCCTCATCAGCCGACAGGAACTCGTCAATTGCCGCCAGCGGGATCAGGCGAGCCCGACCAGCCTTGATCGACCGCAGACGCCCGGAGCGCATCAGGACGTAGACGGTGTCCCGGCAGACGCCCAACAGGGCGGCAGCTTCGGCGGGCCGGACGCTCTTGGGAGCCACGGCGCGGGGCTGGATCATCACGCACGTCC
>NZ_MAXA01000191.1 GCF_001854695.1 Parafrankia soli
GGGAGGGTGCCACCGAGGGGTTGTCCGGTGGCGTGCAGGAGGACGTCGTTGAGGATGGGGGCGTGTGCGCCGGTTTCGCCGAGGAGGGTGAACACGACGGGGATGGCGGTGTCGGGTTCCTCGGTGAGGAGTTCGGGCCAGCCGAGGTCGGTGAGGGCGGTGTCGAGGGCGGCGCCGGTGGTGCCGGTCATGGCCTTGCGGAAGGTCTCGGTGAGGAGTTCGCGTTCGGCGGCGTCCATGGTTATTCCTTGCCGAGGTCGAGGAGTCGGCGGGCGATGATGTTCCGCTGGATCTCGGCGGTTCCGCCGTAGATGGTGGCGGCGCGGGAGTAGAGGTACTCGGAGCGCCAGCGGGTGTCGGTGAGTTCGATGGTGCCCGGGAGCAGGTCGCGGGCGGTGTCGTACAGGCGTTGCTCGGCGGTGGCGAGCAGCACCTTGTCGATCGACGTCTCCGGGCCTATCCGCCCGCCCTCGCCGAGACGGCGCTGGGTGGCGTGGGAGCGGCAGCGGATGGTGTGCAGCGCCAGGTAGGCCGCACCCAGATCCGCGTCGTCCGTGCTGTCCCTGCTGGTCGTCTCGTCCAGCAGGCGCTCGAGCCGTTCGTAGAGGAACGCGATCCGGTGCCAGAAGCAGGTGGAGCGCTCGTGGGGGAGCAGGTCCATCGCGAGCTGCCAGCCGTCGCCGGGCTTTCCGAGCATGCGGTCGCCGGGGACGACGACGTCGTCGAAGAACACCTCGGCGAACTCGTCGATGCCGTGCATGGTGCGCAGCGGGCGGACGGTGATGCCGGGGGTGTCCATGTCGACGAAGAACGCCGTGATCCCGCCGTGGCCCGGCGCGGTGCGGGTGAGCAGCACGCAGCGCTGGGAGTACTGGGCCAGGCTCGTCCAGACCTTCTGCCCGTTGACCACCCAGTCGTCGCCGCGGGGCTCCGCCCGGGTGGACAGCGACGCCAGGTCACTGCCCGACCCCGGCTCGGAGAACCCCTGGCACCACTGCTCGGCGCCGGACAGCAGCAGCGGCACCATCTCGGCCGCCAGCGCCGGGGGCGCGTACGAGATCATGGTCGGTGCCAGGACCTCGATCATCGAGTAGATGCCGGGCTCGGCGAGGTCCCGGGACGCGACCTCCTCGCCGAGCACGGCGCGCAGCACCGCCGGGCCGCCGAGGCCGCCGACCTCGGCGGGCCAGCCGTGACGCATCCAGCCCGCCTCGTACAGAGCTCGGCGCACCCGCGCGAGCTGGGCCACCTGCCCGTCAAGGGAGTGGTCGGGCCCCGGGGTCAGGTCGTTCTCGGCCAGCCAGGCCTGCACGTCCGACCGGAACTCCGCGATGTTCACGGGGTCGGTTCGTAGGCGTGCGGCCGCCCCGAGTCGTGCGCCCCGCTGCGCCGGATGAAGGTCATCTTGCGCGTGCGCAGCCGCCAGCCGTCCGGCGTGCGGCGGTAGGTGTCCGAGTAGTACCCGATCCGCATGTCGTGCTTCGAGTGCTCGATGAAGCACAGCGGCTGTGTTCCGGTCGCCTCGTCGCCGTCGATCTCGACGAGCGCCGTCCCGGTCAGGAACAGGCCCTTCGGCGCGGCCGCGACCATCTTCGGGAACAGGTCGAGGGTGAACACGTCACCGAAGGCGCTGTAGGTGCCGTCCGGAGTGAAGACCGAGAGCAGCCCCTCGACGTCACCCTGGGTGATGGTCACGGCGTACTTGGCCAGCATCTGCTGGATCGCGACGACGTCGTCAGTGGACAAAGGTCTTGCCGCCCTTCATCACGAATTTCACGTTCTGCAGCGTGCTGATGTCCCGCAGCGGATCTCCGGCGACGGCGATGACGTCGGCCAGCAGGCCCTCGGCGAGCCGGCCCCGGTCCGTGACGGCCAGCAGCTCGGCCCCGGTGGTGGTCGCCGCCCGGATCGCGCCGAGCGGGGTCATGCCGCGTTCGACCAGGGTCACCAGCTCGATCGCGTTCCTGCCGTGCGGGATCGCCGGGGCGTCGGTACCGACAGCGATCTTAACTCCGGCGGCCATCGCCTCCCGGATCGAGTTGCGGGCCCGGGGGAAGATCTGGCCCGCCTTCTCCCTCAGCTCGGGCGGCGCGTGGGAGACGTCCATGCCCTCGGTCAGGGCCTGGGTCGCCACGAGGAACGTCCCGTGCTTGACCATGAGCTCGATCGCCTCGTCGTCGATGAGGAAACCGTGCTCGATGCAGTCGATACCCGCCTCGACGGCCGAGCGCACCGCCTGGGCGCCGTGGGTGTGCGCGGCGACCCGCAGGCCGTGGCGGTGCGCCTCGTCGACGATCGCGCGCAGCTCCTCGTCGGAGTAGTGCTGCGCCCCGGGCAGGCCGGTGTGCGACATGACCCCACCCGACGCGCACACCTTGATCAGCTGGGCGCCGTGCTTGATCTGGTAGCGCACCGCCCTGCGCACCTCGGCGACGCCGTTGGCGATGCCCTCCTCGACCGTCAGGTCGAGGACGTGCGGGGCGAACGCGCCGAACATCGTCGGGTCGAGGTGGCCGCCGGTCGGGGTGATCGCGTGCCCGGCCGGCACGATCCGCGGGCCGTCGACCCAGCCGGCGTCGATCGCCTTCATCAGCGCGACGTCCAGCAGGTAACCGCCGGTCTTGCAGAACAGGCCGAGGTTGCGGACGGTGGTGAACCCCGCCCGCAACGTCCGGCGGGCGTTGCCGACGGCGCGCAGCATCCGCAGCGGGGGGTCGTCCCGGACGGGAGAGGTCACGGCATGCTCGCCGCGGCCGCCCATCAGCAGGTTGACCTCCATGTCCATGAGGCCGGGCAGGAGGACCAGATCGCCGAGGTCGATGATCTCGCCCTCCGGCGAGCCACCGACACCGACGATCCGGTCTCCGTCGATCTGGAGGATGCCGGGCCTGACGACCTCACCGAGGTCGACGTCGACAAGCCCGGCAGCCCTGATCGTGAGCACGTCAGACGACGGGCTCGACGATCACATCCAGGTAGGCCGCGCCGCTGTCGGGGACGCGGGGCTGCTTCCAGACCTCGACCGGGAAGGACACCATGACCAGGGACTGCATCAGGTGCATCAGGGTGCGGGCGTCCTCGGGCAGGTCGTCGATCGGGAACTTGTCGCAGTAGGCGATCGCGTCCTCGAGGAGCGGGAAGGCGACGTCGTAGAACTCCTGCATCTCGTCCATCGTGGACGCGAGGCGGCGGGCGTAGCGCTCGGGCTCGGTGGCCAGGTCCCAGGCCAGGTACGGCTCGAGGGCGGCGAACTCAGACGGCAGCGGCATCGCTGAACTCCTTCACGCGGTCGGCAACGGTCTTGTGCAGGTGCCGGAGCAGGATTTCCTGGTCGCACAGGGGGAACTCGGTGACCGTACGGGTACCGATCATCGTCTGGGTGGCCTCGAGGGTGTTGGCGTCCTGGAGCGCGTACTCCTTGAACGTCACCGCCGCCAGCTCCTGGGCCAGTCGCTCGCGGGCGTTCTTCGGCGGGGCGAAGTAGAGGCTCGCCTCGAACGTGTGCTTGTTCACCGCGGTCGGCCAGTAGTGGTACGTCAGGTACCAGCCCGGCTTCCAGAACAGCAGYGTGAAGTTGGGGAAGATCTCGAACGAGTCGGTGCCCCAGGACTTGTGCTTCACGGGGTTGATCCCGGTCGGGAGCTTCTCGACCTCAAGGCCGTCGATCTCGGGCGTGTCCCAGGGGCCGAACAGGCCGCTGCGCAGCACGCGCTCGATCGGCTTGACCATCGACGGGTCCTTCGGCGGGGCCATGCCGCCCCAGGAGGACACCATCGAGTGCGGGCTGAACAACTGGTAGTGCAGCGCCTCGAACCCGTAGCCGATGAGCTTCTCGGACTCGCCCTTGACGGCCTGCTTCTGGTGCAGGACGGGCGCGTGGTAGAACTCCGCGAAAGCGTCGATGAACAGCTTCCAGTTGGCGCCGACCTCGGCCCTGTAGGAGTAGACCTCGGTCAGCTCCGAGTACGGGTAGCCCTCGAGGCCCTTGACCATGTCACCGAGGTACTCGGTGAGGGTCTCCTGCGGGTTCAGGTTGATGAAGATGAAGCCTTCCCAGACGTCACAGGCGACCTCCTTGAKGCCGAACTGCTTCTTGTCCAGGTCGAAGAACTCGCCCTCCTGCTGGACGAAGGTCAGCTCGCCGGTGAGGTCGTAACGCCAGGCGTGGTACTTGCAGATGAACTGCCGGCAGCTGCCGGCGGTCTCCTCACCCGGGAAGTCGTTCCACACCAGCTTGTTGCCGCGGTGCCGGCACACGTTGTGGAACGCGCGCACCTTGCCGTCGCCACCCTTGACGATGATCAGCGACGTCCCGGCGGCGGGCAGCTCCTTGGTGAAGTAGCTGCCGGTGCGGGGCAGGCGCTCGACCCGGCCCACGTTCAGCCAGGTGCGCTTGAAGATCGCCTCGCGCTCCTGCTCGTAGAACGCCGGGTCGATCGAGTCGTTGTAGTCGACGGGCGCGGTGCCGAGCTCGGGATAGTTCTCGGTCCAGCTCCCCGCCGGGGGCTTGCTGAAGTGGGGCACAGGTCTACCTCTCGTTTGCGAGCGCCATGCCGATGGTGGTGCGGGCGATGATGTTGCGCGCGATGGCAGGCGCGCAACAGTCGCCGACGGTGCCGACCGGACCGTCACTCAGCCGGACCGTTACTCGGCCGGATCCGTCACTCGGCGTCCGTCGAGGCGTTCCAGCAGGTCCGCGGGTGGCCGGACCGGACGCGCGCGGCACCGTCCCGTCCCTCGGCCCGGCTGGCCGGCCGGGTCGGGGCGTCGACGGGGTGGTGACACGCATGATCGTCCGGTCTCTCCTCGTCCCTGTGAGAACTGCGTTCTCCATGTCGATAATTAGATTTCCATGGAGAGGCTTCCGCGTCAACGTCACCGAGCGCAATCGTGACAACGGGTGCCCAAGGCGGGACGCAGGGGCGCACCTCCCGCCGACCGGCAGTTCTCTGGAGCCGAGAAGTCGACTTCCTCACTTGGAGAGGAGGATGCCACATCCTGCCCCGAACGGCGGCCTTCGGGCGTGACAGCAACGCGCCCGCGCCGCGGCCGCGGGGTGCGGTCGCGACACAGGCGCGGGGCAGGTGCTGGGTCGAGGGTGAGCGGCGGCTCAGAAGTCCCGGACGAACAGGTTCAGGAGCCCTGGACGAACGGGTAGATCCGGGTGAAGTCGACGCCCGGCTCGGCCGCGGCGAACTCCTCCCACACCGACGACGTGACCGTGCCCAGCGACGTCGGCCCGTCCAGCTCGCGCACCTCCTGGAGATAGAGGCGCAGGTCCTTCGCCATCAGCGAGTTCGCGAAGCCGGCCGAGTAGCGCTCGGTGAGCACCTGCCGGGGGAACTTCTCGGCGGTGGCGTTGTTCTGCCCGCTCGCCGTGTTCAGCACATCGAGCATCGTGCCCATGTCGAGGCCGGCCGAGGTGCCGAACGCGACCGCCTCGCTGGTCGCGGCGAGCGCGACGGCGGCCAGGAAGTTGTTGGCCAGCTTGAGGGCCTGGGCGAGGCCGGGCCGGTCACCGACCCGGCGCCGACGGTCGCTCAGCGCGGCCAGCACGGGCTCCACCCGGGCGCAGGCGTCGTCCGTGCCCGCGTACATCACCGTCAGGGTGCGGGCACGGGCGCCCGTGACACCGCCGGAGACCGGCGCGTCCACGTAACCGATGCCGCTGGCGGCCAGCAGGTCGGTGACGCGCTGGGCCGCGCTCACCCCGATCGTCGAGGTGTCGACGACGTGGGTGAGCCTGCGGTCGGCCGTCTCGGCAAGCCCGCGGGCCACCTTCTCCGAGATCACGCCGTCGGGCAGGCTGAGCACGACCACCTCGGCGTGCCGGGCGACGGCTGCCAGGTCGTCGAGATGGGTGGTTCCCTCCGGGGCGCGCTCGGGGCCCGCTGCGTCGTGGACGACAAGGTCGAGGCCGAACTGCGCGACGTTGGCCGCGAGCGCCCCGCCCATGTTCCCGAGGCCGACGAAGCCGACACTGGGGGCCGTCATGCGTCGTCGCGTTCCGCCCGCACGGCCTTGACCGCCCGCCGGGCCGAGATCGCGGCCGGCGCGCCGCAGTACGCCGCCACCTGGAACAGCAGCTCGTCGATCTCCGCGTCGCTGACCCCGGTGCGCGACGACGAGCTCGCGTGCAGGCGGAACTCCTCCATCCGGCCCAGCGCCGCGGTCATCGCCATGACCAGCAGGCTGCGGTCCCGGGTGGACAGCACGCCCTCCCTGGTCCAGACGCCCCACGCCATCGACGTGATGTGGTCCTGGAACTGCTGGCTGGTTTCGTCGGTGTCGCCGGTCGCGCGGTCGACGTAGGCGTCGCCCAGCATGGCTCGGCGCATGGCGTAGGCGGCGCGTAGCTGCTCGGTCTGTTCCATGGGTCCTCCCGATCCTCAGTAGAGCGACAGGCTGACGGTCTTCACCCGGGCGTACTCGTGCAGGGCCTCGATGCCCTTCTCCCGGCCGTAACCGCTGGCCTTGTAGCCCCCGAACGGCGTCTCGACCGTGAGCGGGCCGCCGTTCACGGCAACCTGGCCGGCCTCGATCCGCTCCGCCAGCCGCAGGCCGCGCGCGACGTCCCCGCTCCAGACGCTGCCGACGAGGCCGTACTCGCTGTCGTTGGCGAGCGCGAGGGCCTCGTCCTCGCCCTCGAACGGCAGTGTCACCAGGACCGGGCCGAAGACCTCCTCGCGGGCCACCGGCAGGTGCGGCGCCACCCTGGCGTAGACGGTGGGCCGGATGTACAGGCCCTTCGCGCCCGGGCCGTCGGCGTAGGCGGTGCCCCCGGTGGCCGGCCGCAGCCCGGACGCCAGCGTCCGTGCGAAGAAGTCCAGCACCTTCCGGTACTGCGCCTCGGTGATGATCGGGCCGAAGTCCACGCCCGGGGTGAGCCGCTCCACCGCCGCGACCACCCGGGTGACCAGCTCGTCGTGCACGGACGCTTCGACGAGCAGCCGGGTCGTCGCCGAGCACACCTGCCCGGAGTTGGTCGCGACGGTCGAGACCGCGGCGGCGGCCGCCCGGTCCAGGTCGGCGTCCGCGAAGACCACCAGGGGAGACTTGCCGCCGAGCTCGAGGGTCGCCGGCACGAGCCGGTCGGCCGCGATCCGGGCCAGGTGCCGCCCGGTGGCGACCGAGCCGGTGAAGGTGACGCGCCCGACCCGCGGGTCGGCGGCCAGCGGGGTCCCGACTTCGGGCCCGGTTCCGGTCACGACGTTGAACAGGCCGTCCGGGAGCCCGGCCTCGCTCGCCAGCCGCGCGAGGCGGACGGTGGAGATCGACGTCAGCTCGGACGGCTTGACCACCACGGCGTTGCCCGCGGCCAGCGCCGGGGCCAGCGCCCGGCACGCCTGGTTCAGCGGCAGGTTCCACGGGGTGATCGCCGCGACGACCCCGTACGGCTCCAACCGGGTGTAGGTGTGGCTGCCCCCGCCCAGGTCGATCGTGCGCCCGTGGTGCGCGCGCACCACCCCGGCGTAGTACCGGAAGTAGGCGGCGGACTGCTCGACCTCGAACCGGAGCTGGGTGGCGATCTTGCCGGTGGCCACCCGCTCCAGCTCCATCAGCTCGGCCGCGTGCGTGTCGATGACGTCGGCGACCCGGTGGAGCAGCTCGCCGCGCTCCGCCCCCGACCGCCGCGCCCACTGTGGCTGGGCCGCCGCTGCGTCGGTGACGGCACGGTCGACGTCCACGGGGGAGCCGGCGGCGATCTCGTCACCGGGCTCGCGGGTCGAGGGGTCGAGCGTGGGCAGGTAGCTCCCGCCGGCCGGTGCCGCGGCCTTCCCGCCGATCCAGTGGTCGTGACGGACGGTCACGTCAGGTCACCTCCGGGGTGCGGCGGGCGGGCGCGGGGCGCGGCGGGCGCACCGTCACAGCCCGAGCGACTTCGCGATGATCGTCTTYATGATCTCGCTGGAACCGCCGTAGATCCGCCCGACCCGGGCGTCGGCCCAGGCCCGCGCCACCGGGTACTCGTTGATGTAGCCGTAGCCGCCGAAGAGCTGCAGGCAGGAGTCGATCACCCGGYCCTGCATCTCCGTGCAGAAGAGCTTGACCATCGCGGCGTCGGCCGGCGTCGCGTCGCCGGCCACGTGCGCGAGGAGCACCTGGTCCAGCAGGGCCTGGCCCGCCTCGACCTCGGTCGCGCACCCGGCCAGCACGAACTTGGTGTTCTGGAAGGTGTTGAGCGTCTTGCCGAACACCTTGCGGCCGTTGACGTAGGCGACGGTCTGTTCGACTATCGACGCGGCCGCGCCCTGGGCGTTGATCGCGATGGAGAGCCGCTCCTGCACGAGGTGCGAGGTCAGGTAGGTGAAACCCTGGCCCTCCTCGCCCAGCAGGTTCGCCGCCGGGACACGGACGTCGTCGAAGAAGATCTCGACTGCCTCCTGGATGTGCAGCCCGATCTTGTGTAGCGGGGCCCCGCGGCTGACGCCAGGAAGGTCACCGGGGATCAYCAGCAGCGACAGGCCGGCGTGGCGCTGGGTCGGGTCGGTTTTCACCGCGGTGAGGAAGAGGTCGGCGTTCAGGCCGCCGGTGATGAACGTCTTGGATCCGTTCACCACGTAGTGGTCACCCTCGCGGCGCGCGGTGGTGGTGAAACCGGCCAGGTCCGATCCCGCGCCCGGCTCGGTCAGCGCCAGCGCGGCGACCAGCTCGCCGCTGGCCAGGCCCGGCAGCCACCGAGTCTTCTGCTCCTCGTTGCCGTGGTCGACGAAGTACGGGACGGAGATGTCCGCGTGGATGCGCAGGGGGCCCAGCGCGTAGCCGCCCCGGGCGGCCTCCTCGGTGACGACGKCGTTGAACAGGAAGTCCGCCCCGCCGCCGCCGTACTCCTCCGGGATCCCGAGCCCGAGGATTCCAACGTCCCCCGCCTTGTTGTAGAAGTCGCGCGGCGGTAGGCCGGCTTCCTCCCACTCGCGGTAGTGCGCCCCGATCTCCTTTTCGAAGAAGGTGCGGACGGCTGCCCGAAAAGCGTCGTGCTCGGGACCGTAGACCGTGCGTCGCATCCGGTCGCCCCTCTCCGGCCGAGGCGGGGTGTCCCGCCGACGTCGTCGTCTGAGTCACGGGCTCCGCGCATGACGGGCCCGTCGGGTTTCGTGTGCCTGGTCGTGTGCGTGCTGGATATCGCGTGCGTGTCGGATATCGGTTTCGTGCGCCGGGGACCGGCCGGCCCGAGGACGGGCAGACCATGTTCAGGAGGAGACGGAGGTGGGCCGCCGCGCCCCGGAGCGGCCGGCGGACCCGTGACCGGGACGCCGTCGGTCGACGTGGTGACGGGTCGACCACACTGCCCCGCCAAGCGCCGCCGACCGTGGGAATGCCATCGATCCCACGGGCTCCGGTCGCCTCCAGGCCACCTCGGACGCGTCAGTCGCAGCCGAACCGCCTCGGCGGGATCGCCGGGAACGGGTCGCCTCGAACTGCATCGCCTCGAACTGGGGTGGTCCCGGGAGTTCGCGCGCGGCCACACGCGGCGCGAGACCGGGCCTTAACGTACCTTCGCTGCCCGGACGCAGTCCAGTGGGCGGCGGCGCCCGTCCTGTCTGGTACGTACCGCGAACAGCCGCGATGGCCGACCGATGGCGGACCGGTGACGGAAGGTGCCAGTCCGGGTACGTGGGCGTCGCGGAGGCAGTCGGGAAGATCTTCCGGACCCGTTCGGGTGAGCGTGTCCTCGGCCCAGTGAGTCTCTGCTAACGTGAACCGTCGGCCAACGTGATCAGTTGCGTGCACGTGAACCGTCGTGTGTCGGGTGGCGTGCATGCCGTCTCCCTGACCGCGCTCGCGGGTGTCGTGGCGCATCCGACACCGCGGGTTCCACCACCAGCCCCACCGGCGCGGCCGGTGGCCGCCCGGCTCGAGGGCGGTCGCGGGCGGGGCCGTCACACTGATTGAACGCTGTGACCTGTTGTTACCTGCTGGACGGACGAGACCGTCGCCGGTGCGGGAGTGAGGGGTGGACAGGTTGGACAAGGTGGTTCCGAGCGCGGAGCTCGCCGTGGCGGACATCCCCGACGGGGCCTCGCTGGCGGTGGGCGGATTCGGGCTCTGTGGCATCCCGAGTGGCCTCATCCGCGCGTTGCTCGCCGCCGGCCCCAAGGACCTCGAGACGGTCAGCAACAACTGCGGCGTGGACGACTGGGGCCTCGGCCTGCTGCTGCGGGCGGGGCGGATCCGGCGCACCACCGGCTCCTACGTCGGGGAGAACAAGGAGTTCGAGCGTCAGTTCCTCTCCGGTGAGCTCGAGGTCGAGCTCGTTCCGCAGGGCACCCTGGCCGAGCGGCTGCGCGCCGGCGGCGCCGGCATCCCGGCCTTCTACACCCCCGCGGGCGTCGGGACCCAGGTGGCCGAGGGCGGCCTGCCGTGGCTGTACGACGGCTCCGGCGGCATCGCGGTCGCCTCGCCGCCCAAGGAGACCCGGATCTTCGACGACCGGACCTACGTCCTCGAACGCGGCATAGTCTGCGACTTCGCCCTGGTCCATGCCTGGAAGGGCGACCGGCACGGCAACCTGGTCTACCGGGCGAGCGCCGCCAACTTCAACCCGCTGTGCGCGACGGCCGGGCGGGTCACCATCGCCGAGGTCGAGGAACTGGTCGAGCCCGGCGAGCTCGACCCGGCCCAGGTGCACACCCCGGGGATCTTCGTCCAGCGGGTCGTGCACGCGCCCGACACGGAGAAGCGGATCGAGAAGCGGACGGTGAGCTGAGATGGCCCTGACTCGTACCGAGCTCGCGGCCCGGGTCGCCCGCGAGCTCGAGAGCGGACAGTACGTGAACCTCGGTATCGGCCTGCCGACCCTGGTTCCGAACTATCTGCCCGACGGCGTGACCGTGGTCCTGCACAGCGAGAACGGCATCCTCGGCGTCGGCCCCTACCCGGCGGACGCCGCCGTCGACCCCGACCTGATCAACGCCGGCAAGGAGACCGTCACCGTCCTGCCCGGGGCGGCCTTCTTCGACTCGGCCACATCGTTCGGGATGATCCGCGGCGGTCATGTCGACGTCGCGGTGCTCGGGGCGATGCAGGTCTCCCGGGTCGGCGACCTGGCGAACTGGATGATCCCCGGCAAGATGGTCAAGGGCATGGGCGGCGCGATGGACCTCGTGCACGGCGCCCGGCACGTGATCGTGATGATGGAGCACGTCGCCCGCGACGGCAGTCACAAGATCCTCGACGAGTGCACGCTGCCGCTGACCGGCCGCGCCTGCGCTCAGCGGATCATCACCGACCTCGCGGTCATCGACGTCGTGCCCGGCGGCGTCCTGGCTCTGCGCGAGACCGCGCCCGGCGTGACCGTCGACGACGTCCGCGCCGCCACCGGCACCGAGCTCACCGTGGACCTGATCGCCGTCTAACCGGGCAGGTCACAGGCTCCGGTCACGGACTCCGTCCCGTGGCCGCCCGGATTCGCCCGGCGGCCGTCCTCAAGGCCAGGTGGCTGTGCCACCCGCGCACCCACCTGGCCGGATGGTTCTTCGCCGACCTCGGCTGAGGCGCGCATGGGTGCCGGCTGCCTCATCCGGCGAGCATCTTCGCGATCAGCTGGCGCGCGTGGTCCAGCCGGGTGATCTGCTCCTCCACCCGGGACAGCTCGCCGCGCAGCGTGGCGGAGAGCTCGGCACACGGGATGACTCGTGGTGTCGCGTCGACCGTACAGGGCAGCACCTGGCGGATCGTGGTGACCGACAACCCCGCGGCGAGCAGCGCGCGGATCCGGGCGACGGTCTGCACGGCGGAGTCGGGGAACTCCCGGTAGCCGTTCGAGCCCCGGCCGGCGGTGAGCAGACCGTTGTTCTCGTAGTGGCGCAGTGACCGGATGCTCGCGCCGGTGTGTTCGGCCAGCTCCCCGATCAGCATCCAGCCCGCCTCCTGCCCGTGACGGCGACGTCGTCTCCGACAGGCATATCGCCTCTGACAGGGGTTGAGCCTGCCGAACGTTGACCCTGACGAATGTTGACCCTGACGAATGTTGACCCTGACACTGATGTCAGACTTTACGTTACCCGCATGAACCTGGGCATCTTCACCGCGGTCACCGACGAACAGATCAGGCCGGCCCTGCTGGCGCGGGCGGTCGAGGAACGCGGTTTCGAGTCGTTGTTCGTCGCCGAGCACTCCCACATCCCGGTACGCAGGGAGACACCGCATCCCGAATCCGGCGACATACCGCGCGACTACTACCGCAATCTCGACCCGTTCGTCAGCCTTACCGCCGCCGCAACCGCCACTGTTCGTCTTCGGCTGGGCACGGCCGTGGCGCTGCTGGTGCAACGCGACCCGATCCTGCTCGCCAAGGAGTCCGCCAGTCTCGACCTGGTCAGCGACGGCCGCTTCGAGCTGGGCGTGGGTGCCGGCTGGCTGCGCGAGGAGATGCGCAACCACGGCACCGACCCGGCGACGAGGGTCGCGCTGCTACGGGAACGGCTCGCCGCGGTCAAAGAACTGTGGACGCGGGAGCAGGCGGAGTTCCATGGGCGTTTCGTCGACTTCGATCCGGTCTTCCAGTGGCCCAAGCCCGTGCAGCGCCCTCATCCGCCGGTATGGATCGGGGGGTGGGGGCCCACGACCTTTGACCGGATCGTGGCCGGTGGTGACGGGTGGCTCGCTCCCGCGGTCCCGGTCGACGAGCTGGCACGAGGTCTCGCGGAACTACAGGAGGTCGCGGCCACGGCCGAGGTGCGGACACCGCCGGTGGTCGCGACTCTGCTGCAACCCGACGAGGCCGCGATCGAAAAGACCGCCACGCTCGGCGTTCGCCGCATTCTGTTCGGTCTGCTCCCGCTCACCGACGCGAACACGACCCTACGCACCCTTGATCGTCTCGGTGCTCTGGCCGAGAGGGTCCGCGCGTCGGTCGATGTGAGCCTTGGCTGCCCCTCTCCCTAGCCTCGGGCTTTCATGCCGTCTGTCCGTGCTGCCGCTGCACGACGTCGACCAGAACAGGGCCTGGTGCCAGGTCGTCGCGCTCGCTCTCGACCTGGTCGCCTGGACCCAGCTTCCACAACGAGTACTGGGACCCGGTCTGGACGGCGTGCTGCGACACCGGGACGGTGCTGTCGATCCACCTCGGGTCCTCGGGCCGGCTGTCGATCCCGGCGGTCGACTCGCCGCCCGACGTCATGATGACGTTGCAGCCGATGAACATCCAGTCGGCTGCCGCCGACCTGCTGCCTTCACGCGCCTGCAGTCCCGCATCCCGGCCGATCCCGAGCCTGTCCGATGGCCCGTTGCCGACGTGCTGCCGGCGGCGGCGCGGTCACTGCTGACCGCGCTGGAGTCGCATCCGCAGACGAGGCTGATCGTGATCGGTGGCGCCGGAAGCCTGGAGGTGCGCCCCGGGCTCCATCTGGTCGACGTCGAGGGCTTCGCCGAGTGTCTGCCCGAAACGCTCGGCGTCCCGTCGGAGACCGGGGACGGTCCGCCCACGGCTTCCGCGCGGCGCGGCTACGACTGTGGCCCGCGATCAGCGGGCCAGGGTCAGCGGGCCAGGACGACGCGGCCGAGCTGGAAGCCGGGCCGTCCGGGCAGCGCGAGGGCGCCGGACGGGGCGAGCGGCGAGAGGACGAGCTGCCGGTCGGCGTGCGGCCAGTCCGCCGGCTCCCGTCGGTTCCAGGTGTGGAACGCCAGCCACCAGGTTCCGTCAGCCGCGCGGAAGGGCTCCGCTCCACCTGGGCCGACTCCGGCGGTGCCGGTGCGTAGCAGCGGGTCCGGCCGTGGCGTGCAGGGGCCGAGCGGGCCGGCGCAGTCCGCGGAGCCGGTCGCGTATTCGGGGCTGTGCCAGTCCCCGGCGGAATAGAGCAGCTCGTAGTGGTCGCCACGGGCCAGCATCGCCGGGCCTTCGACAACGCCGTGCTGCCATCCGAGGGTGGGCGTGAGCAGGCGGACCGGGGCGTCGAGCAGGGTGCCCCCGTCGGGGGAGAGGCGCTGCGCCCAGATCGCCGGGGTGGTGCCGGGCAGGATGCCCTCGCTCTTCCAGGTGAGGTAGCGGTCGGCGCCCACGGTGTACGGGCTCGGGTCGATGCTGCCGCCCTCGGACTCCTGGCAGATCAGCGGCGCGGCCGAGGTGTCGGCGAACGGGCCGGTCGGGCTGGCCGCGTGGGCCGTCGAGACACACTGGTGCCCGGTGGCGGCGACCCGGGTGGCGTAGTAGAGCACATACCCGTCGTCGACCCTGGCGACCGCGGGCGCCCAGGTGGTGAAGCCGGTGTCCTGCGCCCAGCCGGGCAGCCGCGGCAGCGCGTCGCCGGCCCGCGTCCAGGTTCGTAGCTCCGGATCGGTGCTGACGAGCACGGGGATGTTGGCGCCGTCCGCGTTGGTCCCGTAGGCGTAGCTGGTGGCGTCGGCGGCGAGCACGTAGGGGTCGGCGAGGTTCGATCCCCGGACGGCGACCACGCCGCGTTCGTCCGCCGGCGAGCCGGGCGATGAGCCGTCCGAGGGAGCGCCACCGGAACCACCCGGCGTGCCGCTCGCGCCACTCGTGCCGGTGCTCGGGACCGAGGCGGCGGACGGCGCCTGGGCGGAACCGCCCCGCGCGGCGATCGGTGCGGTGACCAGCACGGCGACGACCGCTCCGACGGCGATCAGGGCGCCGGCGGCCACGGCGGCCCGTCGCGGCGGTCGACCGCGCCGCCGCGTCGGCGGATCCGTCGGGGGGAGCGCCGGAGGCGGCGGGTGGGGCGCCGTGCCGGGACGGGGTTCGGCCGAAGTCGGCACGGCGGGCATCCTCCTGAGAACGGCGGGGGCAAAGCGGTACAGGACGGCGGGACGGCGGCGAAGCGAGCTGCGCGATGGCGGAGTGGCCGGGTGGCGGAGTGGCCGGATGGCGGGCCGGTCCGGCGTCGTCCGCAGTCTTGATGCCGTTGATGTGGGCCTCATGTGAGCCGCCAGGCGCTCGGATCCGGGCGCCAGCGCCGGCAGCGCTCACGGCGGACGTGGAACGTGCCTCAGCCGGCACGTCCACCCACGGATGGTGGCCATCTGTGTTGCCTGTGTTGTTGGTTGGGTGTTCAGCTTCCGGTCGACCGTGTGCTGAAGGCTTCGCCGGGGCGCGATTTCGCCGCTCTCCGTTGGTCACCCTGGGAGAAGGAGCCACTGCGTTGCGTTGGAATTTGCGTGGGAGGGGGCGGCTCGCTGTCGCCGCCGCCCTGGCCATGGTCGCGCTCGCCCTGTTCGGCGTGCCGACGGCGATGGCCGGGCCGACCGACGTGCGGATCAACGAGATCGAGTCGAACGGCGGTTCGCCGGGTGACTGGGTGGAGCTGGTGAACACCGGTACGGCCGCGGTGAACATCTCGGGTTGGGTGGTCAAGGACAACAACAACTCGCACGTGTTCACGGTCGCCTCAGGCACCTCGGTGGCCGCCGGCGGACGCGTGGTGCTCGACGTGGATCCGGTGTTCGGCCTGGGCAGCGCCGACTCGGTGCGGCTGTACCAGCCGGGCGGGACGACGCTGGTGGACTCGTACACCTGGACCTCGCATGCCACGACGACCTATGGGCGGTGCCCGGACGGCAGCGGCGCGTTCACCACGACCAGTGTGTCGACCCGGGGCGCCGCCAACTCCTGTTCAGGCGGCGGTACGGCCGCGGCGTGGCCCGGTGGCACCGCGGTCACCGTCGCCGACGCCGCGAACGCGTTCGGCACCAACCTGAGCGGGCTGTCCTTTCAGAGCGCCAGCGTGCTCTGGGCGGTGAAGAACGGCCCCGGCGCGCTCTACCGGCTCGTGCCCAGCGGCGCGACGTGGATTCCCGACACCTCCGGCGGCTGGACGTCCGGGAAGGCGCTGCACTACGCCAACGGGACCGGCGACCTCGACGCGGAAGGCGTGGTCGTCACCCCCGACGGCGTGATGGTCGCCACCGAACGCGACAACAACGGCAGCACCAGCCTGCCGAAGATCGCCCGGTTCGACGTGTCCTCCACGGCCACCGCGCTCAACGCGACCGCGGAGTGGGACCTCACCTCCGACCTGCCCGCGGTGGCGGCCAACAGCGGCCCCGAGGGCATCGCGTGGATCCCCGACTCGTTCCTCACCGCGCACGGCTTCCGGGACGAGCACACCAGCGCCGCGTACAACCCGGCCTCCTACCCCGGCCACGGCAGCGGCCTGTACTTCGTCGGCCTGGAGGCCAACGGCACGATCTACGCCTACGCCCTCGACCAGACAGGTGGCGGTTACACCCGGATCGCCACCGTGCCGAGCGGCTTTGCGGGCGTGATGGACCTCGAGTACGAGCCCAGCAGCGGCCACCTGTGGGCGGCCTGCGACGACACCTGCCAGGGCCGCACCGCGACGCTCGACGTCAACGCCCAGGGCCAGCTCGCCGTCACGGCCGTCTACGAGCGGCCCACCGGAATGGCGAACTACAACAACGAGGGATTCGCCATCGCGCCGCAGGAGACCTGCGCGTCCGGCCTGAAGCCGGTCCTGTGGTCCGACGACGCCAACGACGCCAGCCACGCGCTGCGTGCCGGAACGCTCAACTGCTGACGTCCCGCGCAATGCTGACATCCCACGCAATGCTGAGGTCCTAAGTACTGCTGACGTCCTGGGCCCCGGTGGCCGGGCGGTGGTCGGGTGGTCCCGGGCCGCCCGGCCACCGGGGCCGGTGGAAGACGGGCAGCATCGGGTCCGGGGCGCCGAGATGGTTCCCCTGGCCGTAGCCGATCCCGGTGTCGCGCACCGCGGTGAGCTCGGCGGCGGTCTCGATGCCCTCGGCGATGATCCGGCTGCCGATCTTCCCGGCGAGGTAGACCAGCGCGATGGCGGTCGCGCGGCGGACGGGATCGGTGTCGATGCCGTGGATCAGGCACCGGTCCATTTTGATTACGTCGGGGCGCAGCTGCACGAGCCGGGCGAGCCCGGCGTAGCCGGCGCCGACGTCGTCGACGGCGATCCGGGTCCCGCGGGCGCGCAGCTCCCGGGCCGCGCGCAGCACGGCCGGGTCGTCCAGGCTGCGTTCCTGCTCGGTGATCTCGACGACGAGCCGGGTCAGGTCGATGTTCGGGAGGACACCGAGCAGACCACAGGTGAGCGCGGTCGGGGAGGCGTTGACCGCCAGGCGGGCGTTGGCCGGGATGGCGGGCAGCACGCCCAGCGCCCGCCGGACGGCGGAGAGCTCCAGCTCGACGCCGAGCCCGACGCCGGCGGCCCGCGCGAACCACTGTTGGGGATCGGCCGGCGGGCCGGGAAACCGGGCGAGGGCCTCGGCCGCCACGGCCGACCCGGTGCGCAGGTCGACGACCGGCTGGAACACCAGACGCGGCCCGCCGCTGTCGAGGACCTCCCGGACGGCCCGCCAGGTCCGGCTGGAGTGCTCCCACATCCGGTGCAGATCCCGGACCGACACGCTGAGCAGGTCCGCGATCAACATCAGGATCTGGACGTGCCGTGAATCCAGGTCCGGCCGGGGAACGCGCCCGATACAGCCGACGACCCCGTAGACGCGGTCGCCGTCGCGGACGGGCGTCGCCGCGTAGGCGCGGACACCGAGCTCAGTGATGGTGGGTAGACCCGCCGTCCGGGGGTCCTCCAGCGTGTCGGGAATGATCGGCGGCAGCCGGCCGGTCAGCACCCGCCAGTAGAGCGTGCGCTCCCGCTCCTCGGGCGAGCCGAGCACGGTCGTGCCCGGGCCGACGCCGTAGGAGGCGCCGTCGCCGTTATGGGCCTGCAGGACCAGCCGGTCGCCGTCGAAGCGGCACAGCCAGCTGAGATCCATCCCCAGCTGGTTGCGCAGCACGCCGAGCAGGTGCACCACTGCCGTGTCCGGTTCCGGGACGTCCACCGGCGTCCCCAGGATCGACAGACCGCCGGCCGTCATGCGCCGTCACCTCCACCGTCAGGATCGACTCGATCCCCGCGGCGCGCACATCCACCGCGCCCGCCGCAGCGGCGGACGTCCCCCGGCCGGGCCCGGTTCTACTGCCCGGCCGGCCCTTCCGCGGTGTCCCACGACGCCGGCCGGGCCAGGCCCGCCGGCAGGTGGGTCCGCCGGTCGCCGCGCGCGGAGTCCACCTGCTTCTGGGCCAGGCCGGTGGCCGCGGTGAGGTCGGCGCCGTCCAGCCGGGCGTTGGTGAGGTTCGCCCCGGAGAGGACGGCGTCGGCGAGGATCGCCTCGTCCAGGACGGCGTTCGTGAGGTCGGCGCCGCCGAGCTGGGCGCCGGTGAGATCGGCCCGGCCCAGCTGGGCGCCGGTGAGGGTCGCCCGGAAGAGCAGGGCGCCGGCAAGGGTCGCGTCGGCGAGCCGGGCGCCGGTGAGGTCCGCGTCGACAAGCTCGGCGTCGGTGAGGTTCGCCCGGCGCAGGTCGGCGCGGGCGAGATCGGCGTCGTCCAGGCTGCCGCCGGTGAAGTCGACCCCGGCCAGCCGGGCGTCGGCCAGGGTGGCGTTGGTGAGCGTCAGGTGGGCGAGGCTGGGCGCACCGGGAAGATCTGCGTGGCTGGTGAGGCCGGTGAGCCCGGTGAGCCCGGTCAGGTCGGCGCCGGTGAGGTCCGCGGGGTGCGGGAGCCGGGCGAGGACGCCGACGGCGGCGCGGATGTCGACGGCGGGCGGCCGGGACGGCCCGCGCCGCCCGGGCCTGGCGGACGGCGCGGCGGGTGCGGCGGGTGCCGGGGCGCGCCGGGGATCGGTGCTGAGGGTGCGGACGAAGGCGGCGAGGACCTCGACGACGGCCCGCCGGTCGGCGGGGCTGTCGGCGACGATCCGTTCGAGGGCGTAGATGCCGCCCAGGCGGATCGTGTCGCTGTCCGAGCCGAGCTGGTCGATCGCCCGGGTGTAGAGCTCGCGGACGTGGGTGTTCGCGTAGGCCTGCCGCTCGCGTTCGTCGGCCGCCTCGTTCGCCCGCCGGGTCTCGGTGTTGGCCGCCCGGGTCTCGTCCAGGGCGACCAGGGCGCCGGCCACGGCGATGAGGGCCGAGGCCGCGGTCAGCAGGCCGCCCTGCAGGGCCGCCCGCGCGTCGGTGTCGCCCGGGTCCGGGTACATCCGCGGGGGGAGATGCCAGATCCCGACCGCGGCCGCCGCCGCGCCGGCCGCGGCCAGCCCGGCGACGATCCACAGCCAGCGCCGGCCCGCGGACCGTCGCGCGGCGCCGCTGGTGGCGACGCCGGCCGCGCCGCCGCAGGAGCAGGTTCCATGAGCGCCGGGGGTCACACCGGCGTTGTCGGTCATCTCCCGCCCCCGTCCTCCGGTCGCTACCCGTTGTTCCCGTAGGGGCGGGTGAGGATCTCCATCCAGTGCCCGGACGGGTCGAGGAAGTACAGGCCGCGCCCGCCGTGGTTGTGGTTGATCTCGCCCTTCTGTCGCCCCTGGGGATCGGCGTAGAAGGTGATGCCGGCCTGCCTGATCCGGGCGAACGCCGCGTCGAACTCCTCGTCCGACACCAGGAACGCGTAGTGCTGCGTGGCGATGGACTCCGCCGCGGTGGCGGCGAAGTCGAGGGCCACGCCGTTGGCCGTGACGACCGGCAGGAACCGGCCCGTCCGCGGCCCGACCTCGAGACCCAGGATGTGGGCCAGGAACCGGGCGGACTCCTCGTCGTTCCGGGCGTGGACGATCGTGTGGTTCAGCTCGACGGACATGGGTGAACGCCTCCGTGCGACACCTCGCGGCGCCTCCATCCCTCACCCGGCCGGTGACCGGAACGCGGCGCCGCAGCCAAGATCCTATGAAGCTTTCCCGTGCCGCGCCGGGTATCCCGGCAGACCCGTGGCCGCCCGGTGGGGGGCGGACGTGGACGGACCGCGCGCCGCGGGTACGACCGGTGTGTACCCCGCCGGTGGGGCCGTGTTGTCGGTGCTCGCGGCCACACTGTGAAAGACAGCCACACCGACCCGAGGACGGCGATGACCGCGGCAGTGAGCAGCAGCCCGCACGACCTGTCCGACCTGGGCGACGAGGCTGTCGCGCTGGTCCGCCGCTGGGTCGCCGAGGCGGCGTCCGAGCCGGTGGACCCGGCCGCCGCCCGGCTGGCCGCCGTCCTGCGGGAGCCGGGCGGGCTGGCGTTCACCGTGCGCTTCGTCGACGGGGTGATCCGTCCGGAGGACCCGCGGGTAGCGGCGCGCAACCTGGCCCGGCTCGCGCCGTCCGTGCCCGCCTTCCTGCCCTGGTACCTGCGTGGTGCGGTGCGGGCAGGGGGAGTGGCCGGGCCCGTGGTGCCGTGGGTCGTCGTCCCGGCCGCCCGGCGGGTGCTGCGCCGGATGGTCGGCCACCTCGTCGTCGATGCCACCGACCGCGGGCTCGGGCGGGCCATCGAGCGGCTGCGCCGGCCCGGCGTCCAGCTGAACATGAACCTGCTGGGGGAGGCCGTCCTCGGTGAGCGGGAGGCCGCGCGCCGGCTGGCGGGCACGACGGCGCTGCTCGCCCGGGACGACGTCGACCACGTGTCGATCAAGGTGTCGGCGAGCGTCGCGCCGCACGCCCCCTGGGCCTTCGAGGAGACCGTGGCGCATGTCGTGGAGACGC
Source organism: Parafrankia soli (assembly GCF_001854695.1). Taxonomy (GTDB): domain Bacteria; phylum Actinomycetota; class Actinomycetes; order Frankiales; family Frankiaceae; genus Parafrankia; species Parafrankia soli. The sequence goes on from NZ_MAXA01000191.1 coordinate 20,460, forward strand.
TGACACCGCTGTTCGAGCAGGCCACGACAGCGCGGCCGGCGGAGTCGCGGCCGGCCACGTTCGTCACGTTGGACATGGAGGAGTACCGCGACCTGGACCTGACGATCGAGGTGTTCACCACGCTGCTCGACCGGCCGGCCCTGCGGCGCCTGGCGGCCGGGATCGTCCTGCAGGCCTACCTGCCCGACGCGCTCGGCGCCCTTACCCGCCTGCAGGAGTGGAGCGCGTCCCGGCGGGCGGCCGGCGGCGCCCCGGTCACCGTACGGCTGGTGAAAGGCGCGAACCTGCCGATGGAACGGGCCGAGGCGTCCCTGCGCGGCTGGCCGCCGGCGCCGTACGACACCAAGCAGGACACCGACGCCAACTACAAACGGCTGCTGGACTACGCCCTGCATCCCGACCGGGTCGCCAACGTGCGCGTCGGGGTCGCCGGCCACAACCTGTTCGACCTGGCCTTCGCGTGGCTCCTCGCCGGCCGCCGCGGCGCCCGCGGCGGCCTCCGCTTCGAGATGCTGCTCGGGATGGCGCAGGCGCAGGCCCGGGTCGTCGCGCGGGAGGTGGGCGGCCTGCTCCTCTACACCCCGGTGGTGCGGCCGGCGGAGTTCGACGTCGCCATCGCCTACCTGGTCCGCCGGCTCGAGGAGGGCGCGAGCCGGGAGAACTTCATGTCGGCCGTGTTCGACCTCGCCACCGACGAGACGCTGTTCGCTCGTGAGGAGAAGCGGTTCCGCGCCTCGCTGGCCGACGTCGACGACACCGTCCCGTCCCCGCGCCGCACCCAGAACCGCCTGCGCGCCGCGCCTCCCATCGGCGCAGCGGGGCCGGCCGGGCCTGATGGCACAGGAGGCTTCCGGAACGCTCCGGACACCGACCCCTCCCTGGCAGCCAACCGGACGTGGGCACGGCGCGTCCTGGCCCGGGTGCCGGCGTCCACGCTGGGCGTCGACCTCGTCGCGGCCACCACGATCCGCTCGGCGGACGAGCTGGACGCGGTGCTGGCACGCGCGGTCGCCGCTGGCCCGGGTTGGGCGGCGCTGGGTGGGGCGGGCCGCGCGGCCGTTCTACGCCGGGCCGCCGAGGTGCTCGAACAGCGGCGCGGCGAGCTGGTCGAGGTCATGGCCACCGAGACCGCGAAGACCTTCGACCAGGCCGATCCGGAGGTCTCGGAGGCCGTCGACTTCGCCCGCTACTACGCCGAGCGGGGTGCCGGGCTCGACGACGTCGACGGGGCGCTGCTCGCGCCGGTGCGCCTCACCGTGGTCACGCCGCCGTGGAACTTCCCGGTCGCGATCCCCGCCGGGTCCACTCTCGCCGCCCTCGCCGCCGGCTCGCCGGTGGTGATCAAACCCGCTGGTCAGGCCCGCCGCTGCGGCGCCGTCCTGGTAAGGGCGCTGTGGGACGCCGGCATCCCCCGCGAGGTCCTCCAGCTCGTCAACGTGGACGAGGGCGATCTCGGCCGGGCGCTGGTCGGTGACCCTCGCGTCGATCGGGTCATCCTCACCGGCGCGTTCGAGACGGCGGAGCTGTTCCGGTCGTTCCGCCGCGACCTGCCGCTGCTCGCGGAGACGAGCGGCAAGAACGCGATCGTGGTGACGCCGAGCGCCGACCCAGACCTGGCCGTGCGCGACGTCGTTGCCTCCGCGTTCGGCCACGCCGGCCAGAAGTGCTCGGCGGCGTCGCTGCTCATCCTCGTCGGCTCCGCGGCGGCGTCCCGCCGGCTGCGCGACCAACTCGTCGACGCGGTCCGCTCGCTGGTCGTGGGGGAGTCGACCGAGCCGCGGACCCAGCTCGGGCCGCTCATCGAACCGGCTTCGGGCAAGCTGCTGCGCGCGCTGACCGAGCTCGGCCCGGGCGAGCGCTGGCTCGTCGAGCCGCGGCGCCTCGACGAACAGGGCCGGCTGTGGTCGCCCGGAGTGCGCGCAGGGGTGTCCCGCGGGTCGGAGTTCCACCGGACGGAGTACTTCGGCCCGGTCCTGGGGATCATGCCGGCGGCCGATCTCGCCGAGGCCGTGGAGATCCAGAACGAGGTCGACTTCGGCCTCACCGCGGGCCTGTACTCGCTCGACGCGGTGGAGCTCGACTACTGGCTGCGCCACGTCCAGGCGGGCAACCTCTACGTGAACCGCGGCATCACCGGCGCGATCGTGGGCCGCCAGCCGTTCGGCGGCTGGAAGCGCTCGGCGGTGGGCCCGGGAACCAAGACGGGCGGCCCGACCTACCTCTACGCCCTCGCCGGCTGGACCAGCAGACCCAGCTCCGCGACGGCCGAGCTCGGACCGGCCGCCCGCCGCCTGCTCGCCGCCGCCGCCGCTGCCGCCGACGGCGAGCCCAGTGACCGTGGCTCCGCTGATGGCGCTTCCACTGACGGTGCCGCGGCTGGTGGCGTGGCTGGTGGCGCGTCCGGTGGTGGCGGGGCTGGTGCGGTCGCGGATCTCGCTGGGCTGGAACGGGCGCTGCGCAGCGACGCGGCCGCCTGGGCCGGCGGGTACGGCGCCGCCCGCGAGCTCGCCGGGCTGTCCGCCGAGCGCAACATGCTGCGCTACCAGCCCGTTCCGGTCGAGATCCGCTTCGCGGGCGGCGGGATCCACCAGCTCGTCCGTGTGGTCGCGGCCGGGCTGCTGGCCGGCTCGCCGTTGCGGGTGAGCTCCGCGGTCGAGCTCCCGCGGTGGCTACGCGCGGAGCTCGCCGGGCTGGCGGTCGGTAACAGCCGCGAGTCCGACGACGAGTGGCTCGCTGACCTGGCCCGACGCCCGGCGAGCCGGGCCGGGCTGCGGGTTCGGCTGATCGGCGGGGACGCCGGCGCGCTGACGGCCGCGGTCGGTGACCGCCTGGAGATCGCCGTCCACGCGCGGCCGGTGACCGAGTCCGGGCGGCTGGAGTTGCTGCCGTTCCTGCGCGAGCAGGCGGTCAGCATCACCGCCCACCGCTTCGGTACCCCGGACGGCCTCTCCGCCGGCCTCCTCTGACAACCCGCGCCAATGCCGTGCGCTGAGAGCGGGGGCTCTGACCTGCCGGTGTGTGGCGTCGGCCGATCCGGCCAATGCGCCTCTTCCGACCGTTTCCTAGGTTAGGCTTACCTAAATTTCGGCGTTCGTGGGGCGGGAAGACCCGCGGTCCAGCTCCGCTCCCATCCTCGCTGAGCGTGCGCCGTGACGCAGCCGATCGAGGAGCTGAACCGTGGCCACTCTGCGTGAGTCCATTCGTGCCGCGTCCGCGCGGCGGGCCGGCCGCATGATCCAGTGTGAGGTGGCGGTCGAGGCCGTCGCCGTGGTCTCGCCGTCCTTCCGTCGGGTCACGGTGCGCGGCGACGGGCTGTCGGCCTACATCGACCCGCTGCCCGCCGACGCCTTCCGACTCTTCCTCCACCCGCCCGCCGCGGCCGGCACCGGCTCCGGGGCCGACGCGGGCGCGGCCGGGCCGGATGATCGGGCCGAACTGTCGAGGGCCTTCACTGTGCGCACGTTCGACCCGGCGGCGAACCGGCTCACCTTCGACGTGCACCGGCACGGCTCCGGGTCCGCCGCCGGCTGGCTCGACCGCCTGCGGCCCGGCGACACCGCGGACCTTCTCGGGATGCGGGTCGAGTTCGCCCCGCCGGAAGCCGGCGCGCCAGCGCGGACCAGCACCGCGATCCTCGTCGCCGACGGTAGCGGGCTTCCGGCGGTCGCGGCCATCCTCGCCGCGCTGCCCGCCGGGCAGCCGGCAGTGGTTCTCCTCAGCGGTCTCGTCGAGCAGGATCTCGGGCTTCTGCCGGAACGCCCGGGCGACGACCTGCGCCTGGTGCCCGCCGGCGGGCTGCCGGCCGCGGTGCGGGCCCTGACCAGGCCGGACGGTGGCGCGCTGGCCTTCGTCGCGGCGGAGGCGAGCGAGGTCCGGGTGATCCGCCGCCTGCTCGCGGAGGATCTCGGCGTGCCGCGCGGTGACCTGCGGGCCTCCGCCTACTGGAGGGCCGGTGAGACCATGGAGGAGGCCGACGCCGCCGCGGAGCTCCGGTACGCCGAGGCGGCGGCGCAGGGCCGCGACCTCTCCGACCCCGCCGTGCTCGAGGAACTGGCACTCGCGTAGCGCGCCGCCCAGCCGCACCGGCCACCCGGCCCGGTTCACCGCCCTGGCGGTGGGCGCCGGGTCGCGCAGGTCGCAAACGGTGGCACGGCGCACCCGCGGGCGGCGACAGTGGATGGCCGGGACGAGCGGCAACGCACGGTGCCACATGCCTCTGCGCAAGGATCAGAGGCTCGGGACGGGCAGGGCATACCTTGATACGACACGAAGTAGTAGACGTGAAGCGGAGTATCGGTGACTGATTCGGTGATCATCTACACCCAGACGGACGAGGCGCCGGCTCTGGCGACGTACTCGTTCCTGCCGGTGGTGCAGGCGTACGCGTCGACGGCCGGGGTCAGTGTCGTCAGTCGCGACATTTCCCTGGCCGGGCGGATCATCGCCAGCTTCCCGGAGTACCTCGAGCCGTCCCAGCGCATCGACGACGCGCTCGCCGAGCTCGGCGATCTGGCCCGCACGCCCGAGGCGAACATCATCAAGCTGCCGAACGTCTCGGCGTCGATCCCGCAGCTGCGGGCCGCGGTCGTCGAGCTGCAGCAGCAGGGCTACGCGCTGCCCGACTACCCCGACGACCCGAAGACCGACCAGGAGCGGGAGGTCCGCGCCCGCTACGACAAGATCAAGGGTAGTGCGGTCAACCCCGTGCTGCGCGAGGGCAACTCCGACCGCCGGGCGCCGGCGTCGGTGAAGGGCTACGCGAAGGCGCACCCGCACCGCATGGGCGCCTGGAGCGCCGAGTCGAAGACGAACGTCGCGACCATGGACGCCGACGACTTCCGTTCGACCGAGAAGTCCGCGGTGATCGCCGCGGACGGCGCCCTGCGCATCGAGCTGGTCGGCGACGACGGCACCACGACCGTCCTGCGCGAGTCGGTACCGGTGCTCGYGAGTGAGGTCGTCGACGCCTCCGTCATGCGGGTCGGGGCGCTGCGCGAGTTCCTCACCGCGCAGGTGGCCCGGGCCAAGGCCGAGGGCGTGCTGTTCTCGGTGCACCTGAAGGCCACGATGATGAAGGTCTCCGACCCGATCATCTTCGGCCACGTGGTGCGGGCCTTCTTCCCGGAGACGTTCGCCCGGCACGGCGCGGTGCTCGCCGCCGCCGGCCTGACCCCCAACGAGGGTCTCGGCGGCATCTTCAAGGGGCTGGAGGCGCTGCCCGAGGGCGCCGAGATCAAGGCCTCCTTCGCCGCCGAGCTCGCCGCCGGCCCGCCGCTGGCCATGGTCGACTCCGACCGGGGCATCACGAACCTGCACGTGCCCAGCGACGTCATCGTCGACGCGTCCATGCCGGCGATGATCCGCACCTCCGGCCACATGTGGGGGCCGGACGGTGCCGAGGCGGACACCCTCGCCGTCCTGCCCGACAGCAGCTATGCCGGCATCTACCAGGCCGTCATCGACGACTGCCGCGCGCACGGCGCCTACGACCCGGCGACGATGGGCTCGGTGCCCAACGTCGGCCTGATGGCGCAGAAGGCCGAGGAGTACGGCAGCCACGACAAGACCTTCGAGATCCCGACGACCGGCACCGTGCGGCTCGTCGACGGGGCGGGCACGGCGGTCCTCGAGCTGACCGTGAGCGCGGGTGACATCTTCCGCGCCTGCCAGACCAAGGACGCCCCGATCCGCGACTGGGTGAAGCTCGCCGTCACCCGGGCCCGCGCCACCGGTAACCCGGCCGTGTTCTGGCTCGACGAGACCCGCGCGCACGACGCCCAGCTCATCACCAAGGTCCGGACCTACCTGGCCGACCACGACACCACCGGGCTGCAGATCGAGATCAAGGCCCCGGTCGACGCGATCACCTTCTCGCTGGAGCGCATCCGCCGCGGCGAGGGCACCATCTCGGTGACCGGCAACGTGCTGCGTGACTACCTGACCGACCTGTTCCCGATCCTGGAGCTCGGCACGAGYGCGAAGATGCTCTCGGTCGTCCCGCTGATGAACGGCGGCGGCCTGTTCGAGACCGGTGCCGGCGGGTCGGCGCCCAAGCACGTGCAGCAGCTCGTCAAGGAGAACTACCTGCGCTGGGACAGCCTGGGCGAGTTCCTGGCGCTGGCGGTGAGCTTCGAGCACCTCGCGCAGCGCACGGGCAACGCCCGCGCCCAGGTGCTGGCCGACACCCTCGACCGGGCGACCGCGACGTTCCTCAACGAGGACAAGTCGCCCACCCGCCGGGTCGGTGGCATCGACAACCGGGGCAGCCACTTCTACCTGGCGATGTACTGGGCCCAGGAGCTGGCCGCGCAGACCACCGACGCCGCGCTCGCGCAGGCGTTCGCCGGCCTGGCCGAGAGCCTCGCGGCCCAGGAGAAGACCATCGTCGACGAGCTGCTCGCCGTGCAGGGCTCGCCGGCCGACATCGGTGGCTACTACCAGCCCGACCCGGCCAAGGCCGCGGCCGTGATGCGCCCGTCGAAGACCTTCAACGAGGCCATCGCGACGCTTGCCTGATCTGCCGGCCTGACCACGTGTCAGGAGCGGGACGTCAGGAGAACGTGGGTCAAGGGAAAGGGCCCGGGCTCCGCACGGGCCCTTTCCCTGATCGTTCCGACCTCCCGCGTGCGGGCTCGCCGCCGGACCGGCTTCCGCCGGTGCGAAGCGGCCGCCGCCGGCACGGGGCGGTTGTCGTCCGCGCGGGCCGCTAGCGGCCGAGCGCGTCCTCGAGAACCTCGTGCCGGTGGTGCAGGCCGGGCTCGTTGCGCCCGAAGACGAGGTCCGCGCGCGCGCCCGAGGCCATGCTCGCCTGCACCTGGGCCGCCAGCGCGTAGTCCTCGTCGCGGACGGCGTTGTGCGCGTAGTCGAAGATCGTCTCCGCGGTCTCCCGGGTCGCCTCGTCGGTGAGGTCCATCGGGGACGCGTTCTGGTGGTAGGTGATCGAATGGCCCGGGCGCTCGCCCGGGTACACCCGGAACACCTCGCCGTTCGCGACCGTCACGGACAGGACGATGTTGGGGAACAGGGCGTAGATCAACACGAAGTTGTTCAGCGGCTCCCACTCCTCCTCCGGCTTGTCCGCCAGGTCGGTGATGTGGTTCATCGGGAAGACCAGGCGGTGGTGCGGCCCGTAGGAGTCGAACAGCGCGCAGTTGCTCTTGTTGATCAGCGCGAACGTGTCCCGGTGCACCGACGCGAAGTGGTAGCTCTCGGCGAACGTGTCGAGCGCGAGCTTCCAGTTGACCGGTGAGTCGATGACCTTCTCGCCCACCGGCGCCCACGACCCGATGTTCCAGGACGCCAGCTCCGGGCCCAGCTCGCCCAGGTGCGCGTCGATGTCGAGCGGCCCGGCGGCCGGGTCCAGCCCGACCCACAGGAACCCCGCGTTCTCGGCGGCGGGCAGCTCGGTGAGCCGCGCCTGACCGTTGAGTGTCGCGGGGAAGCCCTCCCGCCCCGGACCACCGACGAACTCGCCGTGCGCGTCGTACGTCCACGCATGCCAGGGGCAGGTGAACCGCTGCGCCACGCCGCAGCCCTGGGCGACCTGAGCCTGCCGGTGGGCGCACACGTTCTGGAAAGCGCGCACCGTTCCGTCATCGCCGCGCGTCAACAGCACGGGGACGTCCATCACGGTCTTTGTGCAGTAGGTTCCGGCCTCGGGCAGCTCGGAGCTGTAGCCCACGAGCTGCGGTGAACGCCGGACGACTTCACGTTCCAGTTCGAAACGTTCCCGGCTGGTATAGGCCGTCGCCGCCACGCCGCCTTCCGTCGGCGTCATGTCGGTTGTATTGTCGGTCGCTATTTTCAGCGCCCGTCGCGTGAGGTCGACGAGCTCGTGGCGGTCGATGTGAGCCCTCCCAATTCGATGACGGCATCATCCCGCGCGCGGGGCGGCGGGATGGGATCAGGTAGACAGAATTGTATGTGCTCACCACCAACGGTCTTTACTCGGGCTAAGTCACCATCCCGACAGGAAGGGGTGCACTGCCGTGCGTCACGGCCAGGTGCGGCGAAAGTGGCCGGCGCGGGCCCGGTGCCGGCAGTCGGCACCTGGGTGGGGGTGACCCCGCCGGAGGTGATTGCTCCGTCGTGCCAGGCACTCCTACCCCCGGGTGTCCCGTTGAGCGGGACGTCAGCCGGTGTGCTGGCGGGTCCGCCGCCGCGGGGAGGGTCGGGGCGGCGGCGTCCCGACGGCCGCCGACGGGCCGCCCCGCCGGCCCTGACGGACGGCCCGGCCCGCCCCCGAGGCGGGGGAGAAACGCGGCCCCGCCCGTGGCGGGGATTCTCGATGGGATTCGGCGTCCCGTGACGTGGGTCACGACAATCGGCGGTGAGTGACCCGCGCCACCTCGGGGTGTCGGTTCCCCGACGCTTCCGTCGGGGTTGTGTCCCACGGCATAGACGTGGCCCACATTGTAGTGCGTCCGACCCCCGAAGGTGCGGCCGAGGTCACGTCCTCAGTATGGATTATCGCGCCGTCGCGGCGGCATTATTAATAGCGACGGCCGAAATCCAGCCGCCCGAAATCCAGCCGCCACTGAGGATGCTTCAGGGGGATTGACGTGAACCTCACCAGCTCCGACCGTCCGGGCCTCTACCAGAAGCTTGCCGCCCGCCGTGCCGTCCGCCGTATGCGCCACGAGTTCGATCTCGTCATCAGCTCGACCGAGACGCCCGCGGCGCGGCAGGAGATCCAGGCGATCTACACCCGGCACAACGCGGCCAGCGGCCCGTCGGTCGTCCCCGGCCAGCGCAAGGTGGATGACTCCGAGGTCAGTGCCGACGCGACCGAGCGCGACTGACCAGGTAGCCACGCCCCAGCTCCAACTACCCACTCCCACCACCAACCCTGGACGGCCCCCGTCGCTGCGTGAGCCGGCGGTCCGTCCTCGGGCCCCCGGCGCCTCAGTCGCGGCCGTGCAGGGCGGCGCGGAGGGCGGCCACCGTCTCGGGTGAGGCGGCGCGCCGCCTGGGCGCCGGCTCGGGGGCCGAGCCGGCGACGACCTGCAGCCGCGCCGGGACACCGGCGGAACGCAGCGCGTCGGCGTAGGCGACTCCCTGCTCGCGCAGGCGGTCCCGCTCCTGGACGCAGACGTACGCCGGCGGCAGCCCACGCAGGTCCTCGGCCCGCGCGGGCGCCGCGTACAGCGGTACGCCGTCGGTTCCCGCCCGGCCCTCACCGAGGTACGCGTCCCAGTGCACGGCGGTGTCGGCCCGCCGCGCCGCACCGACGGAGCCGCCGTCCGCCCCGGCGCTGTCTGTTCCGGCACCGGTCGTTCCGGGACGGTGCTCGTGGCCGCCGCCGAGCGCGTCGCCGAGGCCTACGGGGGCCGCCGCCAGGCTCGGCACCGCGCGCCGGTCGTCGAGCTCGGGGAAGTCCAGGCACTGGAAGCACAGTGCGGGCCCGCCCCGGTCACGGGTGAGCAGCGCCAGCGCCGCGGCCAGGCCCCCGCCGGCGTGCGCCCCGTGCACGGCGATCCGGTTCGGATCGACGCCGAGCCGGTCAGCGCGGGCCGCCATCCAGCACAGGGCCGCGTAGCAGTCCTCGAGCGCGGACGGATAGGGATGCTCGGGGGCCAGCCGGTAGTCCACCGCGACGACGACGGCACCGACGGCCCGGCTCAGCCCGATGTTGGCGCGGTGCTCCGTCCCGAGGCCGCCTGCGACGAAGCCGCCGCCGGGCAGGTGCAGGACGGCCGGGGTGGGTCGGGCGACACCGACCGGCGTGTAGATGCGCACCGCCACGTCGGGGGCGTCCGGTGGGCCGGGTACGCAGGTGTCGGTGATGTTGACCCCGRTCAGGTCGATCTCACGCGTGGCGGCGAGCATCAACTCGGCCGCGCGGGCGCGCGTCGCGGTGATGTCGTCGACGGTGACGTGCGGCGTGATCTCGACCAGCGAGGCGAGTTCGGGATCGAAGCGGTACGGCATCGCATCCTCCAGCACACGTGTCGGGCACTCGCGGTCTGACGCGCCCCCCGCTCGTCCAAACCACGCCCAATGTTCACCCCTGGAAGCCCCTCAGGATGCCCTTAGTGCCGTTGTTTTGACGGATCGGCATTCCGCGCACCGCCCGGACGGACATCTTCAGGTGGTGCGTGCCGTGCTGCGCGTAACTGGTCGCCGACGGCCTGGTCGCGGCTGGGCCGCCGGGTGGGCACTACTCAGCCGTGCCGGCGCGGCACGGTGGGCCACCCGTGGTGCTCCGTGCTCGGATCGATCTTCACCCGGCCGGGGCCGACCTTCAGTCCAGGGTTCCCACGTACTGCCGGAACATCGGATGCACGGCGAAGGTCGAGACACCCCTGGTCGAGGTGAGGGAGTCAGCGCGATCGCTCCCCGCCCACGATGCGGACAGCACTGAGTGGTCGCGGATGAAACCCACGTTCCACAGTGTCTCCAGCAGATGGTCGGGATCCCGGTCGGAGATCCACTTCGTGGCCTCCCTGCTGGTCCGCACGGCTCCCGTCGCGATGTCCAGCAGCAGGTACTCGAGGTCGTCCCGGGCCCAGACCGCCGGGCGACCGCGGAACGCCTCGAACACGCTGAGCAGGCCCGGGTGCTGGAACCGGTACTCGGCGGCGATGTCGCGGGTCCGCTCGCCGGAGTAGGTGGCTTCCACGGCGAGGATGTCGCGCCGCGCGATCCGCTGGCCACCGGCGGACCGGTTCTGGCGCGCGTGTTCGAGCGCGTGGCTGCAGTACTGGATGATCTCGCGTGGGCGGCGCAGCGAGCGGTCGACGATGTAGCGGAACGACCAGCGCGGATCGCGGAACACCGCCGCCCAGCACTCGTCGTCGCCCACACCGCTCAGCCCGGGCACGGTGTGCCGGATACGGCAGGCGATCAGCTGCCACAGGTGCGGCTCGTCCCACCGCACCACCTCGATCAGGTCGCGGAACTTCTGCGCGTCGTCGTAGAGGGCGGGAATGTTGTCGTAGAGCTCCTGGCGCAGCGACATGAAGACGTGCAGGTGCGGCGAGAGGTCGTTCAGCGACATACATGCCTGGAAGAGACCGGCGACGAAGGCCTGCGCGTCCTCGCTCGCGTCCCAGCCGCGGTCCAGTTCGTCGACCAGGACGGTGACCCCCGAGCGCGCGCACAGACGGCTCAACGGCTGGATCAGGTGTTCCAGCTCCTGGAGTTTGTAGAGGCGCTGGAGCTCCGTCGTGCGGATACCGGCTTCGAAGCTTCCCAGCTTCACCGACTCGATGCGGCGCAGATAGGAGACGAACGAATCCAGCGGGGTTACTGCGGCGCCGCGGTGATTGTCGCGCAGGTAGGCGTATATCTGGCTCTCGGCGCCGCGTCTTATCCGGCCGTGCCGTTTCGTCAGCTCCTTCATGATGAGCACGAGCAGCAGGTATTTCCAGGCCACGGCGTACGCGCCGAGCTTGGCCCACGCGCCGTCGGCCTCGCGGGTCATCGCCCCGCTGAGGAATTCGTACGAGTAGTCCTCGGGCGCGAGCTCGATGACCGAGGCCCCGCGGTCGCGGTGCCGGCGGGCCATGGTCTTGAGGATCGCGCTCTTGCCGGCACCCCGGTTCGCGACCAGGATCGTCTTCGTTCCGGTGTTCATGTTGCGGTACGCGGCCGACTCGATGAAGTAGGCGTCGAGCCCGCGCCTGATGTCGCGTTCGGCGGCCGGCGCACCGAAACTGAGGTGGCTGAAGTCGGGCACGCGGCCTCCCGTGCTTCCGTCGGTTCCCGCTACGAGAGCCTAGACGGGCGAGGGCCGCTTCAGTAGTGAAATATCCAGAGGGGCGACAATCGTGGACGGCTGCGGCACAGTGGCCGGGTGGAGACCGATGCCCGGGGGACGGCCCGGTCGTCGGGCTGGACGGGCTCTTGTGGGTGCCACGCCGCCACCGGACGTACCGGCCCGTCCGGTGGCCAGGACCAGGGTCTGCGGAAGCTTGTACGGTCCGTGCCCCGCTGTTATACAAGTGTTCAGCGGCGGGGCTGGTGGATCAGGAGTTTCCGGTGACGTGAGACGGAGCGGATGTCCCGCTCCCGGTGTCGGCGGCGTCGAAGGTGCGGCCGGCCGCGGGTCCGACGCCCGTATCGGGGCGGCAGGGCGCTTCGACCGAGAGGACGGGCAGGCGTATGGAAAGGCTTCGTGTCATCCAGTGGACCACCGGAAAAGTGGGCAAGCTGACGTTACGGGCGATACTTGATGATCCGCGTCTGGACCTTGTGGGTGTGTACGCCTGGTCGGCGGACAAGGCCGGCACCGATGCGGGAACGCTGTGCGATCGGCCGCCGTGTGGCGTCGCGGCGACCAACGACATCGACGCCTTGATCGCGCTCAAGGCGGACACCGTCGTCTACACCCCTTTCATGGCCGATCTCGACCATGTCCTGCCGCTGCTTGAGGCGGGAATGGACGTGGTCAGCACCAACCTGTTCTTCAACGTCGGCGGAGTCAAGGGGGAGACGAAGGAGCGGCTGGAGGCCGCCTGCGCCCGCGGGAACAGCTCGCTCTACATCACGGGCATAAGCCCCGGGTGGATCAACACGATGGTGACGGCCATGACCGGCGTGTGCCGGGACGTACGGAAGATCTCCATCCTGGAGGCCGCCGACTGCTCCGTCTACGAGTCGAAGGAGACCTGGGAGGCCATGGGCATCTCCCTGACCGGCACCACACCGCAGATCGCCGACATGGCGAAGCTGTGGATGATGCCGGCCGAGGAAGCGGTGCAGCGCATGGCGCACGCCCTGGAATACACGCTCGACAGCGTCGAGTTCTTCCTCGGCTACGCCACCGCCTCCCAGACGGTCGACCTGGGCTACATGACCATCGAGAAGGGCACGAACGCCGCTGTGGAGGTCGGCTGGAACGGCAACCTGAGCGGCAGCACGGTCATCCAGATGAAGTTCCGCTGGTACCTGACCAAGCATCTGAACGAGGACTGGGAGTTCAACGACGACCAGTACCGCGTGGTCATCGACGGGGAGCCGGGGATCGACACCCGGATCCGCTTCATCCCGCCCGAGCACTGGGGCAACCACGAGTGGGACACCATGACCGCCCTGCCCGCGGTCAACGCCGCCTTCAACGTCAAGGCCGCAAGGCCCGGGATCCTGCACCTGACCGACGTCGGCCTGCCCCGCGCGCCAGCCGGGCAATGGCATGCGGCACGGGAGTGAAACCCGGCGGACGGTGTGACGGATGGTCCAGGCCGGGGGCCCGACAACACCCCCGGCCTGGACCGGGTTCGGGCCGGCGTGGGGGCATGGGGCTTTGGCGGCGTCAGCGGACAGCCGTCCCGCTGGCGACAGTACGGGCCGGGGACCGGCGTGCGTGGAGGTCGCCGAGCCAGGCGTGGACCGTGCGCGCTGTGGAGCCGGCGTGCTCGTTCATCATCGACTGGTGGTCGCCGGCGGTGTCCCTCGTGTCGAAGGCCAGGTCCCATTCGTCCGCCCAGCCGGTCACCGGGCCCGCGGGGTCCGGGTCGGCCCGCTGCCCCGGCATGCGCTGGACCGCGCGGACGAGGACGATCGGCGCACGCACCGACGTGGGTTTCCATCCTTCGAACAGGTCGAGGTAGGCGCCCTGCGCGGTCACCTGGGACTCGGTCATCAGCGCGAACGCCTGGTCGTTGACGGCGATGCCGCGCAGCTCCTCGGCGATGTCGGCCTCGGGGATCCGGTCGCCGGGCAGCCAGGTGTCGAGCAGGACCACGGCGCTCGGGTGGATGCCGCGTGCCTCCAGCCGCGCCGCGACGGCGTGTGCCAGCCAGCCGCCGGACGAGTAGCCCGCGAGCGCGACCGGTGTGTCGGGGAAGTGCGCGGCCACCGTCTCGGCGTGCAGGTCGACCACGAGATCGGCGGTGGCGGGCAGAAGCTCGCCGTCGCCGAAGCCGGGGTGTGCCAGCGCGTGCACGGCGCGGCGGCCGTGCAGGTGCAGGGCGAGCCGGGCGAAGGTGTGCGGCCCGGACGGCGCGACCATCGACGGCAGGCAGACCAGCGCCGGCCCGGCCGGGCCGGACGCGAGGGTGACCGGACGTGGCCGCCTGGCCAGCTCGCTCGGCGCGGTGAACGTCGACCGCAGCTTTGCGGCGGCGCGCAGCACCCCGACCCCTTCGGCGAACTTGCCGTCGGCGCACGCCTGCCGGTAGAGCCCACGGACGCCGACCGGCTCCGCGCCGCCTACGGCGGGGACGCCGGCGGCACTGGCACTGGTCGAGGTCCAGCCGGTCCCGGTTCGGGTGCCGCTCCCGACCGCACCGACCGCGCCGGTGGCGCCGGTGGCGCCGGGCGCGGGCCGGCTGGCGAGCAGGGCGTGGAGGTGGTCGGCGAGGTCGGCGACGGTGGGGTGCTCGAAGACCGCGGCGGTGGCGAGCGCGACCCCGGTCGCACCCGCCAGCCGGCGGCTGAGCTGCACGGAGGCCAGCGAGTCGAAGCCCAGCTCGAGGAAGCGGCGTCCCGTCTCGACCTCGTCGGCCTCACGGTGGCCCAGCACCGCCGCGGCCTCGGCCCGGACGAGCTCGCGCAGCGCCCGGCCCCGCTCCGCCGCGGGCAGCGCCGCGAGATCATCACCCGGCTCCGCGCCATCACCGCGCGGCGCCCCGGTGAGATCCGCGGGCTGCGTTCCGGCGGCGGCCGGGGAGGCGGCTTCGTCGGCGGTGGCGCGTAGCTCGTCGAACAGGCGTGAGGGCCGGGCGGCGGTGTAGGCGGGCAGGAACCGCGCCCAGTCGACATCGGCGACGGTGACCGGGCCGGGACGTCCGGTGCCAACCGCCTGGGCCAGGGCATCGATGGCCCGGTCGGGGGTGAGTGGGTTCAGGCCGCGGCGGTGCAGGTAGTCACGGCGGGCCGGCTCGGCGCCCATGCCGGCCTCGGCCCACGGGCCGAACGCGACCGAGATGGCCGGGTGCCCGCTGGCGTGCCGGAACGCGGCCAGCGCGTCGAGGTAGGCGTTCGCCGCGCTGTACGGGGCCTGGCCGCCGCTGCCCCAGGTCGCCGAGACCGACGACAGGAACACGAGCGGGATGGTCCCAGCGGCCTCGTGCAGGAGCTCGGCGGCGCCGGCCTTGGGCGCGAGCACGGCCGCGATCTGGCCCAGGTCGAGCTCGGGCAGCGCGGCCATGGGGCCGTCGACGCCCGCGGCGTGGACGATCGCGGTGAGCGGGGCCTCGGGATCGGCGGCGAGCTCGCGGACGAGCGCGGCCAGCTGACCTGTGCCCGTGCCCGTGCCCGTGCCGGCGGCCGCGGCGGTGCCCGCGTCGGCGGCGGAGGCGTCGCAGCGACGGACGACGGCCTGGACGCCGAGGGCGGTCAGCTCGGCGCACAGCTCGGCCGCCCCGGGCGCGTCCGGGCCGCGGCGGCTGGCCAGGATCAGCCGGCGGGCTCCGTCGCGGGCGAGACGGCGGGCGATCCGGGTGCCGAGAGCGCCGGTGCCTCCGGTGATGAGCACAACCGCTCCGCGGACGTCCCACGGTGCGGTGGTGACGGGCGTGGTCTCCCGGACCAGGCGAGGTACCAGCAGCCCCGCCGGGCGGGCGGCGAACTGGTCCTCGCCGTCCGGTGCGGTCAGTGCGGCGCCGAGCCAGCCGAGCGTGGTGTCGTCCAGCTCGGCGGGGATGTCGACGAGACCGCCCCAGGCACCTGGCCGCTCGAGGGCGAGGGACCGCCCCAGCCCCCAGAGCAGCGCCCCGGCCGGATCCAGAATCCGGTCGCTGGCCGCCGTCGCGGCTGCGGCCCCGGTCCGGACGGCGCCACGGGTGAGCGTCCACAGCGGCGCGTCCAGCTCGACGTCGTGCAGGGCCTGCGCGAGCGCGCAGGTGAGGGCGAAACCGGTCGTGAGCGCGGGGTGGTCGGGGTGGCGCGTCGTGTCGAGGCCGAGCAGTGACAGCACGCCGCCCCGGCCCGCGATCGCACCGGGCCGGCCGAGGGCGCGCAGGCGGGCGGCGAGGCGGGCCCGGTCGGCGTCCTCGTGGCGCAGTGGCACGCGGAGCACGGTGCCGCCGAGGCGCTCGACGATCCACGAGACGCGGGAGATCTCCTCGCCGGTGACGCCCGCGGGCGGGAGCGGCAGGAGCCAGCGGCCCGTGAGCGGCGGCGGGGTGCCGTCCGTCCCGGGCAGGGCGCCGGTGCTGGGGACGGGCCGGGAGCGCCAGCTGATGCGGTAGCGCCACCCGTCCGGGCCGGGCGCGCCGGGCGGGGCGGATCGGCGGATCGGGTCCGTCCAGTGGTGGCGGCGCTGGAACGGGTAGGTGGGCAGGTGGCGGTGGGCGGGCCGGCGGCTGGCGGCGTGCGGGTTGTTGGCCGCCCGCCACGCGATCGGGGTGCCGTGCGTGTGCAGCTCGGCGAGGCCGATGTGCAGAGCGGTGGTCTCGGGCTGCCCGCGGCGTGCCGCGGTGACCACGCGGGCGTCGCCGAGGTACGGCGTCAGCGTGGGCTTCGGCCCGATCTCCAGGTAGGTGGTGATGTTCTCGGCGTCGGCGCGGGTGACGGCCTGGTGGAACCGGACGGTTTCGCGGATGTGGCGGACCCAGTACGCCGGGTCGGTGAGGTCGACCGGGGCATCCGGGTCGGTGCTCAGACGTCCGGTGAGGGCGGAGGCGATCGGGACGGCGGGCGGGCGGTAGGCGAGCGTGCGGGCGACGGCGGCGAAGCGGTCGAGGACGGGATCCATGTGCGCGGAGTGGAAGGCGTGACTGACGGCGAGGCCGCGGGTCGGGCGCCCCTGCTCGGCCCAGTGCGCCGCGAGCGTGCCGACGGMGTCGTAGTCACCGGCCACGACGACGGCGGTGGGGCCGTTGACGGCGGCGATGTCGACCCGGCCCCCGTACTCGTCGAGGCACCGACGGACCTCGTCCTCGGTCGCGCCGACGGCGGCCATGGCGCCGGGCGCACAGCTCTGCATGAGACGGCCGCGGGCGGCGACCAGCGCGGCCGTGTCAGACAGGGTCCAGACGCCGGCGACGTGCGCCGCGGTGAGCTCGCCCACGGAGTGGCCGAGCAGCAGGTGCGGGGTGACCCCGAAGCTCTCCAACAGCCGGAACAGGGCGCTCTGGTAGGCGAAGAGCGCGCACTGGGTGTACAGCGTCTGGTCCAGCAGGACGGCGGGCGGGGTGTCCGGGGCGGCGAACATGACGTCGCGCAGCGGCTCGTCGAGATGCGGCTCGAAGCGGTCGCACGCGGCGTCGAGCGCGCGGGCGAAGGCCGGGTAGGCGGCGTGCAGCCGCCGTCCCATGCCGTGGAGCTGGCTGCCCTGGCCGGTGAACACCATCGCGATCCGGGCGCCGGCGAGGTCCGCGGGGGTGCTGCCGCGGATGAGAGCGGGCGCCGCCCGCCCGGCGGCCAGCGTGGTCAGCGCCCGAACCAGGTGGGACGCCCGTTCCGTCGGCGGCCCGTCCAGGACGACGGCGGCGCGCGTGGGGAACTGGGCACGCGCGCCCAGGGTGTGGGCGGCGTCGTCGACGGTGACGTCCGGATGGCCGGCGAGGTGGTCGGCGAGGCGGGCGGCGTGCGCGCGCAGCGCCTCGTCACCGCGGGCGGAGAGGATCACCGTCGTGGGCAGGTTGGCCGCCCACTCGGGAGTGTCCCCGCCGCGGACGGCGTCCCGGTCCTCGGCGGCGCCGGTGGGCGCGGCGGTAGGCGCGGCCTGCGCGGGGATGCGGGCCGGGCCGGGGGGCTCCTCGAGGATGAGGTGGGCGTTGGTGCCCGAGACGCCGAAGGCGGAGACGGCGGCGCGGCGCGGCCGCGCGGTGGCGGGCCACGCCGTGGGCTGTGTCAGGAGGGTGAGGGCGCCGGTCGCCCAGTCCACGTGGGGGGTGGGGACGGTGATGTGCAGGCTGGCGGGCAGCGTCTCGTGGCGCAGTGCCTCGATCATCTTGATCATGCCGGCGGTGCCCGCGGCGGCCTGGGCATGGCCGATGTTGGACTTGAGGGAGCCCAGGTACAGCGGCCGGTCCGGAGACCGGCCGGCGCCGTAGGTAGCGAGCAGCGCGCGGGCCTCGATGGGGTCGCCGAGCGGGGTGCCGGTGCCGTGCGCCTCGACCGCGTCGACGTCGCCGGCGCGCAGGCCGGCGTTGGCCAGGGCCTGCTGGATGAGCCGCTGCTGGGACAGGCCGTTGGGGGCGGTCAGGCCGTTGCTGGCGCCGTCCTGGTTCACGGCGCTGCCCGCGACGACGGCCAGCACCGGCAGCTGCCGCGCGCGGGCGTGGGAGAGCCGGGTGAGGACGACCACGGTGGCGCCCTCGGCCCATCCGGTGCCGTCGGCGTCGGCGGAGAACGCCTTGCACCGGCCGTCGGGCGCCAGCCCGCGCTTGCGGCTGAACTCCATCAGCATGGACGGCGTGCTCATCACGGTGACGCCGCCGGCGAGGGCGAGGTCGCACTCCCCGGCGTACAGGGCCGCGGTCGCCAGGTGGACGGCGACGAGCGAGGCGGAGCACTGGGTGTCCACCGTCAGCGCGGGGCCCTCGAAGCCGAAGGTGTAGGAGACCCGGCCGGCGACCACGCCCAGCGCGTTGCCGGTCAGCAGGTGACCCTGCAGTTCGGCGGGGGCGTCGTGCCAGGGCGGGCCGTAGTCCTGCAGGGAGACACCGGTGAACACCCCGGTGCGGCTGCCGCGCAGCCGGTGCGGGTCGATGCCCGCGTGCTCGAACGCCTCCCAGGACACCTCGAGCATGAGCCGTTGCTGTGGGTCCATCGCGGTGGCCTCGCGGGGTCCGATCCCGAAGAAGCCGGCGTCGAACAGGCCGACCCCGGGGAGGAAGCCGCCCTGGCGGGTGTAGGCGGTGCCCGGGTGCTCGGGGTCCGGGTGGTACAGGCCGTCCAGGTCCCAGCCGCGGTCCGTCGGCAGGCCGGCGACGACGTCACGGCCCTGCGCCACCAGCTCCCACAGGGCCTCCGGCGAGTCGGCGCCGGGCAGCCGGCAGCCCATGCCCACCACGACCACGGGATCGGCGCCGCGCCCGCCCCCCTCTGCCGGTGCGGCCGGCGTGGGCGCGGGCGCGGCGTCGGCTGCCTCCTCGCGCACGCCCAGGATCTCGGCGTGCAGGAACGAGGCCACCGCCTTCGGTGTGGGGCGCTCGAAGAGCACCGTCGCCGGCAGCCGCACCCCGGTCGCCGCGGTGAGCTTCGCCCGCAGGACGTCCGCGATGCGCCGGTAGACCCCCAGCGCGCGCCAGGGGGCACCGCGGTCGACGCCCGCCGAGCCGCCGTGGCTGCCGGTGACCACGACCACGTGGTCGACGACGAGGTCGAGCAGCGCCTCGATCTGGGCGGGTGGCGACAGCTCGGCGAGCCGGGCCCGCCACGCGTCGCGGGCCCGGTCCGCGGTCGCCCCGGAGCGGCCCTGCTCTGGGCGGGTGCTGTCCATCCGAACACTCCTGACGTGCGCAGGCGGGGCGGCTGGGCGCCGCGCCGGGGCGATTTCCCGTGACCTTTTCGGCGGTTCTCGGTCCGTCCGGTGGAGGGAACACGGGCGGGAGAACCGGCTCGGCCCGCGCGTGGAAGTCATCGGGCGGCGCCCGGCGGATATCGGGCCCGGTCGGGACCGCGCACCCCGGCCGGCGAAGAAGCCGACGGAGCGACCACGGGCGAATCGTGCCCCACGTCGGGTATGGGCTCAAAATAGGGATGGCGCCATCGGGCTACGCTAAACGGGGTAACGGGCAGTACTCCGACCCCGCAGCGGCGGGTCATTCCACCCCGCGCCCGGGTGCCGAGATGAGGACGTGCGACCCGAACGCGTGAGACGTTCGGGCCATTGGCTGGCACCGACGGATTGTCGATATCACCATCGATCCGTAGTGTCGCTTTCCGCTGACGCCGGGCGTATCTCTGACTGGCGGCGTCCCGCGCCGGCGGCCGCTGGCGGCTGCTGGGCGGTCCCTCGCCGGCCGGCCCGACGCCGGCGGCCGGGGCCGGTGCGGCCGGTGACCGAAGCCGGTGCGGGAGGCCGGTGAGCGAGGCCGGGACATCACCGCCATCGCCCGACAGAGGAGCGAGGACGCGCATGCGAGAGACCACGCCGCCGGGCGCCCCGGCGGGCACGGTGGGCCCGGCGGGCACGGCGGGCACGGCGGGCGACCAGGCGGCCCGGGGCGGCTGGCCGCGCCCGGCCCGGCGGCTGGCCAGGGCCCTCGGGCGCGGCGGTGCCGGGCGCCTCGCCCACCAGCGATCGCGCATCGAGGTGGGGGACGACTGGCGCCGCTGCGGAGCAGGTGACGGTGGCTGTGGCGTGCTGCTGCCCCTGAGCCAGCAGACCTGCCCCCGCTGTGGCCGGACGAACCGCGAGGACCTGGCGCCGCTGAACGTTCGCAGGCTGCTGCCCACCCACGACGCCTACGAGCACGCCCTGGCGGTCCTGCGGGGAGCCCCGCCGGGACGGGACCCGACAGCCGGCGCGGCACCCGACGCGACGCCCCCGGCCGACGCGACGCCCCCGGCCGACGAGGCGGCCCCGGCAGGTAAGGCGTCCCGCGAGCCGGCGCCGGGCGTGCCGGGATCGACGGACCGCCCCGGAGCACCGCGCTGACCGGTGCTCCGGGGCGGCGCCGCAGGCCGCGCCGAGCCCGCGGGCACCGCTCCCGCGCCGGCGCGGCCCGTTGTTGTCGGGCAGCCCGGACGAGATTCCGGCGCGCATTCATCAAAAGGTGTTACCGGGCCGGGCGCGGACTGTTGTCGAGCGCCACCGGAGCGTCGGAATGGCCAGGAGATATGAAACGATAAGGACATGTACTCCGCCGAGATCAATCGCAAGCAGCCGGCCTGTCTGCTGCTCGTCATCGATCACTCGACGTCGATGGCCGAGACCTGGGCCGGTGGCGCGATGAGCAAGGCAGACCAGCTCGCGCTCGCCGTCAATCGGCTTCTCGGCAACGCCGTGTTGCTCTGCAGTAAAGGTGACGACCGCGTCTACGACTATTTCGAGGTAGGAATTCTGGGCTATGGGCGCGGTGTGTCGCCCGTCCTGTACGGCTCGAGCGCGAGCCGGCCGCTGCTGCCCATCAGCGAGGTCGCGCTGAACCCGAACCGGGTCGACCATGTGCTGCGCCGGATCTCCGACGGCGCCGGTGGCCTGGTCGAGGTGCAGACGCCGATCCCGGCCTGGGTCGACCCGGTCGCGGACGGCTGGACCCCGATGGCAGAGGCGCTGACGACGGCCGCCTGGATCGTCGACGAGTGGTGCCGGGGGCACGCCTCCAGCTTCCCGCCGATCGTGGTCAACGTCACCGACGGTCAGAGCACGGACGGTGACCCGCGGATCGCCGCCGCCCGGGTGCGGGCCGCCGGCACGGCGGACGGCGACGCGCTGCTGTTCAACGCCCACCTGTCGGCCACGGCGCGCAACGCCGTCACCTTTCCCGACGACCGGGCCGATCTGCCCGACGACTTCGCCCGCGCGCTGTTCGACATGTCGAGCGCGCTGCCCCCCACGATGGTGGCGGCGGCCGGCAGCCTGGGATATCCCGCCGGCACGGGCTCGCGGGGATTCCTCTACAACGCCGACGTCACCGCGTTGATCGAGTTCCTCGACATCGGGACCCGCGCGGTCACGCCGACCGGCCTGCGTGACCTCACCGTCGGGCCGCGGTCGGCGGGATGACCCCGCTGCCCGCCACGGCGACGTCCGCGCGCCCGGCGACGTCCGCGCGCCCGGCGACCGCCTCGCCGGCGCCGTCGCAGCCGGCACCGCCGCCCGCGCCGAAACCCACGCCCATGCCCTCGGGAGCGGCCGTTGTTCTGGCGGCTACAGCCCACTCGGTGGCGAGGCTCGGCCGGTCGCCGGCGGAGAACGAGGACAGCTGCGCGATCCGGCCGGAGCTCGGCCGGTTCGCCGTGGCCGACGGGGCGTCGACCTCGGCCCGACCGGAGGTGTGGAGCCGGCTGCTGGTCGACGCCTACGCCCACGACGGGCTCGACCCGCTCGCTCCCGACGTCCTGCGTGCGCTGCGCGAGCGCTGGTGGGCGCAGGTGAGCCGGCCGGGGCTGCCCTGGTTCGCGCGGGCGAAGCTGCAGTCGGGCGCAGACGCGTCTTTCCTCGGGCTTTCCGTCGACGTCGCGAACCAGAGTTGGACAGCGACGTGTGTCGGTGACTCGTGCGTGTTCCACCTACGCGACGGGGAGACGCGCTCGGTGGGCCCGGTCGGGCGGTCCAGCGACTTCACCCGGTTCGCGGAGCTGGTCGGCAGCCACGGCCCGTCCGCCCCGGAGCCGACCCTGCTGACCGGTGAGCTGCGGCCTGGCGACGTGCTCGTCCTCGCCACCGACGCGCTCGCCCGGCTCCTGCTGCACGCGGCCGAGACCCGCGGCCGGATGCCGTCGCCCTGCTGGCTCGCGCAGACCGCCGGCCGGTTCTCCCGCGCCGTCGCCGCCTACCGGCACCACGGGTACCTCGCCGACGACGACACGACGATCTGCGTGGTGCAAGCGTGAGCCCGCGCCGGCCCGAGGGCATGTGAATGAAACTGCCAACCCTGCTCGACTACCAGCAGGCCGTCCAGATCCCGCGGCTGTCCTTCCTGGACGACCAGCTGCGGGAGAGCGTGCCGCGGCTGACCCCGCTGGGCATGCCGGCGGTCGCCACCGGCGGGTTCGCCCTGACCTTCGACGTCAGCCTGGACGGCCGGCGCCACGCCGTGCGCTGCTTCCACCGGCACAGCGACAACCTGGAGCTGCGCTACGCCTGCATCGCCGAGTTCGTCCGCTCGGCCGCGCTGGACTTCCTGGTCGGCGTGGACTACCAGCCGGCCGGGATCCGGGTGCGCGGCCACTGCTGGCCGATCGTGCGGATGGAGTGGATCGACGGCGCGCGGCTCGACGACTGGGTCCAGGAGAACCTGGACCGGCCCGCGCACCTCGACCGGGCCCGGCTCGGCCTGGGTTTCGCCGTCGCCGAGCTGCGCCGCCGCGGTGCCGCGCACGGCGACCTGCAGCACGGCAACATCCTCGTGCTGCCGGACACGTCCGTGCGGCTCGTCGACTACGACGGGATGTACCTGCCGGGGCTGAGCGGGCTCGGCGCCTCCGAGCGGGGCCACCGCAACTACCAGCATCCGGACCGCTCGAACCAGTACGACGTCACGCTCGACCGCTTCGCCGAAGAGGTGATCACGGTGTCGCTCGCCGCCCTCGCCCGGAATCCGGGCCTGTGGCGTGAGTTCAACACCGGCGAGAACCTGATCTTCTCGGCCGCGGACTTCGCCGACCCGTCCGCCTCGGCCCTGTTCGCCCGCCTCGAGCGGATGCCCGGGGTCGCGGCCGCCGCGCGCCGGCTGCGGGACGCCTGCCTGGTCGACTTCCAGGACGTGCCGGCGGTGCTCGACGCCGACGCGCTCGCTCCGTACCGGTCGGGCGCTCCGTACCGGTCGGGCGCGGTGGGCGGGGCCGGCTGCGCCGGGGTGACCGGCCCGGCACTCGCGGCCGGCCCGGCGCCCGCGGGCCGCGCGGCGCCCGCGGACCGTTCAGCGCTTCCGCCGCATCCGGTGCGACCTGTGCGGCCGGCGCGGCCGGCTGGTCCGGTGCCGGTGGGCGGGCACGAGGCGGTGACACGGCACCCGCGTCCGGCCGGCGCCGTGGGTGTGGTCAGCACGGTGAGCGCGGCGCGTTACCTGCGCACCCGGCCGCTGCGGCCGGCCCCGGTGCCCGTCGGTGGGCCCGGGGTGCTCTCCGCTCTCGACCGGGCCGGTCTGCTCGCCCGCCGGGGGGAGGAGATCACCGTCGTCGGTCGGGTCGTCCGGGTCCGGCAGCTGGAACGCACCGGCATGATCACGGTCCTGGAGTTCGGGGACGACCGTGGCGGCGGCTTCAGCGTCGTCGGGTGGGACCGGGTCAGCAGGGAGCTCGTCGCGACCCACGGCGACCCTGCGCGGCTCGCGGGCACCTGGGTGCGGGTGATCGGGCAGTTGGCCGTGGACGACCGGGGGAGCTCGTTTCACGGGCCCACCGCGACGTCGCCGGCGCGGCTCGTTCGGCCGACCGGGCCGAGCTGGTCCAGCCAGTCCAGCGGCTCGGGCCGCGACGGCCGCGACGGCCGGGGGAGCCGCGACGGCCGGGGGAGCCGCGACGGCCGGGGGAGCCGCGACGGCCGGGGGAGCCGCGCCGGCAGCGGGAGCCGGGACAGCCGGGGGGGCCGATCCGACGCTGCCGCCGGGCGGCCGCCCGCGCCCCGGATCGAGCTGCGCAGGGGGAGCCTGCTGCGGGTGCTGACCGAGCGCCAGGCCGAGAGCCTGCTGAACCGGCCCGGGACGGTGCCCGCCGCGCCCGCGACCCGCTCGGCCTACGGATCGGGGCCGGTCCTGCCGCCCCGCCGGCCGATCCCTCCGCCGCCGGTGCCGGGGCCGACGCTGACCCGTTCGCCGGCGTGGCGCGGGTGGAGCTGACGGCACCGCGGGCCCCCGCGATCGTGGTGCCCCTGGCCCGGACGGGCGGTGTCCGTATAGCCCGGGACTAGTCCCTCCCCGGGACTCGAGAAACCCCTGCCACCAGGGAAAACACACCCCGATCGGCGTACCGCCCGGGGCCTGTCGGGCCCCCCACGAGGCGGTGCCGAGAGCGCTGCGGCGATCTGTTCGCGGGCCGGCCCCGGCCGGCGGCGAATTCCTGATGACGGCCGTCCCTGACCCGACGGCCGTTGCCGCGCAGAGCGGCCCCGCCGCCCTGACCCCCGCGGCGGGGCCGCACCCCCCGCCCGCTCTGACCCCCGCGGCGGAGCTGCACCCCGCCGCCCTGACCATCGCGGCGGGGCCCCACCCCCGCCCCGTCCGAGTGGTCACCTATTCGTGCGGATAATTAAGCGCATGGGGATGGCTGGTCGGCGGGCGCTGGTGATCGGTGGGGGCATCGCGGGACCCGCGGCGGCGATAGCGCTGGCCCGGGCCGGCATTCTTCCCACGGTCTTCGAGGCCGACGCCGACCCGGAGTCCGCCGGCAGCCTGCTGCTCGGCGTCGCCCCGAACGGCCTGCGCGGCCTGGAGCTTCTCGGTGTCCAGGGCCTCGACGAGGCCGGGCACCTCTCGGCGGGAAACCATTTCGTCGACGTCCACGGCCGCCACCTCGGCACGATCGAGGCGCCTGCCCGGGTGATCCGCCGCAGCGAGCTGCGGCGGGTGCTGCTGCGGGAGCTCGACCGGCGCGGGATCCCGGTCGTTCCGGCGAGCAGGTTCGACTCGGTCGACGACCGGGGCGAGGCCGGCGTCCGCGCCTACTTCGCCGACGGCTCCAGCGCCGTGGGCGACTTCCTGCTCGGCTGCGACGGCCTGCGCTCCCGGGTGCGCCGCCACGTCGCGCCCGAGACGCCCTGGCCGACCTTCGCCGGCCTGGTGACCGTCGGCGGGTTCGCGGACCGCGTCGGCCGCTCGTACAAGACCGGCATGCTCGAGTTCACCGTCGTCGGCACCGGGACGTTCATCCACTACGGCACGGCGGGCGGTGAGGTGATGTGGGCGATGTCGATGGTGTCCGTCGACCCGTGGCCCTCACCGCGCACCGACGCCGGTCAGGAGCAGGTGCGACGCCGGCTGCTCACCCAGCTCGAGCACGCCCCCGCCCACCTGCGGTCGGTCGTGGAGGCGACCGACCGGCTCGAGCGGCTCCCGCTGTCGGTCCTGGAGCCGGTCGGGACCTGGTACCGCCGCAACGTCTGCCTGCTCGGGGACGCCGCCCACGCCATGCTCCCGCACGCCGGCCAGGGGGCGTCCATGGCGATCGAGGACGCGATCGTGCTTGGCCGCTGCCTGCGCGACGCCCCGACGGCCCCCATCGGCTTCGCCGCCTACCGGGCGGCCCGCGCCGAGCGGGTGGCGCACGTCCACCGGCTGGCCCGACGCAACCGGCCGCGCACCCCGCCGCYGAACGCCCCCGCCCGCTGGATGCGCGACCACATCGTCCCGGTGGTGATGAAGGTCGGCCTGCGCCAGATGGCCGCCATGTACGACTACCGGATCGCCTGGGACGAGCCGTCCCCCGGCCGCGACCCGCTCTCAACCGTCTTCTGACATCCAGCCACCCGCTGTCTACTCGATCATCGCGTTGCGGCTGCTCGGCTACGACCTGGACCATCCGGTGATCAGGACGACCCTGGAGACACTCGACGCCTACACCGTGACGCTCCCCGACGAGCGGGCCCGCGGGCGGCCGTCAACGCGGTCGGTCGGTGCCCCTGGTGAACAGGGCGACGCACAGGACGAGCAGCGGGCCGCAGACCAGCAGCCCGGCCTCGGGCCCGACGAGCGTCCACAGCCCGCCGGCGGTGATCGTCGCGACGACCCGGCCGGCGCTCTGCAGCCCGGACAGCGCGCCGAACACGGCCCGGTGCGTCTCCGGCGGGGTGAGCCGCCCGGCGCCGGTGTACTCGGCGGCGTCGACCGCGCCCGCGGCCGTCCCGGCGAGCAGGAAACAGACCGTCATCGCGGTCAGGTCACCCTCGCCGGCGAAGGCGAAGCCGGCGTAGGCGCCGAGCAGGAAGGCCGCGCCGGTCGCGATCACCCGACCGGCCCCGAACCGGTCGGCGAGCCGGCCGCCCCACACCGCCGCGGCGGCCGAGGACAGGTGGAACAGGCCGTAGAGCACGGCGACCACCTGGAGCTGGCTGAGCCGTCCGGAGCCGTCGGGCAGCAACTTGCTGGCGCGCAGCAGCAGGAGCACGGCCGCGATGTTGGACGCCTCGTAGCAGGTGATGCCGAGGGCGAGCCGGCGCAGCGGCGGCTGGCGCAGCAGCGAGAGCTGGGGTCGGGTCTGGGCTGGGATGCCGTGGTCGAGCGTGTCCCGCCCGCGCAGGGTGCCGTGCGCGCTCACGGCGACCGCGGCGACCACCGGGACCAGCGCGAGCAGGATCACCGTCCGCACCTCGACGAACGCCAGCAGCAGCGCCGCCGCGAGCGCGCCGAAGGCGGCGCCGAGGGCCCCCACCGAGCGCTCGAGGCCGAGCCGGGCACCGAGCTCGCGCGGCGCGGAGGTCGAGCTCGCCACCTCCAGCAGCGGCGGGGTGCCCAGGCCGCGTGCCACCCACGACCCCGACCGGCACGCCCCGGCCTGCCAGACGGCGTTGCTTCCGGCCAGGAAGGCGGCGGCGAGCGCCAGCCCGGCGTTCCCGGCGACGGTGAACGGCCCGCGCAGCCCGGGCCGGCGGTCGGCGAGCTTCGTCGCGCCGGCACGGGCCGCGCTGCCGCCGGCACGCCCCGCCGCCTCGATCCCGGCGAGCGCGATCGGCGCGGCTCCCAGCGTCCCGGCGATGAACGGTGCGACCACCGCCGTCGTGCTCTCCAGCCCGACGGCGGAGAACAGCAGCGGCAGCCGGGCATGGGTGAGCGAGGCTGCCCGCCCGCCGGCCGGGGCGACGGGCGGGGCCGTCGCGGGGGAGGCGGGAGACCCGTCGTCTGCGCGGCCTCGCGGCGCGGCGGGAGGCGAAACCGACACGCCGGGATCGTACGGTGCTTTCCGTTCGCAGGTGACAGGACCTGCGATGTAGTCGCAGGCCGGGCAGGCGCGGGCCGGCTCAGCCGGTGGCTCGGTCGGTAGGAGAGCGGCTCAGCCGGTGCGGGGCGGCAGGGGGAGCGGGAGGGCGGGCAGGCCGTCGATGCTCGCGCCGTTGTACGGGGCCCGATCGCAGTAGGCGCCGAACTCGGGGTCCGTCCTGCGGTCGAAGTACTGGGCGTGCAGCGGGCGCTCGTCCCGGTAGTCCATGAAGGGGACGGCGTAGCCGCAGCTGTCGCTGATCCGCCGCGCGGAGATCAGGATGACCGC
Organism: Parafrankia soli; assembly: GCF_001854695.1. Lineage (GTDB taxonomy): Bacteria > Actinomycetota > Actinomycetes > Frankiales > Frankiaceae > Parafrankia > Parafrankia soli. The sequence continues at coordinate 48,165 of NZ_MAXA01000191.1, forward strand.
CCGAAGCCCGCCCGCGGCCGCCTGGCCGGGCGGGAAGCGGGCGATCAGCTCCGGCCACCGCGGGTCGTCGCGGAACACCGGCTCGCCGGTCCCGTGCACCCGGACGATCTTCGGTGGCCCGTCGAAGGCGCACCACATGAGGGTGATCCGGCCGTTCTCGCGCAGGTGCGCGATCGTCTCCGCGTGGCTGCCGCCGAAGTCGAGGTAGGCGACCGTCCGCTCGTCGAGCACGGTGAGCGAGCCGTCGCGGCCCTTCGGCGAGAGGTTGACGTGGCCGTCGGCGGAGAGCGGCGCCGACGCCACGAAGAAGATCTTCTGATCCTCGATGAACGACCGCAGTCGGTCGTCGATCCGGTCATAGGTGCGCCCCATTCCCGGAGTATCCGCGACCGGACGGCCCGCCCACCGGCCTTCGGCGCCGGTGCCCGGAACCCGGTCCTGAACCCGACTCCGAACCTGGCTCGGGGCCGTTCGGGTGGCTGCGCTGATGTGGCACGTGGGTAGCCGGGTGGTCACCGCGTATCTACCTGTGGACGGGCTCGAGCCCGGTGGTCGCCGTGCGCGCGGCGGTGGGCCGCCAACCGGGTGCCGAGCCCGTCGGGCACGTCCGCCCGATGCCCGATGTCCGATGTCCGATCACGAGTGATCCGGTGGTGACCGTGAACCCGTCCGACGCAGCGGCCCAGGAACCTGGCGGTCGGAGGAGCTGGTGGCGTTGAAGCCGCTGCGGGCCGGTGACCCGCTCGTCGTGGGGCCCTACCGGCTGGCGGCCCGGCTGGGCAGCGGCGGCATGGGCGTTGTGTACCTCGGCGTGGACGGCGCCGGTTGCCAGGCCGCCGTCAAGGTGCTGCGCGACGAGTACCTCGACGACGAGGGCTTCCGCCGCCGGTTCACCCGGGAGGCCGCCGCGATCGCCGTCATCGACAGCCCGCGGGTCGCCCGCCTCCTGGACGCCGAACCGGCCGGTGACCCGCCGTGGATCGCCACCGAATACGTCTACGGCCCCACCCTGCTCGGCGCCGTCACGGCGGACGGCCCCGCCGGGCAGGAGGCCCTGCGCACCCTCGCGACCGGTCTCGCCGAGGCGCTGCGCGCGATCCACGACGTCGACGTGGTGCACCGCGACCTCAAGCCCAGCAACGTCATCCTCGCCGTGGACGGCCCGAAGGTGATCGACTTCGGCATCGCCGCGGGGCTGCCGGGGACGATGACGGCCTCCGGTGTGGTGCTGGGCAGCGTCGGCTACATGGCGCCCGAGCTGATCGCCGGTGACAACCGGCCGGGCCCGGCCGCCGACGTCTTCGGCTGGGCGCTGACGGTCGCGTTCGCGGCGACCGGGCGGGCGCCGTTCGGTGACGGGCCGCTGCAGGCGCTCGTGCTGCGTACGGTGCAGGGAGACGCCGACATCGACGGCGTCCCCGCCGACCTGCGCCCGGTGGTGACCACGGCGCTGCGCAAGCGGCCGGAGCTGCGCCCGGGTGCGGCGGACCTGCTGCGCTGGCTGGTCTCCGGTGACGTGCCGGCCGGCATCGACCCGCGAGCGGACGCCGACCGGGTCCTCGAGGTCGTCACGGGCCTGGGCGCTCCGGCGGGTGCGGGCGCTCCGACGGGCGGGGACGCTCCGGCCAGCGGAGGTGCCGCCGGGGACGGCGCGCAGGGCCGGCCGGGTCTGCGTCGCCGGGTGCCGGCGGCGGGCCGCCGACTGGTTCCGGCCGCCGGGGTCGTCGCGATCCTCGCCGCGGCGGCCGGGATGAACGTCGTCCCGGGGGACGCGCTGACCGCCGCGCGGTCCAGCCGGGCCGAGCAGGCGGCGCTGCCCGTGGTGAGTGCGGCCGGGGCCGGCCCGGCGGCGGGGTCGCCCGCGACGCGCGACGGGCGGGACCGGGTGGCCGTGCCGGTGGACCCGCCACCCCCGCCCCCGCCCGTCGAGCCGCCCGTGGTGGTCGTCACCGGAGCCATCGGTGGAGTCACCGCCGCGGCCGGTCGTCCGGCGCCGGCCCCCGTGCGGCGCGCGTGGGCCGGGCACCCGGCGGCCGCGGGCGCCGGGACCGCGGCGGAGTCGGCGCTGGCCGGCTTCGCCGGCCTCGACCGGCTGCTCGCCCCGTGGCGGCCGACGGTGGGGGAGGTGGCGACCCCCCGGGTGCCGGACCTGCCCGACGTGTCGGGGGTGTCCGTCGAGGTCCCGGGAGCGCGGCCGGTTCTGGTGCTCTCCCGCCGCCTGCCCGATGTCTTCTCCCGGACACCCGTGCCGTCGGTGGAACTGCTCCGGACGCTGTCCTGGATGCGGTCGGAGCCGCGGGAACGTGCTGGTCGGGGCACCTCGCGGGGGCATTGACCCGGCTGCGTCGACATACCGGCCCGCATACCGGCCGCCGGCACGACAAATCGTTTCCCCATGCCAGGGGGCGGGGYCGTCCCAGGCGAGTCCCGCCAGATGCCGGCGTTGCTCCGTGCGCGGCCTGTTCTGCCGGCGCGGAACGGCACCGGTTATTCCCCCACTGTGTGCGAGCAGGTGATACTGACGTGTTCGCACGAGGGGGGAGACGTTGAATGGCGCCGCGGGCCGTGGTGGAGCCGGTTGCCTTCCTGAGCTATGCGCACACGGACGACACCGGTCGCGGTCGTCTCACCAGGCTCAGGACGGATCTGGAACACGAGCTCTGCGAGCGCTCCGGCCGGGATATCAAGATCTTCCAGGATCGCAGCGACGTCGTAGCGGGTGACCTCTGGCGATCCACACTCGAGACCGGGCTGGGCAGGGTTCTGTTCCTGCTGCCGGTGGTGTCCCCCGCCTTCGTGGCCAGTGACGAGTGCCTCCGCGAGTTCACCCAGTTCCTGGCCCTGGAACGCGCCGAGCAGTCCAGGCGCGGCGCGCGCCGCCGGATAATCCCGATCTACTGGTCCGAGGTGGACCTGGCCGGGCTGCTCGCCGCCGCCGAGGAGAGCAGCGATTATCAGCGCGCCGCCATGCTCCGGGTGCTGCGCGACCGCCAGCACCATGCCATCAGGCCACTGCGCACCCTGCGCCCGAGCAGCGGGACGTACGTGCGGGAGATCGGCCGCCTGGCGCAGGTCATGGCGGACCGGCTGCCCCCGCCGCCGAGCCTCGGGAGCCGGCTGGCCGGGTCGGTATCCGTCCTCGCCCGCCGCCGGGGCGGCCGGTTGCGGACCGCCCTCGTCGGCCTGGTCACCGTCCTTGCGGTGCTGGTCTCGTTCGTGCTCTGGAACATCCTCGGATCCGGTGGCGGTGATGGCACCGCCGCCGGCCCGGGCACCGGCGGCCCCTGCGGCACGGCGGCGTTGGAGGCGGTGCGGTCGCGCCAGGGCGAGGCCATCCTGGGAAAGCTGCAGTGCATCGGTCTCCGTACCGGCGCGGACGGGGCCTTTACCGTCGCCGATCCGAACGCCGGTGACGKCGCGCCGGCCGGCCAGGGCGTGCCGGCGGGCGGGGAGGTGCCCAGCGACACCGAGCGGAGCATCGAGGCGGCCTGGCAGCAGATCGTGGCCGAGAACGAGCGGACCGAGCGGGCGGACCGCGAGCGCGGCGCATCGCCCGACTACCTGACGGTCGTGCTGGCCGGCCACCTGAGCTCCGGGGAACAGACGGACGGGCTCGACAACGTCGAGCTGCTTACCGCGCTGACCGGGATGCGGCAGTTCAATGCCGCGCACCGTGACGACCTGCGGATGCGGGTGTGGGCCGCGAACCTCGGCGGGGACGCGGAGTTCGCCGCGCAGGCCGGGGACAAGATCAGCGAGGCCGCCAGGGATGTCGGGCCGGTGATCGTCGTGGGGCTCGGCCAGACCCGTGACGACTCCGAGAAGATGATCAATAATGTCGGCCAGATGGACCTCGCCGGCAACACGGACGCCTTCTCAGGCGTGCCGATGATCGCAGCCACCCAGTCCGGGACGGATCTGACCGGGGAGCCCGGTTACTTCCGGATCGGCGGATCCGACGACCGGCAGGCCGAGATGGGGCTGTCCTGGGCGCCGCGGGGCCTGCTCCACCGGGTCGTTCCGTTCATCGTCTACGACGACGCGGATCGCTGGGGCCGGAGCATGCTCGATGCCTACAACCGGAAGCTGACCAGCCCCGAGTACAAGTCCCGGTTCGACGGCACCGCGTTCGAGACCCTGCTCGAGCAGCGGGTGATCGCCTACTCGACGGATCCCGACACCCCGAGACCGCTGGGTGACGTGCTGGCGGAACCGCAGGACAGGATCTGCGGGGACAACCCCGAGATAAACGGAACGGTGGTGACCGACGCACCCCGGCTCATCATCTACGCCGGGCGGACGGCAGAACTCCCCGAGCTGCTCAGCCTTCTCATGACCCTGCCCGCGAAGTGCCGGAGCAACGTCCACGTGCTGGGTGGCGACGCGCTTTCCGACCTGCGCGACGGGGATGCCTGGGACACCGTCCGGGAAATTCTCGAGAAGGACCCCATCACCAGGCCGAAGCTCCTGTTCTCGGCTTTCGGCCCGGAGGAGCCGAATTCGGCGCGAAGGCTGCTCGAGAACGGTCTCATCGCCGACTTCGGCCCGGCCGAGAGCGAATTCCGCAGGGTCCGGGACCTTCTCCCGGAGGAGGACCGGCCCAGATTCGCGGAGTTTCCCGACTCGGCMGCCTGGGCCCTGTACGACGCCGTCACGCTCGCCGGGCAGGTCGGGCTGCGTGCCGGGTCGTGCCGGCGCGAACCGGCCGGGGACGGGTGCCGCGAGCTGCTGGACCGGGCGGACGCCGTCCGCGAGACGTCGCACCGCCGGCTCACCACCGGTTTCGACGGCTTCGACCTGTATGTCGCGCTCCGCGAGGTCTACCAGGGCAGACGCGGCTTCGTGGGGGTCACCGGGGTCGTGCACGACCCCGAGCCCGACCGCGCGCTCGACGTGCCCGACCAGGGCGGCGGCCTGGACCCGGCCGGGAAGCTGATGGTGGTCTACGAGCTCTCCGCGGAACCGTCGCGCGCGGTCATCACCGTCAGCTGTGCCATCCCGGACCCGCGCGCCGCGGCAGCGGCGAGCACGCGCTGCGACGGTCGGGAGGTCGGCCTCGGAGCGCCCTGACCCGCCCCGCCCGGGCGCCGTCGGGACGCCAGCCGACCGCGGGCGTCCCGACCGCCGGAGGTCTCAGACGGGGCCCGTGATCGCGCGGAACGCCCCGTCGAGGTCGGCGAGGATGTCGTCCACGCCCTCGAGGCCGACGCAGAGCCTGACCAGGTCGGCGGACACCCCGCTGGTGAGCCGTTCGTCCTCGCGCAGCTGCGCGTGCGTGGTGGACGCCGGGTGGATGGCCAGCGAGCGGACGTCGCCGACGTTCGCCAGGTGGCTGTGCAGCTCCAGCGCCTCGATGAACGCGGGCCCGGCCGCCGCCCCGCCGCGCAGGCCGAACGCGACCACCGCCCCGGTGCCGCGCGGCAGGTAACGCGCCGCCGCGGCGTGCCACGGGCTGGAGCGCAGCCCCGGGTAGGCCACCCAGCCGACCTCGTCGCGCGCGGCCAGCCACTCGGCGACGCGCAGCGCGTTGGCGCTGTGCCGCTCCATCCGCAGCGACAGCGTCTCCAGGCCCTGCAACAGCAGGAACGCGTTCATCGGCGCCAGCGCGGGGCCGAGGTCGCGCAGCAGCCGCGCGCGGGCCCGCAGGATGAAGGCCGTCTCGGGGAAGGCGTCGAGGAACACCAGGCCGTCGTAGGCCGGGTCCGGTTCGGTGAACCGCGGGTAGCGCCCGTTGCCCCAGTCGAACCGGCCGCCGTCGACGATGATCCCGCCGATGGACGTCCCGTGCCCGCCGATGAACTTCGTGGCCGAGTGCAGCACGACGTCAGCCCCATGCTCAAGCGGGCGGGCCAGGTAGGGCGAGGCCAGCGTGTTGTCGACGAGCAGCGGTATCCCGGCCTCGTGCGCGACCCCCGCGACGCCGGCGATGTCGAGGACGTTCCCGCGCGGGTTGCCGATCGTCTCGCCGTAGAACGCCGCGGTGTTYGGCCGGATCGCCGCGCGCCAGGCGTCGAGGTCGTCCGGGTCGTCGACGAACGTGGTCTCGATGCCCAGGTCGGCCAGGGTGTGGCGGAACAGGGCGTACGTTCCGCCGTAGAGCGACGCGGACGACACCAGGTGGTCGCCGGCGGAGGCGAGGTTGAGGACGGCCAGGGTCTGCGCGGCCTGCCCGCTGGCTGTCGCCAGGGCGGCGACACCGCCCTCGAGGTCGGCGACGCGCTGCTCGAGGGCGTCCTGCGTCGGGTTCACCACCCGCGTGTAGGTGAAACCCGTCTCGGTGAGGGCGAACAGACCGGCGGCGTAGGCCGCGTCCGGGAACACGAACGAGGTGCTCTGGTAGATCGGCACCGCGCGGGCCCCGGTCGTGGGATCGGGGCGGGTCCCGGCGTGGATCTGCCGGGTCTCGAACGACCAGTCCGGCGTGCCCGCCGCCGGCCGCCCCGGCTCGCCTCTCTCGCGGGGCGCCGGCGTGACGGCCTTCTGGCCTGCCGGCGCGGCGGTGTTCTGGCGGGCCGGGGAGGCGCCGATGGTGTCGGTCACGCGCCGCCTCCGGCCGCCGGCGCCACGCCCGCCGGGGGTGCCACGTCGGCGTAGTGGCGGCGGGCCACCTCGGGATGGCTGCGCAGCCAGCTCTTCAGGGTGTTCGTCCCGTGCTGGGCGAAGATCGGGTTCTCCGGGTCGGGTGGTTCGGCGTCGGGGATCTCCGCGAGGAGGGCGTCGGGCAGCGGCATGGGTTCGAGGGTGGCCGACAGCCGTGGCCCGAAGAAGAACGCCACGGACACCCGCTCGTGGCCTGGTGGTGGGCTCACGACCCGGTGGACGGTTGCCCGGTAGTAACGCCGGGTGGCCAGCTCGAACATCTCGCCGATGTTCACCACGAACGCGCCAGGCACTGCGGCGGCCTCGATCCACCCGCCCGCGCCGTCGGCGACCTGTAGGCCGGACGGGCCCGTGGGGGAGCGGGGGTCCGGGTGGGCGCCGTCCTGGCGGGCTGAGCGGACGCCGTCCTGCAGGACGAAGGTCAGGAAGCCGCCGTCCTTGTGCGCGCCGACGCCCTGGCCGATGCCTTGGTCGACGTTCTGGCCGTCCGCGGCGGCGTTGGGCTCGGCAGCGTCGTGTCCGGTGGTGCTGCCGGCGGGGGTCGGCAGGTAGCGCAGCAGCTTCAGATGGGAGCGGGGCTCGGCGGAGAAGGTCGGGTCCAGGTGGTCGGGCGGCAGCCCCAGCGATTCGGCGAGCGCGCGCACCAGCACCCGCGCGACGCGCCCAAGCTCGGCCAGGTAGGCGAGGGCGGCCACGCGCAGCTCCGGCAGCGCCGCCGGCCACTGGTTGGGCCCGTCCAGACGCAGGTAGGGCGGGTCGTCCGGCCCGAGGACGCGGGCCGGCCGCTCGTCGGAGATGTCGATCTGCTCGCGAAGGTCCGGCCTGCCCCGGGTTATCTCGTGCCCGAGGCGGGTGTAGCCGCGGAAGTGCGGGGAGTGGACGTTCTCGATCTCGAGTTTGGCAGCGAGCGGCAGGTCGAAGAACGCGCGGCTCACCGCGATGATCCGCTCCGTGAGGCCGGAAGGTACGCCGTGCCCGGTCAGCTGGAGAAAGCCCGGATCGCGGCAGGCCGCGCGCAGTGCGTCGAGGAAGTCCCGGCGGTCGGCACGGCCGTCCGGCGCGGTGTAGTCGCGCAGGTCGAGGACGGGGAGTCTCGCGGCACCCGCGCTCGCGGCGCGCGGACGAGCGGGGGAGTCGGGCATGCGAGCCTCCCTGCTCCGGGCGGGACGCGTCGGCGGGACTTTACTAGCTTTCTCGATCGGAGAAGTAGTTTTCCGTGAAGGGCGAGGTCGTGGGTCCACGGGACGTTCGGTATTGGGTTGATGACACATGGGAGTGTGGCGTGGGACACGTTGGACGCGTGTTGTCGGCCCGGTATCCGGCGTGTTTCGGTTCGGGCATGTCGACTCCGCTGATGCTGGTGCGTCGGGAGTACATCGATCTGCTCCGCGTCACCTCGGCCGCCTGTACCGGCGGCCGGCCGCTCGGCTAGTTCCCGTCGGGCGAGCGCGACACCTCGCTCCCACGGTCCCACGCTCGCGCTGCTCCTGCGCTCCCACGCTCGCGCTGCTCCCGCAAGCCGCACGCATCCGTCCGGTGGCGCCCGCCGTCCCGTACATGTGGTCCGGCACCGCTGTGACCCGCACTGCGAGCGGGGCCGTTCGGCCGACGCGCTGCCAGGCCATGACCCGGCGGAGTGGTGCCGGTGCGGCGTGTATCCGCGCCATTCCGCTCCGGGCGGGGCATCCTTCTTCCGGCCCCGGGCCGAGGTGCCGAACGGCCACCCGGCCGCGACCAACGGATGTGCGCCGGGGGGCCGGCCAGGCCATGAGATGGGCGTGGCGCACCCCGTGAGGCCCCCCGTCCACGCCGCCGTCCGAGAACCACCCCGAACCAGGCTCCGCCGTGCCACCACCGCCAGAGGGGGACTTCCGCCATGACCGAGTCGAACTGGTCGTTCGAGACGCAGCAGATCCACGCGGGCGCCCAGCCCGATCCGACGACCGGTGCGCGAGCCGTCCCGATCTACCAGACGACGAGCTTCGTCTTCCGCGACACCGACCACGCGGCCGCGCTGTTCGCGCTCGGCGAGCCGGGCAACATCTACACCCGGATCATGAACCCCACCCAGGACGTCTTCGAGCAGCGCGTCGCCGCCCTCGAAGGCGGGATCGGCGCGCTCGCCACGGCATCGGGGCAGGCGGCGGAGACGCTGGCGATCCTCAACCTGGCCGAGGCCGGCGACCACATCGTCAGCTCCGCGAACCTCTACGGCGGCACCTACAACCTGTTCCACTACACGCTGCCCAAGTTCGGCGTCTCGGTGTCGTTCGTCGACAACCCGGACGACCTTGACGCCTGGCGGGCCGTGGTACGCCCCGAGACGCGGGCCTTCTACGGCGAGACGATCGGCAACCCGCGCGGGGACGTCTTCGACACCGAGGGCGTCGCGGCCGTCGCGCACGAGGCCGGGATACCTCTGATCATCGACAACACCCTGGCGACGCCCTACCTGTACCGGCCGTTCGAGCACGGCGCCGACATCGTCGTGCACTCGGCGACCAAGTTCATCGGCGGCCACGGCACCTCGATCGGCGGGATCATCGTCGACAGTGGCCGGTTCGACTACGGCGCCAGCGGGCGGTTCGCGAACTTCACCACCCCCGACCCGAGCTACCACGGCCTGGTCTACTGGGACGCCCTCGGCCACGGCAGCTACATCGCCAAGGCCCGGGTGCAGCTCCTGCGCGACCTCGGCCCGGCCGTCGCGCCGCTCAACTCCTTCCTGTTCCTGCAGGGCCTGGAGACGCTGTCACTGCGGATGGAGCGGCACAGCGCCAACGCCCAGCGGGTCGCCGAGTGGCTGCGGGCGCGCGACGAGGTGAGCTGGGTCGCCTACCCGAAGCTGGCCGGCTCGCCGTGGTACGAGCGGGCGAGCCGGGTCCTGCCCCGCGGCGCGGGCGCCGTGCTGGCGTTCGGTATCGAGGGCGGTGCGGCGGCGGGCCGGCGGTTCGTCGAGGGTCTGGAGCTGTTCAGCCACCTCGCCAACATCGGCGACGTCCGTTCGCTGGTCATCCACCCGGCGACGACCACCCACTCGCAGCTCACCGACGCCGAGCAGGCGGCGACCGGGGTCACCCCCGACCTGATCCGGCTGTCGGTGGGCATCGAGGGCATCGACGACATCCTCGCCGACCTCGACGCTGGCTTCCGGGCCGCGAAGTCCGGATGACCGACCAGCGTCGGGACGCCGCACCCGCCAGCCAGCCGGCGCCGCCACCCCGGCCACCGTCGGGTCTGCGGCCGGTACCGGTACCGGTACCGGCACCGCCGTCGCCGTCGCCGTCGGCGCCGCCGGCGTCGGCCGCGTGGCGCCCCGGCGACCCGGTGGGAGACCGCCGGTTCGTCAGGTCGGCCGGCCCGCTGACCCTGGAACGCGGTGGTTCGCTGCCCGAGGTGACGATCGCCTACGAGACGTGGGGCACGCTCGCGCCCGACGCGGGTAACGCCGTGCTGGTGCTGCACGCGCTCACCGGCGACAGTCACGCCGCCGGCGGCGCCGGGCCGGGGCATCCGACCCCGGGCTGGTGGGGTGGGCTGGTGGGGCCGGGCGCCGTCCTCGACACCGACCGGTTCTTCGTCGTCTGCCCGAACGTCCTCGGTGGCTGTCAGGGCACGACGGGCCCGGCCTCCGCCGCATCCGACGGACGCCCCTGGGGCGGCCGCTGGCCGGAGATCACCGTCGGCGACCAGGTCAGGGCGGAGGCCCTGCTGGCCGACGAGCTCGGCGTGGGCCGGTGGGCGGCCGTCATCGGCGGCTCGATGGGCGGGATGCGGGCGCTGGAATGGGCGCTGGCGTTCCCCGCCCGGGTGCGGCGCGCCGTCGTGATCGCCTGCGGAGCGGCGGCGACCGCCGAACAGATCGCGCTCTACGCCACCCAGCTCGCGATGATCCGCGCCGACCCGAACTGGCGTGGCGGTGACTACCACGACCGCCCGCCCGGGGCCGGGCCGCACGTCGGGCTGGGCCTGGCCCGGCAGATGGGGCAGGTCAGCTACCGCAGTGAGCGCGAGCTGGCCCACCGGTTCGGCAACGCGGTGCAGGCGGACGGCCGCTACGCCGCCGCGTCCTACGTCGAGCATCACGGGGCGAAGCTGGCGCACCGTTTCGACGCCGGCAGCTACCTCACGCTGACCGCGGCGATGATGAGCCAGGACGCCGGCCGCGGCCGTGGCGGCGTGCCGGCGGCGCTGCGGGCCTGCCCCGTCCCGGTGACGGTCGCCGGCATCGACAGCGACCGCCTCTACCCGCCGCGCCTGCAGGCCGAGCTCGCCCGCCACCTGGGCACCGAGCTGCGCCTCGTCCCATCCGCGTCGGGTCACGACGGCTTCCTGCTCGAGACGGCCGCCGTCGGCAGGGTCGTCCGCGACGCGCTCGCCCCCGCCGCGACGTGCTGATCGCCCCGGGCGGCCTTCGTGCCGCTATCCGGCGGGTCCGACCTGATGGAGGTGGTGGGCCAAAGCCCCGTGCCTGCCGCCCGACGACGCGGTGGACGCGTGATCCGTGTGGACCGTCGCCGCGGTCAGTCGGGAGACGGCGTGGATCATGGAGTGCTCGGCCTCCACCGCGATCGCGTGCGCGTCGACGACGGTCAGGTGCTCGTCCACGAGGATGTCGGCCTCGGCGCGGAGCTGGTGGCCGATCCACCGCAGCCGCAGCGCGCCGACCCCGCGTACCCCGGCCGTCGCGGCCAGCGCGGCCTCCGCCGCGTCGACCAACCCGGGATCAACGGCATCCATCAGGCGCTCGTAGACCTCCCGGACCGCGTCCCGCAGCACCGCGAGGATCGCGACCGTGACCATGAGGCCGATCAGCGGGTCCGTCAGCTGCCAGCCCAGCCCGACCCCGCCGGCGCCGATCAGCACGGCCAGCGAGGTGAATCCGTCCGTGCGGGCGTGCAGCCCGTCGGCGACCAGTGCCGCAGACCCGATTCTCCGGCCTGTTTCGATCCGGTAGCGGGCGACCCATTCATTGCCGATGAATCCGAGCAGGCCGGCCACCGCCACCGCCGGCAGATGCGACACGTCCCGCGGATGGATCAGCCGGTCCACCGCCTCGTATGCGGCCACCCCCGCGGACGTGGCGATGACGAGCACCACCGCGATGCCGGCCAGGTCCTCCGCACGGCCGTACCCGTAGGTGAACCGGCGGGTCGCCGGCCGCCGGCCCAGCCAGAACGCGACCGCGAGGGGAAGCGCGGTCAGCGCGTCCGCGGCGTTGTGGATGGTGTCTCCGAGCAGGGCCACCGACCCGGAGAGCAGGACAACGACGAACTGACAGACGGCCGTGACACCGAGGATCACCAGGGAGTTCCGCAGCGCCCGTATCCCCTCCGCGGACGCGGCCTCCGCGTCCATCCGGCCGGACAGGCCGTGCGAGTGGCGGTGGGGGTGCGGGAGACGCAGCCGCTCCCAGCCGCGGTGCCCGTGCCCGTGCCCGTGCCCGTGGACGGCGCCGCGCGAATGGTGTGCCCGATCGTCGTTCGCCGCATTTTCCGGAGCTGGATTCGGCGGGCTGAAGTCCTTCACGCGAATACCGTGACACGAAAACAATATTGCGGCTACAAGGCGGAAAGCCCGATGTCGCAGGTGCAAGCATTTCGCTTCTGCGACCATTCCTCTGGTGCGTCGGGGGTGGGCTCCGGGTGAGCGTCGTTGTGACCCCCAGTTGGTCGATCAGTCGTCCCCCGGCCGGGCGGTGCGTGATCCCCGGCGGCCGTGGCTGTCCGTGAGCGTGCGACGATCGCCACGCAGAGCGGCGGCTCCGGTGACCGTGCTGTGACCGCGCAACTGCACAGCCGTCCGCCGAGGCCGTGTTCGGGTTCGTCAGCGACCTCTACACGGTCGTCAACCCGGTGCTCGCGGTGGTGTTCGTCGGCCTGCTCGTGCGGCGCTGCGCCCGGCTCTACGGGCTGGAGCGCTCGCTGATCGCGCCCGCGCTCGCCGTGCTGGGCGTCGTCGTGCTCTGCCTGGCGGCGCTGTCACCCACGCTGGAGAACCACCGGCCTGGGCACGTCGCCGACGGTATCGCCGCGCAGGGCGCCGCGCTGGCGGTGTTCCCGCTCGCGCTGCTCGTCGCGATGGTGCGGCGCGCCGTCGCCGCGGCGACGGCGGCCGATCGCATGCTGCGTCTCGGCGGCGGCCCGGCGACGGTCGGCGCCGTCCGGGACGCGCTGCGCAGCGTGCTGCGCGACGGCACGGTGGACGTCTTCTTCTGGCTGCCCGAGGAGCATCGTTTCGTCGACGTCGACGGGGAGGCGACCGACCCGGACGGGCGGCCGCAGGCCTGGCGCCAGGAGGTGACGGCGACCTCGGGGGAGCGGCTCGCGGTGGTGACCGGCGGGCCGCTGCTGCTTCGGCACGCACCGTTCACCGAGGCCGCGCTGCGGGCCGCGCGGCTGGCGCTGCAGAACGCGCAGCTCCAGGTCGCCATCCAGGCGCAGCTGGTGGAGACCCGGGCTGCCCAGCGGCGCGTCGAGGAGGCCGAGGCCGCCGAGCGCAACCGCATCGCGCGTGACCTGCACGACGGTGTGCAGCAGCGCCTGCTCGCGCTGGCGATGTCGGCGAGCGCGGCGGAGTGGTCCACCGACGACGATCCGGACAGCACGGTATCGGTGTTCCGGGACATCCGGGCGGGGCTGCTGGCGGCGAACGCGGAGGTCCGCAACGCCGCGGGCGGCAGCATGCTGCTGACCAGCCCGCCCGGTGCAGGGACGACGGTACTCGTCAGCGTCCCCGTCGGCGGTGCGCGCTGACGCCGCGCCCGGGGCACGTGGCGCACCCGTTGGCACGGTTGGTCCGGCGGGGGTGGGCGGTGGCGCGTCCGCTGCTGCCGGCGGTGGGCGCCGGTGCCGCGGTCGCCGCGGGGACGCTCTGCGCCGGCTGGCCCTACCTGCGTCACGAGCCCGCGCTGGCGGCGTTGAACATTCTCGTCGCCGGCTCGCTGACCACCGCCGGCGTCCTGCTGGCCGGGTCGGCGCTGCTGCGGCGCACCGGCGTCCTGCTCGCCGGGGCCGGTCTCGCCTGGCTCACGACGTGGACGATGAGCTGGGACACCGGCGTGCTGCCGCTGCTGGGCATCGCCGGCAGCTGCCAGTTCTATCTGCTGTTCGGCACCGCGCTGCTGCTCTACCCGACGGGCGGTTCATCGGGCGGGCCGACCGGGCGATCCTGGTGCTGGCGGCGATCGTGCTCGGGCCGCTGATGCTGTGGAGCATCCTCGCCTCGCGGCCCGAGTGGAACGGGTACGCCCCGGACGTCTGGTGGCCCGCGCCCCTGGCCGACGAGGACGTCTTCGGTGCGATCAGCGACGCGTACCAGGTGGTCAACCCGCTGCTCGCGGTCGGTTTCGCGGTTCTGCTGATCCGACGGCTCCGGCGGGTGCGCGGCCCGGAGCGCGCCGTCGCGCCGCTGGTGCTGCTCGGGGTGGGCGTGGCGATGGCCGGCGCGGCCCTGCTGGCACCGGCCATCGAGGCCGATGACCTGAGCCGGGTGCTGGGGGCGGTCGCGTCGCAGGGCGCTGTTCTGGCGGTGTTCCCGGCGATGCTGGTGGTCGCCACCGGCCGCCGCGTGCTCGGCGTGGCCACCGCCGCCGACCGGGTGCTCCGTCTCGCCGCGCCGGCGACCGTGCGCAGCGTCCGCGACGCGCTGCGTGCCGTCCTGCACGACCCGACGGTCGAGGTGTACTTCCGGTTGCCCGGCGGCGCGGGGTATGTCGACGTGGACGGCCGGCCGGCCGTCGCCCCCATGGAACCGCGCGGTCCCCGCTGGACGCGCGACGTCCGCACCCGGGCCGGCGAGCCGCTCGCCGTGGTGACGGGTGATCCCGCGCTCGGCCATCACGGTGCGTTCACCGACGCGGCGCTGCGGGCCGGGCGCCTCGCGCTGGAGAACGCCCAGCTGCAGGTCGCCGTCCGGGCCCGGCTGGTCGAGACGCGGGAGGCGCACCTGCGTGAGGCCGACGCGCAGGCCGCGCAGCGCCGCCGGATGGCCCGCGACCTCCACGACGGGATGCAGCGGCGGCTCGCCGAGCTCGAGCGGGCCGCCGCCGCGGCCGAGGACGCTGCGGCGGCCGACCCGGTCGCGGCGCGGACCGTGCTGCGGTGGCTGCACGAGGGCCTGCTCGCCGCGAACCAGGAGGTCCGCGACCTGGGGCGTGGCCTGAGCCCGCGGGACGGCACCCACGCGGCCCCGGCGCGCTCCCGCTCCGCCGGCTGATCAGCCCGGCCAGCCGGAGCCGATCAGCCGGCCGGCCAGCCGAAGGGCTGATCGGCCGGCAGACGCGATCAGCCCGCGTGGACGGGCACCCCGTCGACCGCGGGGACGTCGTCCCGGCCCGCACGGACCAGCAGGATCACCGCGACCAGGGCGATCCCCACGAGCCCGGCGCTCCATACGAACGACGTGGTGTAGCCCTCGATGGCCGCCTGCCGCTGCGCGGCCGCGCCGGTGCCGTGCGAGCCCAGGTAGTCCGAGACCGCCGTCGCGTACACGGTGTTCAGCAGCGCGACGCCGAGTGACCCGCCGACCTGCTGGGTGGTGTTGACCAGCGCGCTCGCCACACCGGCGTCGTGGTCGGCGACCCCCAGCAGGGAGACGCTGGACATCGGGACGAACGCGAGGCCCATCCCGAGGCTGATCAGGATCTCGGCGGGCAGGACGTGGCCCGCGTAGCTGGAGTCCGCCCCGATCTGGCTGAGCAGGACCAGCCCGCCGGCGGCCAGCGCGGTGCCGATGATCATCAGTATCGTCGGCCCCACCCGGGGGAGGAACTGGCTGGCCAGACCGGCCGAGAGGATGATGCCCGCGCTGAACGGCAGGAAGGCGAAGCCGCTGCGCAGCGCGCTGTACCCGAGCGTCGACTGGAAGTAGAAGGTGAGGAACAGGAACATCGCGAACAGGCCGCCGCCGATGAGTAGCGACGCCAGGAAGGAGCCGCCTCGGTTGCGTTCCAGCGGCACGCGCATCGGCAGCAGCGGGGCGGCCGTGCGTGTCTCGATCACGACGAACACCGCGAGCAGCGCCACCGCGCCGGCGAGCAGGCCGATCGTGGTCGCCGAGCCCCAGCCGTCGTCGGCCGCGACGGTGAACCCGTACACGAGCGCGAGCAGGCCGGCGGTGACGGTCACCGCGCCGGGGATGTCGTAGCTCGGTGTGCCCTCGGCCTTGCTCTCCCGCACGATGGGCAGCGCGGCCGCGGCGGTGGCGAGGGCGATCGGGACGTTGACCAACAGGCACCAGCGCCAGGACGCGTACTCGGTGAGCAGCCCGCCGACGATGAGCCCGATCGCCGCGCCGCCACCGGAGATCCCGCCGTAGACGCCGAAGGCGCGGGCGCGCTCCTTGCCCTCGGTGAACGTCACGGTGATCAGGGAGAGTGCCGCCGGGGCGAGGAGTGCCGCGCAGGCACCCTGCAGGGCCCGGGCCGCGAAAAGGAACTCGGCGTTGGGAGCGGCGCCGCCCAGCGCCGAGGCGGCCGCGAAGCCGACCAGGCCCCAGATGAAGATCCTCTTGCGTCCGAGGAAGTCGGCGATGCGTCCGCCGAGCAGGAGCAGGCCGCCGAACGCCAGGGTGTAGGCGGTCATGACCCACTGCCGGTTGGCGGTGGAGATGCCCAGGTCGCTCTGGGCGTGCGGGAGGGCGATCGTCACGATCGACGCGTCGAGCACGACCATGAGCTGGGCGACCGCGATGATGCTGAGCGCCAGCCAGCGTCGCGGGTCGAGCTGGCTACTCGCCCCTGGTGACCCGACCGCGGCGGGCGGGTGCCCGTCGCCGACGACGTCGGTGGAAACGGTCACGGAAGATCTCCTCGTGTCCGGTGGTTGCTGTCAGTCGAGGTGGTCACCGGGAGTGGCCCGGCATCTGGTTCGCTGTCGAATAGTACGCGGCCTGATAGTACAGGCTCGAATTATTTCTGGTCGAACCATCGATGATCAAATAAGCTCGGTGCATGGACGGCGGTACGGACGCGTGCATCAGTGGGGCGGAGCCCGACCAGATCGACGGCATCGTCGAGCAGTGGCAGAGCGAGCGCCCCGACCTTGATCTGAGCGCGATGGGGATGTTCGCCCGGATGAAGATGTTCATCGCCGGGCTCACCGCGAGCATGGACGACGAGCTGGACAAGCACGGCCTGACTCCCGGCGAGTTCGACGTGCTCTCCACGCTGCGCCGCACCGGCCCGCCGTGCGTGCTGATCCCCTCGCAGCTCTCCGCGTCGCTGATGATGTCGCGGGCCGGCATCACGAACCGGCTCGACCGGCTGGAGGCCGCCGGCCTGGTGAAGCGCAACCTGGATCCCGACGACCGGCGCAGCTTCCGGGTCGGGCTGACCGACAAGGGCCTCGCCGTCATCGACGACGCGCTCACCGGGCACGCCGCCAACATCGCGCGGCTGGCGAACCACCTCACGGCTGAGCAGCGGGAGCAGTTCGACCAGGCGTTGCGCGTGCTGCTGCGCGCCCTCTAGGTACTCCGGAGCACGGGGCCGGCGAAGGGCGGGCGTCAGCCCCTGGTCGTCGTCGGTGCCACGAGCGGCCGGTCGGGCGCCATGCCTCGCCGCCGCCCACGGCTGGCAGGGTGGGCACGGTGCGTGGGCATGAGCAGCGGGCCGGTCTGCACGTCGGCGTGCCGGGTCTCCTTGCGCACCTGGTACACCCAGCTCTTGCTCACCGTGATGCCCCACCGGCCGAGCAGGGTGACCGCCGCGGTCGCCGAACCGCCGGTCTCGTCCAGCGCGCGAATGATCGCCTCGCGCTTCACCGAGGAGTCCGCGGTGTCCACTCCGCCGGCGGAGCCGGCCCCGGCCGTGGACGCCGGCCCGTCTGCCGGGACGGTTGCCGAGGCGCCTGTCGGGACGGCCGGGCCCGGCGCAGGCGTCCGCCCGGGTGCCGGGTCGAGGGCCTGGGCCGTCGCGGGGGCGGGCGTGACCATGGGTGCGGTCACCGAGAGGTCGACCACCGCCACCGCGCTGTCGGTCGCCGCGGGAGCTGTCGCGGCGGGAGCGGGGGTGCCAGCCGGGAAGTCGCCGCCGACGGCGGGCATCCGCTGCCGCTGCGGCGGAATGGACCCCGGCGCCGGAACCGGCTGCCCACCGCCCGGCTGCCCACCGGCAGCTGGGCCATCAGCCTGGGGAGCGACAGCCGGGACGTCGGCCGGCGCCGCGGCGGCGGCCTGCTGGCGGGCTGTCCGCCGGCTGGTCGGGTGGATCTGGCGCATGAGCAGCTCGTACGAGCCGAGCAGCGCCAGCGGAGGCCAGCCGGCGATGATCCGGGCTGCGGTGGTCGGCTCGGCGTGCAGGACGTTCGCCGCCAGTGACGCGCACGCCCCCAGCATCAGCAGTGTGTAGGACAGCCAGGACCGCCGCCGGCCGGCCCGCCGGTCGGCCAGCATCGTCATCGACGCGGCCACGATCAGCCCGTCCACGCTGAACGGGAGAACGGCCGAGGTCATCGCGTCCTCGCCGTACTGCAGGGCGACGCCGCGCATGTGGCGGTAGGAGACGAAACCCGCCACGGCCGCGACCGTGGCCACCGCGATCACGGTGGTGATCCGGATGGCCCGTTCCGCCCGGCCTCCGGCCCGCCGAGCCTCCTGCGCCGGACGTCCGTCGACCACACCGATCACCTTTTCAGCCCGTCAATAACAGCCTGGAACCTCTCGACACAAACCATCGCACACGAGACGGAAGTCGCGAACGGCGCGTACGGTTCTTATGCACCGTGGTGCCGGTGTGGGGCTCCAAAGGGTGACCGTCAGGTTTCCCTGCRGAACTCCGCGGGAGTACCTGTTCCAGCGACCGCCCGCGGCGTCTCCCGCGAGCCTGTACGAGCATCGTGACCAGCAGGTTTCCGTGCGGGGTCCGGGCGGCCGGGCCGCACTCGCCGACGCTGGGGACGTGGGGTCGAACGCCCGCTGTCGCGCCGGCGCCCGCTCGATGAACGGCCGTCCGAACACCGCGCCGCCGGCCCGGAATGCCGGCGAGCGCATACCGGCGACGTTTTCCCGGGATTTCCACCCGGTGTTTCCTGACGTTCCGCGTGCTGACGAAGTACTCCGGGTGACGTACTCCGGGTAGCGCCGTCCGAGTGGGCCCGCAGCCCCGCTGCCAGCCGGAAACCCAATGGACGCCGGCCGGYCGGAGGGGGGATGCTGCGCCGCATGCGAGCCTGAGTCGCCATCGAAACGATCAACCTCGCGGCCGGTGCCCGGACGGGGCCGGCCGCCGATGTCCCCTGCCTCCGAACAGGAAAGATCGATGGAGACTCACGAGTACGCATGCCATGACGGGGTCGGCCTGAGCGGGCTGATCCGCCGGGGCGAGGTCAGCGCCGCCGAGGTCGAACAGGCCGCCCGGCGGGCCCTGGAGACGGTGAACGGGAAGATCAACGGGCTGGCCGCGCCGCTGTTCACCCCGGCGCTCGATCACGGGGACGGCCCGTTCACTGGAGTGCCGTTCCTGATCAAGGACATCGGCCCGATGGCCCGGGGAGTTCCCTTCTACTGCGGCAGCCGCGCCCTCGGCCCGGGTGTGCCGGCCCAGGAGGACCACGAGCTCATGGCCCGCTTCCGGGCGGCCGGGCTGGTCACGATGGGCCTGACGACCACGCCGGAGCTGGGCCTCAACTTCGCCACCGAGGCGGTCCGGTACGGACCGACCCGCAACCCCTGGAACCTCGACCGCGGGGTCGGCGGCTCCAGCGGCGGCGCCGCGGGCCTTGTCGCGGCCGGCGCGGTTCCGCTGGCCCACGGCAACGACGGCGCGGGCTCGCTGCGCGTCCCCGCGTCGTGCTGCGGGCTGGTCGGGCTGAAGCCGAGCCGCGGGCGCACCCCCGTCGGTGCCGACACCGGGATGGGGGCCTGCTCGGGATGCTCTCCGAGTTCGCCCTGACCAGAACGGTCCGCGACACCGCCCGGCTCCTGGACGTCGTCGCCGGCCCGGGGCTCGGCGACGCGTTCACCGCCCCGCCGCCCACCGGCCGCTACGCCGACGAGGTCACCGCCGACCCGGGGCGGCTGCGGGTGGCCGTCACCACCCGGGCGTGGTCCGGTGCCGCGGTCGACGGCGAGGTCGCCCAGGCGGCCGTGCGGGCCGCCGAGTGCCTCGCCGGGCTCGGCCATCACGTCGATGTCGCCAGCCCCGTCCTGGACTGGGAGAGCGTGGTGAGCGCCGTGGCGGCGGAGGCGGTGGCCTCCGCGGCGCCCTTCCTGCTCGCCCCACGGCAGCCGCCGGCCGAGCGGCTCGAGGCGGTCTCCCGGGTGATGATCGCCGCCGCCCGGGAGCGCCGTGCCGTCGACCTGGTGGCCGGGCTGAACGCGGCCGGACGGGTGAGTCGGGCGGTCGCCCGGTTCTTCGCGGACACCGACCTGCTGGTCACGCCAACCCTGGCACGGCCGCCCGCGCCGCACGGCACGCTCGACTACGACGAGGACGGCCACACCGTCGAGGGCTGGCTGCGGACCCTGTTCGACCACGGGCCCTTCACCGCCGTGTTCAACATCGCCGGCCAGCCCGCGATCAGCCTGCCGCTCGGGGAGAGCGCCCACGGGCTGCCGATCGGGGTGCAGCTCGTCGCCGCGCACGGCCGGGAGGACCTGCTGCTGAGGGTCGCCGGCCAGCTCGAACAGGCGCTGCCCTGGGCGCACCGCACCCCGGCGGTGCACGCCGGCCACGGCTGAGCTGTCCCGTGCCGGGGTTACCGGGGCCGCGGCAACGTGGGGCTGGCCGGGTCCGGGCGGGCGCAGTCTCGACGAGCACGACGAATCGTCACCACCCGTGGCGTGTCGGCTCGTGCCCGACGAGGGGAGTCCTCATGCCCGCCACGTCTGCCTCACCCACCGCGCGCACCGCGCCGGCCGGGCCCGCCGCGCCGGCCGGGCCCGCCGGGCCCGCGATCGAGTCCGTGCTGGAGAGCATCTCGGCCGCGCTGGCCGTGCTGCGGCCCCGGATGGACGCGGTGAGCCTGGCCATCCACGCCCGGCCGGAGCTGAAGTTCGCCGAGTTTCACGCCCGGGACGTGCTGACCGGCTGGCTCGGGGAGTCCGGTTTCACCGTCCGGGTGCCGGCGGGCGGCCTGGACACCGCCTTCGTGGCCGTGCACGAGGGGGCGGAGCCCGGCCCGTGCGTCGCCGTCCTCGCCGAGTACGACGCGCTGCCTGGTGTCGGGCACGGCTGCGGGCACAACCTCATCGCGGCCGGGGGCGCGGGCGCGGCGATCGCGGCCGTCCGCGCGCTGCCCGCCCACCCCGGCACGATCGCCGTCATCGGCACGCCCGGTGAGGAGATGGGCGGCGCGGGCAAGATCCGGCTCGCCGAGGCCGGGGTCTTCGACGGCGTCGACGCGGCGGTGATGTTCCATCCCGGCGACCGGTCGCTGACCGGCCGGCCCGGGCTGGCCGCGGCCCACCTGCGGGTCGCGTTCGCGGGGACGAGCGCGCACGCGGCCCTCTCGCCCTGGTCGGGGCGCAGCGCGCTGGCGGGAGCCCAGCTGTTCCTCAACGCACTCGACACGATGCGCCAGTTCGTCCCGCCGAGCGCCCGGCTGCACGGCATCATCTCGGACGGCGGCCAGGCCCCGAACGTCGTCCCGGCCCACGCCGCGGTGGACCTGTACGTCCGGGACGGCACGGCAGCCTCGGTCGAGGAACTGGTCGAGCGGGTCCGCGCGGCGGCCGCGGGCGCGGCGCTCGCCACCGGGACGGCGGCGGAGGTCACCGAGACCGGCCCGCTGTACGCGGAGCGCCGCGACAACACGGTGCTCGCCGAGCGGTTCGCGGCGGCGGTGCGCGCGCTGGGTGTGGACATCGCGCCCGGGGACCCGCGCGGCCCCGCCGGCTCCTCCGACATCGGTAACCTCTCCCAGCTGCTGCCGGTCATCCACCCGTACATCCAGATCGCCGAGGTCGGTACGCCCGGTCACTCCGACGCACTGCGCGAGGCGGCGGCCACGGCGTTCGCCCACGACCGCACCCAGGTCGCGGCGGCCGGGCTGGCCTGGGTGGTCACCGGCCTGCTCACCGACCCGGGCCTGCTGGCGGCGGCACGGGCGGAGTTCACGACGGTGTCCACGGGTGGCACGGACTGATCGACCAGCCTCCGTACAGTCAGCCCATGTCGGTCGTGATCGTGTTGGACGGCGCCGCCCCCGGCCGGTTCAGCGTCGCCGTCTCGCCGCTCGCGGAGCTGGCCGCCTGCCTGCATGTGCTGACCGGGTCCGCGCACCACACCGAGCACGCGGCCTGGGCCGACCAGGTCACCCGCACCGCCCCGCCCGCCTTCCGCGCCGGGCTGGGCCGCTTCGCGCCGCTGTGGACGGCGCTGCGGTGGCGCGCCTTCTACCCGGGGCTCGACGGTCCATCCCCGGTCGCCGCGCCGCTGGCCGGCCTCGGGATCGACCGGTTCGCCGAGCTCACCGCATACGCCTGCGCCAGCGGGTACCACGGCTTCGATTTCAGCCAGGTCTGCCACGACCCGGGGCAGGCCGCCGTGCTGCGTCATGCCGCCGCCCGGCTGCCGGAGCCGCACCTCGGCCTGGCCGAGGACCTGCTGCGCGACCCGGAGGCGCTGCGCGCGGACATCCTCCGCTTTCTCGACCTGTGCGGGCGGGTGTTCTTCGGCGGGCTCTGGGCGCAGACCGCGCCCGTGCTCGACCGGGCCGCCCACCTGGTGCGGCGCCGGCTCGCCGACGGTGGGCCCGCGCCGGCCCTGGTCTCGCTCAGCCCGTCGAGCGCGCGTCTCGTCACGCCGTCGGCCGGCCCCGCCCGGGTCGTCTTCGACAAGGTGCACCACGCGGTGATCAACCCGGCCCGGACCCCGCTGCTGCTCATCCCCACCCGCTACGGTGCCCCGCACCTGCTGGTGAAGAACGAGCCAGGCCTGCCCCCCGTCGTCCACTTCCCGGTCGAGGCGCCGGAGGTCGGCGTCACCCTGGCCCGCGCCCGTCTGCTGGCACTCACCGATCCGAGCCGGGTGCGGCTGTGCCGGCTGATCGCGCGGCAGGCCATGACCACCGCAGACCTGGCGGACCGGTTGACGATGACCCGCCCCCAGGTCTCCCGCCATCTGCGTGCCCTGCGCGAGCTGGGGCTGGTGCGGATGGAGCGCCACGGGCGGCACGTCCTCTACGAGCTCGACGTCGGCGCGGTCGGCCGCATCGGGCGGGATCTGGCGACGGCCCTGCAGTACTGAGGCACCCACGGCCGCTGGGACGTCCCGCCGGGACGGCCGTGGTTCACCAGCTGTTCCGGCGCGAGCCGGTCCGCGGACCGCACACGTGACCCGCCCGGAAGCGACAATAGGTGCGACAGCAACGGCGGTGACGGGCGCGACGCGCCCGCCGGAGAGGAGGAGCGGTGAAGCGGCGTCTCAGCTGCCCGTGCGGAGCGTTCATCGAGGGCGAGGACGAGGACGACCTGGTCGAGAAGACGCAGGCGCATCTCGCCGAGAAGCACCCGGACCACCAGTACTCGCGGGACGAGATCCTGTTCCTCGCCTACTGAGCCGGCTCGTGCGGGCGGGCCCCGGTGGTGGGTCAGCCGTGGGTCAGCCGTTCGGCGTGCGCGGACTCCGAGGCGGCCAGGTCGCCGCGCTGGCTGGTGCGCAGCTGCCAGCGGATGGGGCCGTTGGGTCCGTGCAGCCGACCAGTGGCCAGCGCCGCCTCGATCCGGCGCCGAACCGTGTGCTCCTGCTCCGGTTCGGTGGCGAAGAGGATCCGCAGCCGTACCCCGCGGTGGCCCGTCCGCGTCGCGTGTGTGTGGTGCGCGGCGAGGGGGCAGGGAGGCTGATGCTCCCAGTGCCCGCAGAGAGCGACGGTGACCGCGGCGCCGGGCGCCGCCACGTCGGCGTCGGGGCTCATGTCGATCACGGCGTCGTGGGCGAACGCTTGGCGCATGGGGCCCAGTATGTCGACTACCTGTCCACGGCGCCGGTTCGTCCGGTCTGGCCGCGGTGGGGCTCGTCCCGCCCGGGTTGGTCCCGCGACGGCCCCGCTCGGCGGGATTTGCGAACCGTCCGGGCGGCAACAACATCGTCATGGTGGGGATGCGCGGGAAGCGCGCCGGTATGGGGGACAAACGGGGCGGCGAGCCGGCGGACGAGGTGCCCGCGCCGCGCCCGGCGGATGACACGACAGGTGCCGTGGCCAGCGGCGGTGCGGCCCGTGGCGGTGCGGCAGGGGACGCGGCCACCGCACCGGCCCGGCTCGGGCTGCGTTCGTGGTTCTGGGTGCTGGTCCGCACCGTCCGCGAGTTCCGCCGGGACGATCTCCCGGACCGGGCCGCCGCGCTCACCTACTACGGGGTGCTCGCGATCTTCCCCGCGCTTCTCGTGCTGGTCTCGCTGCTCGGCGTCGTCGGGCGGCAGGCGACCGACAGCGTCCTGGAGAACCTGCAGGAACTGACACCGGGGTCGGCCCGCGACATCGTGCACGACGCCGTCACCGGGCTGCGGGACGCCCCCGGCACGAGCGGGCTGCTCGCCGTGCTGGGTCTCGCGGCGGCCCTGTGGTCGGCATCCGGGTACATCGCGGCCTTCATCCGAGCCGCCAACGCCATCTACGACATGCCCGAGGGACGTCCCGTCTGGAAGGTCGCCCCGCTCCGGCTGGCCGTCACGGTGCTGCTGATGGTCCTGCTGGCCGGGAGCGCCGTGATCGTCGTGTTCAGCGGCGGGCTGGCGCGGCAGGTCGGCCGGATGATCGGCCTCGACGACGCGATGATCACTCTGTGGTCGGTGGCGAAGTGGCCGGTCCTGGTCCTGTTCGTCGTGGTCATGATCGCGCTGCTGTACTGGAGTACCCCCAACGCCCGGGTTCGCGGCTTCCGCTGGATGACGCCCGGCAGCCTGCTGGCCGTCCTGATCTGGCTGGCGGCGTCCGCGGCGTTCGCCTTCTACGTGTCGAACTTCGGCTCGTACAACAAGACCTACGGGGCACTCGCCGGAGTGATCGTCTTTCTGGTGTGGCTGTGGCTGTCGAACCTGGCGATCCTGCTCGGCCTGGAGTTCGACACCGAGATCGCCCGGGGACGGGCGATCTCGGTGGGCCACCCGGAGGATCTCGAGCCCTACGTCGAACCCCGTGACACCCGTGCCTGGCCCAAGGAGATGAAGGCGTCCCTGCCGGCGGGGCGGCGCCGGTCCTGGCTGCCCGGCCGGCGGTCGCGCCGCCGCATGGCTGGCGCTGCCGAGAGCTGACGACCTGCAGTCACAGCGAGACACGCTCGCCGAGTATCTCACCGCCCGGCGCGGAGTAATCCCCTATCGGAATCCGGGGGCGTCGGCCGGAATCGGTGAATGCGATGCGGGCAGCACTGTCCGCCGGCGGTCCAGGCCGGCCCGGTGGGCCCTGAGCGGTGGGGCCGCAGCGGTGGCGGCGGGGCCGCGGCGGTGCGGTAACGTCTGAGCCCGCACGGATCCCGCGCCCGCGGACCTCGTTTTCCCGGCGTCGGCCCGTTGATGTCCAGTGCGTCGCGGGTAATGGGAGCCCGCAGCACGTTCGGCTTTCGGTGGATGGAAGTGCGTCCTTGAACCTGGCGCCACAACCGCGGCGCCTTCGGGCTGCCGCTCGAACAACGGGAACCGCCACCGGGCTCGGTTTCGCGGTTCTTTTCCTCACCTTCGCGGTGACCAGCCGGCTGACCGACCTCGTCGTCTACCGGTTGGGCGGGAACGTCCTGCTGCACGGCGGGGACCTCTACTCGGCGGTGGAACCCGCCTCGGGGCTGCCGTTCACCTACACCCCCTTCGCGGCGGCGGTGTTCACGCCGCTCGCACTGCCGCCGCGGCCGGTCGCGCAACTGGTCTGGACGCTGCTCCTGCTGGTCTCGCTGTACTTCTTCTGCGCCACCTCGCTGGCGGCGACCCGGCCGTCCCCGGCCGGCCGCTGGCCCGGGGTCCGCGCCGTCGGCCCGGTCGTCGGCCTGGCGATGCTGGCCGAGCCGATCCGGCGGAACTTCGACCTGGGCCAGATCAACATCGCGCTGGGGCTGCTCGTCGCGCTGGACCTGTTCGGCCGGCGCGGGCCGCTGCCGCGGGGTGTGCTCATCGGGATCGCCGCCGGGATCAAGCTCACCCCACTGATCTTCGTGCCGCATCTGCTTCTCACCGGCCGCCACCGCGCCGCCCTGACCGCGGTGGCGACGTTCGGCGTGACGATCGGCGTCGGCTTCGCGGCGAGCCCCGGCTCGTCGGCGACGTACTGGTCCGAGACGTTCCTCGACACCGGCCACGTGGGTGGCGTCCCGTTCGCCGGGAACCAGTCACTGCTCGGCGTCCTGGCCCGCCTCATATCCGGTGCGGACAACGCGCGGCCGCTCTATCTCCCGCTGGCCGCGGTGGTCGCCGCCGTCGGCCTGGCGACGGCGGCGCGGCTGTTCCGCTCGGGTGCGCGGCTGCCCGGGGACGTCACCTGCGCTCTGACCGGCCTGCTGGTGTCGCCGATCTCGTGGAGCCATCACTGGGTGTGGGCGGTCCCCGCGCTGCTCTGGATGTCCGCGGCCCCCGGCCGGCCGCGGTGGGGACGGGGCGCCGCGGTGGCCGGCTACGGGCTGCTCGTGGCCGCTCCGATCTGGTGGGTTCCGAACACGGGCGACGCCGAGTTCTCCCACCACGGCTGGCAGCTGCTGGCCGGGAACTGCTACTTCCTCGCCGCGCTGCTCCTTCTCGGGGCGCTGGCGGCGTGGGCGCTGACGGGGGCCCGCGGCGGGCCGCGGGCCCCCGTGCCACGGCTGTCCGAGCAGCGGATCGTCGGGCGGCGTGTGCCCGGGCCGCGGGCCCCCGACCCGCGGCGGCCGGCGGGACGTCCGGCACCTCGCCTGAGCAGGGACTTCTCGGCCCGGCCCACACCATCGGGCCGGGTAGGCGTCCCCTCTGCCCCGGTCTGGGTGGGCCGGTCCCGTCGATCGCCGTAATCTGCTCGTAAGCCGGACGGGGGAGCCCGACAGTACGGCCGAGCGGAAGCCGGTCCGTCATCGAACGGAGCGTGCGACTGGGAGCGAGGACGCGGTGAAGGTCGTGGCGATCGCCAGTTACAAGGGCGGCGTGGGCAAGACCACGCTGACCGCCAACATCGGCGCGGCCATCGCCAGCCTGGGCCGGCGGGTCCTGCTGATCGACCTGGACCCGCAGGCGAACCTCACCCTCAACTTCTACCGCGCCGACACCTGGCACACGGAGCTCGCCGACCAGCGCAGGACGGTCAAGGCCTGGTTCGAGTCGTGGCGGCCGGAGGCCATCCCGCCGCCACTGGCCGGGTACGTGACCACCCCGCCGGTCGTGGCCGCCGCCATCGCCGCCCGCGGCGGGACGCTGGACCTGCTCGCCTCGCACCTGGCGCTCGGCGACATCGAGATGGACCTCGTCGCCCGGCTCGGCGGCGCGCAGGCGCACCGGTCCACCCGCCACTACTTCGACGTCTACCAGCGGCTGGCGACCGGCCTGGCCTCCTTCTCGCCGAACGACTACGACCTCGTCCTGATCGACTGCCCGTCGAACTTCGGGGTGATCACCCGGGCCGCGGTCGCCGCCTGCGACCACCTGCTCGTCCCGTCCCGGCCCGACAACCAGTCGACGACGGGCATCGAGCACCTGATGGGCAAGCTGGGCCGGTTCGTCTGGGAGTACAACCGGGTGGCGGAGCTGCAGTTCGGAATCCGCCCGGCGGTGAAACGGCTCGAGCCGCGCCTGCTCGGCGTCGTACTCACCATGGTGCAGTACTACCGCGGCCGGCCGACGAGCTTCCTGCGCCCGCACATCGACCGGGCCGGCAGCCTCGGCATCCCGGTGTTCGAGTCGATGCTCCGCCTCAGCAACCGGAGCTTCGTCGGCACGGCCGGCGCCCAGCTGCCGGCCGTGCTCTCCCCGGACCTCTCTCCGGACCTGGCCCGGGACATGCTCGCCCTGGTCGAGGAGTTCCTGCGGCGCATCAGGCCGGCCGGCGCCGCGACCACCCGCTCCGTTGATCCCTCAGTGCTCGTCGACCCGGCCTGGATGTCGTGACGCCGTCCGCGCTCAGCGCGTCGGACGCCGGCGCCGCGGCGTCCGCGCCGGCGCTGTAGCGGCCCGAGAGCCAGCCCCGGCGAGCGGGCTGTACGGGATCACACCCATCCCGTACCGGGCACAGGTCGGCAGGACGTCGACCTCGATCCGACGGGTGAGGATCGAGTACGGCGGCTGCTCGCAGACGAAACGCTCCCGGCCGCGTTCCCGCGCCGTCCACTGGGCCTCGACGATCGCGGAGACCGGAAACGTCGAGTGGCCGACGTAGCGGACCTTCCCGGCCCGGACCAGGTCGGTGAGCGCGCCGAGCGTCTCGTCGAGATCGGTGCCGGGGTCGTAGCGATGGATCTGGTACAGGTCGATCCAGTCGGTCCCGAGCCGCCGCAGCGAGTCCTCGACCTCGCGGATGATCCAGCGGCGCGAGTTGCCCCGCTGGTTGGGATCGTCGCCCATCGGCATGTGGACCTTGCTGGCGAGGATGACGTCCTCGCGCCGACCACCGGCCAGCGCCTTCCCGACGATGGTCTCCGACTCGCCTCGCGAGTAGACGTCCGCGGTGTCGATGAAGGTGATGCCGGCATCGAGCGCACGATGGATGATCCGGATGCTCTCGTCGTGATCCTCGGTTCCCCAACGCCCGAACATCATGGCTCCGAGGCACAGATTGCTGACTGAGACACCGGTACGGCCGAGAGATCGATGCTCCATGTCTGTCCTGTCCGAACACCGGCACGAACGCCGTGCGTCGGTGTTCATGTCGTCGCTTCCACGGCTGCGTCACAGCGCAGGCTAGGCCGGTCGGCGCCCGGCAGGGAGGCCCTGGCGGGCCCTGGCAGTCCACCCCGCGAAGCCGGGCACGGGACCGGCACGGGACCGGACCGGGTCCGGGCGCGGTTGCGGAACGTGACCGTCCGGCGTGGTCAGGCGGTGTACGAGGACATCCTTTTCGATCACGGCATCCGCCCTCCCGGGAGCAGTCGCAGTCGAGTGGAGGCTTGACAGCGATTTACGTTTTGCTATAGCAATATCTCGTGTTCGACTTAACGGGACGTGTGGTCCTGATCAGCGGGGGGAACGCCGGGATCGGTCTGGCCTTCGCCCGTGGCATCGCCCGGGCTGGCGGTGACGTCGTCATCTGGGGCCGCCGGGCGGAGAAGAACGCCGAGGCGGCCAGGGCGCTGTCCGGGTTCGGCCACCGGGTCCTGGCGCAGGAGGTCGACGTCAGCGACGAGGACCGCGTGGTGCGGGCGATGGCGGAGGCGGTCGAGGAGATGGGCCGGGTCGACGGCGTCATCGCCAACGCGGGGGTGATGCGCAACGAGCGCAGCTTCCTTGACATGACGACCGAGGCATGGCACAGCCTGCTGGCGGTGAACCAGCACGGCGCCTACCTCACCGTGCGCGAGGGCGCGCGGCACATGAAGGCCCGGTACGACGCCGGTGACGCCGGTGGGTCGCTGCTGTTCTGCGCCAGCCTCTCAGCGTTGACCGGCAGCCCCGGCATGCAGCACTACAACGCCTCCAAGGGCGCCATGGTCGCCATGTCGCGGGGCATCGCCGTCGAGGCGGGCCGCTACGGCGTCCGCTGCAACGTCGTGTGCCCCGGGCACACGACGAGCGAGACGGTCCAGATCCCGGCGGGCAGCCCGTTGTCCGAGCGCATCCTCGCCTACAACCCCTCGGGCCGGATCGGTACCCCGGACGACTTCGAGGGCATCGGCGTCTACTTCATGAGCGACTGGTCGCGCTTCCACACGGGCGATCTCGTGGTCGTCGACGGCGGGTGGATGGCGAACGCCGGCAAGACCAACATCAGGGAGCTTCCGCAGTGGCCGTGAAAGTGCTCCGCGTCGAGGGCATGCGTGAGGACACCCGCAGTGCCGAGGAGAGAACAGCTCTGGAGTCGGCCGAGCGGCGTCCGGTCGACATGAGCGTCGACCGCGTTCTCCGGATTGCGAGAACCCAGACCGGCCTGGACGACTTCGGGCCCATGGACTTCACCGAACGGCTCGGCCGGCTGCTGGCCGAGGTGGCGGCCGACGACAACGTGTGGCGGGCCCACAAGGCGATCTTCGTCGACCACTGTGTCAAGGCCGCGGTCAACCGCCTGCTCATCCAGGACTACTGGACCCGTCACCCCGATGCGCTCGACGTGCGGATCACGCGGCCGATCAACGTCGTCGCGCTGCCCCGCTCGGGCAGCACCCACCTGGAGAACCTGGTCGCCGCGGACCGCAGGCTCCGTCACCTTCCGGTCTACCTGGCGGCCCAACCCGCACCGCGACCGGACGACACGCCCGCGCCCGGTGCCCCGGACCCCCGCTGGGCCCGTTCTGAGGCGCGATGGCAGAACGTCAGCAAGAACGAGATCATGGCCGCGATGCACGAGCACTCGCCCGACCACGCGTGCGGCGAGAACGAGCTGCAGCTCCCCGACTTCGCCAGCTACCAGTGGGAGTGGCTGGCCCAGGTGCCCGGTTTCCGTGACCACTACCTGAGCCACGACCAGACACCGCACTACCGGTACATGCGCGACGTACTGAAGACCATCACGTATCAGTTCCCGGACGAGCGGCGCTGGATGGTCAAGTCGAACCAGCACAGCGAGCAGCTGGTCCCGCTGCTGGCCGTCTACCCGGACGTCACGGTCGTGATGATCCACCGGGATCCCGTGGCGACGTTGCAGTCCCTGCTCACCATGCGCGGCCTCGCGCTCAAGAACAGCCAGAAGCAGCCGGACATCGACGCGCACGTCGAGTACTGGGTGAACCGCATCGAGCAGATGCTGCGTAGATATATGCGCGACCGGGAGCTGGTACCGAACGGGCAGCTCGTCGAGCTGCAGTTCGCCGACATCATCGCCGACGACGTCCGGTCCGCGACGCACGTGCTCGAGTGGGCCGGCCTGCCGGTGACCGACGAGAGCGTCGCCGACATCCGCGCCTACATAGCCTCCCACCCGCGCGGAAAGCGCGGCCGAGTGGTCTACGACCTGGAAGGCGACTTCGGTCTCGCCGCGGACGAGCTGCGGGAACGGTTCGCCTTCTACACCGACGCCTTCGCCGTCGCGGCCGAGGCGGGAAAGGGCGGCGCCCGGTGAAGCAGCCCCTGAACGCTCTCATCGTCAAGGAGGGGGAGGGCCAGCAGGACGCCGTCCCCGTCAACGACCGCATCTTCACCTCGAAGGGCATCTCCAACAGCTACCTGGTCACCACCCCCGACGGCGACGTGCTGATCAACACCGGCATGTACACCGAGGCGGAGCAGATCAAGGCCCGCTTCGGCCGGGTGAGCTCCGGCCCGCTGCGGGTCATCGTCTTCACCCAGGGCCACCCCGATCATGTGGGCGGCTGGTCCCAGATCACCGCGCCGGGCGTCGAGACGATCGCCCAGGCCAACCACGCGGACGTCCGCGAGTACTGGCGACGGTTGCAGCCGTTCTACTCCAGCCGCAGCACCCACCTGTGGAAGCGCGACGTCACGGGCGTCGACCGCGCCTACCAGCCGCCCGAGGCCGTGGTCACCACCACCTTCCTGGACAGCCACGCCTTCACCCTGGGCGGGCGCCGCTTCGAGCTCTACTCGACTCCGGGCGGCGAGACGACGGACTCCCTGGTCGTGTGGCTCCCCGACGAGCGCACCGTGTTCACCGGCAACCTCACCGGGCCGCTGTTCGGGCACGTCCCCAACCTGTACACGATCCGCGGCGACAAGATCCGCGGCTCGCTGTCGTACATCCACTCCGTCGACCGGGTCATCGGACTCGGACCCGAGGTCCTCATCGCCGGGCACGGCGAGCCGGTGCGCGGGGCCGAGGAGATCCGCCGCCGCCTCACCCAGCTGCGCGACGCCACCGAGTACCTGCGCGACCGCACCATCGAGGGCATGAACGCGGGCGTCGACCTGTGGACCCTGATGGGCCAGATCACGCTGCCGCCCGAGCTGGCCATCCCGCAGGGACACGGCAAGGTGCCCTGGATCGTCCGGGCGATCTGGGAGGAGCACACCGGCTGGTTCCGCTACGAGTCGACCACAGAGCTCTACGACGTGCCCGCCTCCGCCGTCTGGGCCGACCTGCTGGACATGGCCGGCGGGACCGGCCCCCTGGTCGACCGGGCCCGGGCCCACCTGGACGCCGGGCGGCCGGTCGAGGCACTGCACCTGATCGACATGGTGCTCTCCCGGGAACCGAAGGATCCCGAGGCCCTGCGGATCAGGCTCGGGGCCCACGAACTGCTGCTCGAGCGCAGCGGCCGGGAGAACTTCAGCGAGGTCCGCTGGCTCGAAGCCGAGATCCGTGACCTCCGGGACATGCTGCCGTGACCCATCCCCGGCTCTCGGTCAGCGAGATGTGCACCTACCCGCAGCCCTTCACCGACGAGCTCGCGCTGTGGGACGAGCTCGGCCTGCGCCACGTGGGCCTCGTCGTCGCCAAACCCGACGACTACGGGCGCGCCGCCGCGGTCGACGCGTTGCGGGCACGTTCCCTGACGGCCACCACCGTGATCACCGGCAACTTCGACCTCTCCGCCCCCGAAAGCTGGGACGCGACCCGCGAGCGGATCAACAGCGCCGTGGACCTCGCGGCCCAGGTGGGCGGCTGTACCTACTTCACCCCGGGACGGCGCGACGGCCGTTCGTTCGACGAACTCGCGGCGGCGTTGGCACGGGCGGTCGAACCCTGCGCGTCCTACGCCGAGTCCCGCGGGGTCCGGCTGGCGATCGAGCCCTCGCTGCGCACCGACCAGTCCTTCGTCCACACCCTGCGCGACGGCATCGACGTCGCCGACCGCGCCGGGATCGGCCTGATCGCCGACATCGGGAACTGCTGGACGGAACGCGACGTCGAGGACACCGTCCGCCGGGCCGGACCGCGCMTGGCGGCGGTCCAGATCTGCGACGCCGTCTACGGCACACCCTCGAAGCCCTCCCCCGGCGGCCGCGTCGTCCCCGGTGACGGAGACCTCGACCTCGCGTCGTTCGTCGAGGCTGCGATCGACGCCGGATACACCGGCGCCTTCGAACTCGAACTCGTCGGCCCCACCATCGAGGCCGAAGGGCACATCAGCGCCACCCGGCGCGCGGTGGAGCGCGCGAGCGGGCTGCTCGAGGAGGTCCTGACGTGAGCCGTGCCATCGTCTTCAACGGCGACGAGACCTGGGAGGAACGCGACATCCCCGTCCCCGACCCCCAGCCCGGCGGCGCCGTCCTGCGCGTCGAGGCCACCGGCCTGTGCCACAGCGACATCGACCACTTCCGTGGCCACGTCCACACCTCCTGGGGCGGTGCCTTCCCCTCCATCGCCGGCCACGAGATCGTCGGCCGCGTCGAGAAGATCGATTCGGCCACGGCCGAGGCGTGGGGGGTGGCGGAAGGCGACCGGGTCGCCGTCCGTGAGCTCCTCGTCACGTCCGAGGGGTACCGGATCTACGGCCACGACTTCTCGGTGGACGAGGGCTCGGGCCTGTACGGCGGCTTCGCCGAACACCTCGAACTGCTGCCCGGCTCCCAGGTCTACCGCCTGCGCGAGGACCTCCCCGCCGACCAGCTCACGGTCTTCGAACCGCTGAGCTGCGCGGTCACCTGGGTGGCGCCGGTCAGGAAGGACGACGTCGTCGTCATCGAGGGGCCGGGCCACATGGGGATGGCGACCATCGTCGCCGCCCGTGCGGCCGGCGCCTCGACCATCATCGTCACCGGCACGGCCAGGGACCGCTTCCGCCTCGACTGGGCACTGCGCGTCGGCGCCGACCACACCGTCGACGTCGACTCCGAGGACCCCCTCGAACGGGTCCGCGAGCTCACCGACGGCCGCCTGGCCGACGTCGTCATCGACGCCGCCGCCGGTAATCCGGTCACCGTCAACCTCGCCATGGACCTCGTCCGCAAGGGTGGGCACGTCGTCATCGCCGGGATGAAGGACCGCCCCCTCGAAGGCTTCCACAGCGACTGGATCCCCACCCGACGGATCACCCTGCACCCCGGCGCGGGCCTCGACACCGAGGCGGCCGTCGACCTCATCAACGCGGGCAAGGTACCGACCGGCGAGCTGCTCGGCGACACCTTCCCCCTCGAACATTTCGAGGACGCCTTCGCGCTCCTGACCCGCAGGACACCCGGCCGAGACTCGATCCGGATCGCCCTGCGCCTCACCTAGTCTCCCGCCGCGGTATCCGGGGGTGCGTCCCTTGATGGAAAGAAGTCCATTCATGAGAACTCCACTGATGCCGAGGATGACGCATCTGCAGCGGCTGGAGGCGGAGAGCATCCAGATCTTCCGGGAGGCGGCATCCGAGAGCGAGCGGCCGGTGATGCTGTACTCGGTCGGCAAGGACAGCTCGGTGATGCTGCACCTGGCGACGAAGGCGTTCTACCCGTCGAAGCCGCCGTTCTCCCTGCTGCACGTGGACACGACCTGGAAGTTCCGGGAGATGTACGAGTTCCGCGACAGTGTCGTCGACCAGCTCGGCGTCGAGCTGCTGGTGCACCAGAACCCGGAGTGCGTCGAGCGGGGGATCAATCCGTTCGACCACGGTTCGGCGACGCATACCGACCTGTGGAAGACCGAGGGTCTCAAGCAGGCGCTGGACAGGTACGGCTTCGACCTGGCGTTCGGGGGTGCGCGCCGCGACGAGGAGAAGTCCCGGGCGAAGGAGCGGGTGTTCTCCATCCGGTCCGCCCAGCACCGGTGGGATCCCAAGGCACAGCGGCCGGAGCTGTGGCGTCTCTACAACGCGCGCACGCAGCCCGGGCAGAGCGTCYGCGTGTTCCCGCTGTCCAACTGGACCGAACTGGACGTGTGGCAGTACATCCACCGCGAGCGGATCCCGATCGTTCCCCTCTACTTCGCCGCGTACCGCCCCGTCGTCGAACGGGACGGCGCGCTGATCATGGTCGACGACGACCGCATGCCGCTGCGTCCCGGCGAGGTGCCGGCCCGACGCAGCGTCCGTTTCCGCACGCTGGGGTGCTACCCGCTGACCGGCGCGGTGGAGAGCACCGCCGGCACTCTCCCGCAGATCATCCAGGAGATGTTGCTGACGACGAGCTCGGAACGCCAGGGCCGGGTGATCGACCATGACTCGTCCGGGTCGATGGAGAAGAAGAAGCAGGAGGGGTACTTCTGATGGCGCACGCGACCAACGACCTCGTCGCGGACGACATCGAGGCCTACCTGTCGGCGCACGAGCACAAGTCGATGCTGCGGTTCATCACCTGCGGCAGTGTCGACGACGGGAAGTCCACGCTGATCGGGCGGCTGCTCTACGACTCGAAGCTGGTGTTCTCGGACCACCTCGCCGCGCTGGAGACCGATTCGAAGAAGATCGGTACGCAGGGCGACGGCCTGGATTTCGCGTTGCTGGTGGACGGGTTGGCCGCCGAGCGGGAACAGGGCATCACGATCGACGTGGCGTACCGGTTCTTCTCCACCGAGCGGCGGAAGTTCATCGTCGCGGACACCCCCGGGCACGAGCAGTACACCCGGAACATGGTCACCGGGGCGTCCACCGCGGATCTGGCGGTGATTCTCGTCGACGCCCGCAAGGGTGTGCTCACCCAGACCCGGCGACACAGCTACCTCGTCTCCTTACTCGGGATCCGCAACATAGTCCTGGCGATCAACAAGCTGGACCTCGTCGACTACTCCCGGGACGTGTTCGCCGGCATCGAGGCGGACTACCGGGCGTTCGCGGCCGAGATCGGACTGAGCGACATCGTCGCGATCCCGTTGTCCGCGCTGGCCGGGGACAACATCACCGAGCCGAGCCCGAACACCCCCTGGTACAGCGGGCCCACCCTCGTCGGTCACCTGGAGTCCGTCGAGATCGCCGACGACCTGCACACCGGCCCGTTCCGCCTGCCCGTGCAGTGGGTCAACCGGCCCAACCTGGACTTCCGTGGCTTCTCCGGGCAGATCGTCGGCGGTGCCGTGCGCCCCGGAGACCGCGTTCGAGTGCTGCCGTCCGGTCAGGAAAGCACCGTCGCACGGATCGTCACCGCCGACGGCGACCTCGACGAGGCGGCCGCGGGCCAGTCGGTCACTCTCACGCTCACGGACGAGATCGACGTCAGCCGCGGCGACGTCCTCGCCGCGGCCTCGGATCCGCCCGCAGTCGCGGACCAGTTCGAATGCCACCTCGTCTGGATGGCCGAGGAACCCATGCTTCCCGGCCGTCCCTACCTGCTCAAGATCGGGAGCCGCACTGTCGGGGCGACGGTCACGCAGCCGAAGTACAAGGTCAACGTCAACACCCTCGAGCACACCGCCGCCCGCACCCTCGATCTCAACGAGATCGGCGTGTGCAACATCAGCCTCGACCGGCAGCTCCCGTTCGACCCCTACACCGCCAACCGGGACCTGGGCGGGTTCATCCTCATCGACCGCTTCACCCAGGCCACCGTGGCCGCCGGGCTGCTGCACTTCGCGCTGCGGCGCGCCGACAACGTGC
Organism: Parafrankia soli; assembly: GCF_001854695.1. GTDB lineage: Bacteria > Actinomycetota > Actinomycetes > Frankiales > Frankiaceae > Parafrankia > Parafrankia soli. The sequence continues at coordinate 84,210 of NZ_MAXA01000191.1, forward strand.
ACTGGYAGGCGGTCGAGGTGGACAAGGACGCCCGCGCCCGGCTGAAAGGCCAGCGCCCGGCGGTCGTCTGGTTCACCGGCCTGTCCGGCGCCGGGAAGTCGACCATCGCGAACCTGGTCGAGAAACGGCTCCACGAGCAGGGCTACCACACCTATCTGCTGGACGGTGACAACGTCCGGCACGGCCTCAACAAGGATCTCGGATTCACCGACGCAGACCGGGTCGAGAACATCCGCCGCGTGGCGGAGGTGGCCCGGCTCATGGTCGACGCGGGCGTCATCGTGCTGGCCTCGTTCATCTCCCCGTTCCGCGCCGAACGTGCACTGGCCCGCGACCTGCTCGGCGCCGGCGAGTTCGTCGAGGTCCACGTGGACGCGCCCCTGGCGGTGGCCGAGGCCCGGGACCGCAAGGGGCTCTACGCCAAGGCCCGGCGCGGAGAACTGATCCACTTCACCGGCATCGACTCCCCGTACGAGCCCCCCGAGAACCCCGAACTGCGCCTCGATGCCAGCGACACCCATCCGGCCGCGGCCGCCGCCGACCTGGTCGTCGACCACCTGCGTCAGGCCGGTGTGCTCGCACCGCCCGCGCCTCGCCCGACCCCGCCCGCCCGAGCATGAACAGCATGGACGATCACGCACTCGCCGCGGCCCTCGCCGAGCAGGCGGGGTCCCTCCTCCTCGACATCCGCGGGCAGGGTGGGGCCGAGGGGGATCGGCAGTCCAACGAGCTGCTGCTGCGCCTGCTCGCGCAGGCACGTCCGGACGACGCCGTTCTGTCCGAGGAGAGCGCCGACGATCCCGTCCGCCTCACCCGCGGCCGTGTCTGGATCATCGACCCGCTCGACGGCACCCGCGAGTACGGCGAGCCGCCGCGAGACGACTGGGCCGTCCACGTCGCCCTCGCCGTCAACGGGACACCCACCGCGGGCGCGGTCGGACTGCCCGCCGCCGGCCTCGTGCTGCACACCGGCGAACCACCGGCCCTCGCCGCCCCGACCTCCGGCCCGGTCCGCCTCGCCGTCTCGCGCACCCGCCCACCCGCCTGCGTCGACCAGCTTGTCGCCCGCCTGGACGCGGCCCTGGTCCCCATGGGTTCCGCCGGCGCCAAGGCGATGGCGGTCGTCCGCGGCGACGTCGACGTCTACGCCCACTCCGGCGGGCAGTACGAATGGGATTCCGCCGCCCCCGTCGCCGTCGCCCACGCCGCGGGCCTGCACACCTCCCGCCTCGACGGCGGCCCCCTCCGCTACAACGAGCCCAACGCCTACCTCCCCGACCTGCTCATCTGCCGCCCCGAACTCGCCGACACCGTCCTGCGAGCACTCCATGACGCCTGACCGGGCCCCCGCAGCTGTCGGTGGCGCGAGGTGGTCTCCTGAWATCAATCGCGAGGGAAAAATTCATGATGTTCAGTAGGCCTCGATTAATCGTTACGGCCGTTGTGTGCGGTGCGGTACTKGCTCTGGGGGCCTGTGGTGGTGCTGATCCCGCGTCGTCGACGGGCGGCGCCACCGGCGAGCCGGTCGCGGGTGGTCATGGCCGCATCCTGATGCTCAGCGACCCCCGTAGCCTGGACCCGGCGACGCTCGGCAACGCCTACGCGACCACCGGCGCCCTCGGTAACGCCCTGTACGGCACCTTGATGACGACCGACGACGCCGGTGAGATCCAGTACACGATGGCTGAGTCGTTCACCACCACCGACGGCGGCGCGACCTTCACCCTGAAACTGCGCCCCGGCCTGACGTTCTCCGACGGCACTCCGCTGGACGCCGAAGCGGTGAAGTTCGACTGGGACCGCCTCAAGGACCCCGCCACCCGTGCGACCAACCTGTCCGAAGCATCGATGATCTCCTCGACCGAGGTCGTCGACAGCACCACACTGAAGATCACCATGGTGGCGCCCGCACCGAAGTACGCCCACTCGGTCATCACCTCCACCCTGAACTGGATCGCCTCACCCGCGGCTCTGCAGAAGGGCGCGCAGGCCTTCGACGCGGCCCCGGTCGGTGCCGGGCCGTTCACCCTGACGAGCTGGACCCGCCAGGCAGCCATCGAACTGGCCAGGAACCCCCGCTACTGGGACGCACCCAGGCCCTACCTCGACCGTCTCACCCTGCGCACCACCTCCGACACCAGCCAGCGCTTCAACACGGTGCTCACCGGTGGCGCGGACGTGGCCATCGAGTCGAACCCGGTCAACATCGAAAAGGCCACCGACGCCGGCCTGCCCACCACCGTCATGGCCCTCAGCGGTGGCACCTTCATCGCGCTGAACACCCGCCGGGCACCCTTCGACGACGTCCGCGCCCGCCAGGCCATCGCCGCCGCCCTCGACATGGACGCGCTGAACCTCGCCGTCTACAACGGCAAGGGCGAACCTGTCGACACCCTGTTCAACGACACCTCGCCGTTCCACTCGGACACACCACTGCRCACGACGGACAAGGCGACCGCCCAACGGCTCTTCGACGAACTCGCCGCCGAAGGCAAGCCGGTGACCTTCACCTACTCCAGCGCTCCCACCACCGAGAACAGGAACACAGCCGAGAACATTCAGGCCCAGCTCGGCGCTTTCAAAAACGTCAAAGTCAACGTCAAGGTCATCGAAGTGACCGAACTCGCCGCGCTACGCACGACCCACGACTTCGACGCCGCCACCTCGTCGGCGTTCTTCCAGGACCCCGAGCCACGGCTGTGGACGGCCTTCGCCGCCGGTTCGGCCGCGAACCTGTCCGGGATCAACGACCAGGAACTCAACGACGCCCTCCTCGCCGGCCGGACCGGTACGTCGGAACAGGAACGCGCAGCCGCCTACAAGACGGTGCAGCAGCGACTCACCGAGCTGTCCCCGGCGGTCTTCCTCACTCGAGCCGAACCCAGCGCCATCGCGGGAAAGAACGTGGGCGGCCTCATCCAGTACGGGCTCGGATCTCTGCTGCCCGACCAGATCTGGATCCAGAAGTAGCGGTCGTTCCCGATCCGGGCGCCGACCCGACGACAGATGCGCTCCGACCCGTCGGAGATCACCCAGGGGGTACTTGTGGACACTCCGCCGATTTCCCTCGTTCCGCCGGGCGTCGGGGGAACGAGAGTCGGTTTCATCGGGCTGGGCAGCCAGGGCGGGCCGATGGCCCGGAGTATCGCGGACGAGGGCTACCCTCTGACGGTCTGGGCTCGCCGCGCGGCGTCCGTGGAGCCGTTCGCGGGGGTCGCCGCCGTAGCTTCCACGCCTGCGGAGGTCGGCGAGTCGAGTGACGTGGTCGGCATCTGTGTGGTCGCGGATGCCGACGTGGAGGACGTGCTGCTACGGGCCGACGGTGTCCTGGCCGGTATGGCGGCCGGGGGAGTCGTCGTCATCCACTCTACGATCCGTCCGGAGACCTGCCAGCGCCTTGCTACCGAGGCGGCGAAGCAGGAGATCTCGATCATCGACGCGCCGGTCAGCGGCGGAGGCGATGCGGCCGCGCAGCGCAGGCTGCTGGTCATGGTCGGTGGTGAGGACGACGCCGTCGCGCGGTGCCGCCCCGTCCTCGAGGCCTTCGCCCGCCCGGTGATTCATCTCGGTCCGCTCGGAAGCGGTCAGGTGGCGAAGCTGGTGAACAACTTCGTCTTCACCGCACAGGTGGGCCTTGCCCTCGAGACGTTCTCGTTCGCGCAGCGACTGGGCATGGATCGCGCCGCGGCGGCCCAGGTGTTGGCACACGGCAGCGGCGGTACCCGCGCCAACGCGATCCTGGCCGCTTCCGGCTTCGACACCACGGGGCTGCGTCAGGCTGAGCCGCTGCTGCGCAAGGACGTCGGCATCGTTCTTGACGTCGCCCGGGCCGCCGGTGTTCCGGAACCGGCCGCTCTGGTCGAACTCGCCCGAAACACCTTGAGCGCTCTGGGAAACGGCCCGAAGGCCCAGGTATCCCCGAATGCCTAGGTAACGACGTCCGTCGGCGAGGCTGGACCCTCTCCCCTCGCCGTCAGCGGCGTCCTGGGGGTCTGCCTTCCTGGCTCTGGGCGGGTGGGCGACCGCGTGCCTGACGGGTGGCGATGGTCGCGGCACTGGTGAGTCGTCGGCCGAGGTCCAGGACGGTGGTGACGGGGACTGGTTGGCCGGGGCCGGTGATGCTGAGTGAGAGCAGGACGCGTCCGATGGGATCGAAGATCGGCGCTGCGACGGTCTTGAAGGTGATTTCGTCGGAGTCGGTCAGCGTGTCGAGGGAGAGCAGCATTTCGTCGGTCTGGCTCATTGCCTTGGCGAGGTGCTGTTCGGCGTCGTCGTCGGTTGGTTCGTTGCGCACTCGGCTCATCGCCTTCATAACCGCGGGTGCGGAGATCGCGGGCAGGGGGACGCTGAAGCCTCGGGCGCGGGTCTCGGCGAGGACGTTGCGGTAGAAGTCGGCGAGCGCCGGGGGGAGGGCGGCGCGTTCGAGCCAGGTGCTGATGGCCGTGTCGTCGGCCCAGGCCATGAACACGGCGCCGATCGGTGCGAGTAGGGGCGAGCGGTCGCCGGGGTAGCCCAGGCTCGGGGTGGGTGGTTGCGGTCCGCGCCGTGCCAGGAAGATGACATCTCTCCCTGCGATCGCGCTCACTCCCGTCTCGGTGCCGAGTTCGTCCGCGAGTATGTCGGCCTGCTCGATGGCGGCCTCGATCGCCGGGTGCTGTTCGAGGGCGGCGAAGCCGGTCACCGCGAGTGCCGGTCCCAGGACATAGGTGCGGTGGGCGGGGTCGCGTACCACGAACCCGCAGTCGGTCAGCACCGCGAGGGTGGCGTGCGCGGAGGCGATGTTCATCCCCAGGTGCCCGACCAGCTCGCTGATCGTGAAGCCGCGGGACGGGTGCGCGGTGAGGAACGAGACGATGTCCGCGGCGCGGGCGGAGGCGGGTGCGGCACGGGCCATGGAGCGACCGTAGCGGATCAGGCCCCTTGACAGCAATCTGCGTTTTGCTATAGCAATGTCTCTATGTGGCGACGGTGTCGCCTGTTCGTGAATCCCACCCCGTCGGCCGGATCGCAATGTTGTGTGATCTGACCGTACGTCACCCGCTCCAGACGGCTTCGAGCAGCCTGAGGAACCAGACCGGCGCCGTCCTGCTGTCGTTCATCGACCTGCTCTGCGAAAAGCATGAACTCCGGGGCTGTCAGTGGCCTGTGGAATGCGTGGGAGCGTATGCGATCTGTCGTGGCCCCGCAGATCCGATCAGATTTCTCGGCCTTCAACTGGACGACTGTGCGTGATCGGAGGGCTCATCCCGTGGGTAACACAGCCGCAGAGCAATGCTTCCGTGAGGTCATGACCGTCGAGCCACCTGATGTGGCGACGCCCTTCGAGGTGGCGACCCGCGACTTCGTGTTCGGGGAGGTGTGGCGCCGGCCCGGTCTGAGTCGGCGCGACCGGCGGTGGGTCACCCTGACCTGTGTGGCCGCCGCCGACGCGCCCGAGCCGATCGACGCCCACGTCTACGCGGCGCTCAACAGCAGTGACATCGAGCTCGAGGCCATGCTGGAGTTCGTCCTCCATTTCGCCGTGTACTGCGGGTGGCCCAAGGCCTCTCATCTCGAGGGCGTGATAGTCCGGCAGTGGGCTCGCATCCAGCAGGAACAGGGCAGGTCAGTGGCCCCGTGGCCGTCGCTCGACAACAGCGGGCTCGGGCCCAACGACTGGGAAGAGCGGCTGGAGCGAGGGGTCAAGGAGTTCACCGACGTGAATCTGACGCCGGCGCCGCGGCCCGAGACACCCTACCGTCACGCCGGAATCCTCAACTTCGTGTTCGGTCATGTCTGGCAGCGGCCGGGCCTCACTCGTCGCGAGCGCCGCATCATCACCGTCGCCTGCGTCGCCATCGACGACTCGCCCATGCCGTTGAAGACGCACGTCACCTCCGCCCTGCACTCCGGCGACCTCACGAAGGTGGAGATGGACGAGATCGTTCTACAGTTCTCCGCCTACTACGGCTTCGCCAAGGGCGCGGCGCTGGGCGACACCGTGGAGGCGGCCGGGCTATCGGCGTAGACGAGGCGGCAGGGGTGCAGACAAGGGGTGGCGTCAGGCGGAGAACAACCTGGCGGGTCTCCCGACTACGGCGATGCCCTGACCTGGGTCGGGCATCGCCGAAGGCGTGGGGCCCGGCGTGACGCCTAGACGATGATCGGCAGCTCCTCGTAGCCGCGCACAGTGCTGGTGTGCAGGCGCACCGTGTTGTCGTGGTCGACGTCCCAGGTCGGGAAGCGGCGCAGGGTCTCCTCCAGCGCGATGCGTCCCTCCATGCGGGCGAGGGAGGCACCGAGGCAGAAGTGGACGCCGCGGCCGAGGGAGAGGTGCCTGTCGAACGTGCGCCGGATGTCGTAGCGGTCCGGGTCGTCGTACTTGCGATCGTCGCGCCCGGCGGAACCGGTGAGCAGCAGGACCTTGGACTTGGCGGGGATCTCGGTGCCGTGTACCTCGACGTCGCGGGTGGTGACGCGGCCCTGGACGGGGGACGGCGCCTCGTAGCGCAGCGTCTCCTCGACGGCGCCGCCCAGCAGCGACGGGTCGGTGGCCAGGTCGGCCCGCTGGTCGGGGTGGGCGGCCAGCAGGACGCAGGCCCAGCCGAGCAGCCGGGCGACGGTCTCCGTGCCCGCCGAGACGAGCAGCGCGGTGAAGTCCGTGGCCTCGCTGAGGCTGAGCCGACGGGTGCCGTCGTCGGTGGTGATCTCCGCCTGGGTGAGCGCGGTCATCATGTCGTCCCGGGGGTTCTTGACCCGCTCCTGGATCTGTCCGTTGAGGTAGCCGTGGAACTTGGCCGTGGCGGCCATGGCCGTCTCGTTGAACATGCCCTTCTCCGGGTCCAGGTAGAACGTCCCGTCGATCATCTTGCGGACGTCCTCCCGGTCGGCGGGGTCGACGCCGATGAGCTGGGAGATGACCAGCGAGGGGAGCTGGGCGGCGAAGTCCTGCACGAAGTCGAACCCGCCGCTGCCGACCTGGGGGTCGAGCAGCTCGGCGCACAGGTCGCGGATGACGCCCTCGAGACCGCCGACGCGGCGCGGGGTGAAGGCCCGGGAGACCAGGACGCGCAGGAGGGTGTGCGTGGGCGGGTCCATGAAGATGATCTGGCCGGTGTCCCATGGTTCCGGCTTCATGAGCTCGAGGACCGTGCCGTACTTGGAGCTGTAGGTCGCGGGATCGAGGTGGGCCGCATCGACGTCGGCGAAGCGGGAGAGCGCGTAGAAGTCGAACTTCTCGTTGTGGTGGACCGGCGCCTCGTCGCGCATCCGCTTCCACAGCGGGTGCGGGTCGACGTCGATCTCCTTGTCGAACGGGTCCCAGTACAGATCGTCCGTCACAGGGTGGATCCTTTCGTCGTCGGTCCCGGGACGCGCTGGTCGCGCGCGGGAAAGATCCTCATCCGGACTCCCTGCTGATCAGGTGTGGTCGCAGGGCGACCGCCATGTCCGGGTCCAGGTCCTGTCCGTCGAGAAGCCGGCGGATCGAGGACGCGACCACCCGCGCTATCGCCGGCACGTCGAAGGTGGTGGTGGTGATCGCGGGCCRCAGCGCGGCGCCCAGCGGGTGGTCGCCGGAACCGACCACCGCGATGTCCCGGGGAACCTCCAGGCCGGCATCGCGCAGCTTGTCGATGAGCAGGATGGCGAACTGGTCGCTGTTGGCGTACACCGCGTCCGGTCGGTGCTCCGGATCGCGCCATCGGTCCACCACGGTCGCGATGCTGTCCGGGGACAACTCGCAGTCCACCCGTTCGACCGGCACGTTCCCGGCTGTCGCGACCTCCACGACCGCGTCGTAACGCCGCTCGGGCACCTCCGCCAGCGCCCCGCGGGGCACCAGGCAGGCGAGGCGCCGGCAGCCCCGGGTGAGCAGGTGCCGTGTCGCGAGGCTGGCCACCGCGGCGGGATCGAGGGGCACGGTGGGCGCGTAGGTCACGCTCGGCACGCCGGTGAGCAGGATCGCCCGCACGCCCGCACGCCGCAGCAGCTCCACGGCGGTCCGGGTACCGCGGGACACGTTGACGTACACCGCGGCGGGCCGAAGCTCGGCCCATGCGTAGGCTCCGCTCATCCCGGTGGTGGTGCGGTCGCCGTGCATCAGCAGGACCAGGTCACGCTTCGCGAGCTCCCGGTCGAAATTCTCGAGGAACCTGTCCTGGCCGGGGACGGTCGTCGACCGCGACATGGGCACCAGGACGATGTTGCTGCGCCCGGCGCGCAGCGCCCGCGCCGACGCGTTCGGGGCGTACTGAAGCTCCCGCGCCGCCGCCAGGACCCGCTGCCGGGTCTGCTCGCTGACCGGGTGGTCGGTGCCGTTGAGGACGTGGGAGACCGTCGCCCGCGACACACCGGCGCGCCGGGCCACATCCGCGCTGGTGGGCCGGGCCGGCTCCGGCGCCGCGGCCGGGCCCGGCAGCCCTTCGCCCCGTCGATCCTCGAGCGGCACAGCTCGACCACCCTTCCTCGTCCCGCGGTCCTGGCGGTCCGCGGGCGTGATCGATTTACACGTGTAACTATGCCGTACGTTACACGTGTCACCTCTCCGTCGTGGGCTATCGGCCGGGTGTTCCGAGGAGGGCGGCACGAACGCCTCCGTCGAGGAGAACGTCGATCCCGTTGACGGAGCTCGCCGCGTCCGAGGGCAGGAACGCCGCCGCGGCGGCGACTTCCTCCGCGCGGCCCTCACGGCCCAGCGGGGTCAGCCGCACGAGCCTGTCGTTGGTCCCGCGCGCCGCGGCCTCCTTGTGGCGTCTTCTCCGGGCTCTTCGTTGAGGTGGGGGACCGTGCGGCGGGAACCCTTCGGGGCCAGCCAGCGATACTTCGGCGGCGCGAATCGGAGGGCCCGCGTCGGGAGAAGGCATGACGCTTGTCTGGTCGGTCGTGCGGATGGCGGGCGCGTCATTCTCGGTGCGATTGCGCGGCGCCGAGGTGGGAGGGGCATCGGCCGAGCTGCCCGACATCCCGGGTGGGCCGATCGGCGACGGAGCGGGCCGGCTCATGCGGCTGGGGGTGCAGCGGCAGCGCCGGTCGCGGGATTGTGCCAGCATCCTGGGCCGGCGGTCAGGACCGTGCCAGCGGGCACCGGATGGTCGAGGCGGTAATCGTGGCCGCACACCCCCTCCTTATGCGACTAGTGGTCGCTCATCAGTCGGTGAGTATGCGGGCGATGCTCGCATACTGTCAAGATGGAACGGGGCGGTCCTGTGACTTCTCTGTCACCTTTTGTGGCCGCCCACCGGTCGCCGTTCGTGGCGATGGGGCAGCCGAGCTGGCTCCGCGACGCCCGCCTGCGCCTGCGGTCGGCCGGCTGACCGCAGGCGCAGGCGGTTGACGTCGCCCAGTCCCGGGTGCTTTGATCCCGTCCTCAACGGGTGAGGGGCGTCGGCCAAGCCGATCTCACTTCCTGACAGCGCTCGTCAGCCAGGGGATGTGGCTGGCGAACCAACCGTGCTCGTCCTCGAGGGGACGCCGCGCCGCGTGGCGCTCGCTGTTGCGCGGCTGCAATCGGGGTCCGGGGTCTGTCGGTCAGTAATTCTGTCGGATTTTCCTGTGTCGTGGTTCCGCTTCGCGGATCACGCTCTGAAAAGCTCGCCGCGACCGCGAGAAGGAATCACCCGCCGGCAGTCCTATATTTTCTCATTCCACTTCCATGCCACCTTTGAACGCCGACGGAAGGTCCGACCATGCGTCGCAGGACACGATTACTGGCCACGGCTGTTACATGTTGCGCCGCCCTTCTGGTAGGGGCCTGTGGCGGAGGTGGCGATTCCACCAGCCCGTCCGCGGGTGCCTCCGGCAAGCCGGTGGCGGGCGGCCACGGGCGAATCCTGACACTGAGCGATCTGCGCAGCCTGGACCCGGGGACGATCGGCAACGCCTACGCGAGCACAGGTGTCGTGGGTAACGCCCTGTACGGAACGTTGATGACCAACGACGAGGCGGGCGAGATCCGCTACCAGATGGCCGAGTCCTTCACCACGACGGACAACGGCCGCACCTTCACCCTGAAGCTGCGGCCCGGGCTGGTCTTCTCCGACGGCACTCCGCTCAATGCCGAAGCGGTGAAGTTCAACTGGGATCGGGTCAAGGACCCGGCCACCGGCTCACCCCACCGCTCGGAGGCGTCGATGATCGCCTCGACCGAGGTGGTGGACGATGTCACGCTGACGGCCACGATGGTCACCCAGGTGCCCAAGTATGCCCAGTCCGTCGTCACCTCGTCGCTGAACTGGATCGCCTCGCCCGCGGCCCTGCGGAAGGGCGCCGCGGCCTTCGACGCCGGCCCGTTCACGCTGAAGAGCTGGACCCGCCAGGCCGCCATGGAGCTGGTCAAGAACCCCCGCTACTGGGACGCCCCCAAGCCGTACCTGGACACCCTCACCTTCCAGGCCGCGCTCGACTCCAACCAGCGTTACAACACCCTGCAGACCGGGGGCGCGGACGTCGCCGTCGAGTCGAACCCCGTCAACTTCGACAAGGCCGACAAGTCCGGCCTGCCGAACACCGTGCTGGAGCTCAGCGGCGGGCTCTTCATGGCCATGAACACCCGCAGGGCGCCGTTCGACGACGTCCGCGCACGGCAGGCCGTCGCCGCGGCACTTGACCCAATGCCGTGAAGCGTATTTCGATCTTGTAGGTAGCTGATCACGTTGTGTGTGGGGCGAGTGGGTGGAGGCGGATCGTGGCGGGGCCTGGGTGGCGGATCGAGGCGGGTTCGTCGGGTTTCTTGACGCGATAGCTGTTGTGTCGGGCGCGTTTGACGACCCTGGGGCAGGTGCGGTGGCGCCGGGGTGGGTTGAGCCTGTGGGTGATCTCGGTGTGGAAGGCGGGGAGCTGGGCTTCCCAGTCCTCAGGGGGGAATGTCCGCCGTCCCGGTGGCGGAACGGCGGACCAGACGCAGCGTGCGGGCGAAGCCGACCCGGTCGGGGTCGATCTCGGCGGCCTCCGCGGCATGGGTGATCAGGGCCGTGAGCGTGTACTGGACGATCAGCCAGGCCCACATC
>NZ_MAXA01000192.1 GCF_001854695.1 Parafrankia soli
GACATTCTTCGCATAAACCCATCAAGCCACGCTTCTGTGACACGAGGTCGTCACTTTCTGACACGCAAGCGCCGTAGCGTCGGCATGTGCACCCGACAACCGCACCCGCCATCCGGCGGCGTCATCCGCACGACGTCACCGGCGCCCGGGCATCCGCACGGGCATCGGCGCTCGCGCGTGAGCAGCTTGCCTGGTGGCGAGCCTGCGCTGGGGGCCATCCGTAACGACATGGGCCTGGCACAGCTGGTTGATTGAGCATAAGAAAAACAGGCACGCCAACATGCCTCCCGGTGCTGCCCGGTGCTGGCGTGACCGGCGGCCCGCATGTGAATGTCTCAGTCGCCCAGTCCAGGCTGCGCCCGTCGGTGGTCTCGTCCGCCAGCCCCTGCGCGGCCGTGATCTCGCCAACCTGCAGCAGGACGTCCACTAGGAAGGTCGCGACGGCAAGCACCTCTGGCTGTCCGGGATTGGCGTGGGCGCGGAAGACGATGGCTCATCCCGTCCACTGGCTGGCGCGGGCGGGCGCTCTCCTCGCTCGAGGTAACTCGGACGGCGTGAGGGAGGGCGTGCGATCCGGGTGCTTAGGCTCGAAATGTTGCGGAGATCAAAACCCCCCCAGGGTCGCGCCGACACCTCTTGGCCGAGTTGGGCGCGAGCCCTGGGGGTCTGACCCACCCTCAAGGAGGCCACCCATGAAGCTACCCCGCCTTGCTCGGCTCCTCGCGCAGCGTCGTTCTGCTGCTCAGACACTCTGGCGATGGACGCGCACCGCCCTGTTCGCGCTGGTGATCTCGATCTTGAGCACCCTGCTCTGCTCGCTGCTCCTCCCGCGCTTCTTGTAAGCGACGATCCCGTCGGGTGCCCCTCACCCGGAGCGAGGGGCACCCGACACCCGAGTACGCCGCGGCGAAACTGTCAACCGTCTTGACCTGGGGTCGCCCGAGATCCGTGTCGCACAGTGGTCGAGTCGGTCGCTGTCCGGGAAAAGTGTCACACCTTGCCTCCATGATGTAGCTGGAGGTGGTGGCAGATGTCGTCTCTTACGGCAGAACTGCGTGACTCGGCCAGTCCTGTAACCATTTGGCTTCGCGAGACCTTTCCCAACCACAAGCAGATCCAGGCCGACTACCGCGCCCGAGCTGGAACGGCCGTGCAACTCCCCCCGCCGGGTATCGCGG
>NZ_MAXA01000193.1 GCF_001854695.1 Parafrankia soli
AGTGGCGCGAGGTTGGCGCAGTGCGGCCGCGGCCAGAGGAGTCAGTGTGGGGTCGAGGGCGCCGGGTCGGGCGTAGACGCCGCGTCCGATCTGGTCGAGTGCGCCAGTGTCGCGTAAATGGTAGACGCGGTCCTTGGGTACTCCAACCGCCACTGCTTGGTCGAGGCGGAACACGGCGGGCAGCCCGTCAAGCCCCACAGCTTCTCCTAACTGTTGCCATGACTCTACCATCTGGCAACAGTTAGATGGGCTGTTCGGTGCGTCGTGTGGAGCGAGCGGTCCCTGCTGCCGCAAGCCGGGAGTGATGCCGGTTACAGAGGGTGATGGATTGCGGAGTTTGGCCATCGTGCTGGTGGTGACAGTGTGATGCCGAACTGCGCGGCACACGACGGACAGAGTGGCACTGTACGAGGCGGCGTAAACCGCTRACCGGCCCGGACGGTACGTCCCGGCATCCGGCGGCACGGAACCGGGCGGGTCGATCGCAGCAGTCGGACCCCAGCCGTGCGCCGCCGTCCGGCTTGCCCTGGTCAGACCCGACCTTTCAGCAGGTACGGGCATGTCGTGGATCACTAGTAGTGTCCTGATGCGATCGTGTGTKAGGGCGTTCTGCTTGTCGGTCGCTGTGGCACGTGAAGGGAGCTCGGGCATGTTGCAGGTGTTCGAGGCGGCGGCCGGTTGGCCGTCCGTGCGTGAGCGATTGGCCAGGCGCATTGCGGAACAGGATCTAGCCTCGCTGGATGATGCGGTCGCCTTCGCTGTTCGGTGGCACGGGGACCAGACTCGGCCGGCGGGTGAGCCTTATGTCGAGCATCTGCTTGAGGTCGTGTGTGTGTTGGTGGAGGCGATCGGAACGACTGACATCGACGTGTTGCGCGCGGCCGTGCTCCACGATGTGGTCGAGGATACGGAGTGCTCGCTGGAGGATGTGCGCGAGCGCTTCGGTGACCGCGTCGCGGGCTTGGTCGACTGGGTGACCAAGCCCGTACCGTCGGAGGGCCAGACACGTGAGGAGGTGCGGGTGGCATATCTGACACGGTTGCTTAGCGCCCCGGATGATGCACTGTTGGTGAAGCTGGCGGACCGGCTGAGCAACGTGCAGCGGCTGGACACACATCCTCGGCCGGAGAAACGTCGTTCGTATTACCAGGAGACGGTGCGCTCTGTCGTCCCG
>NZ_MAXA01000194.1 GCF_001854695.1 Parafrankia soli
CGTCGATGGTCAGCCCCGGGTAAGGGAGGGCGGTGGCGCTGAGGATGCCGATGCCGGTGCGGGGGCCGGGGTAGGCCAGGTCCGCGAGCCGGTCGGCCTGCGCCGCGCTGGCCGGCTCGGTGGCGACGAGGAGCAGGTGGGGGGCGGGGCCGGCGCCGGTGATGCGGGCGGTGAGGGTGGGTGCGCCGCCGCGTTGCAGGCGGGCGAGCTGGCTGGCGTGCTGGGTTTCGAGGACCGTCAGCGGGCTGTCGAGGTCGTCGACGGTCTCGGCGCGGTCGGGGGCGGCGTCGGTGAGGGGTTCGGGCAGGCCTGCGACGGTCAGCTGGAGGTAGGTGGCCCAGCCGCTGGTGAGCAGGCCGAGGGCGGCGAAACGTAGGACCGCGTCGGTGCGTTCGGGGGCGCCGCGTAGGTGGACGGAGCGGACGTGTTCGAGGTCGATGAGGATCGCGACCCGGCCGTCCGCCGCGGCGGCGGTGGGGGTGGTGTAGCCGAGGAGGGTGAGGCCGGGGTAGGGGGCGATGGTGGCGTCGGCCAGGGTGCCGTCGGGGTCGAGGGTGCGCGCGTCGACGGCGCGGGGCAGCTGCCAGTGGGTGCCGGTGAGCGCGGTGTAGGGCGGGGGAGGGGTCAGCGACGTGGGGGCGGCGAAGTGCAGGTCGAGGGTGGCCGCGGACAGGTAGGCGGTGTGCAGGTCGGGCAGGTCATCGCCGGTGTGTTCGGCGGTGGCGGCGAGCAGGAGCAGCGCGAGGTGAAGGAACTCGGCGCCGTCGAGGTCGGCGCCGCCGCCAGCGGCGGCTTCGGCACCGGCGGCGGCGGGGGTGGGGTGCGGGGGGAGGTCCCCGAGGTCGGCGGCGAGCTGGCGGCGTAGCCGGCGGCGGCGCAGCAGCCAGAGCAGTCCAGCGGCGGTGAGTCCGGCACCGAGCAGTTCCACCGGCAGCCAGCTGCGCGCATCGGTGTGCGCCCGCGGGGTGTCCTCCGGGTAGACGTCGCCGGTGGGCTGGGCGGTGGGACTTTCCGGTGTGCGGTCCGTGCCCGTGGGCGCCGTGCTGGTGGGTGCCGGTGGCGCAGTGGACACCGGTGGCGCAGTGGACACCGGTGGCGCAGTGGACACCGGTGGCGCAGTGGACACCGGTGGCGGGGCGAGGGTAGGTGGGATCGCCGGGAGGAAA
>NZ_MAXA01000195.1 GCF_001854695.1 Parafrankia soli
GGCATTCACGGCAGTACCTCTTTCCCCGTGGGGCGATGTAGCCGTGCTCGGCGAACGAGTGGCCTCGGCGACAGTGAGTCCGCGGCTCATCGTCGAGGGTCCGCCAGGTGCGCCCGCGCCTGATCTTGCGGATCGCTTCGACCGAGACCTGGTACTGGGCGGCCAGGTCACCCTTGCGCGCACCCGCGGCGAGTTGCTCCCGAATCTCGACCACCTGGGCGGGCGTGAGTTTGGCGGCGGGGCGGCTCATGACGCCTTCTCGACGAGGCGGGCCAGAGTGTCCGCGTGGCAGGGTCGGTTCGTGGGGCACGGGCAGGCAAGGGTGCGCCCGGCGAGCTGGTCGAGGTTGTCGAGGACGTCGGCGCGGCTGTAGGCGCGCCCCTGGGGGTCGTGGCGGATGTCGGGTCCGCCGTCGCCGGCGAGCCAGGCGGCGTGGGCGTCGACGGCACCCTGAAGGCCGTACATCCGCCAGTCGAAAGGGTTGCCCCAGCGGGTGCCGCGGGCCACGTCAACGGCGTCGGGGTGTCGCCGCCGGGTCGTTGAGGTGAGGCGGATGCGCTGGGCGTTCATGTCGCCCACCGCTCCCACACCTCGATGCCGGCCCCCCGCGCCAGATCCATGCAGCCGTGAGTGCCGTGGGTCGCATGCCCGTCCGGCAGGACCACGCCGCCGAGTCCGCAGCACGGTCCCGGCTTGTCGCAGGGCACGCAGAACGCGATGCACCCATCGGCGCCGAGGCTGACCATGTGCGCGTTGCGCAGGTGCCCGGCACGCGGGCCGTTGATCCGCCACATCGTCGGGGAGACCGGGTACTTCTCCTCGACGACCTCGGGAGTGCGCTCGCACCAGGCTCGGACGTGCCGGTCGGCGCCAGCCGCGTCGCCGTGCACGACGGTGAGCTTCTGGTCACGAGCCTGGGCGAGCTCACGCACCTTCTCCAGGTCCCGCCACACGGTCTGGCGCTCGCGCCAGACGCGGGCGCCGGTGCACAGGAGCCTCACGGCACCCACCGGACTTCGCTGCGCCGGGCGTAGTAGCCCCATACCGTGCGGGCCGGGCGGCCGACCGAGCGCCGCGAGATCGGCGGCGCATCGACGACGACGACGCCGTCCCGAACAATCAGGCCGAAGGTGGCGTGGGGCAGCAGGACGACGATCATG
>NZ_MAXA01000196.1 GCF_001854695.1 Parafrankia soli
CGGCTGCGGCAGACGCAGATCCGCGAGGGCTGGCACCGCACCGACGAACCCGCACCCGCCCCGAATCCGGCCACCGACGCACAACGCGAGTTGATCCTGCTGCGGGCTCACCTGGAGTTCGCCCGCGATGAGGCCCAACGCGCGGCGCAGTTCGACCAGGTGCCCGCCATCGATGAGGCGATCGGGGAGGTAGAGGAAGCCATCGCCGCCGAAGGACTCCGCGGCGCCGTCGCCCCACCCCACAACCAGGACGACGACAACCACGGACGCCGCAAACGCTCCACCCGCCGCCGTCAAGACGCGCCGGACCTGCCGCGCAAGAAGGTGGAGCCGCGCACCGTGGGGAAGGTCTACACCGCCCCCGACGGCACCGAACACCGGCCGTCGATGTGGCTGTCACTCACCCTGGACACCTACGGGCGGGTGCTGCCCGACGGCACCCCCGTCAACCCCGACACCTACGACTACCGACGCGCCGCCTGGGACGCGGTCCACTTCGCCCGGCTCCTCGACCGGTTCTGGCAGAACCTGCGCCGCTGCGTCGGCTGGAACGTCCAGTACGCCGGCTGCGTCGAGCCCCAACGCAGGCTCGCCCCCCACGCCCACTTCGCCATCCGCGGCACCATCCCGCGCGCCGTGCTGCGACAGGTCGCCGCCGCCACCTACCACCAGGTCTGGTGGCCCGCTGCTGACGAACCCGTCTACACCCTCGATCGGCCACCCGTCTGGGACACCGACCGCGCCGAATGGGTCGACCCCGACACCCGGGAACCGCTGACCTCGTGGGCTGACGCCCTGGATCTCATCGACACCGACCCGGACGCACAACCGGCTCACGTGGTCCGCTTCGGATCGCAGGTCCATGCCGAGGGCGTCACCCCGGGCACGGTTCACGCCAACCGCACGATCGGCTACATCACGAAGTACATCACCAAGAGTGCGGCCGACTGCCACAAGCCCGATACCGACCGGCAGCGGGACCACCTCGACCGGCTGTGGCACGAGCTGCGGGTGACGCCGTGCAATGAGCGGTGCGCGAATTGGCTGCTCTACGGCATCCAGCCGAAGAAGGCACACGGACGTCTGCAAGCCGGCCGCTGCAAAGGCAAGGTCCACCAGCGGGCCACCCTCGGCATCGGCGGCCGACGCATCCTCGTC
>NZ_MAXA01000197.1 GCF_001854695.1 Parafrankia soli
CGCTACGTGGCGGACGGTGGCGCCGCCCGGGACAGGCTCGTCAACGGATGTGACACCAACCCCGGGTTGCCTGCTCCGTTCCTACCGAACCCCCAGGGTGCGCAGCTCGTCGCCGGCGTAGGCGACGGCGTGCAGGCGGCGGCCGGGCATGGCGGCGGCGAGTTTCTCCACGGCGCGCGCGGCCAGCCACAGCCGGGATGCCGAGGTGGTGTCCTTGCACACCAGCCGGGCCTGGACCGGCAGGCACACCGGCCGGTCCAGCATGGGCAGGGCGACGACGATCCCGACGATGACCCAGTTGTTGCCGTAGCCGACCTGGCGGGCATCGAGGGCCGAGCTGTCGTGGAACCAGCCCGCCGCCCACACCTTCTTCCCGCGGCGGTGGAACAGGGTGTCGTCGACGGCCACGGTCACCGGCGCACCGGCGGGAACCAGCAGGCGCACCACCAGACGGGCCAGGACCACCCCGACCTCGTCGACCGACCAGACCGCGGCGGCGAAGAACCGGTGCGCCCGGTCGTGCGGCCAGATCCGCGACAGCCCCGCCCCCACCAGCATTCCGCACACCGTGCGCCGGCCCGTCACGGACAGCATCCCGCAGACCAGGGCGCGGAACACCTGGAACGTCGGCGCAGTGAAACACGGCCGGAAATCGGCCAGGAGAACCGCCAGGGAAGACGGTACAGTCAGATCCGGGAGCATCGGCGTCCACGCTTTCGAGCTGGGCTACGAAGCGCCGATGCTCCCGCCACCAGCCCGTCGGGCAGCCTGCTTTCCCTTCCCGGCACGCCACAGCCGTGCCACATCCGGACACGAACACACCCGGTCAATGAGTTAACTCAACGCGCTCCGCTATCCGCATGAAGCGATCAAGAAAACTGCGAAACACGAGTGAACTGGAAAAAATGAAAACCAACTGAAATTTATTGTGTTTACGTTGTTTCAGTTGCGCGGACACTAAGAGAATGGTAAGGACTTTGAGTCTAGATTCGTGACGACAGCGTCCACAATAAAGCTGCAGGTCAAACGACCGCTGACGCGATCACCAAAATTCGCGATCTCATAATCGCAAAAGAGACGCAGCACGTTGTGGTTCGGATCACAAAATCTACATTGGCAAAATTCCCGGCTAAGAAGCCCTGGTCCGCGCGGCGCTC
>NZ_MAXA01000198.1 GCF_001854695.1 Parafrankia soli
GGGTCCGAGGGCCCTCCAGCCTTTCGGGCGACGACCCCGCTGGACGCCGGCCGTCGGCCCGCGGGGTCGGTGTCGACCAAGGACCCCGTCCTCACGCTCGAGGCTCTACGTTCCTGGCGTGAACCCGGGCTCCAGGAGGGTCCCGATCTCGACGCCGCCGCTGCCGTAGACGAGCGTGTCGCTGTCCCAGTGCAGCTCGACGTCGTCGAGCCCACGGTTGCGGACCATCCAGTCGTAGTTCCGTAGAGCGATACGGGTCTCCTCGCTCATACGGGAACCCGCTGGCGGCGGTGGTCCGTCGCCGCCCCACTGGGTGAGTTTTTCGGTGGGGCGGCGGCGCGACGGCGCAGTGGAGTCGCCGCCGACACGGGGCGCCAGCGACCACTCCTTCGCCTGGTGCACGCCAAGGCGTTGCGTCCACAGGGCATGGGTGCCATGCACCATCAGTCCCCATCCCTCCTGGTCCAGCAGGCACAGCTCGCCCACCCCGAACCGGCCCAGGAGGCGGGCGGCGAGATCCGGGCCGAATCCCCAGTGGTCGCCGGTGAACGGGGCGAGGAAGGACGGGCAGGTGAACACCCACAGCCGTCCGTACCCGTCCCAGTCGGTGTGGGTGTAGTCGAGCGCCTGGGCGGCCCATCGGGTGAAGTTCATGGTGTCGAACGACCGCTGTGCAGCGATCTTGAACTCGACACCGAACGCCGGGGCGTCGTCCCTCCATCCCGACGGGTCACGCGGACGCAGGACGGCGTCCAGGCGGAGCCGGCGGTTCGAGCAGTGCGTCCCGGGAACCTCCCGGTCCGCCACGAACCAGGGGTCGAGCTGATCGAGCGCCCACTCGACCAGTGCAGCCTCGTTCGGGAAGTGTGGGAGCGGCAGCCGTTCACGCTTCATCGGTCCGCCAGTCCACTCGGCGTCGCCTCGGCGCCTGGGTGGGCGGAGAAAGCGAGACAAGGAAGTCCACGGCAATCATCCATAGTTACATGGATATCACCACAGGTGGCGACCTGTACCCTCTTTGGGATAGCCGACCGATCAAGCTAATACCCGAGAGCCCGAGAGGGCAGGTGGCGAATCACCTCGGACTCGAGGAATACCTCTTCGAGGTGTTCTCCCTACCAATGCAGCC
>NZ_MAXA01000199.1 GCF_001854695.1 Parafrankia soli
CGCCAGCACCACCCCGGCGACCATGACGGTGACGTAGCCCTCGTCCCGGCCGTCCCGCCACCGCCCCCGCACCGACGCCGCCCGGGTGGTCATCGGCGTGCCAGACATGTCGTGGGTTCCTCGTCGAGGAGGAACGCCGTCCACGGCGTTAGCTCCAGTGCCGCAGGGCTTGGCAGGCCACCACATGATCCCGGCGTTGTGTCGGGATTCTCGAACAGAGGCCGGTATCTGTGACGGATCGAGGCGATGCGTGAACTGGGGCGCTGGTGTTTCTCGCCGTTGTGCGATCGATCGGGGCGGGCCGTGTCCGGTTCAGGCTGAGTACCAGTGCCTCCGGCCGCCGCACCGCCACCGTCGACCATCCCGACAGTCCCGGCCTGCCAACCGACCCGGCAAACCGCATCTGACCGGCATGTTCTCCCCGACACTGGGGGGCTATGACGACGCCACCGGTCGAGGCCGACACCGCACCCGCGTCCGACACCGATCGGTGGCTGACCCGGGGCGTCGCTGGAATCGGCACCGCGAGCTTCCTCGCCGACGTCGGTCACGAGATCCCTACCGCCCTGCTTCCGAGCCTGCTCACCAGCACCCTCGGCGCACCCGCCGCCGCGCTCGGCCTGATCGAAGGTGTGTCCGACGGGCTTGCCGGCACCGCCCGTCTGGTCGGTGGCGCGCTCGCCGACGACCCGGCCCGGCGACGGCGGGTCGCGGTCGGCGGTTACACGAGCACCGCAGCGCTGGCCGCACTGACCGGCGCGGCCAGCGCGGTCTGGCAGGTCGGGGTCCTGCGCGCCGGAGCCTGGGCAGCCCGCGGCCTGCGTGTCCCCGCCCGCAACGCCCTGCTCGCCGACGTCGTCCCGAGGGCCACCTACGGCCGGGCCTATGGCTTCGAACGCATGATGGACAATCTCGGAGCGATCTTCGGGCCGTTGCTTGCCCTCGGCTTGGTCGCCACGGTTGGTGTCCGCTGGGCTATCGGCCTGTCGGTCCTGCCCGGCCTGCTCGCGGCTTCCGCGATCATCTACGCGATCCGCCACGCCCCGAAAGTCGAACCCCGCCCCCGCACCCCGCTGCGCATCCGCATCCGCCCCGTCTTGCGCGCCGGACT
>NZ_MAXA01000200.1 GCF_001854695.1 Parafrankia soli
CGCGTAGGGCCGGGTCACGCCGCGCCTCGGCCATCGACCGGGGGCTGGCGAGTATCGCGATGGCCAGGAACGGCTCGGCCAGATCAACGCCGTAGCGGCTGGGGCGGGCGACGTGGATGCGCCCTGCGTCGTAGGCCTTCGACAGCACGGACAACGCGATCGGCGCGCCGGTGTGGCCGATCGCGTCGAGCAGCTTGCTGCCGCCGACGTAGGCCCCGACCCCGCCCTGACGGGCCAGGGCGGTGGGCAGGGACTCGGGGGCGACGTCGCCGGACCACAGTCGCCACTGGTGCCGCTCTCCTGCCTGGGCGAGTTCCCGGCCAAGCTTGGCAACCTGCCAGGCGGCCCGCGAGCGGGCCGCGGCGTCCTGGCCGTGCTCGGCCTCGTCGACGGAGTCCCGCAGGCGGGACAGGACGGCCTCGCGGAGTTCGGCGTCCTCGGCGTAGCCGTCGGCGATCGCGCGGACCAGCTCGGGCTCGGCTGGGTCCAGGGGGGCCGTGAGGTCGCGCTGGACCGCGAGGGTGCCGGTGTCGACGACGCCGGCGGTGTAGAGCGCGAGTGACTCGGTCCAGTCCCGGTTCAACCGGACGCGCCAGGCGCCGCGGGTGGCCGCGGACAGCACGCCCAGGGCGAGGCCGGTGGTCAGGTCGACCGGGAGCTGGTTGCGTGCGGCCACGGCGGTGGCGATGCGCCCCGTCGGTCCGGGCAAGCCGGGCGGGTTGTCGTCGGCGGTGGGAGCCGGTGTGGTGGCCATGATCTCGGTCCTCTCGGGGGTCCGCTGGGCGGCGGCGAGTTCTACCAGTTTGTTTTTCATGATCGTTTGCCGTTAAGGCTAGAAACTGGCGGCCCGTTGATCATGGTCGGGCTAAAGAGCCTTTTTAGCCCTATGGTCCTGGCGTCTATATCAACAGGACTTACAAGATCCTTGATCTTGTATCTCATCTGAATCGCTCGCTCCCTCTCCAGGCGCCCGAAACAGGGTGTAAAAAAGGTTGTTAATCGCAGGCCCTGGTCAGGCCGCCTGCCGCCTCGCGGCCGTCACGAGACGGGGATGTGCCTGGTAGCGCGGGGATGGCGGGCGTCCACGACGGGGTGGCTCGGGG
>NZ_MAXA01000201.1 GCF_001854695.1 Parafrankia soli
CAGCGCGCGGGCGTCCCGCTTGCGGTTGGCAGAGCCGAAGGCGGCCCACCGTCCGGCGATGGGCATGGCGCGCACGAGCCACGCCCGCTCCCACTTCAGGATCTCCAGGCCGCCCTCGACGTCGGGCGGGGCCGGAGCGGATGCCTGAGGGCTGGAAGCCGCTCGCACCGGCGCGGCCCATGCCACATCCGCTTCGGACAGCAGCTTTCGGCCCTCGCGGTGGTCACCCTCGTGGCGTTCGCCGCACCGGATGCAGGCACCCCTGTTGCGGCGATCCCACACCAGTCTGGCGACGCGCTCCAGGTGGCGAATCCGACCGTCGATGGCGGCCCGCTCCTCCGCCGACACACCGGAGGTGGGAGTGAACAGCGCGGCGAAGTCGCGCCCTGGGCAGGCGTCGAGGATGAGCGTCCGGAGTGCGACGCCATCCGCCTTGCGGTGCAGGTAGGCACAGAAGTGCCACCCCGTGTCGTTAGGTGGGTCAGCAAGGCGAATGCGCCACCAGCGCCGTCCAGTCGCCTCGCGGAAGACCTCCAGGTCGCCCTCAACGTCGGGCCGCGCCTCACGAGAGGTCACGGGGCGCCACCCCCGCCGAGCGCCTCACGCACCGCGAACTGGGCGCGCTCGCCGAAACCAGGAAGTCCTTCCGGCGCCCACGGCGGCACGTCCGCCCAGTCGGCAAGCCCGTTCAGCCGCTGGGCCACCCGGCGGCCGGCGGGGATAGTGGGGATGCAGTGCTGCGTCAGCGCCCACCCGGCACCCAGCTCCACTGTCCACGGCCAGACCTGCCCGCCGGGTGAGCGGTACCGGGCCAGGCGCAGCCCCGGCACGCCGGTGTCGCGCTGATCGGCCAGCCGGGCCAGCGCCGCGGGGTTAGGCCCCACCCGCCAGCGCGCGAACCGCACCTCAACCCGGTCCACCGCGTGAGCCAGCCTGACCCGGCGACTCTCCAGTAGCCCCATCTCCCACGCGGGTTCGTCGTGGCGCACATCGATGGTGACCGCCCAGTCGGTGACGTCGCGCAGGTGCCAGCAGGCCCAGTACGCCTCGATGTTGTCCGCGTGCCCGCTGGTCAGCGTCGAGCCCG
>NZ_MAXA01000202.1 GCF_001854695.1 Parafrankia soli
GCAATCGATCGGCCAGTGAGGCGCCCAGCTCTACTCCGGCAGCATCGCCACGGCTACGCCGCAGACTTTCACCGTGGCCTCCCCACCGCCGGAACTACGCGGCTTCGGAGTCGACGACGGACACGAACTGCCCGACCGCCGCGCGCTGCTCACCGGCCCCTATCCACCAGGTTTGAGCACGGCTTCGCGCTTACGGAGCTTCGACCACTGGTTCACTTCCGTTACACCTTCTGACCTTGCCGAACAGGCCCGCGCCGTCTGGCAGTCCCGCCGCGACCTGTCTTCGTCGGGGCCGCTTGCCACCCTCCCCAGCGTTCCTCCGGGTCAGGCTGCCCCCTGGCTTCACTAGGCTGCTGCGACAGCCCAGCGGGAGAGGGTCTCCCACCCCTCCTCGATTGTCTCGGCGCCTCGTGGCGCACAGCTCCGCCGCGAAGAAAGCCGACGCCGACTTCAGGATCTCGTTCGCCCGCCGCAGCTCCCGGTTCTCCCGCTCCAGCTCGGCCAGCCGGGCGGCCACCTCGGTCGGCACCCCGGCCTTCGTCCCCGCATCGACCTCGGCCTTCGCGACCCAGACCCGCAGCGTCTCCGGCGAGATCCCCAGCTGCGCGCCGATCCGCTGGCACGCGCCCTTCGCGCTCGCCCCCGGCTCAGCCCTCGCGTCCAACACCAACCGGATCGCGCGTTCCCGCAGCTCGTCGGGGTACTTCCTCGGCGCCGCCATCTCGTCCGCTTCCTCCTGGTTTGACTGCCTCCATCAAACCCGGTACGGGACAGGTCGGAGGCGTTAGCCATCTCTGCTCCTCGGTGGCCGGTAGGTGGCGCGGCCGGTGGGTGAAACGCCAGGCTGGCCGTTGCCTTCTTGGTAACGCCTACTGGGTCGCTTGTCATCCTAGTGACAGTTGACACTTAACGAACAGAAGCGTGTTGCACGCCATCTGTCCGACTGATGACATCAGTCTGAACAGCGCCACTTGTCACCATCATGCCGCAAGCCGTACAGTGGGGTCTCTGCGGGAGGAGGCTCTGATGGGGCTGCGGGAACGCAAGAAGGAACGGACGCGCGACGAGCTCGCTTCAGCCGCGTGCCATCTGTTCACCGAACGCGGGTACGAGGCGACGACGGTCGAGGAGATCGCTGCGGCGGTCGACGTGTCGCCGCGGACATTCTTCCGCTACTACCCGACCAAAGCGGACGTGGCGATCGAGATTCTTCGGACGGCGGCGATCGACATAACGCTGGAGACGTTCGCGGCCCGTCCCCGCTCCGAGCCGCTGACGGCCTCGCTGCGCATGGCCGCCCTAGCGCCGATCGACTCCCACGAGCAGCGGCCCGACGAGGTGTTCACGGTCATCCGCATGATCAATGCCAACCCGACGCTTCGGGGGCGCATTGTCGAGCAGCAACTCCAGGGGCGGGATGAGCTTGCGGCCCTGATCGCCGACCGGCTCGGCGCTGATCCCGCCGGCGACCTCCGACCCCGGCTGATCGCGGACCTCCTCATCACGACCATGTCCTCCGTGGTGGACCATTGGGGCAACAGCAACTGCCAAGCCGACCTGCGTCTACTGGCGAATGCCGGCTTCGATCTGCTCGAATCCGGCCTGGGGGCCGCGGCCGACGTCGGCGCTGTTCCCTGCTCGTAGCCGCCACGCCACACGGCCGGTCTGGTACACCTCCTTGTCCTTCACGTAGTCGACGGGCCGCCACATAGTCGACGGGCCGCATCGACGAAGAGGCGGCCGAGCCCCTCGCGAAGCAGCACCTGGTCCTCGGCGATCACGACCCGCATAGCAGCTCCGCAGCAAGCAACGTGTGACAGGAGCGGTGGAAGATCGGGCAGCGGCGGGAAGCGCGGCACGCGACCGAGGTCTGGACTGACATGTGAGCACTGCGGGCAGCGTCGTCGATGTCCACGTTCCCCCCGAGGCCGCTTCGTTCTATCCGGTGAGATCGGAGCATCGGCGCCGGTCAGAGGCTTGTCGACCTAAAGCAAGCAGCGTTGCGGGGCGGTTGCGGCAGCAACTACGCAGAGTCGGGCAACCCGGACGGAACCCGGACCGGCCGAACCCATGACCCGCTTGGCACGACTCGATCGCCTCCGCGATCGCCGCCTCCGGTGAGTGCAGGCACTGCGGTCGGACGGGCAGTCGCTTGACCAACGTTGATGTGGCGGCTCCGGCAACGCCCTGTGGGCCGCCTGATCGAGGTCGACGTGGCCGAAGACGAGCAGTGAAGCGGACCGAGGTCACGCCGGCAGGTTCTCGGCCGCCCATCTTGTGAGTTCGTGCAGGGCGGGCAACAGTGCCTGCCCTGCCGGGGTGAGCTGGTACTCCACGGCTACCGGCGGGCCCGTGTGGACGTCGCGTCGGACCAGGCCGGCACGGGCGAGTTCGGTGAGTCGTTCGGACAGGACCGAGTCACTGACCCCGCCGACCGCACGGCGGAGTTCCGAGAAGCCGGCCGGCCCTGTGATCAGGGTCCCGAGGATCATCCCGTTCCAGCGTTTGCCGAGGAACTCGAAGGCCCTGGCGAGAGCGGCGTCGCACATCCTCGGCTCGTGGATCTCATCACGTGCCTGGGGCATCAGCCCATCCTAACAGCCTGCTACTATCGCAAGACCAACTTTTATTTTCCTAGCAACAGCGGAAGGAGGAGTAGCATGACTGGCCTGGCGGAACGCACTGTGCCGACGACGCTCGACACAGTGAACGGCCTGGGTCGCTGATCATGTTCACCGAACCATCCCAGGCTAGGCCGCGTGCAGGCCAGGCCAGCCCGACGACCGGCCAACCCACGACCGGCGAAACCGTCCGAGAGCAAGCGTTCCGCCCCGAGAACAGCCACTTGACCAACGCTTATTTGGAGACCCCCATGGCCACACTCCTGCACATCGACTCCTCCGTCTTCCCGCCTCCGCCTCGGCCTCCCGCTCGGTGACGGACGCCTTCCGGAAGGCGTGGGAAGAGCAGCATCCGGAGGGCACGGTCATCTACCACGACCTCACCGCGAACCCCGTTCCGCACATCAGCGCTGCCGCGCACACCGCCGGCTTCGCCGACCCCGCGACGCACACTCCGGAGCAGGCCACCGCCTTCGCCGAGCGTGTGAAGCTCATCGAGGAGCTGGAGCAGGCGGACGCCGTGCTGATCGGCGCCCCGATGTACAACTACTCGATCCCCTCGACGCTCAAGGCGTGGCTGGACAACGTGATCCTGATGGGCCGCACCATCGGCGTTGACGCCCCCTCCGCCAAGGGCACCCCGGCCACCGTGGTCGCCAGCCGCGGCGGCTCCTACGCGCCGGGCACCCCGCGCGAGGGCTACGAGTACGTGCAGAACTACCTGCAGGCCGTCCTGGGCGACGCCGCCGGCCTGGAGCTGGAGTTCATCGTCCCCGAGCTGACGATGGCCCCGCACAACCCGGCCATGTCCGACCTGGTCCCGCTCTACGAGGCCTCCCGTGACAAGGCCCACGCAGACGCCACCGTCAAGGCTAAGGAACTGGCCGAACGCCTGGCGAGCAACGCCGCGTAAGCGCTCTCGCGCATTTGTCCGCGTCGCACACAGGGAGCGCACGCGACGAGGCGGTCGCGAAGTCTCGTCGGCCGGAGTGGCCGCCGAACAGGGACGGCTCCAGGCCGACGGGGAGACGAGATCTTGTTTCTGGCCTACTGAAGAGCAGCACGGCCAGGACGGCCCGCACGGCGCCGTCCTGGCCAATTCCTGGACGGCTGGCCTCTCCTGGGCGTCAGACCGGCGGCCGCTGGCGCTGGTCTCGCGCGGGAGGGGATCCGTCTCGGCGCCGGCCCGACCGGGGGTGGGCCAGGACCTTTCCGAGCGAGTGGTGCAGCTAATCGGCCCTGTCCCGCAGTTCTCGCTAGGCAAGTCCTATCCACGCTTCGGCCCGATCGGCCCCACGCTGGTCACCCCGGACGAGGTCGACGACCGAGACGGCCTCGAGCTGGGGTGCGACCTGGACGGCAAGGTCCTCCAGCACGGCAACACCCGCGACATGATCTTCAATGTCAGCGAGCTGATCGCGCGGCTGTCGGCCGTCTGCCCGCTGCTGCCCGGCGACATCATCTTCACCGGCACCCCGTCGGGTGTCGGCAACGCCCGCGACCCGAAACGGTTCCTGCCGCCCGGCGGTGTCCTGACCAGTTGGATCACTGGGCTGGGCGAACTGCGCAATCCCTTGGCCGCCGGCTCCGCATACCCCGCGACATCGAACTGACGAGGAGTACGGACCATGGCTCTGCACCGGCTCAACCGCATCACCATCGGCGTACCGAACGTCGAGGTCACCGCGCGGTATTACGCCGACTTCGGACTGGAGCGCGGCACCGGCGCCACCTTCAGCACCATCGACGGCGGTGAGCAACTGGCACTGGTCGGGGCGCCGCGCCGACGCCTGGTCGAGCTGCGCATCGGCGCCGACGACGCGGACGACCTCGACCGGATTRCCGCATCGCTGGCCCGGCCGGAGATTCCGGCCGAGCCCACCGAGACGGAGATCTGCGCCTACGAGCCGGGCACCGCCGTCGCCGTTGTCGTCGAGGTCGCCCCGCGGCTCGTGCAGGAGGAGACGCCGCCTCCGCCGTACAACGCCCCTGGTTTCATCAGCCGGCCGAACAGTCGGGCTCCTGGCATACTGCGCGACAAGCGGGTACGTCCGCGCAAGCTCGGCCACGTAGTCCTCGGTTCCACCGACCAGGACGGCTCCCAGCGGTTCTTCTCCCAAGGTCTCGGCTTCAAGATCAGCGATACGGTTGCTGGGCTGGCGTCGTTCCTGCGCTGCTCGACCGATCATCACAACATCCTCGTCCAGCAGGCACCGCTTGCGTACCTGCACCACACCTCGTGGCAGGTGAACGACGTGGACGAGGTCGGCCGGGCCGCGACCGCCATGCTGGAGGCCGACCCTTCCCGCCACGTCTGGGGGCTCGGCCGACACCACGTCGGCTCCAACTTTTTCTGGTACCTGCGCGATCCGGCGGGCAACTTCCTCCGAGTATTATTCCGACCTCGACTGCATCGTGGACGACGCCCTCTGGACCGCGCAGGTCTGGGAGGGAGAACGCGGGCTGTACAACTGGGGGCCGCCACCGCCGCCGTCGTTCCTCGCGCCAGAGGACCTGGCCGGCCTTATGGCCAGCGCCCACGGGGCGCGCTGATGGCCCGGTGGATGCCCAGCTCAACGGAATATGTTGTGGGCCGGATCGTCTTGGTTACTGATGGATGTTGCAACCGGCGGTTTCGTCAGAGATTCAATCCATCCCGGCTCGACGAAAACCACCTCACGAAAGGTTCGTAATCATGACCATTCCGTCCGAGACGAGGGCCGCGACCGAGCGTCGTGTTGCCCGAGTGCACGACGCAACGCTTGTCAATGAGACGACGATCCACCGGGCCCGCGAGGCGATCATGCCTGGGCTGTGGAGGGAGCACGATCCGTTCTTGCTCATGATGGAGGACCGCTTCCAGACCGGGGCGTTTGGATGGCACCCCCACCGTGGGATCGAGACCATCACCTATGTGATTGATGGGCATCTGGAGCACCATGACAACCACGGTGGAGGCGGTGTTCTCGGCCCGCGCGATATTCAGCTCATGACCGCGGGCCGTGGTATCCTCCACGTTGAGGAGCCACCTAAGGACGAAACCGTCTACGTGCTGCAGCTCTGGCTGAACATGCCCGCGGCCGAGAAGATGTCCGAGCCCCGCTACCAGGACCTGCGTGCCGCCGAGATGCCTCGGCGGGTCGAGCCCGGCGCGGAGGTCACCATCTACTCCGGGTCGTCCAACGGTCAACGCGCCGACACGGTCGACCACGTGCCCCTCACCCTCGTCGAGGTCGACCTCGCCGCTGGCGTCTCCGCCGTCCAAGACCTGCCGGGCTCCTACAACGGCTTCGTGCACGTGATCCACGGCGAAGGCCGTTTCGGTGCGGACGCCACCGCCGGTAGCGCCGGTCAGACCCTGTGGCTCGAACGCGCGACCTCCGCCCGAGACAGCACCATCGCCGTGACGGCAGAGACGCCGCTTCGGGTCCTCATCGCCGCCGGCCCGCCACTCAACGAGCCCGTCGTCACCAGCGGTCCGTTCGTAATGAACACCCATGAACAGATCAACCAGGCCTACGCCGACTACCGAGCAGGACACTTCAACCCCTGACCCGCGCTGTCGGTCATCGGTGCGATGCTGGGCGTATGACGGCGTGGCAGGATTTCGAACAGGCAGAGCCGGAGTTCGCGCAGCGCGTGCGGGCGCTGTTTGACGCTCACAAACACAAGACAATTGCCACCTTGCGAGCCGACGGGTCGCCGCGGATCTCCGGGATCGAGGTTGTCTTCGAGGGCGGCGAACTGGTTTTTGGCTCGATGCCGAACGCGCGCAAGGGCGCGGATCTCCGTCGGGATCCGCGGCTCGCCCTGCACAGCGCCACGGTCGACCCGGTCGAGGGCTCCGAGGCGCAGTGGCCGGGCGAGGCGAAGCTCTCCGGTCGGGCGTCGCCTGGCGTGGCTTGGTGGCGAACTCCACCTCGTCGGGAACCCCGGCCGCCCGGCAGCGGTCCCGGTCCTTCGTCCAGGACTCCGGCAGATACAGCTCCCGGTCGATCAGCGCATGCCCCCACCGGGACCGGTACGCCAGAAACGTCCCAACCTGGCAGTTCTCCCGACGTCCCGCCGTCCCCGAGTACTGCCGCTGCACCCCCGCAGAACGGTTTACCTTCTTCAAGAGTCGGGTCGGAGGCTGGACGCCGTGCACCCCTTTTCGGGTGTCGGCCTTCCCGCCCCCGCCCGCCGAACCGGACGTACCCGTTGGCCGAGCATCCGGCTCTCCACGCGATCCGATGACTTCAGGCGAGGTATTCACTGACCTGGCCGACGAAGGCCACATCGTCGCGGCTGGTCCGGCGGAAATGTGCTCCGTCCGGATCGACCTCGTCGACATTGTACGGCGTGCTGATCTTCGCTCCGCGGAAGCGGTAACGTTCGACCTTCATCTTCGCCGGGTTGTAGAGGGTGACCCCTCCTTCTGCGATGCTGTCCGCCTCGAAGTAACGGCGGCGCATCTGCTTCCAGGTCATCCGTGGGTACTTGCGGCGAATCCAGAGATTCATCCTCCGCCACCGCGTACCAGCCGAGATACGAGAACGTTCTCTTCGGGACGCCGTAGCGGAAGTAGGCCGCCCAGCCCCACAGGACCGGGTTGACCGCCCGCAGTACCTCCTCCAACGAGAACAGGGTTGTTCCCCGCCCCGTCAGAGCCTTGACCTTGTGCATCACCGATGCCAACGACTGCTTGGAYGGAATGGTGAGCACGACACGACGGCCGCCGTCCCAGATCCTGCGCTGGATACGGAAGCCCAGGAAGACGAAACCGTCGTCGATGTGGGTGACGTGGGTCTTCTCTTCCGAGAGGGTCATCTTCAGTCTGCTGGCCAGCAGCCCACCGATCTCCACCTTCAGCGCTTCGGCGTCTTCCCTCGTTCCGTGCACCAGCACAACGAAGTCGTCGGCTTATGCCGAGGACCGGGTTATGCCGGCTGGCCCGGCGGATGCCCTGGTCAGGGCGGTGGGCGGCCTGCTGTTGTCGGCATAATCCTGCGGGGTGGGCGGGTGGTCTGCCTGTCTGGAGTGGTCAGTGGTTTCCTCCAGACGGGTAGATGATCATGGAGACGGATGCGGATCCGGGCTGCGTGCAGCCGGACGTGGCGCTGCTGGTGGAGTTCCGCGGCTGGCTGGACCGGGAACGGGGCCTGTCGCCGGTGTCGGTGCGCTGCTATTCGAAGCAGTCGAAGGCGTTCCTGGCCGGGATCGGCGGGGCGGGGGCGGTCAGCGGGCTGGACGCGGGCAAGGTCACCGCGTTCATGGTGGCCTGGACGGCTGGCCGGAATACCTGGTCGGCGAAGGCGATGGTGACGTCGCTGCGGGCGTTCCTGCGGTTCGCGCACGCGACGGGGCGGACGGCCGTCCCGCTGGCGGGGGCGGTTCCCGCGGTCGCGTCGTGGCGGATGTCTGCTCTGCCCCGCGGCCTGAAGGCCTCGGAGATCGAGCGGCTGCTGACCGGCTGTGACCGGGACACGGCGGTCGGGCTGCGTGACTACGCGGTCCTGTCCCTGCTGGCCCGGCTCGGCCTGCGGGGTGCCGAGGCCGCCGGGCTGCGGCTGGACGACATCGACTGGCGGGCGGGCGAGATCGCCGTTACCGGCAAGGGCAGCCGGACCGAGCGGCTCCCGCTGCCGGCCCCGGCAGGGGAGGCGCTCGCCGCCTGGCTGACGGGCGGCCGGCCGCGGTGCGAGTCACGGTCGGTCTTCGTGACGGTGCGCAGGCCCTACCGGCCGCTGACGCCGGAATCGGTCCGGGCCGTCATGGGCAGGGCCTGCGAGCGGGCCGGGCTCGAGCGGCGGGGCACCCACCGGTTCCGCCACGCGCTGGCGACCGAGATGCTGCGGGCCGGGGCATCGCTGCCCGAGGTGGGGCAGGTGCTGCGGCACCGCAGCCAGCTGTCGACCTCGCTTTATGCCAAGGTCGACCAGAACACGCTGCGCCCGCTGGCGCGCCAGTGGCCGGGAGCCGGCCAGTGAGCGGGCTGCGGGCAAGGGCCGGGGAGTACCTGGCCATGCGGCGCGCCCTGGGGTTCAAGCTGGAGAGCCAGGGGCCGCGGCTGATGAGCTTCGTCCGCTTCTGCGAAGAGCGCGATGCCACCACGGTGACCACGGACCTGGCGGTGGAATGGGCGGCCTCGACCGAGAGCGACAGCGAGGCCTACCAGGCCCGCCGCCTTGACGTGGTGCGGATCTTCGCCCGCCACCTGCAGCCGCTTGACCCGGCCACCGAGGTCCCGCCCGAGGACGTGCTGGACCGCCGCCAGTGGCGGATCCCGCCCTACCTCTACTCCCCGCAGGAGGTCACCGCCCTGATGAGCGCGGCCGGCAGGCTCCGGCCGGCCATCCGGGCGGCGACCTGGCCGAACTGACCGTCATTTCAACGTCCGTAGACGTACGTTTTCGTCCGTGGAAGGCCGCTGACGTACGTGGTTGTTCGCCAGCTTTGCTACACCCGTTACTACATAACGATCTTCGAAAGGCTAAGTCGATCTCAACAGAGAGACAAAAGCCCAGGTCATCGGTGGTGGGCAGGGGCGGGGTCGAACCGTCGACCTTCCGCTTTTCAGGCGGGCAGCCAGAGCCGTCCGCGACAGGTCATGATTGACCACGCCGGGTAAGTGCGTGTCGGGCGGTCCGCAGCACGGCCGCTGGGGTGAGCAGGACTGATGGGGGTTCGACAAGGTTGACCACGCGCAGCAGGTTGCGGGCGAGGACGGGGTCGGATCGGGTCGCCGCCTGGACTCGGGGGATGTAGGCGTTGGTGATCCGGGTGCGGGGCCCGCGGCGGCCCTCGACCTCCCGGTAGCGCAGGTCGGAGTCGGTGGCGATCGACCACGCCCGGGAGGTCGGCCGGGCGGCCGCCGTGAAGTATCGTGCGGCGAGGTCGTCCAGGCCACCCGAACGCAGACATGCCCGCAGCTCGAGAGCCTGCTGCGCGGCGACGGTCATGCCCTGCGCGTAGAGCGGGTTGAGCGTGCACAGGGCGTCGCCGATCGCGACGAAACCGGCGGCCGGGGTGCGCAGGAGATCGTAGCGCAGCCGCCGTGACGCCCGGAACCGGTAGCGAACCGGGTCGTCGAGCGGCTCGGCGTCCTGGATGAGGCGGTGGATGTCGGGGGCGGGCAGGGAGGCCGCGAACCGTTCGTAGCCGGGGGCGTCGACCGGCGGGTGGTCGCCGAGCATGCCGGCGAGGGTCACGATCCAGCGGTCGCCCTCCTGGGCGACGGCGCCGCCGCCGCGCCGGCCCGGCAGCGTCGAGATGATGACGCCGAGGTCGCCGCCGAGGTCCGTGGGCCGCCGGCGGTAGGTCCGGGAGGCGTAGGCGAGGTCGACGCCGACGGTCTCCTCCCGTGGGATGTCGAAGCCCAGGTCGGCGAGCCACTCCGAGGCGCGGGACCCGCGGCCGGTGGCGTCGACGACGAGGTCGGCCTCGATGGTGCGGGCCGGGGCGTCACCGGCGGGCGGCTCGACGCGCACCCCGACGACCCCGGCGGCTCGGGTGGAGCCCGATCCGCGGACGAGGCCGACCGCGCGGAGCCCGGGGAGCAGCCGGATCCGGTCGTGGCCGAGTGTCGCGGCCCGCAGAGCGGCCTCCAGCGCCGGCCGGCTGGCGAGCACCGAGGTGAGACCGGTCGGCACCGGGGTGACCCGGGCGCCGTCGAAGTACCAGCGGGTGCCGACGAGGGTCTCCGCCGTCGGCACCCCGTCTGCGGCGATCTTGGCGGTGAAGTCCGGGTACAGCTCGTCGAGGATCTGGCGGCCCCGTTCCATCAGGGCATGCAGGTGACGGCCCTGCGCCGCCCCGCCGCGGTGGCTGGCGGCAGCGGTGGGCGTGACGTCGTCGCGGTCGATGACCGTCACCTGGCCGACGTGCTCGGCCAGCACCCGGGCCGCCAACAGGCCCGCGACGCTGGCGCCGAGCACGACGGCGTGCCCTCGCCGGCCCGCTCCCCCGCCGACCGTGGCGCTCCCGGCCCCGGGCACGTTCCCGGCCTCGGGCACGTTCCCGCCGCCGGGCACGCTCGCCCTTCGGGGCGCTCCCCCGCCGCTGGGCGCGGTCACGCCGAGGCCGCGGCCGGCGGCACCGCCGCGGGGGTGGTGAGCGGGAGTGGGGCGGCCGTGCGGCAGGCCGCCACGAAGCGGGTCAGCTCGTCGACCCGGTCGGAGGGGGCGTCGACGGCGCGGTTCACGATCCGGATCAGGTGCTCGTAGGCGTCGGTGTGGTCGTAGCGGGCCGCGTCCGCGATCCGCAGCGCCCAGCGCCAGTAGCCGCGCATCGTGTCCGCGAGCGGCATCCGGAAGTGGGCGATCACGTCCCGGATCGGCTCGACGACCGCGTCGCCGTACACCCGCAGGTACCGCTCCAGGATGTCGGCCATGAACGCGAAGTGGCGGGCCTCGTCCCGGCTGAGCCGGTTGAGCAGCTCGGCGAGCACCGGGTCGCCGACGACGGAACGCAGCTGCTGGTAGTAGATCTGGGTGGCCTTCTCCTGGACGAGCGCGTAGGCGAACAGCGCCACCGACTCGTCGTGCGGGAGCTCGAAGGGCTTGCGGCCCTCGGCGGCGAGCTCGCGGCGCAGGTCGTCGGGACAGGCGATACCCGAGTCGGTCTGGTAGCGGAACAGGGCGCGGGCATGACTGTCCTCCTCGACCGCCCAGCGGACGGTGAAGTGGTACAGCTCGCGGTGATGGGCGAAGTCCTGCTCGCTCACCTCGTCGGTCAGCGGGAACCGCCGGGTGTAGACGGCGAAGTAGCCCGGCAGGTGATCCTCGATCAGGGTGATGAAGCGGACGGCGGACCGCTGGCCGTCGGTGAGCCGGTTGGCGTCGGCCGCGGTCCAGTCGACGGCGGTCTCGACGTCCCAGCGGCGCTCGGCGGCGCCGGCGCGGTGGAAGTCGGTGACGGCTTCGGCCATGTCGCCGGGGGCCAGGAAGGGCCCGTCGACCGGGCCGCGCAGCACGGGGGCCCGGGTCGTCGTGGTGGTCATCGGTTCGTCTCCCGGGCTCGTCAGCGCGACTTCTGGCAGACCAGCGCGTAGTGCTTCGTGGTGAAGCCCCAGCCGGCGTTGGCGACCTGGAGGTAGCGGGTGAGGGTCGCTGCCAGGCCGGGGCTGATCGCGTCGAGCCGGTCGGCCCGGTCGGCGACGTTGACCAGCCAGTCCTCGATGGTGCGGCGGTAGTCCTCGGTGAGGTCGTCGACGGAGATCACCGAGAATCCGGCGTCCTCGGCGGCGCGGACCAGCTCGGACAGCGGGCGCATGTCCCCCCAGCCGAAGATCGAGTCGCGGACGAACTCGGTGCCGCCGCGACGGTCGAACTCCTCGTGCGCGGCCGCGTTGCGGAAACAGGACTCGGAGACGTACAGCCGTCCGTTGCGGCGCAGCGCCGCCCGCGCCCGGCGGAACACCAGGTCGAGGTCGGGCATGTGGACGATGGACCCGAGCAGCGACACCGCGTCGAACGACGCCGGCTCGACGTCGAGGGTCTCGAAGTGGCCCTGGCGGGTCTCGACCAGGTCGGCGACGCCCAGCTCGGCGGCGCGGGCGGCGATGTAGGCGTGCTGGCGCCCGGCCGGGCTC
This sequence comes from Parafrankia soli, assembly GCF_001854695.1. Classification (GTDB taxonomy): domain Bacteria; phylum Actinomycetota; class Actinomycetes; order Frankiales; family Frankiaceae; genus Parafrankia; species Parafrankia soli. Next base: position 12,193 of record NZ_MAXA01000202.1, read on the forward strand.
ACCCCGACGGCGTGGCAGCCGAGCTCGGCGGCCATGTGCAGCACGACCGAGCCCCAGCCGCAGCCCACGTCGAGGATCCGCTCGCCGCCGCGCAGCCCGAGCCGGTCGGCGACGAAGCGCAGCTTGGCGAGCTGGGCGGAGTCCAGCGTCAGGCCCTCCGAGCGGTAGAGACCGCTGGAGTACTTGCGGCGGGAGTCCAGGAACAGGCCGAAGATCTCCGGGTCGAGGTCGTAGTGCTGGTTCGTGTCCGCGACCCCGACCGGGGCGGCGGACGCCGTCCCGGTCGGGGTCGCTGTACCGGCCGGGGGCGCTGTACCGTCCGGGGGCGCGGCGGCGACGGTCATGCCGCCGCGCCCGCGGCCAGCGCCCGCTCGACGACGTCGGTCACCTCACGGACGGTGGTCACCGTGAAGACGTCCTCGTCGTCGAGCTCGATGTCGTAGGCGCGCTCGATGCGCGCGATCATGCGCAGCACCTTCACCGAGTCGGCGCCGGCGACGGTGCGCAGGTCGAGATCGGGGTCGATGGCGTCCGCGGTGGTCGCCAGCTCGGTGGCGACGATCTGGGTGACGGTGACGAGCACCGGCTCGGCGGTCGTGGACATCAGGACTCCTCGGATGTGGTCTTGGGAGCGGAAACAGGCACGGGCACAGACACAGGGACTGGATCTGGGGCGGGCACCGAAGCGGGGCCGGGTGCGCCGGCGGCGGCGGTCGCCGAGGCGAGCGCGGGGGCCGACGCGGTCAGGACGTCCGCCAGGCGGCCGGCGTCGCCGTCGCTGAGCGTGATGCGGTCGCGGGCCGCCTCGAGGGCGACCGGGCGGTACGTGGCGCGGGCGGTGGCGACGACCCCGCCGGTCGCGTCGAGGATGTCGGCCTCGGCGTTGATCAGGCCGGTGTCCCCGGTGTTGACGATCCGCGCCCGGCACTCGTGCGGGGCGCCGACCGGGATCGGCGCCAGGTAGCGCAGCCGCATCGCGGTGGTGAACGCCGGCTTCCCGGTGCGCAGCACGATGAGGTTGCCCATCGTCTCGTCGCAGATCACCCCGGCCAGGCCGCCGTGCACGACGCCCGGGTAGGACTCGTGCGCGGAGCCGAGCTGGAAGACGGTGGCGAGCCCGTCCGGGAGGGCCTTGAACCGCAGCTGCAGGCCCTTGGCGTTGTGCGGGGAGCAACCGAAGCACTGGTAGTCGTCCAGGACGGCCCAGGGGGTCGCGACGAGCTCCTGCGCGTCGGCGAGCGTCCCGGACGGGTCGTCCTTTGCCGGGGCGGTCATCCGAGCGCCTCGGCGAGGTTGCGGCGGACCCGGGCGTTGGTGGTCAGGTCCAGGCCGGTCAGCGAGCCGAAGGCCCGCCGGATCTTGTCCTGCAGGTGGGCCAGCTCGCCCTCGGTCGCCACCTGGGTGAGGAAGTAGGTGAACCCCGTGTCGATGGTGTCGTGGTCGCGCAGGGCCTCCAGCTCGCCCTTGAAGACACCCACCGGGTGCTTGATGCGCTGCTCGGCGGTGTAGACGAACAGGGTCTCCAGCACGGACGCCAGCTCGTCCGGGTGCTCGGCGAGCCGGCACCGGGTGTAGTGGATGAACTCGCGGGCATGCGCGGCCTCGTCCAGGCTCGCCTTCGTCATGATGGCGGCCAGCACCGGCTCCTCCACCCAGGCGGCGACCGCGCGGTAGACGTGGTTGACCGTCAGCTCGGAGATGACGTTGGTCGCCAGGGTCGCCGCCGGGGTGGTACCCGGCGCGTAGGGCTCCCGCATCGCCGCGACCGCGCCCGGCTCCACCTGGGCGTCGATCTGGTCCAGCCAGGCCCGGAACGCGAAGTGGTGCTGAAGCTCCTGGGAGCCCCACAGGGCGATGAACGCGGAGAAGTCGTAGTCGTCCACGAACTCGTCGAAGAAGCCGTGCTGGGCGGCGATCGAGTTCGCCTCGCCCATCACCGCGCCGCGCGCGATCCGGACGTACTCGGGGCGAACGAGCTCCGGCCGCACCTCGTCGAAGGGGATGTCGGCGAGCCGCCACACGTGGCGCTCGTATCGGCGGAAGACGTCGTAGCTGTGCATGGGCCTCCACCTGCCTGGGAAACGGGCCTGGAACTCATGTCGGTACGCATGCCTCGCGCGCGGCGAGGCGCTGGAACTTCCCGCTGGACGTCCGCGGCAGGGCGTCGGGCCCGACGAGGGCGACGGCGATCTCGGCCAGCCCCAGCGCGGCGGTCACCGCCACCCGGATCGCGGCGGCCAACGCCGCGCGCTCGGTGTCGTCGACCAGCCGGGTCTCGGCGAGGATTGCCATCGTTTCGGCGCCCTCGGGTGAACGGTCCGCGTAGGCGACGCAGCGGCGGCGGTGGACGCCGGGGACGTCCCGGGCGGCCTCCTCGGCGTCGTGGGGGTAGTAGTTCACCCCGCGGACGATCACCATCTCCTTGTCCCGGCCGGTGACGAAGAGCTCGCCGTCGCGCAGCAGGCCGAGGTCGCCGGTGCGCAGCCAGCCGTCCGCGGTGAACGCGCCGGCCGGCTGCGCGCCGGTGTCGGTCAGGTAGCCGCCCGTCACCGCGTCGCCGCTGATCTGGATCTCGCCGACCTGGTCGTCACCGAGCACGCCGGTGCCGTCGCGGCCGCCGATCCGCACCCGCATGGCGCGCACCGGTCGGCCCACCCCGGCCAGCCCGCGGGCGGACGGCGAGCCGGCGGGCACGTCACGCGCGACGCCGTCGCGGGCGAGCAGGTCGCGGTCGACCCAGCGGTGCACGGGGGCGCGGCCCGGCGGCGGGAAGGTCACCGCCAGCGTGGCCTCGGCCATCCCGTAGACGGGCATCATCGCCGCCGGCGCGAAGCCGGCCGGGGTGAAGGTGGTGAGGAAGCGCTCGACCGAGGCGGGCTCGACCGGTTCGGCGCCGTTGAAGGCGACCCGCCAGCCGCTCAGGTCCAGGCCGGCCTCCCGCGGCGCGGGGACGGCCTCCGCCAGGTGGTCGTAGGCGAAGTTCGGCATGGGGGCAATGCTGCCGCCGCGGCCGAGGAAGTCGGTCAGCCAGCCGGCCGGGTCCTTCACGAAGGCGGCCGGTGACCAGACGGTCATCGGCATGCCGGTGAAGATGCCGGCGAGCGTGCCGAACAGCCCCATGTCGTGGAAGAGCGGCAGCCAGATGCCGCCGTGGTCGGCCTCGGTCAGCGCGACGCCGTCGATGATCGCGGTCAGCCCGGCCAGGATGTTGCGGTGCGTCAGCACGACGCCCTTCGGGGCGGCGGTGCTACCGGAGGTGAACTGGACCAGGGCGGCCTCGTCGGGTGACATCTCCACCGCCGGGCCGGCCGGGGCCGCACCGCCAGCGGCGGCTGGCGCGGTGCCGGTGGCCGGGACAGTGCCGGCGGCGGCCGGTGTGGTGAGGTCGGCGACCCGGACGAGGCGGACGCCGTCGAAGGCCCCGGCGAAGCGGTCGGCCATCCGGGCCGTCCGGCCGCCGACCAGCACGAGCCGGATGCCGGCGACGGCGACCGCGCGCGCCAGCCGCGCGGCGTAGCCGGGCAGGTCACGGGTGGAGGCGGGCAGCGGCAGGGGGCACGCGGCGGCTCCCGCCCGGCTCACTCCGGCCAGGGCCACCAGAAAGTCGGGCGCGTTGTCGCTGAGCACTCCGACCCGGTCACGGGCGACGACCCCGGCCCCAGCGGCGCCGCCGGTGCCGGCACCGGTCAGGGCTGCCGCCAGGACGTCCGCGCGGGCGACGAGCTCGCCCAGTGTCAGCGACGCTCCGGCGGAGGGGAAGTCGAGGGGCAACCCCGGATGGCGGGCCGCCACCGTGGCCAGGCCGGCGTGCAGGGTGCCCGCCGCGAGCGCGGCGGCGGCCGTCGAGCCGGCGGCCACGGAATCGGCAGGTACGGAATCGGCAGGTACGAGATTGACGGGTGAGGAAACAGCAGGTGAGGAAACGGGGACGGCGCGGGGCGACGGGATCGCCACCTCGGCCGGAGCGTCGTGCATCGTGGGCCCTCCATCTGCATCCGGCCGCTTTCCGGCTCGTGCCGGCGCGCGGCCCGCGCGCCGCAACCGGTCTCGCCCGACGCGTTCGCGCCGCCGTTCACCGGCGGCGGTTCGTCCACGCATTTCCGCGAGAATGCTTGCGCCGTCGCCCGGTGCCGTCAAACACGGATACCGGTCCGCTATGGATCCATCGGCGGCGTTAATCGTCTCGCCGGGAAACAGAAGGAAAGCGGACGATACATCGAGGCGCTATCGCGGTAACAACCGTGCGGCAATTGGAGATGCGATGACCACGTCCACCGTCGTCCCGGCGGCCGGCACCGGATCATCCGGGCCGGCCGGCGAGGAGTCGACCGCGCTGCTGGCCGAGCTGTTCGACCCGGCGACGAGACCCGACCCCTACCCCGTCTACAGCCGGCTGCGCGAGGCGGGTGCGCTGCACGCGACGCCGTTCGGGCTGCCCGTCGCGACCCGGCACGCCGACTGCGTGGCCGTCCTGGCGAACCAGGACTGGGGGCACGACCTGGAAGCCCACCAGATGCACCCGACGCTGCCGGCGGAGTCGTTCCCCACCACGTTCCTGTGGATGGAGCCGCCGGACCACACCCGGCTGCGCGGCCTGGTCAGCAAGGGCTTCACCCCGCGCAGCGTGCAGATGCTGCGGCCGCGGATCACCGCGCTGGTCGACGAGCTCCTCGACAACGCGCTCGCCGCCGGCGAGTTCGACCTCGTCGAGACGATCGCCTACCCACTGCCGCTGACCGTCATCTGCGAGATCCTCGGCGTCCCCGCCGCCGACCACCCGGCCGTCCAGGTCTGGTCGCAGGCGCTGGCCCGGGCGTTCGACCCCGACGCGCTCATGTCGCCCGAGGCACTCGCGGAGCGCAACCGGGCCATCCCCGAGTTCCTGGAGTACTTCGGCGCGCTGGTCGAGCGGCACCGGCGCGAGCCCGGCGACAACCTGATCTCCGCCCTCGCCCAGGTCGAGGAGGCCGGTGACCGGCTCACCGCCGACGAGCTGCTCGGCACCTGCGTCACGCTGATCATCGCCGGCCACGAGACGACGGTGAACCTGGTCGGCAACGGGATGCTCGCGCTGCTGCGCAACCCCGACCAGCTCGCCCTGCTGCGCGCCGAGCCCGAGCTGATCGGACCCGCCGTCGAGGAGCTGCTGCGCTACGACTCGCCGATCCACCTCAACACCCGCGCGGCGAAGCGGGAGCTCGAGGTGGCCGGCCGGGTGTTCGCGCCCGGCGAGGGCGTCGTCGCCCTGATCGCCTGCGCGAACCGGGACCCGCGGGCCTACCCCGACCCGGACCGTCTCGACGTGCGGCGGTTCACCTCCTCGGCCGGCGGCCCCCCGGCCCGGCACCTGTCGTTCAGCCTCGGCCACCACTACTGCCTCGGCGCGCCGCTGGCGCTGCTCGAGATGGAGCTGCTGCTCGCCGGGTTCATCCGTCGGGTCAGCGAGGCCGAGATCACCGACAACAACCCGCCCTACAAGCCGAACCTGCTGATCAGGGGCCTGGCCGAGCTGCCCGTGCGGTTCCGCGGCTGACCGTCCCGCCGCACGACCCGGCATGATGCACGACGACATGCCACGTTCCCGTTCCGCCGTCCACACGTGCGCGTTACCGGCGGTTAGCGCCCACCGGTAACGTGAGCGGCGCCCAGCGGGAGGATGGCGATGGAACTGAGATATCTCGCGTCGTTCCTCGCCATCGCCGAGGAGCTTCACTTCGGCCGCGCGGCGGCCCGCCTGCACCTGGCCCAGCCCTCACTCAGCCAGCAGCTCCAGCGGCTGGAACGTGACATCGGCGTCGAGCTGGTCTCACGCAGCTCGCACGAGGTCAAGCTGACCGCCGCCGGCCGCGCCTTCGAGACGGAGGCCCGCCGGCTGCTCGACGCCACCCGGCGGGCCGTCACCGTCGCCCGCGAGGCGGCCTCGGGGCGGACGGGGATGATCAGCATCGGCTTCAACTACCCCGCCGGCCAGCGGGTGCTCCAGCCGACGCTGCTGCGCCTGGCGGCCGAGTACCCGGGCGTGTCGACGACGCTGTGGGAGGCCCGCAGCGGGCCGCAGCTGTCCGCGCTGGCCGAGGGACGGCTTGACGTCGCGCTGGTCTTCGCCGGGCCGCCCTCGGCCCAGCTGCGCTCCCAGCGGGTGCTCACCGTGCCGCTGGTCGCGGTGGTCAGCCGGCGCCATCCCTGGGCGGCCCGGTCCGAGGTTCCCTTCCGGGAGCTGGCCGACCAGCCGTGTGTCCTGTTCCGGCGGGAGCAGAGCCCGGCGATGCACGACGCGATCCTCGCCGCCGCCGACCGCTGCGGCATCGCGCTGACCGTCTCCGACGAGGTGGACGACTCCGGCGCGACCGGGATCGTGGTCACCACCAAGCCGGTGGTCGGGTTCGCCTCGGCGGCGCGCGGCGCGCATCCGCCCGGTCACGGGCTCGCCGCGGTGCGCCTGGTCGACCCGACCCCGACGGTCGGGATGTACGCCGTGTGGCGCCCGGACCCACAGCCCGTGGTCGGTGCCTTCCTGGACTGCCTCGAGGCCGCCGGCCCGTTCACCGAGCCCGGCCCGTCCGCGGCTCCGGGTGCGGGTGCGGCTCCGGCCCCCGTTCCGGGGCCGGGGCCAGCCAAGGAGCGCTGACCCCGGATCCCCCGGCCCCGCCGGGCGGTGCGGTGGCGATAGGCATCCCGAATGGTTCGTTCGTCATTCATGCGTTGCCGAGAACCGGCCTGGCGCGCAACATCGCTCGAGCGGTCAGATTCACCTGGTCGCCCCGCCGATCCGCCGCGCCGTACGAGGAGGTCATGGGGCCGTCCGGTGGCCGTGCCGGCAGTGGCACGCGCCCATCCGGCGGCGGAGCGTGACCCGGCGGCGGCACACCGACGGTGCCGGCCGCGCGGCCGGTCCGAACAGAATGGACGTGACCCCATGGAGTTGACTGTCCTCGGGTGCCGGTCGGGGATGCCCGCCTCCGGCCAGTGCAGCTCCAGCTACCTGGTGGAGACCGAGGCGGCCCGCCTGCTGCTGGACTGCGGCCCCGGCGCCGCGACCGCGCTCAGCGCGATCATGCATCCGCGCGGGCTGGACGCCGTGGTCATCAGCCACCTGCACCTGGACCACTGCTACGACCTGCTGCCCGTCGGTAAGACGCTGCTGGCCGGGCACGGCCGGTTCGCCGAGCTGTTCCCCACGCTGCCCGAACTGGCCAGTCAGGTACAGCGGCCCCCGGTGCCGCTGTACGTGCCGCGGGGCGGCCGGGAGCGGCTGCGCGCGCTCGCCGCGCTGTTCCCCGTCACCACCATCCCGCTGCTCGACCGTGCCTTCGAGGTGGCCTTCGACGTCCGCGAGTACGAGCCGGGCGACACCTTCGTCGTCGGCGACGCGACGGTCGGGGTACACGAGCTGCGCCACGCCGTGCCCAACTGCGGCACGCGGGTGGACTCCGCGTCCGGCAGCATCGCCTACACCGGCGACACCGGGGTGACCGAGGATCTCGTGCCGTTCGCCCGGGACGTCGACCTGCTGCTCGCCGAGGCGACGCTGGAGCTGACCGACACGACCGACCACGGCCATCTCAGCGCCACCGACGCGGCGCGGACCGCCACCGAGGCCGACGCGCGCCAGCTCGTCCTGACGCATTTCGTGACCGCCGAGCCGACCTGGCTGCGGGCGCGCCAGGAGGACGCCGAGCGGGTCTTCGACGGCCCGGTGCACATCGCCACGCCCGCGAGCCGCTTCACCGCCCGGGTCACCGAGGCGGCCCCGCATGCCTGACGGACCGTCCGGTCCGTCAGGCACCGTGGATCCGGCAGGGGCGGTGGATCCGGCAGGCGCGGTGGAGGAGCCGGTGCGGGCTGTCTGGTGCGACTACGGCGGCGTGCTCAGCTCCTCCATCGCCGGCTCACTCGCCCAGGTGGCGGCCGCGGCGGGAGTCCCGACGTCCGAGCTCATGGCCGCGATCCGGCGGGTCGCGGCGTCCTTCGGGGCGACGATGATCGAACCGCTGGAACTCGGGGTGCTCTCCCAGCACGAGTGGGGCCTGCGGGTCACCGCGGAGCTGGCGCCGGCCTGGACGCCGCGGATCGACCTGACCCGCTTCGGTGACCACTGGTACGCGGGCCGGACGGTCAACACGGCCCTGTTCGAGCTGCTCGACCGGGTGCGGGCGAGCGGCGTGCGGGTCGGCATGCTCACCAACAGTGTGCGGGAGTGGGAACCGCACCGGCGAGCGCTGGCGCCGGACGTCGACCCGTTCGAGGTCACCGTCAACTCCTTCGAGGTGGGCCTGCGCAAGCCGGATCCGGCGATCTTCGAGCTCGCCGAGTCGCGGTTCGGGACGCCGCCGCGGGCCTGCCTGCTCATCGACGACCTGGCGGTCAACTGCGCCGCGGCCCGGGCCCGGGGCTGGCGGGCGATCGAGCACGCCGAGCTCGAGGACACTCTGGCACAGCTGCGCGCCGCCATTCCCACCGTGGCCGCGGACGCGGTGACGGACTAACGCTCACACGCGTTTTACCGTTACCCCGCACCAACGATAAATAATTGCGATCGGTCGATCCTTCCCGCCCATAGCCCGGCGATAGGAGACGTTTACGGATCGTTAGCGAGAAGCGCATTGCCAGCCAACCGACGATGCATCGAGACTGGGCTCGGTAAATCCACCGAGAAATATCCGAACCCTCGTCACGAGTAGGTGGTCGGTGTGCAGCAGTACACCCTGGGAGCGGGCCGGGTCCTTCCTGACGACCGCGGTCTTTATTCCCTCGTCGACGACCGCGTCCGTACCGATCCGGACCGGGTGATCCTCAGCCGGCCCACCGGGACGGACTGGCATGACATCACCTTCCGCGCGCTCGACGCCCACGTGCGCCGGGTCGCCGCGGTGCTCCTCGGCCACGGGGTGGGCGTGGGCGACCGCGTCGGCATCGTCGGCCGCACCAGCTACGAGTGGGTGGTCGCCGACCTCGCGGTCCTCGCCCTCGGCGCGATCACCGTGCCGATCTTCCCGACCGCCTCGCCGGCGCAGATCACCCACATCGTGACCGACTCCGGCATGGCGTGGTGCTTCGTCGAGACTCCGGAGCACCACAGCGCGGTCGCCACGGCCGGTGCCGGGACGCTGCGCGCGCTGCCCTGGCCGCTGGCCGACCTGAACGGCTGGCAGGCCCCCGCCGACGACGCGGGCCACGCGGCCGGCGGCGGTGACCTGGCCGCGGCGGACGAGTTCGCCGGGCGCCGGGACGCCGTCCGGGCGGACTCGCTCGCGACGATCGTCTACACCAGCGGGACGACCGGCATGCCCAAGGGCTGCATTCTCACCCACGGCAACCTGTTCGCCTCCAGCGCCAACACCGTCGAGCACACCGGCGAGCTGTTCCGGGTGTGGCGGCCCGCCGCGGGCACCGGAGCGGCGCAGGGGCCGGAGGGATCAGAGGCGGCGGTCGAGCAGGCGTCGACCCTGCTCTGCCTGCCGCTGGCGCACGTCTTCGGCCGGACGATCCTCGTCGCCTGCCTCTACGCCGGCACGCGGACCGGCCTGCTGGCGGCGGTCCCGGACATCCTGCCCGCGATGGCGACCTTCCGGCCGACCGTGCTGGCGCTCGTCCCCTACGCGCTGGAGAAGATCCGCAAGGGGCTGCGCGGCGTCGTCGACACCGACACCGAGCTCGCGGCGGTGGCCGCCGGCCTGGCCGGCGACCCGACTGACGGCCCGGCCAGCAGCCCAGCGGACGGCCCGGCCGCCGAGCGGCAGCCCGCCCCGGCGGCGCTGGCCCGGATCAACGGCGCGTTCGGCGGCCGGCTGACCCACGTGATCAGCGGCGGGGCGTCGCTGGACGCCACCACGGCGGCCTTCTACCGCGGCGTCGGCGTGCGGATCCTGAACTGCTACGGCCTCACCGAGGCCGCGACGGCGGTGACCGTCAACCAACCCGGTACCAACCGCATCGGCACGGTCGGCCAGCCGATCCCCGGCACCACCGTGGCGATCTCCCCGGACGGCGAGGTGCTGGTCGCCGGCCCCAACGTCTCCCCCGGCTACTGGCGGGCCGGCCAGGACCCGTGGATCGAGCCCGCCGGCACCCAGGCCGAGCCCGGCGCCGGCCCGTCCCGCTGGCTGCGCACCGGCGACCTGGGCCACCTCGACGCCGACGGCTTCCTCCTCATCACCGGCCGCCGCAAGGAGATCCTGGTCACCAGCGGTGGCAAGAACGTCACGCCGACCCTGCTCGAGGACCGGATGCGGCTGCACCCGCTGGTCGCCGACAGCATGGTCGTCGGTGAGGCCCGCCCGTACGTCGCCGCCCTGGTGACGACCGACCAGGGTGCGCTCAGCGCCCTGGCCGCGGCGCACGGCATCGACCTCGCCGCCCCCGGCTGGTGGGAGCACCCCGCCCTGCTCGACCGGGTACAGGAGGCGGTCGACGACGCCAACAGCCTGGTCTCCCGGGCCGAGTCCATCCGCCGGTTCCGAATCCTCCCCACCCAGCTCACCATCGACGCCGGTCACCTGACGCCCTCGATGAAGCTGCGCCGCGCACCGATCGAGGCGGCCTTCGCCACCGAGATCGAGCAGCTCTACTCCCCGGCCGCCGCCCCGGCCCCGGCCTGAGTCGGCGCCGGCTCAGGCCTGGAGACGCCGCCGCTCGCAGACACTTCCGCCCGCTGACATCTCCGCCCGCTGACATCTCCGCCGCATGACCGACGGGAGCACTCAAGGATGTACGACGTCATCGTGGTCGGCGCCCGCTGCGCCGGCTCACCGCTGGCCATGCTGCTCGCCCGCCAGGGCCACCGGGTCCTGGTCGTGGACAGGTCGACCTTCCCCAGCGACACCGTCTCCACCCACTACATGCACCAGACCGGCCTGGCCCGGCTGCGGGACTGGGGCCTGCTGGACCGCCTGGCCGCCACCGGCGTCCCGCCGATGCGCCACCTCACCTTCTCCTACACCGGTCTGCACCTCGAGGGCTTCGCCGACCCGATCGACGGGATCACGGAGGTCTACTCGCCGCGGCGGACCATCCTCGACAAGCTGCTGGTCGACGCCGCCCGCGAGGCCGGCGCCGAGGTCATCGAGGGCTTCACGGTCACCGACCTGCTCTTCGACGACGGCCGGGTCACCGGCATCCGCGGCCGGGCCGGCGAGGGCCCCGAGCAGGAGTTCCGCGCCGCGTTCGTGGTCGGGGCGGACGGGCGGACGTCCACCGTGGCCGACAAGGTCGGCGCGGACTTCTACCGGGTCGTGCCGGCGGCCGGCTTCATCTACTACTCCTACTACGAGGGCCTGGACTGGACGTTCCAGCACCGGACCGGGTTCGGGGAGCAGCAGTTCGGCGCCTGGCCCACCCACGACGGCCGGCACCTGCTGTCGATCATCCGGCCCCGCGCGGCGTTCAGTGAGTTCCGCGCCGACGTCGAGGGCAGCTTCCACGCCATCTTCGACGCGGTCGTCCCCGAGCTCGGTGAGGACCTGCGGGCCCGCGGCCGGCGCGTCGAGGAGTTCCGTCCGATGCGCTACCCGGACAACTACTACCGGCGCTCGCACGGGCCCGGCTGGGCGCTGGTCGGCGACGCCGGCTACCACAAGGACCCGTTCACCGGCTGGGGTATCACCGACGCGTTCCTCCAGGCGCAGACGCTGGCGGACCGGCTGCACTCCGGCCTCGCCGGCGAGCGGACGCTGGACGACGCCGCCGCCGAGTACGTCAAGCTCCGCGACGAGGAGAGCCACGGCACGTTCGAGCTGACCTGCACGCTCTCCCACCTCGTGCTGCCGCCGTTCCTGCACTCGGCCTTCGCCGCGACGGCGCAGAGCCCCCGCTACACGAAGAAGTTCTTCGGGATGATCGCCGGCGGCGTTCCCGGCCACGACTTCTTCCACCCCGACAACCTCGCGGAGCTCTACGAGGAGGTCGGCATGCCCGCCGAGAAGCGCCTGCTGTCGGCCGGCTGATCCAGGATCGGGAGGCATCGGCTGATGAGCACCGCTCCGGTGGCCGCGCCCCACGCGGGCAACGGCACGACACCTGACGGCACGACGGCCGGCATCGCGGCCGGCACGGCGGCGGGCGCCGCCGCGGGGGCCGCCGACGTCGGCGAGCTCGCGCGGCGCACACTCGCGTTCGTGCGCGACGAGGTGCTGCCGGTCGAGCGCGAGCTGATCGTCGCGGGCCGGCACATGGACGACGACGTCCGTGTCGGCCTGCAGCGGGCGGCCCGCGCGGCGGGCGTCTTCGGGCCGCTGACGCCGGTCGCGCTCGGCGGGCTCGGCCTGGACAACGCCGGTCTCGCGGAGGTGCTCGAGGCCGCCGGGACGAGCCTCATCGGCCCGATCGCCGTGAACTGCGCGGCGCCCGACGACGGGAACATGCACCTGCTCGCCGACGTCGCGACGCCGAGCCAGGCCGAGCGCTACCTGCACCCGCTGCTGCGGGGCGAGACACGCTCGGCGATCGCGCTCACCGAGCCGGCGCCGGGCGCGGGCTCGGACCCGTCGATGGTCCGCACGACGGCGGCCCAGGTCGACGGCGGCTGGGTCATCGACGGGGCGAAGCACTTCATCACCGGGGCCGAGGGCGCCGCGTTCACGATCTGCATCGCCCGCACCGAGGGCGGCACCACCATGTTCCTGGTCGACCAGGACAACCCCGGCCTGACGGTCGGACGGCGGATGCCCACCCTGGACCACAGCGCCCCGGGCGGGCACTGCGAGGTGACGTTCGCCGACTGTTTCGTCACCGACGAGGCGGTACTCGGCGACGTCGGCGCCGGGCTGCGCTACGCCCAGGTGCGGCTGGCCCCGGCCCGGCTCGCGTTCTGCATGAGCTGGCTGGGGATCGCCGTCCGGGCGCACGGCATGGCGGCCGAGTGGATCCAGCGCCGGAGCTCGTTCGGCCGGCCGATCTCCGAGCACGGCATGGCCCAGGCGCACGTCGCCGACAACGAGATCGACATCGCCGCCGCCCGCGCCCTGGTCCGCTCGGTGGCCCGGGTGCTCGACGAGCAGGGTGTGGCCAGCTCCGCCGCGCGGCACGGCGCCGCGATCGCCAAGACGTTCGTCGCCGAGGCGGTGTGGCGGGTCCTGGACCGGGTCGTGCAGCTCTACGGCGGCCTCGGGATCTGCGAGGACCACCTGGTGGCGCGCTTCCTCGTCGAGGCCCGCGGGTTCCGCATCTACGAGGGCTCGTCCGAGGTCCTGCGCACCTCCATCGCCAAGCGGGTGCTGCGGGCCCACCAGCCGGCCACCATCGGAGAGGAGACACGGTGACACCGACGTCCGCACCGACCACGGCGACCAGTCCCGGCCAGTCCAGTCCCGGCCAGCCCGGCGCGGCGGCGGGTGGGGAGAGCCGGCCCGGTCCGTTCGCCATCTTCGGCCCGGCCACCGCCGACCCGGGCGCGCCCGACCTCGAGCGCATCCGGGAGATCGCGAACGCGATCGTGCCGTTCCGGCGGTTCGTCGGCATCGACATCACCGAGATCGACACGGAGCGCTCGGTGGTGGAGATCCCCGACCGGCCCGACCTCACCAACCAGCTCGGCACCGTGCACGCCGGCGCACTGTTCCTGGCCGCCGACCTCGCCGGCGCCGCGGCGGTGGCCGGGGCGCTCGCGCCGCGGCTGAGCCGGTTCGAGTACCTCGTCGTCCGCGACGCCCGCTCGACGTTCCGCAAGCCGGCCAACGGGCGGGTGCGCGCGATCGGCCTGGTCGACGAGCGGGAGGCGCGCCGCGTCCTGGCCGGCACCGGGCCGGAGCGGTTCGACCTCGACGTCAGGGCGCTGCTCTACGACGACGCCGACGTGCTCGTCGCCCGGTTCCACTTCGACTACGCCTGCGCGATCGCCGGAGACTGACGATGCCGACCACCGAGTCGACTACCCCCGCCGACCCCACCGGAGCCGCACCGCCCACCGCTCCCAGCGGCGGCACCGGTGCCGGTGCCGGTGCCGCCCGTCCGAGCGCGGCCGCCGGCCCGGAGAAGGTGCCGGTGCCGGTCTCCAGCGGGATCACACTCATGGTCCGGGCGATGGCGCAGCCCGACCCGATGGCGCCCGTCGTGCTGCTGCTGCCGGCGATGGCCCTCAAGGCGAAGTTCTACCTGCCGATGGCCAGGGCTCTGTTCGCGGCGGGCCTGTCGGTGGCCACCCTCGACCAGCGCGGGTACGGCGAGAGCACGCCCGGCCTGCGCGAGCAGCCGAACTTCGGCTACCGCGAGCTGATCGAGGTCGACATGCCCGCGGCCGTCGGTGCCGTCCGGGCCCGCTTCCCCGGGGCCCCGCTGTACCTGTTCGGCCACAGCCTCGGCGGTCAGCTCGCCCTCTTCCACGCGGCGGCCGCGCCGGGCGAGATCGCCGGCGTCGTGACGATCGGCACCGGCACCCCGTACTGGAAGGCGTTCGGACGTCGCAACTGGTTCGAGGCGTTCTGGAAGATCCAGACCATCGGCCTGGTCGCCCGGGTGCGCGGGTACTGGCCCGGCGGAATGCTCATCGGCGGCGCGATGGCCGGCCAGGTGATGGTCGACTGGGCGCGCCAGTCCCGGACGAGCAGGTGCCGTCCCAGGGGCTCGACGCGGCGCCACGACGACGCGCTGCGCGCGCTGGACCGGCGGGTGCTGGCGATCTCGCTGGACGACGACCGGCTCGGTCCCAGCTCGAACGTGGACTTCCTCTGCTCGCGGATGCCCGCGGCGCGGCTGACCCGGTGGCACGTCGTGGAGTCCTCCGGGGTCGCCCACCGCGACCACTTCGCCTGGATCAAGGACAGCGCGGTCATCGGCCGGGCCGCGGCGAGCTGGATCACCAGCGGGCGACTGCCCGCCGAGCAGGCCGGTGGAGAGGGGAACGGGCGATGAGCAGGACACGGCTGACGGTCCTGGGTGACAGCTTCGCGGAGGGCCGCGGCGACCCGCGGCCCGGCGGCGGCTACGCCGGCTGGGTGCCCCGGTTCGCCGAGCTGTTCGGGATCCCGCACGGCGGCTACCGCAACCTCGGCACCCACCAGGCCACCACGCGGCACATCCTGGAGCACCAGGTGCCGGCCGCCCTGGTCACCAAGGCCACCGTGATCGGCGTCATCGGCGGGGTCAACGACCTGGTCAGCGACTACGAGCCGGCCCGGTTCCGGCGCAACCTCGCCGCGGTCCTCGGCCGGCTCGCCGGCCCGGACACCGTGCTGTTCACCGCCACCTATCCCGACATTCCCGGGAACCTGGCCGTCCCGGCGTCCTTCCGGGCGCTGCTGCGCGACCGGTTCGCGCAGGCCAACGCCTACCTGCAGGAGGCGGCGGCCGCCACCGGCGCCGTGTGCCTGGACATCGCCGCGGCCACCGAGTGGCGCGGCCGGGCGCTGTGGGATCCGGACGGGCTGCACCCGAACCCGGCCGGGCACCGCCACTTCGCCGAGACCATGGCCGACCACCTCGGCCGCCACACCGGCATGGCGCCGGTCGGCCGCGAGCCGGCGGGTGTCGGAGCCGGCGCGGGCGGCGGGCTGCTGTCCTACTGATCCACCCACCTGCCCCACCAACGCCACCACCCCCGCGCACCCAGCTCAGCACAGCACGTCCAGCGAGCACAGCGCGTCCAGCCAGCCCGGCCCGTGCGGCCGGTCCGGCTGGTCCGGCGCGCCCGAAACCAGCCGAACTTACGTTCCGAAAGGGTCATCGTGAGCGAGAGCGGACCGCCTCGGCGACTGGCCGACACTCCCATCGCCATAGTCGGAATGGCGGGCCTCTTCCCGCACGCCCACGACTTCCGGGAGTTCTGGCAGAACATCGTCGACGCCCGGGACTGCATCGAGGACATCCCGGCCAGTCGCTGGAACATCGACGACTACTACGACACCGACCCGACCGTGCCGGACCGCACGTACTCCCGGCGCGGCGGGTTCGTGCCCGACGTCGCCTTCGACCCGCTGGAGTTCGGGCTGCCCCCGAACCAGCTCGAGGTCACCAGCACCCTGCAGACGCTGAGCCTCGTCGTCGCGCGCGACCTGCTGCGCGACGCCGGCGCCCACTCGGCACACTTCGCTGACGGGGCGGACTGGTACGACGCCGACTCGACCGGCGTCGTGCTCGGTGTGACCGGGCCCGTCCCGCTGATGCACCCGCTCGCCGCCCGGCTGACGACGCCGGTGCTGCGCGAGGTCGTGCGGGCCTGCGGGCTGACCGAGGACGACGCGCAGGCCATCGCCACCCGCTACGCCGAGGCGTTCGCGCCCTGGGAGGAGAACTCCTTCCCCGGTCTGCTGGCGAACGTCACCGCCGGGCGGATCGCGAACCGGCTCGGCCTCGGCGGGATGAACTCCACCGTCGACGCCGCCTGCGCGGCCTCGCTCTCCGCGGTGCGGATGGCGATCGCCGAGCTGGTCGACGGCCGCGCCGACATGATGATCGCCGGTGGAGCCGACACCGAGAACTCGATCTTCGGGTACATGTGCTTCAGCAAGACCCAGGCGCTGTCGAAGTCCGACCGGATCCGCCCGTTCGACGAGGGCGCCGACGGCACGCTCATCGGCGAGGGCATCGGCATGCTCGCCCTGCGCCGCCTCGCCGACGCCGAACGCGACGGCAACCGGATCTACGCGGTCATCCGCGGCATCGGCTCGGCCAGCGACGGGCGCTCGAAGAGCATCTACGCGCCGCGGGCCGAGGGCCAGGAACGCGCACTGCGCCGCGCCTACGCCGACGCCGACTGCTCGCCCGCCTCGGTGGAGCTGTTCGAGGCGCACGCGACCGGCACCGCGGTCGGTGACCGCACCGAGCTGACCGCGCTGGACGCCATCCTGCGCGAGGCCGCCGGGGACGAGGCCCGCTTCGCCGCGATCGGCAGTGTCAAGTCGCAGATCGGGCACACCAAGGGCGCGGCCGGCACCGCCAGCCTGATGAAGCTGGCGCTCAGCCTCTACCAGAAGACGCTGCCGCCGACGATCAACGTCGAACGGCCCAGCGGCCCGCTCGCCGACGACAACACCCCGCTGTACGTCAACACCCACACCCGGCCGTGGGTCCGCGACCCGCGGCGCCCGGTGCGGCGCGCGGCGGCGTCCGCGATGGGCTTCGGCGGGACGAACTTCCATGTCGTGCTGGAGGAGCACCGGGCTGAGCGGCCCGCGACCGGCCTGCTGCACCGCACCGCCCGCGCCTGGCTGTGGCACGCGCCCGACCCGGCGGCGCTGCGCGCGGCCCTCGCCGCCGGCGAGCCGCCCACCGACGGACTGATCCCCGCTGACCATGCCAGGGTCGGGTTCGTCACCCCGGCCGCCAACCCCGACGGCGGGGCCGCCGACGGCGCGGACCTGCGCCGCATCGCGCTCGAGCAGCTGGCCGCGGCGCCCGATGCCGAGCAGTGGACGCACCCGGCCGGCGTGTACTACCGCCGCCGGGCGCTGCCCGACCCGCGGGTGGGCGCGCTGTTCGCCGGGCAGGGCAGCCAGTACCTGGAGATGGGCCTGGACGCCGCCCTCGGCGTCCCGACCGTCGCGCAGGCGCTCGACGACGCGAACGCCGTGTTCGCCGACGACGACGCGCGGCTGGCCGCCGTGATGTACCCGCCGCCCGTCCTGGACCCGCAGGTTCGCCAGGAACAGGAGTCACGGCTGCGGGCCACCCGGTACGCGCAGCCGGCGATCGGCGCGCTGTCCGCCGGGCAGTTCCGCTACCTGCGGGAGCTCGGCCTGGACTGCGCCGGCTACCTCGGCCACAGCTTCGGCGAGCTGACCGCCCTGTGGGCGGCCGGCGCCCTCGACGACACCGAGTTCTTCCGGCTGGCCCGGGCCCGCGGCGCCGCGATGGCGCCCCCGGACCCGGCCACCGGCGGGAACGCCGGCGACGGGAACGCCGCCGGCGGCGACCCGGGCACGATGGCCGCCGTCCAGGCGAGCCGGGAGCAGATCACCGAGATCCTCACCGACTTCCCCGACGTCGTCGTGTGCAACAACAACGCCCCCGACCAGGTGGTCGTCGGCGGGGGGACGCAGGCCGTGGAGGCGGTGGTCGAGGAGCTGGCCCGGCGCGGGATGACCGGCCGGCTGCTGCCCGTCTCGGCCGCGTTCCACACCCGCTACGTCGCCCACGCGGTCGAGCGGTTCGCCCAGGACCTGGCGCAGGCCCGCATCGGCGCCCCGGCCGCTCCGGTGTACGCGAACACGGCGGGCGCCGCCTACGGCCCCGACGCCGACGCGAACCGGGCCGTGCTCGCCGGCCAGCTGCTCGCCCCGGTCGACTTCGTCGCCGGGGTCACGGCGATGCGCGCCGCCGGGTGCAACATYTTCGTCGAGTTCGGCCCCAAGCAGGTGCTGGCCCAGCTCACCCGGCGCATCCTCGACGACGCGCCGGTCACGGTCGTCTCCACCGACGGCGGCCCGCTGCGTGACGGCGACGTCGTGCTCAAGCAGGCCGCGGTGCAGCTCGCCGTGCTGGGCCTGCCGCTGGCGGACATCAACCGCCACGACGCGACGGCCGGCGCCGAGGGCGACACCGAGCAGCCGCGGCGCGCGGCGATGACGGTCACACTCACCGGCGCCGAGTACGTGCCGCAGTCCCGCCGGGCCCTTTACCAGGCGGGTCTGACCGACGGCTTCCAGGTCTCCGCGGTCGCGGCGGCCATGAACGGCGGGCCGGCGGCCGTGGCCACGCCGCCCGCCGCCCCGGCCGAGCCGGTTCCGGCCCCGCAGCCCGCGCTCACCGCGGCCGCGCCGGCGGCGGCCGAGCTGCCCGCGGTTCCCGCGGTGGCCGGGTCACCCGCGGCCGCCGGCCGGCCCGCAGGCTCCGCGCCGGTTCCGGCGGCCGCGGCGCTCGGCGCGGGTCCGGCCGGCGCCGGGGTCAGTGAGGCCGTCGCCCTGCACCTCGACCTGCACGGGCGCTACCTGGACGGCCAGCTCCGGGTCACCGAGGAGCTGGTGGGCCTGCTGCGCGACGGCGCCCAGAACGGTGACCAGGCCGGCTGGGTGCCCGCCGCGGTCGAGCAGGTCCGGGACCAGAGCCTCGCGGCGGGTCGGGCACACGTCCACGCCAACGAGGTCCTCGCCGCGCTGGCCGGCCTCGAGCTCGCGGCAGGCGGGCATGCCCCGGCAGCGCCGGCCGCGGGTGCGCCCGCCCGGGTGGGGCTCGCCCCCCGTTCCACCAGCGCCGCCGGGCCGGCCGCCCTCGCACCGCCGCCCGCCGCGCCCACTGTGCCCGCCCCGGTGATCGCCGACGCACCCGCGACGGTGCCCGCCGACTCCGCCGGCCCTGTCGCGGTACCCGCTCAACCGACGGGCAACGGCCACCATCCCCACCAGCCCGGCACCCTGATACCGGCCGCTGCCCCACTCCCCGCCGATGTGTGGCGGGTGAGTGAGTCCATGGACTCACTCACCCGCCACACATCCTCAGAGGGGGCTGAGGCTCGGCCGGCGGCCGGGCCGGATGAGGCCGGGGTGCGTACCGCGCTGCTCGGGGTCGTCGCCGACCGCACCGGCTACCCCGCCGAAATGATCGACACCGGCATGGACCTCGAAGCCGACCTCGGCGTCGACTCCATCAAACGAGTCCAAATCCTCGGCGCCCTCCAGGAGCACTTCCCCACCCTCCCCAGCGCCGGCCCCGAAACCCTCGCCGAAATGCGCACCCTCAACCACATCACCGACTACGTCCTCACCTCGCTCGCCGCCGGCGCACCCCCAGCCGCTTCGACGCCACCGAACAGCACGCTCAACGGCAGCCCCGCCGCAGCCCCCGGGGTCGACCCGGACACCGTCCGCACCGCGCTGCTCGGCGTCGTCGCCGACCGCACCGGCTACCCCGCCGAAATGATCGACACCGGCATGGACCTCGAAGCCGACCTCGGCGTCGACTCCATCAAACGAGTCCAAATCCTCGGCGCCCTCCAGGAGCACTTCCCCACCCTCCCCAGCGCCGGCCCCGAAACCCTCGCCGAAATGCGCACCCTCAACCACATCACCGACTACGTCCTCACCTCCCTGGGTCCGGTGAACCCGGCCCCGGACGGCGCCCCGAACGGCACCTCCCCAAAAGGAGATCAGCCGAAAGGAGGTGAGCCGACCGGAACGGCCGGCCTGAACGGTCATCACGCCGCCGGCCACGGCGATGACGCCGTACTGCCCCACCGGCCGGTCGAGCTGGTGCCGGCGGCGCCGGTCGACATCCTCGGCGCCACCCCGTTCGGCGCCGACCCGGTCGCCGTGCTCATCGACGCGACCGGCCACGACGCGCCGGCGCCTGAGCTGACGGCACTCGCCGACGGGCTGACCGCCCGCGGGTTCGCCGTCCGCACCGTGCGGCTGCCCGGCCACGGCGGGACGGCCGGCGACGGCGCCGAGCAGGCCGACCCGCTCGACGGGTGGGACGCGGCCGAGGTCGAGCAGGCCCTGGCCGGCGCGCTCGGTGGCGACGGTGCCGTCGACCTGTGCGCCCTGCTGATCGCCGCGAACGGCGGCGACGGCGCCTGGGCGGCGGGGATCCGGCGGCTCGCCGACACCGTCCTGGTCGCCAAGCACGCCGCCGGGCCGCTGTCGCGAGCCGCGGCGCGCGGCGGGCGGGCGGCGTTCTGCGCCGTCACCCGGCTGGACGGCGGCCTGGGACTGCGCGGCGACGCGCCGGCGGTGGAGCGCCTCGTCGGCGGTGCGGCAGGCGTGGTCAAGACGCTGCTGCGCGAGGAGCCTGCGCTGTTCTGCCGCGCGTTGGACCTCCACCCCGCCCACGCCCCGGCCGCGGTCGCGGAGCTGGTTCTCACCGAGCTGTGGGACGCGGCGACCGACCTGGCCGAGGTAGGCCTGGACGCGACGGGAGCGCGCTGGACCGTCCGGCCCGGGCCCTTCGGCGACCGGGCCGCACAGGCCGAGGACCGGGAGGCCGGCACCGGCGCCACCCTCCCGGTCCTCGGCCCCGACGACATCATCGTCGTGACCGGCGGGGCACGCGGGGTCACCGCGGACTGCGTGCGTGCCCTCGCGGCGCGGACCCGGGCCCGGTTCGTCCTGCTCGGCCGCACGGCGGCCGACAGCGACCCCGAGTGGGCGACCGGCGTCGCCGACGGCGGCCTGCTCGCCGCCGCCGCGGCGGCCCTGGCCGCGCAGGCCGGTCCTGGCGGGCCGCGCCCGACGCCCCGCCAGGCCGAGGCGGCCCGCCGCGACGTCCTGGCCCGCAGGGAGATCCGGGACACCCTGGCCGCGCTCACCGCGGCCGGCTCCGACGCCGAGTACCTGGCCGTGGACATCGCCGACCGGGACGCGGTGCGCGCCGCGCTGGAGCCCTACCGGGGCCGCGCCGCCGCCCTGGTGCACGGCGCGGGCGCGCTGGCCGACAGCGCGCTGACCGCCAAGACGCCCGACGCGGTCCGCCGCGTGCTCACGCCCAAGCTGACCGGGCTGCGCAACGTCCTCGACGCGCTCGGCGACGGGCCGGGCTCGCCCCTGCGCCACCTGGTGCTGTTCGCCTCGGTGGCCGGGCTGATGGGCAATCCCGGCCAGGCCGACTACGCCGCGGCGAACGAGGCGCTGGGCCGCCTCGCCGCGGGTTGGAAGCACGCCGACCGCGGCCGGCACGTCACCGCGATCGACTGGGGTGCCTGGGACGGCGGCATGGTCGACGCCGACCTGCGGGAGCTCTTCCGCTCCCGCGGCGTCGCCCTGATCGACCGGACGGCGGGCGCCGAGGCGTTCGCCGAGCAGTTCGAGCCGGCCCGGGTGGACGACGTGTGCGTCCTGGTCGGCTCCGCCGAGGCGCTGACCGGCGGGTCCGACGTCCGCCCCGCCCCGGCGCTGGTCGCCCGCCGCGAGCTGCGCGAGATCGCCGAGCACCCGGTCATCCGGGACCACCAGGTAGGCGGCTTCCCCGTCCTGCCGGCGACGTTCGGGCTCGGCTGGCTGGTCAACGTGGTCGAGCGGGCCCACCCGGGGCTGACGGTGGTCGAGGCCCGCGGGTTCGACGTCCACAAGGGCGTCGTGTTCGACGGGACGGGCGAGCTGGCGTTCCAGGTGCACACCGCGGCGGCCGAGCGCGAGGGCGCCGGCACGGGCGGACGGGTCGTCGTGAAGGCGAGCGTGCGCAGCCCCGGCGCGTTGCCGGCCGGGCTGTCGCGCTACGCCGCCACGCTGGTGCTCGCCGCCGCCCCGCCGGCTCCCGCCGAGGTCGAGGACTGGCCCCGGCTCGAAGCCGAGTGGACGGCGCCCGGCCCCGAGGACGGCCTGGAGATCTACACCGGCGCGACGCTGTTCCACGGCCCGCTGCTGCAGGGCATCCGACGGATCGTGGCGCGCGGCGACGACCGGCTGGTCGTCGAATGCCGCCTGGACGGCGCGGAGGTGGGCCGGGGCGCGTTCGCCGGCGCCCTGCACGACCCGGTGCTGGCCGACCTGCTGCTGCACGGCCCGTCCGTGCTCGGCCGGTGGCTGACCGGCCAGGCATGCCTGCCGCTGGCAGTCGGCCGGATCGACTACCGCGCGCCGCTGCCCGCCGGCGAGCCGTTCGCCGTGGTGATCGACGGCGCGGTGGTGCGCGACACCGGGGTCACCAACCGGGTGACCGCGGTCGGGCGCGACGGGCGGATCCTCGTCCGCCTGCACGACGTGGCGATGGTCGGGACGCCCGACATGGCCGCGAAGTTCGCCGAGGGCACCGCGAGCTGGCACAAGAAGGAGGTGTCCGCATGACAGTCGAGATGACCGGACCGGCCCTCGCGACACCGTTCGTCGCGGAGGACGACGAACTGTCGTTCTACGGGGAGCCCTTCGACAGCCTGCGACTGACCGCCATGGGACCGACAGCCGCGGCGCCGTCCACACCAGCACCACCCACGCCAGCGCCGCCCACGGCCCCGCAACCCGCCGCGGCGGCGGCCGGCCCCGCACCGCGGATCGCGGATGTCGTCCGCGAGGTGCGCGCGGTCGTGGTGGCCGCCCACGAGTCGGCGCTGAACGCGCAGCTCGCGCTCACCCGGCTCACTCTCGCGGGTCCCGGCCGGCCGTTGGCAGCCGGCTCGCAGGCGCTCGTCCTTCCGCCGGCCGCCGCGGCCGCGGGCGTTCCAGCTGTGGCGGCCGGGCCGGTTGCTCCGGACGTCGCGCCGACGGATCCGGTCACGACGGAGGCGGCGTTCAAGCCGCTCGCCCGCTCCGGGCGCCGGGAGCTCACCGACGCCGACCTGGCCGCGCTGAGCCGCGGCGAGGTGGCCGGCGTCTTCGGCCCGGCCTACGACCAGGAGGGCGTCAACCCGGACGTTCGGCTCACCGACCCCGGCG
The DNA here is from genome assembly GCF_001854695.1 of Parafrankia soli. Classification (GTDB taxonomy): domain Bacteria; phylum Actinomycetota; class Actinomycetes; order Frankiales; family Frankiaceae; genus Parafrankia; species Parafrankia soli. Next base: position 35,421 of record NZ_MAXA01000202.1, read on the forward strand.
AGGCGGCCCTGCTCACCTGGGTGGCGGACCTGCGGCTGCGCGGCGGGAGCCGCACCGCGGGCTCGCTGCACGCCGGGCTGCGTGCGCTGCCCGGCACGGCCGCGCCCGGCTCGTTCGCCGGAGCGGCCGGGTCCGGTTCGCTGGCCGACGCGCTCCAGGCGGCGGCCGCGCAGGCCGCCAAGGTGTTCGCCCTCTACGCCGGCCTGCACCTGTGCCTGGCGGACGCCCGGTTCGTCGCCGGCCCGCCGGCCGAGGACGCCGACGGCGGCCCGCGCACCGGCGCGCGGCCGCCCGCCCCGACGGTGGCCCTCACCGCCGACGGCGGGGGCTGGGACGGCACCGGCGGCGAGCTCGTCCTCGACGTCACCGCCATCGACCTGATCCCGCGGCCCTGGCTCGCCGTGCGCGCGCTGGTCCACGCGGGCGGCCGGCTGGTCGCCGAGGTCCGCGACGTCGCGGTCACCGTGCGGGAGCGGCCGGGCGCGCCGGTCGGCGCCGACCACGGCGGGGCCGTCACCGCGTTCCTGGGCCGGCGCACCGCGGCCGGCGAGCGGGCGCTGCTCAGCGAGTTCCACATGGCCCACTGCGCACGCGGCGACCAGGGCGTCGGCCTCGGGCCCGAGTTCGCCGCCTACCGGGGGCGACGTGCGACCCGGCTGCCCGGCGGCGGCCTGCGCCTCGTCGACCGGGTGATGGCGATGGACTCGCGGCGCGGTGACCTGCGCGGCGGGGCGACGCACGTCACCGAGTACGACGCGGCGGCCGACTGCTGGTACTTCACCGAGACGGCGAACGCGTCCATGCCGAACTGCGTCTACATGGAGACCAGCCTGCAGGCCGCGCTGATGCTGGGCTACTACCTCGGCGCCACGCTGGCCGAGCCGGCGGAGGACTACAGCCTGCGCAACCTCGGCGGCAGCGCGACCGTGCTGCGGGAGGTCGACCTGCGCGACGCCACGATCCGCCAGCACTCGACGCTGCTGTCGACCAACCCGATGCCCGGCACGGCCCTGCAGGACTTCTCCTACGAGCTCGCCGTCGACGGCGAGCCGTTCTACACCGGCGAGTCGATGTTCGGCTACTTCAACGCCCCGGCGCTGGCCCGCCAGACCGGCCTGGACGGCGGCCGCCTCGAGCCGACCTGGCTGGACGCGCTCGACGAACGGGAGCGCCCACCGATCCGGATGATCGATGTGGCCGCCCGCCGCGCCGACCCGGCCGCGCCGCTGTGCGCCCGCGGCCACCTGGCGCTGCTCGACGACGTCGAGGTGGTGGACGGCGGCGGCCGGTTCGGGCAGGGCTACCTGCGCGCCGTGCGGCCGATCGACCCGGCGGACTGGTTCTTCGCCCGGCACTTCTACCTCGACCCGGTCATCCCCGGCTCGCTCGGGGTGGAGGCGGTCATCCAGGCCATGCAGGAGTGGGTCATCGACGCCGGGCACCTCGCCGGCCTCACCCGGCCCGGGTTCGTGCTACCCGTGGGCGTGCCCCTGCAGTGGAAGTACCGCGGCCAGCTCCTGCCCACCGACGGGACGTTCACCCTGGAGGTGCACATCAAGGACGTCAGCCACCGGCCCGGACGGGTCCGCGTCACCGCCGACGCGAGCCTGTGGAAGCCGACGATGCGCATCTACGAGCTGATTGACGTGGCCGTGGAGCTGCGTGACGAGGGCGCGCCGTCATGGTGACCCCGGTCGCGCCCGCCCCCCGCGCCGCGGCGGCCCGGCCGGCCACGGCCCACCCCGGCGCGGCCGGGGCACTCGCCCGGCGGCCGGCCGACATCCACCGGGTGCTCGCCGATCTGGAGCGGCCCTGCTACGTCGTGCAGGACGCGGCTGGGCTCGGCGTCACCGGCGACGAGCGGGTCGCCGCGGCGGCCGGGCGGGTCCTGGCCGCGGTCGGCCCGCTGCCGCCGGAGCGCCTCGGCGCCCCGGCGTTCCGCCGCGACCACCAGGTCGCCCAGGCGTACATGGCCGGGTCGATGGCTAACGGCATCGCGTCGGCCGACCTGGTCGTCGCGCTGGCCCGGGCGGGCTTCCTGGCCTCGTTCGGCGCGGCCGGCGTCGTCGCCGCCCGGGTCGACGACGCGCTGGCCGACATCCGCCGGCGGGCACCGGGCCTGGCGTTCGGCTGCAACCTGATCCACAGCCCGACCGAGGCGGCGATGGAGCGCGACGTCGTCGACGCCTGCCTGCGCCACCAGGTGCGCTGCGTCGAGGCGTCGGCGTTCCTGGACCTCACCCCGCAGGTGGTGCGCTACCGGGTCGCCGGGCTGCGCCGCGGCCCCGACGGCCGGGTCGTCGCCGACAACCGGGTCGTCGCCAAGGTGTCGCGCACCGAGGTCGCCGAGTTGTTCCTGCGGCCCGCGCCGGCCGCGCTGGTCCGTCCGCTGGTGGAGCAGGGGCTGGTCAGCGCCGAGCAGGCGGAGCTGGCGGCGACGGTGGCGATGGCCGACGACATCACCGGCGAGGCCGACTCCGGCGGGCACACCGACCGCCGGCCGCTGCCCGTCCTGCTGCCCGAGCTGCTCGCGCTGCGCGCCAGCCTGCGCCGCGACTCCGGGGCGCGCACGGTGCGGATCGGGGCGGCCGGCGGGCTCGGCACCCCGCGCGCCGTCGCCGCCGCGTTCACGCTCGGCGCCGACTACGTGGTCACCGGCTCGGTGAACCAGGCCTCCGTCGAGGCGGCGCAGTCGCCGGCCACCAAGACGCTGCTGGCGCAGGCCGGGGTCACCGACTGCGTCCAGGCGCCGTCGGCGGACATGTTCGAGATCGGCGCGGACGTCCAGGTGCTCGGCCGGGGCACCATGTTCGCGTCGAAGGCCCGCCGGCTCTACGACCTGTACCGCCGTTTCGACGGGCTCGACGAGATCCCCGCCGACGAGCGCGCCGGCCTGGAACAGCGGATCTTCCGCCGGTCCCTCGACGAGGTCTGGGCGGACACCGTCACCTTCTTCAGCACCCGCGACCCCGAGCAGATCGAACGCGCCCGAGAGAGCCCGAAGCGGCGGATGGCGCTGGTCTTCCGCTGGTATCTCGGCCTGTCGTCGGGCTGGAGCATCACCGGCGTCCCGGACCGGGTCGCCGACTACCAGATCTGGTGCGGCCCGGCGATGGGCGCCTTCAACACCTGGGTGCGCGCCAGCGCGCTCGAGCCGCTGGCGAACCGGCACGCCGCCGTGATCGCCGCCGAGCTGATGCGCGGCGCCGCGTTCACCAGCCGGGCCGCCGCGCTGGCCCAGGCCGGCGTCCGGCTGCCGGCGCTCGCCACGACCTACGTGCCGCGGCCGCACCTGCCGCGACCAGATTCCGATCCGGGAGAGCAGGCACCATGACAGCATCGGCAACCCGGCAACGGCCCGAGGCGGATCTCGGGACGGCGGAATGGCTCGTCTGCGACGGCTGCCGCCGGATGATCTACGGCCGGCGGTTCGCCCGCGGCGGGCACGTCTGCCCCGAATGCGGCTGGCACGCCCGGCTGACCGCGACGCAGCGGATCGCGCTGCTGCTCGACGAGGACTCCGTCGAGGTGGTCGACACCCCGGTCACCGCGGCCGACCCGCTGCAGTTCGTCGACACCCGCCCGTACGCCGACCGGCTGCGCTCGGCTCGGGCGTCCACCGGGCTGCCCGAGGGGGTCGTGGTGGCCCGCGGACGGATCGAGGGTGCCCCGGTCGTCACCGCGGTGATGGACTTCCGCTTCCTCGGCGGCAGCCTCGGCGCCGCCGTCGGCGAGGCGATCACCGGCGCCTGTGAGATCGCGCTGCGCGAGCGCACCCCGCTGCTGCTGGTGACCGCCTCCGGCGGCGCGCGGATGCAGGAGGGCGCGCTGTCGCTGATGCAGATGGCGAAGACGGCCCAGGCGATCGGCCAACTCGACGAGGCCGGCATCCTCACCGTCTCCCTCATCACCGACCCGACGTTCGGCGGGGTCGCGGCCTCGTTCGCGACGCTGACCGACGTCATCGTCGCCGAGCCCGGGGCACGGCTCGGTTTCGCCGGGGCGCGGGTGATCGAGCAGACCATCCGGCAGACGCTGCCACCCGGCTTCCAGACCGCGGAGTTCCTGCTGGCGCACGGCGTCGTCGACCTGATCAGCCCGCGGGCGCAGCTGCGCCCGACGCTGGCCCGCCTGTTCGGCGTCGCCACCCGCCGCCCCGGCACCGCGCCGGTCACGCCCGGCGACGGGCACAGCGCTGGCGACGGGCGCGGTGCCGGCGACAGCCGCGGCGCAAGCCACGGCGGTGACGGTGTGGTGCGGGATCCGGCGCGGCTGGCGGACCGCCATCCGTGGGAGGCCGTGCGGCTCGCCCGCAGGCTGGGCCGGCCCAGCACGCTGGACTACATCGGCGCGCTGGTCGAGGACTGGACCGAGCTGCACGGCGACCGGGCCGCCACCGACTGCCCGGCGATGGTCGCCGGGCTCGGCCGCCTCGACGGGACGCCCGTCGTCGTCATCGGCACGCAGAAGGGCCACACCGCCACCGAGCTCGCCGCCCGCTCCTACGGCATGCCCTCGCCCGGCGGCTACCGCAAGGCCGCGCGGGTGATGCGGCTGGCCGCCAAGCTGGGCCTGCCGGTGATCACCCTCATCGACACCGCCGGCGCGCACCCCGGCATCGAGGCCGAGCAGAACGGGCAGGCCGTCGCCATCGCCGAGAACCTGCGGGTGATGGCCGGGCTGCCCGTGCCCGTCGTCGCCGTCGTGACCGGCGAGGGCGGCAGCGGCGGGGCGCTGGCCCTGGCCGTCGCCAACCGGGTGCTGATGTGCGCGAACGCGATCTACTCGGTGATCAGCCCCGAGGGCTGCGCCGCCATCCTGTGGAAGGACCCGGCGGCCGGGCCGGACGCGGCCGCGGCGCTGCGGGTCGACGCCCGCGCGCTGCTGGCCGCCGGGATCGTCGACGGGGTCGTCCCCGAGCCCGACGGCGGCGCGGACGTCGACCCGCTGGCCGCCGCCGACGCGCTGCGGGCCGCTCTCACCGGCGCGCTCGCCGAGCTGACGCCGCTGGACCCGCCGACGCTGGTGACGGCCCGACGGGCCCGGTTCCGCCGTTTCGGTACCCCGGCCCCGGCGGGCGGGGCCGCCCCGGCTCCCGTCGTCCCGGCGGCACGTCCACCACTCGGCGCGGGACGGACCCATGCCGATCTCGACGATGCGAGGCGCGCGTCATGACCACGTCCACGGCCAACGGCCGGTCCACGACGACGGCGAACGGGCACGGTGACATCGGCACGGTGCTGGCGGTGCTGCGCCAGGAGGCGCTGGAGGTCGGCGCGCGCGGCGCGCGGCCGGTCAGCCGGGTGCGGGTGACCGTCGGCGACGTCTCCCTGGAGGTCGACTGGGCCGGGCCGGGCGGGACCACCGGCTCCGACGGTCCCGGTCAACACAGCACGCCCCCGCAGGCCAACGGCTCCGGCGGTCTCGGCTCAGTCAGCGCCGCGCCCAGCGACACCAACGGTTCCGCCGCGTCGGGCGCTGACGCCGGTGTTGGTGCCGCGGCACCGGCCGGTCCGGCGGACGACGACGCACTCGCGTTCGTCATCCCTGCACACACCGTCGGCGTCTTCTACCACGCGCCCGAGCCGGGCGCGGACCCGTTCGTCCGCCCCGGGGACACCGTCGTCGCCGGCCAGCAGGTCGGGATCATCGAGGCGATGAAGCTTATGATCCCGGTCGAGGCGGAGCGCGGTGGGCGGGTCCGGGAGATCCTGGTCGCCGACACCACCCCGGTGGAGTACGGCGAACCGCTGCTCACCCTCGACGTCGCCACGTCCACCGGCGGGACCTCGTGATCAAGAAGGTCCTGATCGCGAACCGCGGGGAGATCGCGCTGCGGGTCGCGCGCACCTGCCGCGAGCTGGGCATCGCCACCGTGGCCGCCCACTCGTCGGCGGACCGGGACTCCGCCGTCGTCTCCTTCGCCGACGAGTCCGTCCAGATCGGCCCGGGGCCGTCCCGGGACAGCTACCTCAACATCCCGGCGGTCGTCGAGGCCGCCCGTATCCGCGGCGCCGACGCCGTCCACCCCGGGTACGGGTTCCTCTCCGAGAATCCCGACTTCGCCGAGATCTGCGCGGCCGAGGGCCTGACGTTCATCGGCCCGCCGGCCGAGGTGATGGCCCGCCTCGGTGACAAGGCCGTCGCCCGTCGGATCATGTCCGAGGCCGGGCTGCCCCTGCTGCCCGGCAGCCGGGACACCCCCGACCACCCCGAACAGGCCGCGCAGGTGGCGGCCGAGATCGGCTACCCGGTCATCATCAAGGCGGCGGCCGGCGGCGGCGGGCGCGGGATGAGCGTCGTGCACGATCCGGACGGCTTCGAGCGCGCCTACCGGCACACCCGCTCCACCGCCCAGGCGGTGTTCGGGGACGGCCGCCTGTACGTCGAGCGTTACCTGGCCTCGGCGCGGCACGTCGAGGTCCAGGTGCTCGCCGATGCGCACGGCGCGGCCGTCCACCTGGGCGCCCGGGACTGCTCGCTGCAGCGCCGGCACCAGAAGCTGGTCGAGGAGACCCCGGCGCCGGCCCTGCCGGCCGAGATCGTCGAGCCGCTGTGCGCGGCGGCCGTGCGCGGCACCCTGGCCAGCGGGTATGTCGGCGCGGGCACCTTCGAGTTCCTCGTGGACGGCGAGGGCCGGTTCTACTTCATGGAGGTCAACTGCCGGCTGCAGGTGGAGCACCCGGTCACCGAGATGGTCACCGGGCTCGACCTGGTCGCCGAGCAGATCCGGATCGCCGCGGGCGAGCCGCTGGGCTACGGCCAGGACGACGTCGACCCGCGCGGGGTGTCGATCGAGTGCCGGATCAACGCCGAGGACCCGCGTCGCGACTTCGCCCCCGCGCCGGGTTCGCTCACCGAGTTCACCGTCCCGGCCGGCCCGTTCGTCCGCGTCGACACGCACGCCGCCCCCGGGTACCGCATCCCGGCCTACTACGACTCGTTGGTGGCGAAGGTGGTCGTCTGGGCCCCTGACCGCCCGCGGGCCCTGGCCCGGATGCGCCGTGCACTCGACGAACTGCACGCTGACGGTCCCGGTGTCGTCACCACCACGGGCTTCCTGCGCGAGCTGCTCGACCACCCCCGCTTCGTCGCCGCCGAACACGACACCGTCCTGATCGAGTCCCTGACCCGCTGACCAGAGAACCGACACCGGCGCAGGGGCCCGGATGCCGGGGTGGCCTGCCCAGGCACCCGGGGCAGGGGCGAGCCAAGCCGGGGCTGGCCCGGGCCGGGGAGCCCGCCTCCCCTACTCCTTCTCGCTCTCTCACCCTTCTCGCCGTTTGATGTGAGGCACGGCCACAGACAACGGTCCGTCGGCCCGGTGTGGTGCGGGAGCCGCGAGCGGGAGGTCGGACAGAGTCCCCCCGTCGCCGTCCTGCCGGTCGCGCGCCCGTGATCCCGAACGCGAGGCCGGACCGGGGCTCTGGAGCTGGGTTCAGAGCTCCGGGGTGAGGGTGGCCAGGAACTCCGTCGTCCGGCGCCGGGAGGCAGCGCGGGCGGCGGGGTCGGTGCCGAGCGGGATGGGCCGGGCCACGAAGTCGGTGACGCCCGCGTCCCGGTAGGCGCGCAGCCGGTCGAGGATGGCGGCCTCGTCCCCGGCGGCCATCACGTCGCCCACGCCGCGGGCGTCGCCGCGCTCGAGCAGCCGCAGGTAGTTCGGTGAGGTCTCGGCGTGACCGAGGGTCTGCTCGGCCAGCTCGCGCGCGGCGTCGACCTCGCTGTTCGGGCACAGTGCCACGGGAACACCGGCGACGACCCGGGGAGCCGGGCGGCCGGCGTCGACCGCGGCCTTCGTGATCCGCGGGACCACGTGGTCACCGACCGCGCGCTCGTCCGCCATCCACAGGACCGTTCCGGTGGCGTTCGCGCCGGCGATGCCCAGCATCACCGGCCCGAGCGCGGCCAGCAGGATCGCGGGCGGGGCGCCGTCGGTGACGTCGAGCGGGCTGTGGACCCGGTAGGTGTCGTTCTCGACGTCGATCCGATTCTGGCCGGCGAACGCCGCGTTCAGCACCTCGAGGTAGTCCCGCGTGAGGTGCGCCGGGCGCTCGTAGCGCAGGCCGAACTGCTCCTCGACGATCCAGTGGTGCGACGGCCCGACCCCCAGCGCGAGGCGCCCGCCGCAGATCGCCTGCGTGGACAGCGCCTGCTGCGCCGTCGCCACCGGGTGCCGTGTCTGGAGCGGGACGACCGCCGTGCCCAGCTCGATCCGCTCGGTCGCCTGCCCCATCAGAGCGACGACGGTGAGCGCGTCGAAGGCGCCGGGCACCTGCGGAATCCACATTGAGGTGAAGCCCAGGCTCTCGGCCGCCCTCGCGTCCGCGACGAAGCCAGCCACCCGCTCCCGGGCCGCCCGGTCCCTGTCCGAGCCGATCATCAGACCGATGCGCATGCGTGAGATCCCCTGTGCCGTCGTACCTGCGGTGAGCGGGTTCCGTGCCGGACCTCACCCGCGGAACAGCATCGAACGATACCCAGCCGGATCGGTGTCAGCGGGCCTTACTTGAGGCCGGAACGGACGAAGGCGCCGACGACGTGCCGCTGCAGGAGCAGGTAGATCCCGAAGATGGGCAGGCAGGCGAGGCCGGAGCCCGCCATCAATCCACCCCAGTCGGGGCCTTCCACGCCGACGAACAGGCCGCGCAGGCCGAGCTGGACGACCGAGTCGGCGCGCTGGAGCACCAGCGCCGGCCAGAAGTAGTCGTTCCAGGCGTTGATGAACAGCACGATGCTGAGCGCGGCCAGCGGGGCGCGCAGGTTGGGCACGACGACCGTCCACAGGATCGACCAGGACGACCGCCCGTCCATGCGGGCGGCGTCGAGCAGGTCGCGGGGGAAGCTGGCCATGTGCTGGCGCAGCAGGAGCACGCCGAGCGCGGAGGCGAGGTTCGGGACGATCACGCCGGCGAGCGTGTTCAGCAGGCCCAGACGGTACAGCAGGGTGTAGTTCGGCAGCATCGTCACCTGGAACGGCACCAGCCACGTCCCGACGAACGCCAGGTAGAGCAGGGTCTGACCGCGGAAGCGCCAGGCGGTGAACGCGTAGGCCGCCAGCAGGCCGACGAGGAGCTGGCCGACGGAGATCAGCGCGGCCACGGCGAACGTGTTGAGGATCAGCCGGCCGATCGGGATGACGTCCCAGACGTGTGTGTAGTTGCCGACGGAGAGCGGCCACGGGAACAGGGAGACGTTGTAGACCTCCTCCGGCCGGCGCAGCGAGGTGGCGTACATCCAGTAGATCGGGAAGATACAGGCGAGGCTCAGCGCGGCGAGGACACCGTGGCCGACGGCGGTGCGCAGCCACACCCGCGCGCCGGTCTCGCCGGCGAGGTCCGCGACGGCGGACGGTTCCCCGCGTGCCGGTGCCGGCGCGGTCGTTTCGGCCACCGCCATGGCGAGCCCCCTTCAGTGATCGTGCCGGCCGTCAGCCGCCTGTCACGCCTCGCCTACGGCCGGCGGGCGTCAGTTGTCGTGGAAGGTCAGTCGGTCGGAGAGGCGGACGAGCCCGGTGGCGACCACCCCGAACGCGACGAAGAACAGCAGTCCGGCGCTGGCCGCGAAGCCGGCGTCGAAGTTCTGGAAGCCCCACTCCCAGAGCAGGTAGTAGACGTTCGTCGTGGCGGAGTCCGGGCCGCCCTGGGTGAGGGTGTCGATCAGCGGGAACGTGAGCTGGCCGGACATCAGCACGGTCATCAGCGCAAGGAACACCAGCGTCGGGGAGAGCAGCGGCAGGGTGATCCACCGGGTGGTCTGCCAGCGCGAGGCCCGGTCGAGCATCGCCGCCGCCGTGTACTCGTCGTCGATGCCCGCCAGGCCGGCGCTGACGACGAGGACGGCGAAGCCGAGCAGGTGCCACCCGGTGATCACGACGATGGCGATCTGCGCCGGCCCCGGCTCGTGGATCCAGTTGATCGGATGTCCGATCAGCCGGTCCACCGCGCCGCTGGTCGGGTCGAGCATCCACTGCCACACCGCGGCGCCCGCCACCGGCGGGACCAGGACCGGCGCGAAGATCATGGCCCGGTAGACGGCGCGGCCGCGGCCGCGGATGGCGGACGTCCACAGGGCGACGACGGTCGGCAGCGCGACGGTGAACAGCAGCAGCGCCAGCGTCATCGCCGCGGTGAGCCACAGGGCGTGCCACAGATCGGGCAGCTCGAGCAGCCGGCGGTAGTTGTCCAGCCCGACGGGTTCCTTCGGCGTGGTCGGCAGGAGGTTCCAGGAGAAGAACGACAGGTTGACCGCGGCGGCGAGCGGCCGGTACGTCCACACCGCCAGGCAGCCGATCGCGGGCAGCAGGAACAGGTACGGCGGCAGCGCCCGCAGCAGCCGCCGGGCCGGCGACGGCCGCGCCGCCGCGACCGGTACGACCGTCGCCGACGGCCGGGGCAGCGCGTCGATCTCGACGAAGGCTCCGGTCATCACCCTTCCTCCAGCTCGCTACGGCAGTTCAGTTCGATACGGCAGGTCGGTGCGGACGGCGTCCCGCCCGCCGCGCGGGACCGGCACGGCGGGCGGGACGGGCACACAGGTGGAACAGGCGGAACAGGCGGACGGTCAGGACCGGGGCAGCAGCTTCGCGGCCTGGTTCTGGGCGTCGGTGAGCGTCTTCTGCGGGTCGGCGCCGCTGTAGACGACGCTCTCGACCGCCTCGAGCATCCCGGTGCGGATCTGGACGTAGTTGTTGCCCGGGAAGGACACCCACGGCTTCAGCTTCGCGAGCTGGTCGACGTTCGGCTGGACCAGCGGGTTCTCCGCGGCCCAGGTCTTCAGCCCGTTCGGGTCGTCGAGCAGCCCGGTGCGCAGCGGCAGGTAGCCGATCTTGCTGGTGATCTGCGTGTAGGCCGCGTCGCTGGTCAGGTAGGTGATCAGCTCCCAGGCGGCCCGCTGCTTCGCGGCGTCCTTGGCGAACATGAACAGCGCCGCCCCGGAGTTCGTCGGCACGACCGGCTTGCCGGTGAAGCTCGGCATGACGGTGGCGCGCAGCGTCCACGGCGGCTTGGCGCCGCCGGCGCCCTTGATGAAGGTGCCCTGCGCCGCGCTGGTCTCGACGATCATGCCGATCTCACCGCGGGCGAACGCCGGGTAGGCCTGGTCCTGCGACAGCTTCGGGCTGGCGCCGGAGTTGACCAGGTCCTGCGCCATCTCGACCGCCTGCACCGCGGGCGCCTCGGCGAAGGTGAGCTTGGTGCGGTCCTCGGAGATCACCGAGCCGCCGTTGGAGGCCACCACCGCCTGGTAGCACCAGTCACCGGAGACCTTGGTGAAGCAGTCGATGTAACCGCCGTTCTTGCCGGTCTTCGCCTTGATGGCCAGCGCGGCGGTCTTGAACTCGTCCCAGGTCGTCGGCGGCTTCTCCGGGTCGAGGCCGGCCTGGGTGAACAGGTCGGCGTTGTAGTAGAGCACCGGGGTGGAGAAGACGAACGGCACACCGTAGGTCTTGCCGTCGACGTCGCCGAGGGTGCGCGCCGTCGGCGCGAACGGGTGGGTGCCGGCGAAGTTCTCCTGGACGGCGTCGCGCCCGACGATGTCGTCGAGCGGCTTCGCGCCGAGCGCGGTCGCGGTGTAGCCGAGGTCGCCGAAGGTGAGCTGGGCGACGTCGGGGGCGTTGCCGGTGGCGATCTGGGCCTGGATGCTGGCGGTCGACGCCGAGCCGTAGCCCTTCAGGGTGGAGGTCTGCGGCTTCTGCGCGGTGACCGAGATGTTCGGGTGGGCCTTCTCGAAGTCGGCGATCAGGCCGTTGAAGGTGTCCGTCCACGGGCCGGGCTGGGCGAGGTTGTAGCTCTCGAAGACGATCGAGACCTTCTGATCCGGCCCGAGCTCGGGCACGACCCCGGCGGTGGACGTTCCGCCCGCGTCGGCGTCGTCGTCGGATCCGCAGGCGGCGAGGGTGAGGGCGAGCGCGGCAGCGCAGGCGGCCGCCACGCCCCGGGCAAAGCGCCGTCGTTTCACGTCGAGCTCCTTTGATGAGTGGTCACGCCGTCGTGGAGTGCCGCGGCCGGCTCGTGGTCGGCCGACTGGCGGTCGGCCAGCGGGCGGTCGGCCAGCGGGCGCCAGGCGAGCCGCCGGCCACTGTGCCGGTCGAACAGGTGGATGTGGTCGCGCGCCGTGGTGAGCGCGACGGGCTGGCCGGCGGCCAGCCCGAGGGGGCGGGCGCCCCGGAAGTGCACGAGGGCGCCGCCGACCGCGCACTGCGCGGACTCCTCGGCGCCGAGGTTCTCCACCGCCCGCACGACACCGCGCAGCCGCGGCATCCCGCCCGGGCCCGCCGGGCCCTCGGCGGCCATCAGGTGGAGGTGTTCGGGCCGGATCCCGAGGATCACGTCGCGGGCCTCGACGTCCTCGCCGGGCCACAGGTCGACCTCGACGTCGTCGGCGAGCACCCGCACCCGGCCGTCGTGGCACTCCACCCGGGCGGGCAGCAGGTTCATCGGCGGGGAGCCGAGGAAGCCGGCGACGAACACCGAGGCCGGGGTGTCGTAGACCTCGGTCGGCGTGCCGAGCTGCTCGAGGCGCCCGTCGTCGAGCATCGCGATCCGGGTCGCGAGGCTGAGCGCCTCGACCTGGTCGTGGGTGACGTAGAGGACGGTGCTGCCGAGGGTCTCGTGCAGCATCCGGAACTGGGCCCGGGTCGCCTGGCGCAGCTTGGCGTCCAGGTTCGACAGCGGCTCGTCCATCAGGAACGCCCGCGGGTCGCGGATGATCGCCCGGCCGACGGCGACCCGCTGGCGCTGGCCGCCGGAGAGCTCCCGCGGCCGGCGGTCGAGCAGCGGGCCGAGCTCGAGCAGCGCGGCGACCTCCTCGACCCGGCGGCGGACCTCGGCGCGGGGCGTGCGGGCCGCGCGCAGCGGGAAGCCGATGTTGCGGGCCACGGTCAGGTGCGGGTACAGGGCGTAGCTCTGGAAGACCATCGCCAGGTCGCGCCGGGCGGGCGGGGCGTGGGTGATGTCCCGGCCGTCGAGCAGCACCCGGCCGCCGGACGGCGTGATCAGGCCGGCGACGAGCCGCAGCAGGGTGGACTTCCCGCAGCCGCTCGGGCCGAGCAGCACCAGGAACTCGCCGTCGGCGATGTCGAGGCTGACGCCGTCCACGGCGACGACGTCGCCGTATCTCTTCGTCAGCCCGTCGAGCTCGATCCTGCCCACGGTGGTGGCTCCTCCCCGACACAGCACTGACGTTCCGCCGTCCACACGCCTGGGACGGGCCGTCCCGGCAGCGTTTGTGCCGGCCGTCCTCCCTGGTCAGACCCCTTGTCCGGCGGCTGAAGAATATGAGCGGAACGAGTTTTCAGGGAAGGCCCATTGCACATTCGGATGAACCGATTGGCGACATGGATTACCAGCCACACAAAACGACCGCTGGAATAGCGGTGGAAATCCTCGGGGTGTATTTCAGATGTCCAGGACGAGACGTCCGCCCAGGCCGCGCGAGACGCAGACCATCATCGTCCGGCCGCCGTCGCGCTCGGCCGGGGTCAGGACGGTGTCACGGTGGTCGACACCGCCCTCGACCACCGGCGTCTCGCAGGTGCCGCATGTACCGTCCCGGCAGGAGGAGGTGACGGCGGCCCCGGCCGCCTCCAGCACCTCCAGGACCGACTGCCCGGGCCCGACCCGCAGCACCCGCCCGCTACGGGCCAGGCGCAGCTCGAAGGCGCCGTCGGTGTCGCGGTGGGCGGGCTCGGCGGGGTGGAACCGCTCGACGTGCAGGGCGCTGGCGGGCCACTGCGCGCAGTGCCCCTCGATGGCCCCGAGCAGACCCTCGGGCCCGCAGCAGTAGACCGCCGTCTCCTCGTGCTCGCCGGAGGCACGCAGGCCATCCAGGACGGGGCCGAGGGGAAGCAGCCCGTGGGTGTCCTGCGGGTGCAGGACGACCCGGTCGCCGTGGCGGGCGAGGTCGTCGGCGAAGGCCATCGCCGCGCGGTGGCGCCCGCCGTAGAGCAGCCGCCACTCGGCGCCGCGCGCGGCGAGCTCGTCGATCATCGGCAGCAGCGGGGTGACGCCGATCCCGCCGGCGACCAGCAGGTAGCGCGGCGCGGCGACCAGGGGGAACGCGTTGCGCGGCTGCCCGACCGGCAGCAGCGCGCTGACACCGACCCGGTCGTGCAGGTGCACCGAACCGCCGCGGCCGGCGGCCTCCCGCAGCACCGCGATCCGCCAGTGGTGGCGATCCGCTGGATCACCGCACAGCGAGTACTGCCGCACCGTCCCCGGCCGCACCGTGACGTCGACATGCGCGCCGGGTGTCCAGGGCGGCAATGCCGCGCCGGTCGGATCGGCCAGATCGAAACAGACGACATCCTCGGCGACGTGGCGGCGGGCGCGGACCGTCAGCGTCAGCGTCTGCCGCTGTTCGGCTCGATCCACGGTGGACGGGGACGAGGACACAGGCGACCTCCGACGGAAATCCCACTTCGGACCGGGGCCTAGTTCAGGCGATTTCCTGCGACGGTAACGGCGTTTACTGCCGGGCGGACCGGCGCGGGCGCGACCATCGGGATATTCGATCGCCCCCGCTCCCGCACCCAATCGACCTTCTCCTCAGGCGTCTCGGCGGATTCCCAGTCGCCGGCCGCGCTTTCCAGGCTCTCGAGCAGCGTTTCGACCAGCCGGGTGCGCGGCGGACGCCACACCACATGGACGGGCAGGGTCGGAACGGGGTCGACCAGTGGAACCGCCCGCGATCCGGCGATTCCCAGCGCGCGTTCCCGGGACGCGAAGCCGACCACCGGGCGGGTGGTCACCAGCAGCGCGCTCGCCCCCGGGTCGTCGACCTCGGCGACGACCCGCAGCTTGATCCGGGCCCGGTCGGCCGACCGGGAGATCGTGTCGTACAGCGCGGGGCACTGCGCCCGGTGGAACAGCAGGCAGCCCTGCCGTTCCAGCTCGCAGAACGGCACCTGGTCGCGCTCGGCCCACTCGTGGTGCTCGCCGACGACGGCCAGGATGCGGACCCGCAGCACCTCCATCGAGTGCAGGCTCGAGGTCGGCGGCAGGCCGAAGATGAAGCCGACGTCGAGCTCCCCGCTGAGCAGGCTCTTGATCTGCGGCCCGGTCCGCCGCTCCCACAGCCGGGGCTGCAGGCCCGGGTGGGAGTTGTGCAGGCGGGCCAGCGTGGGCGGGAGAATCCGGTGCCCGGCCGGCAGGTTGAACCCGATGTTGATTTTCCCGGCGCGGCCGGCGGCGGTGTCGCGGGTGATTTCGAGGGTGCGGCGCTTCAGCTCGAGGATTCTCTTGGCCTCACCCCGGAAGGCCTGGCCCGCGGGGGTGAGACGGACCTCACGCGAGGTGCGGGCGACCAGTTGCACGCCGACCTCGCGCTCGAGACGGGCGAGATGCTGGCTCAGTGAGGGCTGCGTCAGGTTCAGTCGCCGGGCGGCCCGGCCAAAATGGACTTCTTCGGCGATGGCAAGGAAAGAAACCAGATGTCGAAACTCCACGAACTTCCTCCCTAATCCCCCAATCGGCAAGTATAGCCAGCAGGGGTAACAGGCGATGAAGTCGGAGTAAGGTGCGAGTAATTGTTCGGAATACATGGCGCTGCGGGCGGCCACCACCGAGACGGCACAGAACCTTTCACATTGTAACAATCCGGACCTGAAATGTGTTCTGCATCTCAATTCATGGAATTGCCGTATCGCCGGGACCGAAGTGCGGATCAGCCAGATCAGCCGGGTCGGCCGGTGACCCGCACAGGCAGCGACGACATCCCACGGACGACGATGTTCGGCCGGTACGGCGGCGGATCGGCCAGCAGGGTCATCCCGGTCAGGCGGGTGGCGATGCCCCGCAGCGCCTCACCGACCTCGAGCCGGACCAACGGGGCGCCCAGGCAGTAGTGCAGGCCCATCCCAAGGGCGAGATGGCGGCTCACCCGCGCGCCGCCCGCGTAGCGGTCGACGAGGAACTCGTCAGGCCGGTCGAAGGCGCGGGGGTCACGGTTGGCCGAGCCGAGCATGCAGATGACGGCCTCGCCGGGGGCGAACGTCCGGCCCGCCACGGTCACCTCCGCCCGGGCGGTGCGCGTGGTCACCTGCGCCGGCGCGTCGAACCGCAGGATCTCCTCCACCGCGGGCAGCGCGAGCCCGGGATCGCGCCGCAGCGCGTCGAGCTGCGCGGGGTCGCGCAGCAGCGCGAGCACCCCGTTGCCGATCAGGTTGACGGTGGTCTCGTGCCCGGCGACCACGAGGATCAGCAGGGTGCCGAGCAGCTCGGTCGTGGTGAGCCGGTCACCCTCGGCATGCACCTGGGCGAGCGCGCTGATCAGATCGTCGCGGGGGTCGGCCCGGCGGGCGGTGACGAGCGCGCCGAAGAACTCGCGGAACTCCTCCACGGCGGCGGTCCGCGCGGCGAGCTCGGCCGGTGAGAGCAGGACGTCGGGGTCGAGCCCGCGCGCGATCCCGGCCGACATCCGGCGCACCGCGGGGTGCTCGGAGACAGGCACCCCGAGCAGCTCGCAGATCATGGTCAGCGGCAGCGGGTAGGCGAGCCCCTCGATCAGGTCCAGCTCCCCCGCCGCCAGGGCGTCGTCGATCAGCCCGTCCACGACCTGGCGGGCCAGCGGGCGGGTCGCCTCGATGGTCCGCGGGGTGAACGCCCGACTCACCAGGCCGCGCAGCCGGGTGTGGTCCGGCGGCTCCATCCACAGGAACGAGCCGGGCAGCTCGACGTCACTGTCCGGGTGGAGCAGCTCCGACTCCTCGGCGTGGCTCCACACCGGGTCGGCGAGGATGGCGGCGCACTCGGCATGGCCGGGGACGAGCATGGTGCCGGCCAGCGGGCCCGGTAGGAAGGTGCCGGCCCGGCGCAGCGTGCCGTACGCGGGATAGGGGTCATGCCGCCACGCCGGATCGAAGGACTCGATCACGGCCTGCGCGAGCGCAGCCTCCGCGTCGGGCACCGCGGGCGCACCGGGCGCGCCCGCGACAGCGTGCGGCGCACTCGTGGCAGCCTGCGGTGTGCTCGTGGCGGGGCCCGTCACGCCGGCCCCGCGGCCGGCTCCGTGCTCGGCCCCGCGGCGGGGCCGGCGACCTCGAACAGCAGGCAGGTGGACGAACCGTGCGCGACCAGGGCACCGGCCGGGTTGGTGACGCGGGCCTCGACCGTCGCCGTGCGGCGCCCGACGTGGACGGCCGTCGCGACGCAGGTGAGCATGCCGCCGTCCAGCGCGACCGGCCGGATGAAGTTCACCTTCAGCTCCAGCGTCGTGTAAAGCACTCCGGCGGGCAGGCGAGTGTAGACCGCGCTGCCCATCGCGGTGTCCATCAGGGTGCTGATAACCCCGCCGTGCACGGTCATCATCGCGTTCGCCGCGGCCGGCGACGGGGTGAGCGTCCAGGTGGACGAGCCGTCGCCCAGCTCGGCGAGCGTGACGCCGAGGGAGTGGCCGACGCCGATGCCGGCCCGCAGCCCGTGCTCGACGAGATCGGCGAGATCACGCAGGCGCCGGGCCTGATCAGGCGGGTCGGCCGCGACGACGGTGTCGGTGGTGCGGTCCCGGTCCAAGGTTCGGTCCATGGTCGGCGGTCTCCCGGTGCGTCGGTGTCGACCAACGAGTCGTCGCGCTGCATCGTGACCCCGGCCGAGCGCGGATGGCGAGCCCCATTGGCATCTCGTATCGATCCATCAGCGACGCCCGGCAGCCGGCGACCGACGGTCCGCGGCCGGCGGTGGACGGTCAGCTGTCGACGGGGCGCAATCGTCCGATTGGACTCGGCACTGGGCGCTGTCTCCCGGCGCCGCCGTCCTGCATCGTGCGTGCCGCGGAGTGAGTGCACCCGTGCGCGCGGGCGCGGCCGCACGCACCGCGCCGACGTAGGAGTGGGAGAGCCATGGTCGCCGCCGAGGTCACCGCAGGGGTCGCCGCCGAGTCCGCCCCGGTGGAGTTCACCGCGTTCCATCCGACCCACAAGGCCGATCCGTACGCCGTCTACCAGCGGGTGCGGGAGGCCCGGCCGCTGTGCCCGTTCATGCTCGGCGACATCCCGGTGACAGTGCTCACCCGGTACGCCGACTGCGAGGCGGTGCTGCAGAGCGACGACTGGGTGCACGGCTACGACGCCGGCATCAGCCCGTTCCGGGACGGCGCGGCGAGCGCCCCGCGGTCGTTCCTGCGGATGGACCCGCCGGACCACACCCGGCTGCGCGGGCTGGTCAACAAGGCGTTCACGCCGCGGATCGTCAACCAGATGGCACCGGGCATCCAGGCCCTCGCCGACCGGCTGGTGGACGACGCGCTGGCCACCGGGAGCCTCGACGTCATCAGCGGGTACGCGGCCCTGATCGCGAGCGCGACCCTCGGTCACCTGCTGGGCGTCCCGGACGACGTCGGCGCGTCGCTGCGCGGCTGGGCGCTGGCCATCGCCCGCGGCACCGACCCCGACAACCTGCTCACCGAGGCCGAGCTCGTCGCACGCCGGCAGGCCACCCAGGATTTCCAGGCCTACTTCGAGGAGCTGATCGCGCAGCGCCGGGCGAACCCCACCGACGACCTGATCAGCCGGATGGCCGCGGCCCGCGACCGCGACGACGCGCTCAGCGAGCTCGAGCTGCTCGGCGTCTCGTCGCTGCTCGTCGTGGCAGGGATGGAGACGTCCATCAACTACGTCGGGTCGGCGGTGCTCTCGCTGCTGCGCCACCCCGACCAGCTGGCGCTGCTGCGCGCCCGGCCGGAGCTGCTCCCCTCCGCGGTGGAGGAGGTGCTGCGCTACGACCCGCCGACGCAGTTCACCATGCGCACCGCGTGCCGCCGGACCGAGCTGGCCGGGCACACGTTCGCCCGCGGCGACGGCGTCCTGCTGGTCAGCGCCGCCGCCGGCCGGGACCCGGCGGCGTTCACCGACCCCGACCGGTTCGACATCACCCGCTACCACGGGCCGCGCCCGGCCCGCCGGCACCTGGGCTTCAGCGTCGGCATCCACTTCTGCCTGGGCGCCCCGCTCGCCCGGATCGAGGCGGCGGCGGCCATCGGGGCCCTCGTCCGGCGCACAACCACCCTGGAGCTCGCCGTCGACGAGGCCGAGCTGGTCTACCTGCCCAGCCTCATCCACCGCGCGCTGGCCACCCTCCCGGTGCGGGTACGCTGAGCGAAGCCGGCGGGGATGCTGAGGGGGCGGGCGAGCCTAGCCGAGCGGCCAGGAAATTCGTGGCAGTACGTACTCGGACGGGTCGTTTGTCTCGCGCCCGCGCCGGATGGGAGACTTCGACTGTCGACGTCGAAGGGAGCGGTACAGACCGTGAGTGAGCTCGAGACCAAGGACTTCTTCCGGGACGAGGAGCTCGTCGCGGACCCGTACCCGTTCCTTGAGGCGATGCGCGGGAAGTGCCCCGTGCAGCGCGAGAATCACCACGACGTGGTGATGGTGACGGGGTACGACGAGGCGGTCCAGGTCTTCCACGACTCGGCGACCTTCTCCTCGTGCGTCTCGGTGACGGGTCCGTTCCCGGGTTTCCCCGTCCCGCTCGAGGGCGACGACGTCACCGAGCTGATCGAGCGGCACCGCGGTGAGCTGCCGATGAACGACCAGCTCCCCACGCTCGACCCGCCCACGCACACCGCGCACCGCGCGCTGCTGATGCGGCTGATCACGCCGAAGCGCCTCAAGGAGAACGAGGCGCAGATGTGGCGGCTCGTCGACCAGATGGTCGAGCCGTACCTGGCCGGCGGCGAGGGCGAGTTCATCACCGGCTTCGCCGGGCCGTTCACCCTGCTGGTGATCGCCGATCTGCTGGGCGTGCCCGAGGAGGACCAGGAGGAGTTCCTCGACCGCCTCCAGCGCCAGCCGCAGGAGAGCGGCGGCATCGGCAGCACCGGCGACGACCACATGGCGCACAACCCGCTGGAGTTCCTCTACAACAAGTTCACCGCCTACATCGAGGACCGCCGGCGCGAGCCCCGCGAGGACGTCCTCACCGGGCTGGCGCTGGCGACGTTCCCCGACGGGTCGACCCCGGAGGTCATCGACGCCGTCCGGGTCGCGGCCAACCTGTTCTCCGCCGGGCAGGAGACCACCGTCCGGCTACTCTCCTCGGCACTGAAGATCCTCGCCGAGGACCGCGAGCTCCAGCAGCTGCTGCGGGCCGAGCCGGACCGCGTCGGCAACTTCATCGAGGAGACGCTGCGGCTGGAGAGCCCGGTCAAGGGCGACTTCCGGCTCTCCCGGGTGCCGACCACCGTCGGCGGCGTCGACCTGCCCGCCGGCACCACGGTCATGGTCGTCAACGGCGCCGCGAACCGCGACCCGCGCCGCTTCGAGAACCCGAGCGTGTTCGACGTCGCCCGCCCGAACGCCCGCCACCACGTGGCGTTCGGCCGTGGCATCCACACCTGCCCCGGCGCCCCGCTCGCCCGCGCCGAGGCGCGTGCGAGCATCGAGCGGCTGCTCGAGCGCACCACCGACATCCGGATCTCCGAAAGCGTGCACGGCCCCGCGGACGACCGCCGGTACAGCTACCTGCCCACCTTCATCCTGCGTGGGCTGACGCACCTCAACCTCGAGTTCACCCTCGCAGAGAGCAAGACGCCATGAAAGTCACTGTTGACGCCGACGGCTGCTGCGGGCATTCCACCTGCTGCACGCTGTGCCCCGAGGTCTTCACCCTCAGCGACGACGGCTACGCGGTAGTCGAGGTCGACGAGGTCCCCGCGGAGTTCGAGAAGGCTGTGCGGGAGGCCGTCGCGAACTGCCCCGAACGGGCCATCACCGCAAGCTGACGTCACGCCGGGCCGGCGGTCTCGCCGCGGGCCCGGCGCTCGTCCGCTCACCGCGGGTCGAGGTCGCGGGCGGTCAGCGCCCGGCCGGGCAGCGAGGCGTCCGACCGGGCGCGGAGTCCGTCGAGGATGACGGCGCGGGCCCGGTCATAGGCGGCGTCGGCCAGCGCACCGGGCATCTCCTGCAGCCCGCGCAGCAGCAGCCAGAACAGGTGGATGACGTCGCCGGTGCCGACGTCCGGGCGCAGCGAACCCTCCTGCTGCGCCGCACTCACGAGGCTGTCGATCAGCGCCGTGAGCTCGCCACGGATCCGCAGAACCACCGGGTCCGCCCGGATGGCCTCGCCGGTTGCGGGCAGGAACAGGTACGGGATGCGCAGCGTGATTCGGAGCTCCCGGGAGCCGGCGGGCGTCCGCACGGAGCCGGGCCGGGGGTGACGCCGCCATGGCCCGCGACTCCTCTCCTCGCCGAGCGCTGCCTGTCACCGAGCTCTGTCGGTCACCGAGCTCTCTCTGTTACGAGCTCTGCCTGTCATGGAGCGCTGTCTGTCGCCGGGCGGTGGCAACGCGACGACTCCGGTGCCGCCCCGGTCGTGGCTGCCGTTCGGACGGCGACCGGGACCGGTTCGGCACCGGAGAACGTTACGCGCTGGATGTACTGAGCCGCAGCCCGATCAGGCGACGGGGGTCGGCTTCGGGTCCGACCAGTTGCGGTTGGCGTTCGACCAGCAGACGAACGGGTCCTTCTTCGTCCCGCCGACCACCTGGAACTTGCCACCCCTCACCTGGACGATGGCGATGTGTTCCACCTGTACCCGGAGTGCGGGCCGCACCCGCGGAACGCGCCGGAACGCACCGTCCGAATGATCAGCCTCGCACGGCCGCCGCCGGCGCGGCCCGGAGTGGACGGGGCCGGCGAGGCGATCGGTTTATCCGGCTGGGCGCCGCCACTACTGTCCGGGTGGTGACATACGCGAACGTCAACGGCCTGCGCATCGGCTACGACCTGATCGGCGACAGCGGGCGGACCTGGGTGCTCACCCTGGGCGGCCGCTTCACCAGGCAGACCCCCGGGCTGCCGGAGCTCGCCCGCGCCCTCGCCGCGCAGGGCGACCGGGTGCTGCTGTGGGACCGCCCGAACACCGGCGAGTCCGACGTCTGCCTCGCAGGCCCGAGCGAGCCGCGGATGCAGGCCGACACCCTCGCCGCGCTCCTGACGGAGCTCGACCTCGGGCCGGCGGTGCTCGCCGGCGCCACGGTCGGCTCGCACGTCTCGCTGCTCACCGCCGCGCATCACCCCGAGGTCGTCGCCGGCCTGTCCCTGTGGTGGATCAGCGGCGGCGTCATGGGCCTCATGATCCTCGCGAACGTCTACTACACACCGGCCATCACGGCCGCGTGGACGACCGGCATGGAGGCGGTGGCGGCGCTGCCCGACTGGGCCCCGCTGCTCGACCAGAACGAGCGGAACCGCAGCCACGTCCTCGAACAGGACAGGGAGACCTTCCTCGCCACCATGCAACAGTGGATGGCCGCCTACTGCCCACGGCCGGGCGAGCAGGTGCCGGGCCTGCCGGACGAGCTCGCGCGCGCCATCACCGCCCCCGCACTCGTCTTCCGCGGCGGCGCGAGCGATCCCTTCCACCCGCGGGCGACGTCGGAGGCGCTGGCCGGCCTGCTGCCGAACGCCCGGCTGGTCGAGCCACCCTGGGGGGACCGTGAGTACCTCGACCGCCAGGCCGAACGGGAGAGCGCCGGTGGCCTGTTCGTCCGCTGGCCGCTGCTGGCCACGGCGATGCGGGAGTGGGCCGGCGAGACGCTCGCCTGACTCCGGGCCTGGGCCGGGGGTCAGGACGTCGCGGCCTCGTCGGGAATCCAGAGGATGTTGCGGGCCCGGAGCAGGTCGACGACGCGCTCACCGTGCTGCTGGAGGAGCGAGACGAACGCCGCGTTGGAGCGCTCCCCGTCACGCGCCCGCACGGCTCGGGAGACCGCCGTGATCCCCTTCTTCTGCAGGTCGATCGTGCCCGGCACCAGCTCGAAGAAGTTGCCGGGGATGATGCCGTTCATCTGCCGGCTCATCGCCTTCAGGCGTGACGACCGCGCGAGCGCGAAGATCTGGCGCAGGAACATCTCGTTCGCGTCCCGGACGGTGGTGGGATCGGTCGCGGCCCGCAACGCGCGCTCGGCCGTCTGCACCCGGGCCAGCCCGTCGTCGTCGCCGCGTTCGGTGGCGCGCTGCGCGGCGTAGCCGTAGAGCAGGCCGATGAGCCCGTAGTGGTCGCGGACGGAGTTCTCGTCCAGGCCGTGGACGAACGCGCCGCGGTGCAGCTCGTTCGTCACCCAGCCCTCCTGGTCGAGGACGATGATGGCCTCGCGGACGGGAATCCGGCTCACCCCGAGATCCTCCGCGATCTCGTCCTGCCGGACATGGTCGCCCTGACGCAGCTCACCGGAGCAAATCAGGTTCCGGATGTAGTCCGCCACCTGGGCGCCGCTGCTGCGCCGGTCGATCGCGGCACGCCGCTGCGTCGCGGTCGGGGTCGGGGTCGACGCGGCTCGACCTTGGGGAGGTATTGCGGGCTCCTTCGACGCGGCGGCGCCGCTGAAGGAGACACCTCCACCGCGTCACCCGGCGCCGAGGCGGCCGCAGCCCGTCGATCGTATCGATCGATCGGGGGCGCGGGCGAACCGCCCACCCGGCCCGCATGGCGAACCGGGTGGCCTGGCCAGTGCCTGGACCAGGGAGAACGGATCGGGCAGCCGGACGGCCGCCGGCCTACCGGAGCGCGGGAGCGAGCCGGCGCCACTGCTCGCGTGGAAAGGCCTTCGGGTCGGCGGTGAGAACCTGGACGCAGACGAGGATCACCGTCTGCTCGGGGAGCACGAGGGGCCCGGCTCCCAGGCTGTCGCGTGCCTGCCGGGTGTGCTCGGGCGTCACGAGGTACGGATGTACGCCGCGCGCCCTCGGCGGCCCCGGCCCCGGCGGCAGGCGGCCCGACGGGAGCCGTCCGGTCCACCGACGAGGTCCGGGCGGCCTCGGCGCGCTCGGGCCGCCCGGGGGCGTCGTCGAGCGGCGCACCGGCCCCGCGGGCGTAGATGACCTGCTCGTTCCAGGCGCGCAGGTCCGCGACGTCCACCTGCTCCCGTCGGCGGACCTCGTCCGGCCAGTCCGTGAGAAAGACGTCCGCGCGGCTGGCGAGGCCCCGGAGCACCCGGCGACCCACTGCGCCAGCACCGCCCCGGCGGTGGGGACGAAGACCCAGGAGGCAAGTTCGACGACCCGTACGCCGGCCATGACGCCGGTCGTCTCGCCGCCCTCCGCCGGTCCCACGGCTGGAAGATCCATACATTGCCCGTCCAATGGTCGCCTCGGCCGGCGGTCGATGGACGCGGGGGGCGGGCGGCGGGACGCTCATCCGGTCCGCCGACCGTGGACCGTGAGCGGACCAGACCTGGATGGAGATCTCGTGCTCGATGATGATGTGCGGCAGGTCATCGCCTCGACCCGGCGTTTCGTGCGCGAGCGCGTGGTCCCGGCGGAGGCGGAGATCGAGCGGACCGACGCGATCCCGCCCGACCTGCGCCGTGCGGCGGCGGCGATGGGCCTGTTCGGGTTCGCCGTCCCCGAGGAGTACGGCGGCCTGGGGCTGGACATGAGCGCCGAGGTCCAGCTCGTCTTCGAGCTGGGCTACACCACACCGGCCTTCCGCTCGATGTTCGGGACCAACAACGGCATCGCCGGCCACGTCCTGCTCGAGGGCGCGACCCAGGAACAGAAGAAGGCCTACCTGCCGCTGATCGCCTCGGGCGAGTGGACGGCCGCGTTCGCCCTCACCGAGGAGAACGCCGGCTCCGACCCCGCGGGCCTGGCGACATCCGCGCGCCGCGACGGCGACGAGTGGGTGATCAACGGTGCCAAGCGCTTCATCACCAACGCGCCGCTGGCCGACGTCTTCATGGTCTTCGCCCGCACCGACCCCGGTGCCGAGGGCGGGCACGGCATCACGGCGTTCATGGTGGAACGCGACGCGCCGGGGCTGAGCGTCGGCCCGAAGGACCACAAGATGGGCCAGGCGGGCGCGTGGACGGCGGACGTCCTGCTGGCCGACGTGCGGGTCCCGGCGTCGGCGGTGATCGGCGGCGAGGACGGGGTGGGCCGCGGCTACGCGACCGCGATGCGCTGCCTGGCCCACGGCCGGATCCACATCGCCGCGCTGTGCGTCGGGCTGGCCCAGCGGCTGGTCGACGAGTCCGTGGCCTATGCCGCGACGCGGGTGCAGGGTGGCGGCGTGATCGGCACCCACCAGCTCGTGCAGGGACTGCTCGCCGACTCCGCCACCGATCTCTACGCCGCGCGGGCGCTCGTCGTCGACGTGGCCGCGCGGTTCGACGACGGCAGCGACACCCGGATCGGGCCCTCGTGCGCGAAGTACTTCGCCTCCGAGGCGGTCGGGCGGGTCGCCGACCGGGCGGTGCAGATCCACGGCGGGGCGGGCTACATGCGCGGAGTCCCGGTCGAGCGCTTCTACCGTGACGCGCGGCTGTTCCGGATCTACGAGGGCACCAGCCAGATCCAGCAGATCGTGATCGCCCGTCAGCTCCTGCGCGACGCCGGCGTCCGGTAACGGCCGGGGTGGGCGGGGCCGACCCGGTTCGGGACGGCCCCGCCCCTGTCAGCCGACCCGAATCAGCCGACCCGTTCGAAGATCGCGGTGATCCCCTGGCCGCCGCCGATGCACAGGGTCTCCAGCCCGTACCGGGCGTCCCGGCGCTCCATCTCGTGGAGCAGGGTCGCGAGGATCCGGCCACCGGTCGCCGCGACGGGATGACCGAGCGAGATCCCGGAACCGTTGACGTTGAGCCGGTCCAGGTCCGCGGTCGTGAGCCCCCACTCCCGGGTGCAGGCGAGCACCTGCGCCGCGAAGGCCTCGTTGAGCTCGATCAGGTCGATGTCGGCGAGCTTGAGGTTCGCCCGCTCCAGCGCCTTCGCCGTGGCCGCAACGGGTCCGATCCCCATCCTCGCGGGTTCCACACCGGCGACCGCCCAGCTCACCAGCCGACCGAGCGGACGCAGGCCGAGTCGCCTCGCCGCCTCCGGATGGGTGACGACACACGCCGACGCCGCGTCGTTCTGCCCGCTGGAATTGCCCGCAGTGACCGTGGCCTCCGGGTCGGTCCTACCCATGATCGGGCGCAGCGCGGCGAGCGTGTCGAGGCTGGCGTCGGCGCGGGGATGCTCGTCGACGTCCACGACGACCGAACCGCCGCGACCCGACACCGACACCGACACGATCTCGTCCGCGAACCGACCGGCGGCCTGCGCGTCCACGGCCCGGACATGCGACCGCAGCGCGAACTCGTCCTGCTCGGAGCGCGAGATCCCGTACTCCCGCCGCAGGTTCTCCGCCGTCTCGATCATCCCGCCAGGGACGGGGAAGTTCGCGCCGCCCGCGGTCACCCGGCCGCGGGCCAGGGCGTCGTGCAGCGTGACGTCCCCGCCGCCCGACCCCCGGCGCATCCGGGTCGAGTAGAAGGGGGCGTTGCTCATGCTCTCCGCTCCCCCGGCGATCACGACGTCGGCCGCTCCGGTCTGGACCTGCATCGCGGCCGTCGTGACCGCCTGCACGCCCGATCCGCAGCGGCGGTCGAGCTGCAGGCCCGCGACGGTGACGTCGAGGCCGGCGTCGAGGGCGACCACCCGGCCAAGCGCGGGTGCCTCCATCGTCGGATAACAGGACCCGAAGATCACGTCATCGATGTCCGCTGACCGCAGGCCGGTCCGGTCCAGCAGGCCGCGCAGCACGGCCGCGCCGAGCGCCTGCGCGCTCAGCGCCGCGAGCGCACCGCCGTAGCGCCCGACCGCGGTGCGCACCGGTTCGCAGATGACCGCCTCACGCATGAGTCCTCCGTTAGTTGTCGGGTGGCGCGGGGGGACCGGATGTGTGGCGCCGGAGGTGAACTGGACCAGAACGATGTCGCTGTCATAACACGCGGGCGCCGGCTTCCTGGCGTCCCGTGGTGCACAATTCCGGTGTCCGATCCGAGCCGGGGCGGCCGGTGTCGGGGTGGGAGGGAGGACGGGTTCGATGCGGTTCGTGGGATTGCGGGACGGACGGCGGGTCGTGGTCGGCCTGGTGTTCGGTGCCGACGGGGCCGGCCCGCAGGGCGGGCCCATGGGCACGGCCGGGGACGAACGCCCCCGGGTCGCCCGCGTCGCCGACGTCGACGAGTTCTACGGAGACCTCGCCGACTGGACGGCGAAGGCCCGCCGGATGACCGCCGGTGAGCATGACCTCGCCGACGTCGAGCTCGTCCCGCCCGTACCGGCCGGAGCCCGGATCCTCGGCATGGGGCTGAATTATCATGCGCACGCCGCGGAGACCGGGCTGGAACTGCCCAGGCGGCCACCGATCTTCGGCCGGTGGACCGCGTCCCTGACGGTGGACGGCACCCCCGTCCCCGTCCCGCCGGGCGAGCGGGGCCTGGACTGGGAGGGCGAGCTCGCCGTCATCGTCGGGTCCAGGATGACCGATGTCGACGAGGACGCCGCCCTGCGCGGCGTGTTCGGCTACGCGGTGTTCAACGACCTCAGCGCCCGCCGCGCCCAGGGCGCCTCGGCACAGTGGACGCTGGGCAAGAACTCCGACCGCAGCGGGCCGATGGGGCCCGTCGTGACCGCCGACGAGGTCGGCGATCCGGCGGCGGGCCTGCGGCTGGTCACCCGCGTCAACGGCGAGGTGGTACAGGACGGCGACACCAGCGACATGATCTTCTCGATCGGCCGGATCCTGTCGTTCGTGAGCCGCACCCTGACCCTCAACCCGGGTGACATCCTGATCACCGGAACTCCCGCCGGGGTCGGCTACATCCGCAAGCCGCCCCGCTACCTGGGTCCGGGTGACGTCGTCGAGGTGTGGATCGAGCGGGTGGGCACGATCCGCAACCCGGTCGTGGACGCGTCCGCCCGGCCGTGACCCGGCGGTGGGCCGAACCCGTGGCGGGTCGGGTCGGCCCACCACACCCGTGTTCCGCGTCAACGCGGGCCGGGGTCACCGGGCACGTTCACGCCTTCGGCCCACCGGCGACGTAGATCACCTGACCGGACACGAATCCCGCGCCCTCGCTCACCAGGAACGAGACGGTGTGGGCGATGTCCTCGGGCTCGCCGACCCTGGCCACGGGAATCTGGGCCGCGCGGGCGGTGGCGTAGTCGTCCCACGTGTGCCCCAGGCGCTCGGCCGTCGCCCGGGTCATCTCGGTCGCGATCAGACCGGGCGCCACCGCGTTGCAGGTGACGCCGAACTTCCCGAGCTCGATCGCCACCGTCTTGGTGAATCCCTGCAGGCCCGCCTTCGCCGCCGAGTAGTTCGCCTGGCCGCGGTTACCCAGCGCCGACGTGCTCGACAGGTTCACGATCCGCCCGAAGCCCGCCTCGACCATGAACTTCTGCACAGCGCGGGTCGTCAGGAACGTGCCCCGCAGGTGCACCCCCATGACGAGGTCCCAGTCGGTCTCGGACATCTTGAACAGCAGGTTGTCGCGGGTGATCCCGGCGTTGTTCACCAGGACGGTCGGCCCGCCGAGCTCGGCGGCCACCCGCTCCACCGCGGCCGTGACCTGCTCGGCCTCGCTCACGTCCACGCCGAGGGCGATCGCGGTCCCGCCGGCGGCGACGATCGCCTCGACGGTGCCCTTCGACGCGCTCTCCTCCAGGTCGAGCGCCGCCACGGCCATGCCGTCGGCGGCGAGCCTGCGCGCCGTGGCGGCACCGATGCCGCGGGCGGCCCCCGTGACGATCGCGACGCGGTCCTGGGCAGCGGGCATGCTGGTCTCCTCGCACGATGACGTTCGCTTGTCGGACGAATGGCGACCGGGCCGCGCCGGGACCGCTTGGAACCGGGCGAGACCGGGCGGAGACCGGGTCGCCGAGAAAGTCTGTCAGGCGCCGACGACCGACGCGTCCAGGACGGCGACGACCTGCCCGGCGGGCCTCACGGGTAACGGGTTGACGCCGGGCTTCGAACGGCGGATCCCCGCCCCGCGGATCAGTCCGAACGACCTGCTCCGCGGGGAGGGGATCCGCCGGGCCAACGGAAATTGAATGGCCGTCGGCACGGAAACCGGCCATCGTTGATCTCGGCGGCACGCGGGGCACCGGTCCCGCGCCGTGACCGAGGAGTGATGCCCCGTGACCCCCGTCCACGAGCTGGCGGGAGCGACCGCGCCGATCTGGATGTGGACCTCTCCACAGGAGGTCGAAAGCGCCGCGCTCGACCAGCTCCGCACCATCGCGGAACTCCCCTACGTCCACCACCACGTCGCCGTCATGCCGGACGTCCACCTCGGCAAGGGCGCGACGGTCGGTTCGGTGATCGCGCTGCGTGACGCCGTCTCCCCGGCCGCCGTCGGGGTCGACATCGGATGCGGGATGGCCGCGCTGCGGACCAACCTGACCGCCGCCGACCTGCCCGACGACCTCGGGCCGGTACGGGCCGCGGTCGAGGCAGCCATCCCCGTCGGCCATCGCGGGCACACCGAGATCTCCCGCCGGGTCCGCGGCTACGCCGACCTGTGGGGGACCTTCGGCGACCTGCACCCCAAGGTCACCGGGCGCAGCGGCAGCATCGACCGGGTGATGGCGCAGATGGGCAGCCTGGGCTCGGGCAACCACTTCGTCGAGCTCTGCCTGGACACCGAGGACGCCGTCTGGCTCATGCTGCACTCGGGCTCGCGCAACATCGGCAAGACCCTCGCCGAGCTGCACATCGCGGCCGCGAAGAAGCTCCCGCACAACACCGGCCTGCGCGACCGGGACCTCTCCGTCTTCCTCGCCGGCACCCCCGAGATGGCCGCCTACCGGGCCGACCTCACCTGGGCGCAGACCTACGCGCGCCGCAACCGCGACACCATGCTCGCTCTCTACGTCGACGCGCTGCGCGACCACCTGCCCACGCTGCGCGTGCCGACCCCGCCCACGCACGGGCCGCACGCCGCCGACACCGCCTTCGCCGCGGTCAACTGCCACCACAACTACGTCGCCGAGGAGCACCACTACGGAGCGGACGTCCTGGTCACCCGCAAGGGCGCGATCTCGGCCCGGGCCGGCGAGTACGGGATCATCCCCGGCTCCATGGGCACCCGCTCGTACATCGTCCGCGGCCTCGGTAGCGCCGAGTCGTTCCACTCGGCCGCGCACGGCGCCGGGCGGCGGATGAGCCGTACCCGTGCCCGCAAGGAGTTCACCACCGACGACCTCGTCGCCCAGACCACCGGCGTCGAGTGCCGCAAGGACCCCGGAGTCCTCGACGAGATCCCCGCCGCCTACAAGGACATCGACGCCGTCATCGCCCACCAGAGCGATCTCGTGGACGTCGCCGCCGAGCTGCGCGCCGTCCTCTGTGTGAAGGGCTGACCCGACCCGGACCAGCCCGCGTCCGCCCGGTCCGCGCTCCGCTGGCCGGGCGGGCGCTGCGTTGCCGGCGGGCGCCGGGCCGCCGGGCGGACGCGGGTCAGCGCGGTCCGTGGCCGTCCCGGACGGCGCCGCGGATCAGCTCGATCACCCAGCCGGCGACGCGGCTCGCCTGGCTGGCGTCCAGCTCCCACACGGTGATCAGGCGCTCGAACGACGGCACGCTCCAGAAGACGTCAAGGGCGGCGGCGACGAGCTCGCACTCGGCCGGCGACCAGTCGTCCGCGGCGGCGGCCACGGCGGCGACGAGCGCGTCACGGCGGCGCCGGTCGAGCGCCGCGAACGTCGGGTCGCCGGTCGGCCCGCCGCTCGTGGGGAACGACGAGAGATAGGAGTAGACCCGGCCGATGACGTCGCCGAAGGCGTCCAGGCGGAGGGTGTCCACGTCCACGCCGGCCTCCTGCTCGAGGTGGCGCATCACCGCATCACGCAGCCCCCGCTCGCTGCCGAAGTAGCGGTAGATCGTGCTCTCGTTGACCTGGGCACGCCGGGCGACGGCCCGCACGGTCAGCTCACGCCAGTCCCAGCTCGGGAACCCGTGGACCATCTCGGCTCCGGCCGCGACGATGCGTTCCCGGGTCCGCTCGGCCTGCTGACGGCGCACGGGGCTGTCGTAGGAACGGCGGCCCGGCTCCGACTGCTCACCCTCGGGTCGCACCGCCGGCTCGGCCCCCGGTGGCACCGCCCGCTCGGCCCCGGTGGACGCCGGCGGCCCGGCCGTGGGTGACGCCGCCGGATCGCGCGCGGGTCTAGCCACGACCGTGGAACGTGCGGTCGTTGCGCATCGCGGCACCTGCCTCGGCCTGGGGGCTCGCCTGCCCTGCCTGGCCAGTCTRCCAGTTCCCGGACGGGACGCCGTCCCGCGCGGCGGGCTCCCTGCGGGACGCGGCCGGACCAGAAATGGTGAGTGCTCACTCCCCAAGACCTTCCGGAGACCCACCCGCGCCCGCAGGACGCTCACGTCGCCGCGCCCCGACACCGGCCGACGAACCGGGTCACCCGGCATGATCCGGGGGCCTTGGCGCCCGGAGTCCGGGACGGCGACACACCACTTTAAGGCGAGACTTCTCGCACGAATGACGCTATGCTCCCCGGTCAGATCATCCTGAATGCCGTCGAACCAGGCATCAGGATTGCCCGCCTTCGCGGTCTCGGACCGCCCGTTCCGCATCGCCGTCACCAGCCGTCGAGCCGACACCGAGCCGTGCCGCCACACCTGGAAGCAGCCCCCGCGCCTGGAAACAGAGGATGAATCATCCCGATGAAGAGGTCAGGTACCCGCCGACACGATTACTGGGTCTACTGATGGCCCCGGGCCTGGCGTTCACCGCCTGTTCCAGTTCCAGTTCCAGTTCCAGCGACGACGCCGACGGCGGGGAGACGACGGCCGCGCCCGACCAGACGGTGAACGGGGCGCCGGGGGTCACCCAGGACGAGATCCGCTTCTCGGTTCTCGGCACGAAGACCAACAACCCGACCGGCTCCTGCATGCTCGACTGCTTCTCCCGGGGGATCAAGGCCTGCTTCGCCTTCCGTAACAGCACGGGCGGGGTGCACGGCCGCAGGCTGACCGTCACCACCGAGATCGACGACGCGCTCGGGCAGAACCAGCAGGGCGCGCTGCAGATCATCACCAAGAACGACACGTTCGCCGACTTCGGCGCCGCGCAGCTGCCCGCCTGCTGGGGTGACCTGGCCAAGGCCGGCGTCCCGCAGTACGTGTGGGCCATCCAGCCGCAGGCCATGGCCGGCCAGGACTCGATCTTCGGCAACGCCGGAGTGACCTGCCTGGAGTGCACGAACCGGACCTTCACGTACGCGGCGGAGCTCGCCGGCGCTAAGAAGATCGGCGCCCTCGGCTACGGGGTCTCGGAGAGCTCGAAGCGCTGCGCGTCGACCATCACCGACGCGATCGAGCTCTACCACGACCAGACCGACCAGGAGGTCGTGTACAAGAACGACGACCTGGCCTTCGGCCTGCCGAACGGGATCGGCCCCGAGGCTCCGCGATGAAGCGTGCCGGCGCCGACATGATCGGCACCTGCCTCGACCTCAACGGCATGAAGACGCTGACACAGGAGCTCGAGCGCCAGGGCATGGGCGACATCCCGCTTTACCATCCGAACACCTATGACCAGAAGTTCGTCGCCGCGGCGGGCGACCTGTTCGAGGGGGACTACATCGGCGTCGCCTTCCGCCCGTTCGAGGCCGACGCGAGCGGCAGCGCGCTCGCCGACTACTTCAAGTGGATGAACGAGACCGGCGCCGAGCCCACCGAGGCCGCGATGAACGACTGGATCGACGCCGACCTCGCCTACCAGGGAATTCTCGCCGCCGGACCCTCCTTTGACCGCGCCAAGGTCATCGCCGCGACGAACGTCATGACCGAG
The DNA here is from genome assembly GCF_001854695.1 of Parafrankia soli. Lineage (GTDB taxonomy): Bacteria > Actinomycetota > Actinomycetes > Frankiales > Frankiaceae > Parafrankia > Parafrankia soli. The sequence goes on from NZ_MAXA01000202.1 coordinate 67,995, forward strand.
TACAGCGCGGACGGCCTGATCAATCCCATCGACTGGAGCCGCCAGCACGAAAGCCCGACGCAGGACGACCCGGCGACCCACGGCTACAAACAGGAGTGCTTCGCCATGGTCCAGGTGCGGAACGGGAAGTTCAAGGTCGTGGGCGGTACGAAGAAGGATCTCTTCTTCTGCTGGCCGAACAACGACCGGTCGCGGTCCGAGCCCCGGCCCGCCAAGCATCAGCTGAGGCCGACCAGGCCGATCGTCACCTCGACCGGACGGATCAGGAACACAGTGGACGGCGGCACACCCGGCAACCGGGATCCCCGCGCCGCCGCCTCGTGCATCTCGTCCGCCGAGCTCGCGGACGCGAGCGCCATCCGCCGCGCTCCCACTCTCGACCACAAGTGAAGAAGTACTCACCCACTCCGCCCATCGGAGAACTGACGCGAGGTGGCCGGATCCCCGCGGGCGCGAGCCTGGCGACGCGGACGCGAGCACGACGGCGCCGCCGCCGATCCTCCGCGCCGCGCTCGCGGGGGCGGGCCGCACCCTCGGGAGACGACGACGCAGCCACACTCGGCGACGGCACCGGCACCGGCACCGGCACCGGCACCGCGATCGTGCCCACGGGGCGGCCCGGCGTCGCGGGCGGGCCTCGCGGTGCCGGGCGACCGGGGCCGGTCTCGCCCTGCCCTGAGACAGCCGAGCGCTGACCGCCGGCATGCATCCCGACCCGGACGGATCACGTTCGGCGGTATTCCCATGCCGCCAGTTGACACCCCTGTCACGGTGCCGGCCGGCGACCCAGGACAGAATCATTCAACCAATTGTCGGCCAGCCGGTTCGACGCTGCCGCCGCCCGCTTCACGACCGGCCGAGAACCGCCCTTCACCCGGATTTATGAGAAGCGCTGCCGGGCCGCGGCCGATGTCACGATCAGTGCGGGATTCGTACTTCCCGAGGACCGGTCCGCACTAGTGGACCGCACCAAACCAGGCCGCATATCCGCCTGATTCCCCCTGTTCCTGGCCTGGCAGCGACCTGTTCCCGGCGGCCACGCGGACGCCGGCCACGCCGTGCCGGGCGGCGCCCGACCGTGGCCGCCGGGCCGCCGTCCGGGCCCCGCGCGCGGGCGGCACCGGGGGCCGCGGCCGCCCGCGCCGGTCGGCGGGGGCGGGATGGGACCGCGCCGACCCGGCCGCCCCGGCGTCCAAAACCGCTGTACCGGTGGGTGCCGGCGGCTTGACACCGCCCAGCGGCCAGCGCGGCGGACCGGCGGCACCGACCGTGCCGATCCGGCACCACGGGACGTCCCGACCATGCGCTCCCGGCCACGACGGGCCACCCCTGACTGCCCACCAGGACGCCACGGGCCAGGCCTCCTTGCAGCGCGAACGACCCGCGCTCCAGTCCCGCCCGACCCGGCCACATCCGGCCGTGATGGAAATCACGGGATCTTCGTTTCGACACCCCACCCGGCGAGTTCCCCACCCCGTTTCAGTGGCGACGAGCAGTGGCCTGGGTCACCGTTCCCCCGCACCACCCGAACCACGAGAGCTTCCTCACAGCAACATGCGCGGGCAGCCGTCAACGCCACGCGGCCAGACACCAAAAGAATGCTTAGAAAAACATTCTCCAATGGACCGAAAACTTGCGCAGAACGGCATTTTCATAACAGCGATATATGGGTCCCCCTCACGGGAACGACGTGTCCGATATGTCGCGACCACCGCTGGACCAACAAGATCAACATCGCCGGGGGGTGCCACCGAGCCCTACTCTGGCCCACGATGGGCTGGTCAGTGACGGTGCGGACGGAGGTGACACCGGGACACCCGAAATGTTGGCAACGGCGTGATCACCGGCTATAACTCTGTCCGAGAGATATCGGCGTATTCGCCGTCGGTGACGTTACGCAGACCGGTTCAGTCGTTGTCCGTGCGACCTTCGAAGGATCAAGGAAGCGAGCTGCATGCTGCTCACTGTTGCGAGACGTGTAGGCCGTAGCCTGCTGGTGGTCTTACTCGTGACCATGGGGGCMGTGGCGCTACTGAGCCTGGCTCCGGGGTCAGCGGCCTCCGTCATCCTGGGGGAGAACGCGACACCGGATGCCATCGCCGCTCTGAACGCCAAGCTGGGACTCGATCGGCCTCTGTGGTCGCAGTACACGCACTGGCTCGGCAACGCCGTCACCGGCGACCTGGGCACCTCCCCGGTGACCAACCAACCCGTCCTGGACGCGATCGTCGAACGGCTGCCGGTCACCCTGCAGCTCGCCGCGATGGCTCTGGTCTTCGCGCTGCTCGTCGCCGTGCTGCTGGCGGTGGTGTCCGCAAGCTGGCCGGGTACTCCGATCGACCGGGCGATCACCGCGCTGTCCTCGGTGTTCCTCTCCGTACCCGCCTTCATCGCGGGCCCGGTCATGATCTACTTCTTCGCGCTGCAGGCCGGGTGGTTCCCGGTGACGGGCTGGTCGCGCATCAGCGAGGGCCTCGGAGACAACCTCCGCGGCGCCATCCTGCCCGTCCTCGCGATCTCCCTGACCGAGATCGCGTCCTTCCACCGGCTGCTGCGCACCGACCTGGTCGGCACGCTGCGTGAGGACTTCATCGGGGCGGCCCGTGCCAAGGGCATGAGCCCGTCCTACGTGATGTCCCGCCACGCCCTGCGGCCGTCCTCGTTCTCCCTGGTCACCCTCGTGGGCATCAACCTGGGCCGGCTGATCGGCGGCACGGTGATCGTGGAGTCCCTGTTCTCGCTGCCGGGCCTGGGCCAGCTCGTCGTCTACTCGATCACTGCCCGCGACATCATCACCGTTCAGGGCATCGTCGTGTTCATCGCCGTGGTCTACGTGGTCATCAACATGCTCGTGGATCTCAGTTACGGCTGGCTCGACCCGCGCGTCAGGAAGGCTGCCAACGCATGACCACCCCCGACGTGGTGGACCGCGAGGTCCACTTACCGCCGGCCCCGGCGCTGGACACGCCGATCGTCCCGGCGGTGCGAAAGTCCCGCTCGATCCTGGTGTACCTGGCGTACGTCTGGCTGATCGCGGTGATCGCGCTCGCCGCGCTGGCGGACGTGCTGCCGCTGGCGTCGTACTCCATTCCCATCGGTAAGCCGCGCCAGGGACCGGATTTCAGCTCGTTCGACCTGTGGCTGGGCACCGACCAGCAGGGCCGGTCGATCCTGTCTCGATGCGTGTACGGCGCGCGGGTATCGATCCTGGTCGGAACCGTGGCGGGCCTCATCGGGGCCGTCATCGGAACCCTGCTGGGCATGCTCGCCGGCTATCTCGGCAAGGCCGTCGACTGGATCATCCGGCTGATCACCGACGCGATGCTGGCGTTCCCGCCGCTGATCCTGCTCCTGGCGCTGTCGTCCATCCTCACGCCGAGCGTGCGGACGCTGCTGGTGGGCCTGACACTCCTGATCATCCCGACGTTCGTCCGGCTCGCGCTGGCGAACACCCTCGCCTGGTCGTCCCGCGAGTTCGTCACCGCCGCCCGCAACATGGGCGCGGGGCACACGCGGATCCTGGTGAAGGAGATCCTCCCGAACCTGCTGCCACCGCTGGGCGCGTTCCTGCCGGTCGTGATGGCCGCGCTGATCGTGGCCGAAGGGTCGCTGAGCTTCCTGGGGATGGGCATCCCGCCGCCCCAGCCCAGCTGGGGTGGCATGATCTCCGACGGCAAGGAGGCCATCGCCGACTCCCCGCACATGGTGCTGGTGCCGGCGGTCGTCATCTTCTTCACCGTCTTCGCGCTCAACCAGGCGGGCGACCACCTGCGCAGCCGCTTCGACCGGACGATGCGCGACTGACGACCCTCCCGAGCAGGACGCGCGACCGAACGCACCCCACTTGGCGTGCGCGACTGGCTCTTCCCAGCGCGCACCGCCTGGGCCGTGAACAAACGGCGCTGCCCCCACCCGCCGTTTGCACGGCTTCCCGTTCCACACTCTCCGTTTCTAGATGCTGACGAAAGGTCAACGATGTTCCGTAAGTCCCGGCTAGTCGCCACCGCTGTCGTGTGCGGCGCGGCACTCGCCCTGGGGGCCTGTGGTGGTGGAGGCGGTGACGACACCGCCTCGTCGAGGAACGGCGCCGCGGGCCAACCGGTCGCCGGCGGCGAGGGCCGGATCCTGCTGCTGGGCGACCCGCGCAGCCTGGACCCGGCGACCCTCAGCAACCAGGCCGCGATCACCGCCCCGGTCGGCAACGCGCTGTACGGCACGCTGATGATCACCGACGAGGCCGGCAAGGTCAAGTACACGATGGCCGAGTCGTTCGCCACGACTGACAACGGCAAGACCTTCACCCTGAAGCTGAAGCCCGGCCTGGTGTTCTCGGACGGCACCCCGCTCAACGCGGAGGCCGTCAAGTTCAACTGGGACCGCATCAAGGACCCGACCGTGGGCTCCTCCTACGTCGTGGACGCGCGGATGATCGAGTCGACCGAGGTGGTCGACGACGTCACGCTGAAGGCCACGATGGTCAACCCCGTGCCGGCGTACGCCCAGGCCGTCCTGAACTCGTCGCTGAACTGGATCGCCTCGCCCGACGCCCTGAAGGCCGGACGGGACTCCTTCGACAAGAACCCGATCGGCGCCGGGCCGTTCACCCTGGCGAGCTGGACCCGCCAGGCGGACATCAAGTTCGTCAAGAACCCCAAGTACTGGGACGCGCCCAAGCCCTACCTGGACCGCCTCACCATGCGCTCGGCGACCGACGCCACCCAGCGCCTCAACACTGTGATCAGCGGTGGCGCCGACGTCGCGATCGACACGAACACGGTCAACATCGACAAGGCTGAGACGTCCGACCTCAACGCCGTGGTGACCACCCTCAACGGCGGCAACTTCATGGCGTTCAACTCGCGCCGGGCGCCGTTCGACGACATCCGCGCCCGCCAGGCGGTGTCGGCGGCGATCGACCTCGACGCGCTCAACCTCGCCGCCTACAACGGCACCGCCCCCATGCCCGACACGCTGTTCGACAAGACCTCGCCCCTCTTCTCGGACACGCCGCTACACAAGACGGACAAGGCTCTCGCCCAGAAGCTCTTCGACGAGCTCGCCGCCGACGGCAAGCCGGTGAAGTTCACCTTCTCCAGCTTCCCGTCCTCGGAGAACCGGGCGATCGCGGAGAACATCCAGGCCCAGCTGAGCGCCTTCAAGAACGTCACGGTCTCCGTCAAGATCGTCGACCTCGGCCAGGTCGCGGCGCTGCGCACGACCTTCGACTTCGACCTGCTCGTCTCGTCGGCGTCCTTCCAGGACCCGGAGCCGCGGCTGTGGCAGGCGTTCAGCCAGGACTCCGTGGCGAACCTGTCCGGGGTCAAGGACAAGGAGCTCTCCGACGCGCTGCTCGCGGGTCGCACCGCGACGACGGAGGCGGACCGCAAGGACGCCTACGCGACGGTGCAGAAGCGGCTGGTCGCGCTGAGCCCGGTCGTGTTCTACCAGCGGTCGACGAACGCGGCGATCGGCACCGCCAAGGTCGGCGGGATCGTCCAGTACGGCAGCGGCTCGCTGCTGGTCGAGGAACTCTGGATCAAGAAGTAGCCGTAGGTCCGGAGGATGGATGAGAGGTCCCTGCCGCCCATGAGTACTGATCCTGTCCTGCAGGTGCGCAACCTGCGCGCCTACATCGGCACCCCGCGTGGAGTCGTGCGCGCCGTCGACGACGTCTCCCTCGACCTCGACCCCGCCCAGGCCATGGGCGTGGTCGGGGAGTCCGGGTCCGGCAAGTCGGTGATGGCCCGCGCGATCATGGGCCTGATGCCGGCGCGGTCCGGGTGCTCCGGCCAGGTGGTGTTCCAGGGCCGGGACCTGCTCACCCTCCCCCGCAAGCAGCGCTCCGAGATCTGGGGCAAGCAGATCGCCATGGTGTTCCAGGACCCGGGGCGATCTCTCAACCCGGTGGTTCGGGTGGAACGGCAGCTCACCGAGGGAATGCGCAAACACCTCGGCGTCGGCCGCTCCGAAGCTCGTGGTCGGGCCCTCGACCTCCTCCGGGAGGTCGGGGTGCCCGACCCCGAGCGGCGCCTGCGCAACTACCCGCACGAGCTCTCCGGCGGCATGCGGCAGCGGGTCATGATCGCGACCGCGCTCGCCTGCGAGCCGACACTGCTCATCGCCGACGAGCCGACCACGGCGCTGGACGTGACCGTCCAGCGCCAGATCCTCGACCTGTTACGCCGGGTCCAGCGCAATCACGGAATGTCCATGATTCTGATCAGCCACGACCTGGCGGTCGTCGCCGGCCGCACCGACCGGGTCGCGGTGATGTACGCGGGGCGCCTGGCCGAGGCCGGGGCCACCCGGCAGGTCTTCGAGGCCCCCCGGCACCGCTACACCCACGCGCTGCTCGAGGCGACCCCGACCATCGACCACGAGCGGCACGCACCGATGCGGCTCATCCAGGGCTCGCTGCCCAACCCCATCGACCCGCCCCCGGGATGCCGGTTCGCCGCGCGCTGCGGGCACGTCGACCCCAAGTGTGCCGACCCCGGGCCGCAGATGGTCTCCGTCGGTGCGGATCACGATGTCGCCTGCATCAGCCCGGTGCAGGACGGCGCCGCGGTCGTCCCCGGAGGTGAGCTCGTTGGCCGGTAGCGGAACCGCCCATCTGCGCGGCGAGGATGCGCTGCTCAGCGTGCGCGACCTGGTGGTCGAGTACCCGACCAAGGGCGGGGTGGTCCAGGCCGTCTCCAAGGTCAGCTTCGACGTCCTGCCCGGCGAGACGCTCGGGATCGTCGGCGAGTCCGGCTGTGGGAAGTCCACGACCGGGCGCGCCGTGCTCCGGCTGGACAGGCTGACCTCCGGCCAGATCACGTTCGCCGGCGAGCGCATCGAGGGAGTCGGCGAACGCCGGATGCGCGAGCTCCGCCGCTCCATCCAGATGATCTTCCAGGACCCGGTGGCGTCGCTGAACCCCCGCCGCAGCGTCAAGGACATCGTCGTCGAGGGTCTGGCGGTCGCCCGCGCCCCGGCGTCCGAACGGGCCACCGTGTCGGCGTCCGTCCTCGGACAGGTCGGGCTGGACGGCGACCGCTTCGCCGACATGCTGCCCCGCCAGCTCTCCGGCGGCCAGGCGCAGCGGGTGGCGATCGGCCGCGCGCTCGCGCTGCACCCGCGGCTGCTGATCTGCGACGAGCCGGTCTCCGCCCTGGACGTCTCCGTGCAGGCGCAGATCCTCAACCTGATCGAGGAGTTGAAGGCCGAGTTCGACCTGACCGTCGTGTTCATCGCGCACGACCTCGGGGTCGTACGGGCGGTCAGCGACGACGTCCTGGTCATGTACCTCGGCAAGGTGTGCGAGTTCGGCGACTCCGACCTGGTGTACGACCAGCCCGCCCACCCCTACACCCGGGCGCTGCTGGACTCCGTCCCGCTGACCGACCCGGAACGCGGCTTCACCGGCCCCGCGTTGGAGGGCGATCTGCCCTCCCCGCTGTCCCCGCCGACGGGATGCCGTTTCCGCACCCGGTGCCCGTTGGCCGAGGAGCGCTGCGCCTCCGAGGAGCCGGAGATCCGCGAGGTCCGCCCGGGCCAGTACGTGGCCTGCCACTTCCCGCTGACCTCACCGCTGGCCGAATCGGCGGCCGCGGCAGCGGCCACGGAGGTGGCCACGCCGGTCACCGCCACCCTGACCGAGACCACGCCCGACGCCACCGAGCCCCCGGCGAGCGAGCTCACAGTCACCACACCCGAGGCCACCAAGCCTCCGGTCACCGGAGAGCCCCCGGTCACCGAGCCCGCAGCCGCCAAGTCGGTGACGGCCGAGCCTGTGGCCACCGCGCCGGTCGCAGGCAAGCCCGCGGCCAGCGCGGCCGCCAAGCTCACGCCCGGCGAACCGGCGACTGCGACGGCGGCGGAGCCCACGGCTGTCGAGCCCAAGGTCGCCGAGCCCAAGGTGGCCGAGCCCGCGCTCGCCACGTCGGTGACCGCCGAGCCTGCGCTCGCCAAGGCCGCCGCGGCACCCGCCACCACGGGCGACGAGGCGGCGGCTGCGGACGACCAGGCGGCGGACGACCCGCCGACGGTCGAATCGGCCGTCGGTGAGCAGACCTCGACCGCGACCGAGGCCTCGACGACGCCGACCACCGACGAGTCAGTGGCGGCCGGGACCGCCGCCGTGCCAACCCCGGCCACCGACGACCCGGCCACGGCCGAGACCGCGACGACGCCGAGTGGCACCGCGGCGCCCGCGAGCACCGAGCCTCCCACGGCTACAGCGACCACGGAGCAGGCCACGGACGCTGGTGACCCGCCCACCGTCGAGACGACCGTGAGCGACGACGCGGACGGCAGCGCAGCCGGGGAGACGAAGAAGACCTCTGGGGGCACCACCGCCTGACCTGGAGCCGATCCCAGATTTCCGGGATCGGCTCCGGCAACGCCGCATCAGACCTTGGTCTGCGCCTGGGGCCTCGCTTGCCGGAGGCCCCAGGCGGTGGCACGTACGTCGGGCGAGATGAGCCGTCAGCGAGGACACACCTCGGGCGTCACCCGTTGAGCAGGGGATTGTCCCAGGTGTCGAGGGCGGCGACCTTGTGTAGCGGACGGCGGCGGACCGGTCCGTGCTTGCCCACCGGCCAGCCGACGGACACCAGCGAGGCGATCCGCCATTCGTCCGGGATACCGACGACGGCACGCAGTTTCTCCTCAGCGAAGGTGAACCACGTGCTCGGGACGGTGCCCAGGCCCTCGGCACGCGCGGCGAGCAGGAAGTTCTGCATCGCCGGGTAGATCGAGCCGCCCTCGATGAACTCGGGCACGAAGCCCGTCAGCCGGTAGCAGAACAGCACGTAGACGGGCACGCTCTCGAAGTTGTCGACGAGGTGCAGCATCGTGCGGGTCAGCCGGGCCTCGCGCGAGTCGTCGTCGGGCGCCGGCCGCTCGTCGGCCTGGCCGTAGATGGTGCGGACCCAGTCCCACCCCTCGCGGAACGCCGGGCCGAGCACGGCGCGGACCTCCGGGGAGCGCAGCACGACGAACCGCCAGGACTGGGCGTTGGACCCCGACGGCGCCCAGGTCGCCGCCTCCAGGCAGCGGGCGAGCACCTCGTCGGAGACCGGGTCGGGCCGGAAGCGGCGCAGCGAGCGCGCGGTACGCATGGCCTCGCGGAGCTCGATGGCGGGCGCGGCGGATCCCGGCTCCAGATCACTCATTCGGCAACTACTCCTCTGGTCCGACCCGCGACGGGCATGGCGACATGTCAACCTTCACCACACCCGTGACGCGCGTCAAACCACCCGGAGCCCACGGCCCGCGGCGGGGAGCCGGCGGCGCTCCCGGCGGAGCGCCGCCGCGTACCGCGAACCTCGATCAGGTCAGATTCTCGTCAGCCCACTCCAGCAGTACGGGGGCGAGTTTCGGCCAGTTGAAGAAAAGACCTTCCTTCGCCGCCTCCGGGGTGTGCCGGTCGTTCCATTCAGTGTCGCTCCACGGCGGCTCCTTGAGCTCCGCCCTGGGCAGCAGCTGCGCAATCTGCTCGGAGGTCTCCCGCCGGTGGTGAATATCGCTGACGCCGCTGCGCAGGACAAGCGCCGGGATATCGAGCTTGCGCGCGTCGTCATCGGGAAGGCCGGGCACGAGCTCGCCTTCCCGCGGGCAGTAGACCGACATCCAGCGTTCCATGGTGGCCAGGAACTCCTTGCGATCCTGGTCGAGAATACGCTGGCGGTTCCCCGGGTTACGGCTGATGGGCTCGCTCCATTCCGGGAGCGCCGCGACCGCTTCCATTCCGCCGTTCCAGGCGGCGGTGAACGAGCCGCTGCCGTAGTGGACGCCGATGCTCATCAGACCGTAGACGCCACCGCTGAGCCACCAGATCGCCAGGCCGGAGGCGATGTCCCGGTGCCGCGCGGCCGTGAGCAGCGACACCCTGGAGCCGCCCGAGCCACCCGCGATGACCGTGGGCCCGAGGTCGAGATGCCTGATCAGCGCGGCGAGCGTGTCCGCCTGCATCTCCGACTCGGACGCCCCGTCGAAGCTGACGTCGGACTCGCCGGTGTTCGGCCGGTCCCAGATCAGGACCCGCCGGCCGGTCCGCGCGATCTCCTGGGCGAGCTCACGAATACCCGGCGTGTCCTTGCTGTAACGCCCGCCTGGCGTGATCGCCCAGGGCTGGCCCGTCTCGCCGATCAACTCGTAGGCGACCGATAACCCGTTAACTGTTGCTCGTGTCATGAGTCACATATTAACATCGACATCCATGTCGATATCTTTGAAAGAGAGCGGCCTGTTCATCGTCGATGYGGATTCGCACTGGTCAGAGCCCCCGGATCTGTTCACCAAGCGCGCACCGGCTGCATACCGTGACCGGGTGCCTCGCGTAGAGGATGTCGACGGCACCCCGATGTGGGTCTTCGACGGTAAGCCTGTCGGGCGTTTCAGCGCAGCCGGTGTCATCGGCCGCGACGGCCGCAAGGAGAGCGCGGACACCGCGCTGCACCACTGGACGATCGACCAGGTCCACGTCGGCGCCTACGACCCGGCCGTCCGCCTCGGTGTGCTCGACGAGTGCGGCATCGACGCGCAGATCATCTTCCCGAGCACGATCGGCCTCGGCGGCCAGGACCTGGGCGCGGCCAGTGATCCCGCGCTGACCCGGCTCTCGGTCGAGATCTACAACGACGCCATGGCCGAGATCCAGAGCGACTCGGGGAACCGGTTGTTACCCCTGCCGCTCATGCCGGCCTGGGACGTCGACCTGTGCGTCGCCGAGGCCCGCCGGGTCCACGCCCTCGGCGCACGCGGGGTCAACATGACCTCGGACCCCCAGGACCTGGGCGCCCCCGACCTCGCCAACCCGGCCTGGGACCCGTTCTGGGAGGTGTGCACCGAACTGCAACTTCCGGTCCACTTCCACATCGGGGCCAGCGTGACCACGATGACGTTCTACGGTAAGTACCCGTGGCCGTCACACGACAACAACACCAAGCTCGCCATCGGCGGCACACTGCTGTTCATCGGGAACGCACGGGTGGTGACGAATCTGATCCTCTCCGGAATCTTCGACCGGCACCCCGACCTGAAGACGGTGTCGGTGGAGAGCGGTGTCGGCTGGATMCCGTTCATCCTCGAGGCGTTGGACTACGAGATGTCCGAGAACGCTCCCGAGGAGCTCGGCCGGATGCGCAAGCCGCCGTCCGAGTACTTCCGGAGCAACATCTACGCCACGTTCTGGTTCGAGAAGAACCGGAACAAGCTCCCGGCACTGATCGACGCGGTCGGCGAGGRCAACATCCTCTTCGAGACGGACTTCCCCCACCCGACCTGCCTCTACCCTGACCCRCTGGGCACCGTCGAGCCGAAGCTGGCCACGTTGTCTCCGCAGGCCCGGGCGAAGATCCTGGGAGAGAACGCCCGCAGGCTGTACCGCCTCTGAACCAGTCAGCCGGGGCAGCCGGGGGTTCCTGCCCCGGTCGCCCCGGTGCTTCATGTCCAGACACAATCGGGCATCCGTACAGGATGCGAGTCAGGAGTAGGAACGCGTGAAGACGATCGGGCACTGGATCAACGGCAAGTCCGCCCCCTCGGCCTCCGGCCGCGTCGGCCGCGTCTTCGACCCGGCCCGCGCAGTGCAGACCGGGGAGGTCACCCTCGCCTCCCCCGCGGAGGTCGACGACGTGGTGCGCGTCGCCCGGGACGCCGCCGTGAGCTGGGGCGCGTCCTCGCTCAGCAACCGCTCGACGCTGCTGTTCCGGCTGCGCGAGCTGCTCGACGCCAGCCGTGACGAGCTCGSCGCGGCCGTCGCCGCCGAGCACGGCAAGGTGCACTCCGACGCGCTCGGCGAGGTCGCCCGCGGCATCGAGTGCGTCGAGTTCGCCTGCGGCATCCCCCACCTGCTGAAGGGCTCGCACAGCTCGGAGGTCTCCCGGGGCGTCGACGTCCACACCGAGCTGCACCCGGTCGGCGTGGTCGCGGGCATCACCCCGTTCAACTTCCCCGTCATGGTGCCCCTGTGGATGCTGGYCAACGCCGTGGCCACCGGTAACACCTTCATCCTCAAGCCGTCGGAGAAGGACCCGTCGGCCTCGCTGATCCTGGCCGACCTCGTCACCCGGGCCGGCTTCCCGGACGGCGTGTTCAACGTCCTGCAGGGCGACGCCGAGGCGGTGCGCGCCCTGCTCACCCACCCCGGGGTGGACGCCATCTCGTTCGTCGGCAGCACCCCGGTGGCCCGGTCGATCTACGAGACGGGCACCGCGGCCGGCAAGCGGGTGCAGGCGCTGGGCGGCGCGAAGAACCACATGGTCGTGCTGCCCGACGCCGACATCGAGTCGGCCGCGAACGCCGCCATCTCGGCCGGCTACGGGTCCGCCGGCGAGCGCTGCATGGCGATCTCGGTCGTGGTCGCGGTCGGCGCGGTCGCCGACCCGCTGGTCGACGCGATCGCCGCACGCATCCCCGACGTGGTGGTCGGCCCGGCCTCGGACGAGTCGTCCCAGATGGGCCCCCTGATCACCGCCGAGCACCGCGACCGGGTCCGGTCCTACGTCCAGGGCGCGACCGACGAGGGTGCCCGCGTCGTCGTCGACGGCTCCGCCGGCCGCGACGAAGGGTACTTCGTCGGCTGCTCGCTACTGGACGGCGTCAAGCCCGGGATGCGCGTCTACGACGACGAGATCTTCGGCCCGGTGCTGAGCGTCGTGCGGGTGGACAGCTACGACGAGGCCATCGAACTGATCAACAGCAACCAGTACGGCAACGGCGTGGCGCTGTTCACCCAGGACGGCGGCGCCGCCCGCCGCTTCACCCGCCAGGTCGACGTCGGCATGATCGGGATCAACGTGCCGATCCCGGTACCGGTCGCCTGGCACTCGTTCGGCGGCTGGAAGGCGTCCATCTTCGGCGACGCCCCGATCTACGGCCCGGAGGGAATCCGCTTCTACACCCGACCGAAGGTCGTCACCTCGAGGTGGCCCGAATCAACCCCCACCGCCGTCGACCTGGTCTTCCCCGCTAACCGCTGACACCCGGCAGCCGGGGGGCGGGGCGCGCAGCGCCCACTCCCCCCGGCGCCCGGCCGGCGCAACGCCGTATCGGCTAGGCGTCCGCCCGGCGCAGGATCTGGCGGGCCTGCGCGACCAGCGGCGCGTCGATCATCTGGCTGTCGAGCAGGAAGACGGCGCTGCCCTCGCTGCCCTTCACCACCCGCCGGGCCCAGGCGACGTCCTCGTCGGACGGCTGGAACGCCCGGCGGACGACGGCCGCCTGTGAGGGATGGATGCACGCCTTGGCCACGAAGCCGGACGCGACGGCCTCGTCGGCCTCCGCRGCAAGGCCGGCGACGTCGGCGACGTCCAGGAAGACCGTGTCGATCGCCGGCACGCCGGAGGCGGCGGCGTGCAGCAGGACGGTGGACTTGGCGTGCCGCGCGACGTCGCGGTACCGCCCGTCGGGCAGCCGGCTCGAGCTGCCGCCGAGCGACGCCATCAGATCCTCCGCGCCCCACATCACGCCCGCCAGGTTCCGCGCGCGCACCACCTCGGCGCTGGCGAGGACCCCGCGCGCCGTCTCGCACAGCGCGACCACCTGGTAGGGGTCCGCTTCCTCGACCTCGCGGACGTCCTCGGTCTTCGCCAGCATGATCGTGCGGTACCCGGTGCGGGCGAGGCAGCGGATGTCCTCGTCGTAGTCGGCGGTCGACCGCGGGTTCACCCGGACGATCACGCGGGCCGGGTCCACGGGGTGCTCGACGAGCGCCACACGGGCCTCAGGGCGCCGCGCGGGGGCGACCGCGTCCTCGAGGTCGAGGATCACGGTGTCGGCGGCAGCCAGGGCCTTCTCGTACCGGTCCGGCCGGTCCGCCGGGCAGAACAGAAGCGACGATCCCAGTGCCCAGTCGGTCACGCTGTCTCCCACCTCGAAACTCCCGGCAGAACATCGACCACCGGATACGTCAGCCGGCGTCCGGGCCGGCAGGCTCCCCGCCGGCGCCCTCACCGGCCGGCAGCCGCAGCATCAGCGCGGTCCGCTCGGCCTGCGCGACGAGCACGCCGCGCTGGTTGCGGGCCCGGTGCACGAAGACGACGATGCCGTTCGCCGGCCGCGAGCGGGAATCCCGCTTCGACAGGACCTCGGTCTCGGCGTAAATGGTGTCGCCGGCGAGGACGGGCGCGGGGAAGCTGATGGCACCGAAGCCGAGGTTCGCCACCGTCGTGYCCTGCGTCAGCTGCGGGACGCTCAGCCCGACCATGACCGACAGGGTCATCATGCTGTTCACGAGCCGCTCACCGAACTCCGTGGACGCGCTCGCGGCGGCGTCGAGATGCAGGCTCTGCGGGTTCATCGTGAGAGTGGAGAAGAAAGTATTGTCGGCCTCGCCGAGGGTGCGGCCCGGGCTGTGCACGTAGATCGCGCCGGTCTGCAGCTCCTCGAAATAAAGCCCGCGCTGCTGAATTCGCGTCACATCTCCGCCTGATCTGTCTGCCCGATTTTCGCCCGCACTATTCCACCGACGATTTTCCGGATTATCCGTCCCGCGACGAACTGTACTGTACGGACCGGCCAGCGCGACTGTCAACGCGCGTATACGCGACCGCCGTGCCCCGGACTAACCCTTATAGCAATTTCGCACGCGACGGTCGACCGTTAGCCGCCGATAGTGGTCGACGTCGCCCGTAGCGCACCGCCCGGCGTCGCGCACAGCCCCGGCAGGGCCCGCGGCTCGGCACGCGAACTTCCACCCATCATTCAAAGTGAGCGTTTCCTCTCCGATGTCAGGCCAGGCCGGACGGCACTCGTCCCACCTCCAACGAGGGGCTCCGGCGGACGGGCCAGGCGGGCGCGGGAGGCAGGGGTTCTTGCGAGTTGCCCGCGTCACATGTTTACACTGACGTCAACTTTGAACGTCGGCTCGGAAGAGCCGTCATCCGGCGGACACACTGCGGCGCCGCCCCCCGGTCGCGCCGTCGACACACCAGGGCGGGACGGGCGATGACATCGGAACCGAGAATCGAGCTGGCGCTGACACCCGACTCGCGCTGGGACGTCGACACGGCCGGCCTCGTGGCGGCGGCCGCGGACGCCGGGTTCGGGTCGGTCGGGCTCGCCGAGGCCAACGCCGACGCCGCCGGAGCGGCCGTCCTCGCCGCGGCGGGCCTGCGCTGCCACGAGATCCTGGCCCTGATCGTGACCGACGACGAGCAGGCCACGATCGACCAGGCTCGCCGGGTCGCGAAGGCCGCGGCCGCGGTGAACGCCCGGTGGGTCC
Source organism: Parafrankia soli (assembly GCF_001854695.1). Lineage (GTDB taxonomy): Bacteria > Actinomycetota > Actinomycetes > Frankiales > Frankiaceae > Parafrankia > Parafrankia soli. The sequence goes on from NZ_MAXA01000202.1 coordinate 83,206, forward strand.
TGACCGGCTTCCGGGTGGGGCTCGACGAGCGGAGCGGCCCGTTGATCGCCCGGTGCGCCGCGCTGTTCGCCGCCGCCGGTGCCGGGATGGCGGTGGAGTTCAGCCCGCTGGGCGGCACGAAGTCGATCGCCACCGCCGTGGACATCGTGGAGGCCGCCGGCCCCGACCGCGCGGGCGTGCTGATCGACACGTGGCACTTCTTCAACGGGGAGAGCACCTGGGAGCAGCTCGAGCAGGTGCCCCTGGACCGCATCGCCTACATCCAGTTCGACGACGCGCTCCCGCCGATCTCCCCGAACGGGATCAAGGAGACGATGCACCGCCGCGCCATGCCCGGCGAGGGGATCTTCGACCTCGAGCGGTTCGCCGCCACCCTGCTCGACCGGGGCTGGTCGGGCCTGGTCAGCGTCGAGGTGCTCAACGCCGAGCTGCGTGGGCTGCCCGTAGCCGAGTTCGCCCGCCGCGCCTACGAGACGACCGCCGGGTTCTGGCGATGACCTCGCGCCGCCCACCCGGGACGCGCGCGTGACCAGGACCGGCGCTGGCGCCGGTCCTGGAGCCGGTGCCCGTGGCGGAGCCGGCGCCGGTCCTGGCGCTACGGCCGGCGCCGGCGCTGACAGCCGTCCCGACGGTGGCGGCGGCCCCCGCTCGCGCCGCGGAGCCGAGACCAGGGCGCGCCTCGTCGAGGCCGCCAAGGCGGTCTTCGAGGAGAAGTGCTACCACGACACGCGGGTGGCGGACATCGCCGAGCGCGCCAGCGTGTCGCACGGGTCCTTCTACCACTACTTCGACTCGAAGGACCAGATCTTCCGGGAGGTCGCGGCGGTCATCGACGCCGCCCTCAGCGCCGGGATGGTGATCATCCTCGCCCGCAACTCGAGCATGTCGCCGCACGAGCGGCTGACCGAGGCGATCCGGGTCCACTTCGAGGCGTACCGTGCCGAGGCGCGGATCATGAGTGTGATCGAGCAGGTCTCCCGGCATGACGAGCAGGTCTACACCCTCTGGACCCAACTGTTCGGCCGTCACTCGGACGACGTCACCCACTCCATCGAGCAGCTCCAGCGCCACCGGCTCGCCGACCCCGACCTCGACCCGGCCGTCGCCTCGGCCGCTCTCGGCGCGATGATGTGGCGCTTCGCCGAGCAGTGGCTCGTTCAGGGCCAGCCCGTGTGTGACTTCGACGTCGGCGTAGAGCAGATCACCAGGCTGTTCGGGAACGCACTCCAGTTGCGCGACCCCGCGGGGCTCCCCCGCCACGAGCCGCGGAAGCCCCCGACCCAGCCCGGGAGCACGGGCGGCACGGGCGATCCGGCCTCATCCGCCCACCGGTGAAGGAGGCCAGACGGATGCGCACCCCCGACGACAACGCATGACCACGCCGATGACCGGCCTGCTGGACCTGACCGGCCGGGTGGCCATCGTCACCGGCGGTGGGACGGGCATCGGGGCGGCCACCGCGCGGCTGCTCGCCGCCCACGGCGCCGACGTGGCCGTCGCCGCGCGCACCGTCGACGAGCTGGAGCGGACCGCGTCGGACATCCGGGCCGCCACCGGCCGCCGCTGCCTGGCCGTGCCGACGGACGTCAAGGACGAGGAGCAGGTGATCCGGCTGGTGCGGCGCACCGTCGAGGAACTCGGCCGGATCGACGTGCTGGTCAACAACGCCGGCGGCACCCGCATGGGCCCGCTCTCCTCGCTGCCGACCAGGGCCTGGGACGCCAGCTTCGACCTCAACGTGCGGGCGGCTTACTTCTGCACCCGGGAGGCCGGCCGGCACCTGGTCGCGCAACGCTCGGGCGCGATCGTCAACATCTCCTCGGACGCCGGCCTGCACGGAGTGCGCGGCGGAGCGCACTACGCCTCGTCCAAGGCCGCGCTGCAGATGTTCACGACGGTCACCGCGGCCGAGTGGGGACGTTACGGGGTGCGTGCCAACTGCCTCGCTGTCGGGCCGGTCGCCTCGGAGCGCGCGGTCGAGGCGTGGCGCGTCGCCGGCATCGACACGTCCGAGTTCAACACCGCCACCCCGCTGGGCCGGCCGGGGACGCCCGCGGAGGTCGCGAACGCGGTCCTCTTCTTCGCCAGCGACGCGGCGTCCTACATCACCGGGCAGACCCTCGCCGTGGACGGTGGCCCGAGCCTGGGCGGGATCCGCGACACCTGAAGCGCGGCTCAGAACCTCGTGCGTCTCCTGAGCGGACGCCGAGCCCGCCCCGGTTCGGAATCACCAGATCATGATCGTGAACGCCGACCCGGCGCCGTCAACATTGTTGACTATCTTGATTGTTGACCATCTTGACCTGGTCTCGGGAGGACGAAGGGAACGGCGGCGTGGGACTCGCGACAGGTCCGCCCCGCGCGCAGCACCCGTGACCATGGGGCGTGGCAGGAACGACGGCTGACAGCGCAGCCGACACAGCAGGCACGACACCTTCTCCGGGCGAGTGCGGCCGGTTCTGGGAGAACCGCTACCGGCACACCGACCGGATGTGGACCGGGGACCCCAACGAGCTGCTCGTCCGGGAGGTCGGCGCGCTGGCGCCCGGAACGGCGCTGGACCTGGGGTGCGGCGAGGGCGGTGACGCCGTCTGGCTGGCCGCCCGGGGCTGGCGGGTCACCGCGGTCGACGTCTCCCCCACCGCGCTGGCCCGGGCCGCCGGCGCCGCGGCGGCCGCCGGCGTCGACGCGGGGGTCACCTGGCGATGCGAGGACCTGGCCGACGGCGTCCCCGAGGGCTCCTTCGACCTCGTCCTCGCCCTTTTCCTGCACTCCCCGGTCGGCATGCCGCGAGCGGAGGTGCTCCGCGCCAGCGCCGCCCGGGTGGCCCCGGGCGGGACGCTGCTGGTGGTCGGGCACGCCGGTGCCCCGTCCTGGGAGCCGAGGAAGAAGCCCCACACCAGGCTCGCCGGTCCCGACGACGTCCGCGCCGAGCTGGGCGCGGCCACCGAGGGCTGGGCGGTGGAGCTGCGGGAGATGTACGAGGCGCCCATGTCGCGCCCGAACGGCCAGGTGGGCTTCCGGGTCGAGAACGCCCTGCGCCTGCGACGCCCGGCCTGACCAGTCGCATCCCGGCAACCGCCCGACCGCGATCCCGCGGGGGCGGGACGAGGGCGGCCCCGCGCCCCCGGTCAGGGAGGCACGGGGCCGGACCGGCGTCCGCGGGCGCCGGTCAGACGGGCGCGGTCAGGTGGTCACGATCGACACGCCGGCCGTGCCGGGCGCGCCGTAGAGCTGGGCGTAGCCGACCCGGGGGTTGCCGGGGACCTGCCGGTCGCCGGCCTGCCCGCGCAGCTGCAGGACCAGCTCGTGGATCTGGCGCAGGCCCGAGGCGCCGACGGGCTCACCGTTGGCGATCAGCCCGCCGTCGGTGTTGACCGGCAGCCGGCCACCGATCTCGGTGGCGCCCTCCGCGAGCAGCTTCTCCTGGTCGCCGTCCGCGCAGAAGCCGTTCTCCGCCATGTGCATGATCTCGGCGCCGGAGTCGGTGTCCTGGACCTGGATGACGTCGACGTCCTCCGGCCCGATGCCCGCGGTCTCGTAGGCCGCCTTCGACGCGAACACGGTGGGGGCCTCGGCGTGCTCCACCGCGGCCCAGGAGCTGTGCACCTCGTGCGCGCCGTACGTCCTGGTCCRCAGCGTGCTCGCCCGCAGGTAGATGGGGTTGGACGTGTACTGGCGGGCGATGTCGGCGCGGCACAGGATGATCGCCGCGGCGCCCTCGTCCGGGCTGCAGAACATGTACTTCGTCAGCGGGTAGTTGAGCATCTGGGAGGTGAGGATCTCGTCCTCCGTCAGAGCCTTGCGACGGAAGGCGTTGGGGTTCAGCACGCCGTTGCGGTAGTTCTTCGCCGCCACCCGGGCCAGCGTGCGGTGCGAGATCCCGTGGTCGTGCATGTAGCGGTTGATCTTCATCCCGAAGAACTTCGTCGTCAGGAAGTGACCGATGTCGCCGTACCACGGCGGGGCGCTGTAGTGGACGGGATCGGCCGTGAAGGCGCCGAAGGCGTGCTTGTCCATGCCGACCGCGAGGCCGATGTCGTACTTGCCGTACCGGATCGCGTCGGCGGTCAGCTCCAGCGCGGTCGCGGCCGTCGCGCAGCCGTTGTAGACGTCCATGAACGGGATGCCGGTGAGGCCGAGCAGGCCCACGACCGCGTCGGGGTTGTCCACCTCACAGCTCCCGCCGAAGGCGAACTGGACCTGCTTCCACTCCAGGCCGGCGTCGGTGAGCGCGGAGCGGACGGCCTCGGCGCCCATCTGGATCGCCGACTTGTTGCCGAAGCGCCCGAAGGGGTGGATACCCACCCCGATGATCGCGACATCCTCCATGTCAGTTTCCTCCCTCGGACGGCGCGAACGCGTACGACATCACCTGGGTACCGTCCTCGTCGGTGCGGAACGGGTAGATCACCAGCTCGAGCCCCATCCCGAACCTGATCTCGTCAGGCTTGCTGACGGTCAGGCGGCCCTCGACGCGCACGTCGTCCCCGAGCTGCACGAGGCCCACCGCGAACGGCTTGAAGGTCTCGGGCGTCTCACCGCTGGCGTAGGGCTCCTTGGGCAGGAACTCCTGGGTGGTCCACGTCCACAGGGTGCCCTCGCGCGGCAGCAGGCGCTGCTCCATCTCGAGCTTGCCGCAGCGCGGGCAGGAATCCTGCGCGGGGAACGTGACCGCCGCGCAGCTGCGGCAGCGGGCGCCGATCAACTGTGGTTTCTCCGCGGGCCAGGTGAACACGTCGGGAGCAAAGGGAATCTGTGCCATCAGAACACTCCTAGCATGGTGACCGGCCACGGACAGGTCACTGAAAATCATCCGGATGTCGGCCGGCGGAGGCCACGGCGCTCAGCTCGGCATCGGACGTCTTCGACGGACCGCACCGGTGTCACCTCGCCCCGGGACTCCGCGAACGCAGGTGGCCGGGTTTCGCCGATCGCGTGGGCCGCGGACCAGCGCACGGCCGGGACGAGGGACGAGCAACGGGATCCGGCCCTCCACATCGTGCGGATCGTGCGCCGGGCGCCGGCGATCAGCGGGTCGCCCGAAGGCGCACAGCCCCCGGGTAGGGGCAGCATATGCACATTCCCGACGTACCCGCACGGGAAACGATCTGGCGGCGGAGCGACGGTCCCGGCAACCGGATCACCGCGGTGGACGGGCCCGCGGCCGGCCGGTATCGCTTTGAACGGGAAAGATCCCATTCCGCAACCGCGGAGTCACCCGACCTGGATAACCGTGTTCACGGGGTGATTGAGGCGCGCCAATCAGCAAAGGCGGCTGCGGGTACACCCACCTGTATCCACACCGCCGGTAGCACGTACCAGTACCTCACCGCTCACATTCGTGAATCTGCCGCAGACAGGTGACCCACGGTCACGACGAGTGCGTTCCGGCGAGTGAATGGGTAGGAAGGGCTCTCGGGTGCCGCTCGGCGCCCGGCCAGTCATGCTTTCGACACGACGAGGTGGCCAGTGAGCCTGAGCATCCGCAACCAGCTGACCGGAACCGTAAGCGAGATCACCCGGGGGGCGGTGATGAGCACGGTACTGATCACGCTGCCCGGCGGGCAGAGCCTGACCGCGGCGGTGACACTCGACGCCGTCGACGACCTCGGTCTCAAGGAGGGCTCGGGGGTCGACGTCCTGATCAAGTCCACCGAGATCTCGCTGGCCACCGGCAACGTGGACGGCCTGAGCATCCGCAACCAGCTGCGCGGCACCGTCTCGAGCATCGAGACCGGCGGCGCCATGGCCGTGGCACATGTCACCCTCGAGCAGGGCGGCGAGCTCACCGCGGCGATCACCCTCGCCGCCGCGACCGAACTCGGCCTGGCCGCGGGCACCGCCGTGACCGCCCTGGTCAAGTCGACCGAGGTGGCCGTCGCCGCCGCCTGACGAATCCAGCGCGGCCCGCGTGCCCCCACCTGGCCGGACCCCCTCCCCGCGGCCTCCGGGCCGCGGGGACAGCCGCCCGCCGCCGGCGCGGACCCGACCGGAGGCGATCCGCGGCGGTACCCGGGCGGCACGTGCAGGACGGCGCTCGCTCCGCCAGTCGTGCCCTGCCGCGAAACGTGCTCGACCCCCGGAGGGTCGAGCGGGATCGGCCGGGCCACCGTGCGCCATTTCGCCCGCAACGGCGACATCGTCTGGTTCACCTACGCGTCCGGCCGGGAGCGCACCGCCGCCATTCTGGCCGAAATACGGCGCGAGAACGGCGCAGACGTCCAGGCCTTCGAATTCCACCAGAGTGATCGGGAAAGCCACCGGAAGCTGGCCGAGGTGCTTCCCGGTCCGCCCGGTGCGTTTGGTGCCGACGGACCTCCCCGCCGGGGACGGCGGGCGCCTGCCGTTCGTCTCCCGGCGGCCGGGCGATGGCCCGGCGTCCCAGGGGCCGGCGGCTCCCCACCCGAGGCCAACCGGCCGGAAGGGGGCGATGACGCACCGTCATCCACCCCGTCCCACCCGGCCGGGGCCGGCTTCGTGAGCAGGACGGACGTCCCGCCGGCGGGCCGCGGGCGCTCGCCGGCACGGACCTTCAGCAAACGGGACACTCAGCGTCAATAGGTAATCTCGGGACGATCCGGTATCAGGCCGGCTCGAGATCATGGCCGGTCGAGGAGGACTCAGCGGTGGCGGAAAAGGTTGGCCCGGAGTTCGGTCCGTTGGCGGCGCTGGCCGGTGAGTGGGAGGGTGACCAGGGGGTGGACGTCGCCTTCGGGAACACCGAGGGCTCGATGATCACGACCCCGTTCCGCGAGCGGGTCACCTTCAAGCCGTTCGGCCCGGTGGACAACGGCACGCAGCATCTCTACGGCCTGGACTACCACATGGCCGCCTGGCGGACCGGCGAGGAGAACCCGTTCCACACCGAGATCGGCTACTGGCTGTGGGACGCCGAGCTCGGGCATGTGATGCGCTGCTTCATGGTTCCCCGCGGCCAGGTGTTGATCGCCGGCGGCACCGTCGCGCCGGACGCGACCACCTACACGCTGCGCGCGGAGGTCGGCTCGACGGTGTACGGCATCCTGTCCAACCCGTACCTCGCGCGCGCCGCGAACACCACTCTCTACGAGGTGACCATCGCCGTCGCCCCGGACGGCAGCTTCACCTACGACTCCACCACCACGATCGACCACGCGCGGGTGTCCGAGCCGGTCGCCCACACCGACCACAACGTGCTGCGCCGGCTGCCCGAGGCGTAGCCGAGGCCGCCCACCAAGCCCAAGCCCAGCGCCCTCGCACGGCACCTTCGCACACTCCACCTTCATACAAACCACCGAGCGCCGGACTGTTCCAGTCCGGCGCTCGCGCATGAGGCGGCCTTCTCGCGCGCCCCCAGGCCACGACGGCCGCGATGCCGGCGCAGCGTGAACTGCACATATGACAAACAGGTCGCCCCGATCAGGAATCCCCGCAGGAAACAAGGCGCCCTATTCTCAAAAGAGGCGACCATACGGGCACACATCTGTCTATTGACACGTGAGCCGTTACTAACGATGCTGGGTGACGCCCAGAGCGGGACATTTCCCCTCTCGCGCCAGGCCTGACCGTACAAGCACCAGAGCATCTGAATTCTCTCCTGCAGCGGACGCACCCCCCGGCAATTGACCCTGCCTGCGTCCGCCCGGATTTCGTGACTTACGTCGGCGCACCCCCGCGGGCCGGTGGACCCTCGTCCACCCGCTCGCGACCGAAGGATGCGCGTCATGCCCGCAATTCAACTCTGGAGTCCACCATGCCCGAAAACACGCCCGACGCCGTCGAATCCACCCCCGGCCTCAATCGCAGGCACTTAATCGGCACGGCGGCGATCGGCGCCGCCGCGGTCGGCGGTTTCACGGCGGGATCGGGTGCCACCCGGGCCCGGGCCGCCACCCCCGTGCCGGCCACTGTGCAGCGGGAGCGCGCCGTTGTCATCGGGAGCGGCTTCGGCGGCGGCGTGACCGCGCTGCGGCTGGCCCAGGTCGGCGTGTCGACGCTGGTCCTGGAGCGCGGGCTGCGGTGGCCCACCGGGCCGAACGCAACGACGTTCTGCCGCTTCGCCAACATCGACAACCGCTCCGCCTGGCTGACCGACCACGCCACGGTCGGCGGCGTCGTGAAGACGTGGGAGCCCTACACCGGGGTGATCGAGAGCATTCCCGGCAACGGAATCACGGTGAACTGCGGGGCGGCCGTCGGCGGCGGCTCCGTCATGTACCACGGCATGACACTGAAGCCCTCGAAGGCGAACTTCGCCGCGTCGATCCCGGTGGCCGCGAACCTCTACGACGAGCTGAACCTGTGGGCGTATCCGCTGGTGGCCAGCATGCTGGGAGTCTCCACGATTCCCAACGACATCCTGAACAGCGACCCGTACAAGTCCTCCCGGGTCTTCCGGGACGTCGCTCCGGGCGCGGGCCTGGAGCCGTTCCAGGTTCCCCTGCCGATCGACTGGCAGTACGTGCGCGGTGAGCTGAACGGCCAGTACCAGCCGACCTATACCACCAGCGACATCGCCTTCGGTGTCAACAACGGCGGTAAGCGCTCCATTGACGTCACCTACCTCAAGGCCGCGGAGGCGACCGGTCGGGTCCGCGTCGCGACGCTGCACGTCGTCCGCGACATCGCGCTCGACGCGAACAAGAAGTGGGTACTGACGGTCGACCGCATCAACACCGGCGGCATCGTCCAGGAGACGAAGACCATCGTCGCGGACGCGGTATTCCTCAACGCGGGTTCCGCCGGCACGACCCGCCTGCTGGTGAAGTCCAAGGTGAAGGGGCTGATCCCCAACCTGCCGGACGCCGTCGGAACCCAGTGGGGAAACAACGGCGACCGCATCTACGTGTGGAACGGCATGAACGGCGACATCGGGACCCAGCAGGGTGGTCCCGCCTGCGTCGGCGGTCGCGACACCACCAGCTCGATCCCGCTCACCATCATCCACGCGGGCTCCCCCATTCCGAGTACCGCCGGCAAGCTGATGACGGTCGTCGGCTTCGGGATCGTGAACCCCGCCGGCACCTGGGCGTACGACTCCGCGAAGGACGACGCCGTCCTGACCTGGCCGTCCAGCGGTGACGCCGCGCTGCAGGCGCTGATCGCCGCGCGCATGCAGAAGATCGCCCAGGTGGGCGGCGGCATCATGATCGACACGAACGCCCAGGCGAACTCGACCTGGCACGCCCTGGGCGGCGTGCCCATGGGGTCCGCGGTCGACCTCTACGGCCGGGTCATCGGCCAGAAGGGCCTCTACGTGCTCCCTATCTGTCAGGATGAGTTGAGACGGGGGTTATCCATCAACTAGTGACCCAGGGCGGGTTGGGAGCGGGAGATCGTGACTGCGGCGGTGACAGCCGGGCGTGGCCTGGCGGATGATGTTCGGGTGGACGGGCGTGAGAACGGTGGCCGGCGGCCGGACCCGGAGGTCGAGCCGAAGGCGCGGCGGCGGTCGTTCACGGCGGCGTACAAGCTGCGGATCCTGACCGAGTACGAGGCGGCGACGTCGCCGGGTGCGAAAGGCGCGATCCTGCGCCGGGAGAACCTGTACTCGGCGCATATCGTGGAGTGGCGTAAGGCCCGTGAGGCGGGGGCGTTGTCGGGCCTGTCGAAACCGAAGGGCCGTCCGCCGGTCGATGAGCGGGACCGGGAGCTGGAG
>NZ_MAXA01000203.1 GCF_001854695.1 Parafrankia soli
ACAACCCCGCGGAGGAGACCATCCGCACCAACATGATCAAAAACGGTGTGGTGGAGTGTGTCGCTGCGCTCCCCGCCCGCATGTTCCGGGAGACGTCCGCCCCGGTGACCCTGTGGGTTCTGCGCAAGCCGAGCCGTGACAGCCGCCGCGACGTGCTGTTCATCGACGCGACCTCCGCCGGCACCGTCATCGACCGCACCTATCGTGTCCTGACCGACGAGGACATCAGCCGGATTACCGGCGCCTACCGCGACTGGCGGGGCAGCCGTCCTGGCGAGTACCGCGGGGTCCCGGACTTCGCCGCTGCGGTCACGTCCGAACGGATCCTGGGCCGTTCCAGCCGGCTCGCCCCAGCCCCCTACGTCGCCACCGGCCCGGCCGGCATCGACGTCGACGCCACCATGGCCAGCCTGCGCTCGCTCCGCAAGGAACTGGACCAGCACGAGTACCAGGCCGCGTGCGCGGACGCCGCGGTCGCCGAACACCTTCGGCGGATCGACCTGTGAACACACTGATCGGCCCGGTGCCCCCTACCTGGTGCGAGATCGCCCTCAGAGACGCCTTCAAGGTGCAGGCCGGCCCGTCGGGTGCGACCTTCAGTCCCGCCGATAAGGCGCCCGACGGAGTGCCCGACGGAGTGCCTATGGTCACTCCGAAGAGCATTCAGAATGGTCGGATCGTCGCCGACGGCTGCGTCACCGTCAGTCGCGAAGCAGCCGACAGAATGGACCGGTTCGCCCTGCGCGCGGACGACATCGTCTGCACCCGCATCGGCGACGGCCGACGCCACGCCCTGGCCAGCCCGGAACACACCGGCTGGCTGCTCGGCGGTGCCTGTGTGTTCCTGCGAGCGAGCGCAGAGGTGCTCCCCAGGTATCTCAACCACTACCTTCGCCAGCCCCTGGTCCAGAGATGGTTGGCTCAGCAAGTCAGCGGAGCCGTCGTCCCCACCGTCAGCGCCGGGACCCTGGAGGAGCTCCCGCTCGTGGTGCCACCGCGGGAAACACAGATGAAGATCGTCGATCTCCTCGACGCGCTCGACGAGAAGATCGCGGCGCATCAGGAGATCGTCCAGACGGCCGAGAA
>NZ_MAXA01000204.1 GCF_001854695.1 Parafrankia soli
CTCAAGCAGCGCTCGTTCGAGACCCGCGAGGGCGAGAAGCGCACCGTCATCGAGCTGGACGTCGACGAGATCGGCCCGTCGCTGCGGTACGCCACCGCCACGGTCACCAAGATCCAGCGCGGCGAGGGCGGTGGCGGGAACGCGAACGGCCGCAGCGGCGCGCGGCAGGGCAACCAGGGCGGAGGCGGCTACGGCGCTTCGCCCCAGAGCGGACCCGTCGACGACCCGTGGTCGCAGCCCGCGGGCGGCTACTCCGATGAGCCGCCGTTCTGAAAAACCCACGACCAGGGGTTGTGGCTCGCACGCTGCCGCGACCCCTGGTCTGGCCCCAGCTCAAATCTGAAGGAGAGGCGTCATGGCCCGCCCCGACGACATCACCGATGACCCGCGCGCCATCCGCGCCGTCCCGTCCCTCGGGGAGCGCGGCACGGAGACCGAGCAGCTGCGCGACTCGCTCGGGCACCCGTTCGTCCGTAACACCGATCTCGCGCCCGGCGACTGGGCCGTGCACTGGCTCGACGACTCGGGCGAGGTCACCGAGGTGACTGACACACGGCCGTCCAGCTTCGGCACGCCGCTGCTGCGCCAGCATCTGAGCACCGCGGACGGCCGGGCCGTCTCCAGGCCGGTCGCGCGTAGCGGCTCCACGACCATCTGCACGCACGAGCCGCACTGCGACCCCTACGACCACGAGGAGATCGCCCGACTCCAGGGAACCCCCACGTCGGGCGCGAGCCCGTTCCTGCCGTCGATGAGCCCGCGGGCGCGGAGCTCCCGGTGAGCGTCGACCTCGCGACCCTGGGCGGCCTGGTGGGCGAGTGCGTGCACATCAGCCGGCCCCCGACGCCGCTGGAGGTGGATGTGTTCGGCTTCGGCTACGACGTCATGGGTGGCAGCGGCTTCGTCATCGCCGTCCACCCCGAGTCCACCATCCAGCAGAGCCACGAGGGCCGGACTGAGAGCCTCACCGGCCGGCTGGTCGACTTCGACTACGGCTACGGCGTGCTCGTCACCGCCGAGTCCACCGTCGAGGTGGACCACGCCGCGGCGATCACGGAGTTCCTGGTGAGGGCGGCCCGCGG
>NZ_MAXA01000205.1 GCF_001854695.1 Parafrankia soli
CGCGGTCAACGAGGTCTCTGGGAACCCGTGCGAGTGCCAGGCCAAGCGCCACCAGCTTTGTAAGCCGGAGACGCAGCTGCTGGTTCGGTTCATCGACCTGCCGGGCATCGGGTGGTGGCGCTTCACCTCTCGCGGCAAGTTCGTGGCCGCGGACTTCCCCATCAAGGCTGCCTTCCTGCGCAATGCGGCGGCCGAGCTGCGCAAGAAGGCCGAGCAGGAGGGGCAGGGGGGCGATTGGTTCGTGCCCGCCCGGCTGGTACTTCACGAGATGAAGCTGCCGCCCAAGGAGCCCGGCGGCCCCGGCCGCCGGTTCCCTGTGGTGGACATCGACATCGACGTGTCGGTGGCCCAGATCATGGCTGGTGAGGGCGGCGGCACCCTCCAGCAGCTCGCCACCGCTCGCCAGCGGGAGCGCTTGGCCCTCACGGCGAGCGCGAGTCCGGCCCCGGCCGCGCTGCCCGCCGGCACCAGCGAGACCGGCGCAACGGAGCCCCCCGCCGCCAGTGCGCCGACCGCTACGACTCCCACCGACCGATCGCCGCAGCCGGCGACCGACCCGGCCGAGATGGCGGCCCAGGCCGCCGCGTGGGCCCGGCAGCCCGACATCACTCGCGAGAAGATCGTCAAGTTCCTGGACAGGAACGGGAAGTCGCCGGCTATGGACCAGTTCGTGCGCGGCGAGGGCGACGAGCTGGACAGCACGCTCCGCGACATTCTGGCCGACCGCCTCCACCAACTCACCCCGGCCCAGCCGGAGTACCCCGAGGGCTACGACCCCGAGCTGGGCATCGTGATCCCGGAAGGCGTCGGCGTGCCGATCGAGGAGTTGACGTGACGGCGCCGCCACCGGACGAGGATCGCCCGGCCTGCAAGGGAAGGGAAGCGCTGTTCGACCTCATCGCCGACCTCACCGACCACGGCAGGTCGTATCTGCGAATTTCCGCCGCGGAGGCGGAGGCGGAGCTGCGCCGGGCCAAGAAGACGTGCGCCGGATGCCAGGTCCAGGCCACGTGCCTTGCCGGTGCGATCGAGCGGGGGGAGCAATACGGAATGTGGGGCGGCGAGCTCGCCACATCCTTCC
>NZ_MAXA01000206.1 GCF_001854695.1 Parafrankia soli
GGGCGCGTGGACGAGGAAGTACTCGAACTCGTAGAAGGTCCTGCCGTCACGGGTCTGGGGGGTTGTGGACTTCCGTATCAGCAGGGTGTGCGCGTAGCCGTCGGCCGGCGGCTGGTCGGCGACGGTCACCGGGACCGCGGCCCAGTCGTAGCGGGCGCCTTTCGCCCCATCCCCGCAGGAGCGGCGTTCGAACACCCCGACCGGGAGCCCGGCATGGACCCGGTCCGGGCGGGTGGAACGGCCACGACCATCGAGCAGCGGCAGACTCTTCGGCACGGCCAGCACATACGACAGCCCCTGGGCGTGGCAGTGGCCGCGCAGGCCCGGGTCCTTGCCGTAGCCGCTGTCCGCGACCACCCACCGAAACGGCACCCCGGCCGCGACCGTCCGGGCCAGCATGCCGACTGCAAGCTCGGGTTTCGTCGCGAACCCTCGACCCGCGGGGACACCGGCCGCACGACAACGAGCCGGATCGTCAGTCCACACCGCCGGCAGGTACAACTCCCGGTCGATGAACGCATGCCCGAACGGCGACGCGTAGGTACACATCACCATCGTCTGGACGTTCGCGGTCTCCCCCGTCAACCCGTAGTACTGCGGGGCGACCCCGACCGATTTGCTTTCCTTCTTCAGCGTCTGCGTGTCATCGAGGACCAGCACCGCCGCCCCCGATCCCAGGTGGGCGACCACGTACTCGCGGACAGCGTCCCGTAACATCTCCGCGTCCCACACCGCCCCGTCCAGCAGATGCTCGAACGGCCGCGGCGTCGGGTAACCCGCATGCTCGGCCAGCCCCCACGAGTTCTTCTTCGGCACGTCCGCCAGCAACGCCCGCACGAAGTCCGCGAACACCCGCCTCGGCTCGGGCCGGTTGGACAACCAGCCCAACCCCTCCGTCAACGCCGCGAGCTCCCGCTCCCACCCGGCGACGTCCCGCGCCGTCACGACCCCCACCATGCCAGACCCGACGATCAACCACACACGATCGCTCCAAGATCTAGGAATGTAGTACTGGTGCACTCAGCAACACATAAGGCCATCCAGACCGGTGATCGGACGTGGATGCGG
>NZ_MAXA01000207.1 GCF_001854695.1 Parafrankia soli
GAGCTCGACCAGCTTCTCGGCTACGCCCTGCTCGACTACTCCGACACCTACAAGCTGGACTCCGTCGGGCACTACCTGGCCCGTTACAGCACGACCATCACCTGGCCACTCGCGGATCTGTGCGCCGAGCTCGCTGGCCATCCGGTCGAGCTCGCCGACTTGCGGGCCGAGTTCCGTCGGCTGCTGCGCGAGGACCTGCCGGACTACTGGGAGCGCATTGGCGCGCAGGCAGCGCCGCCGCCGGAGCCGGAAGCCGACGTCGCGGACATCGTGCTGACCCTGCCGTCCGCACCGGGGCGCCGCGGTCGCCTGTCGTAGGCCGGTAACGGATCGCCGGTCCTGGAGCCGCCGAGTCGAAGCTCAAGCGGTCACCCTGGTTCGGAGGTGCTTGCGTCGAATCGGCCCCACGGATGGCTGGGAACATCGGAGACAGCCGAGGACCCGTGGGCGGTGCTGGTGCGGCCGGCGCGGGAGGCGACAGGGGTCCGATGTGGTGAACCGCGAGACGTCAGCGCACTACGAGCGGCTCGCCGGCAGCTACGACCAGGCCTGGACCTACAGCGAGACGTTCCTGGACTGGATGGCCGGCGAGATCGTCGAGTCACTCGAGCTGACCCGCGGCGACCGGATCGCCGACGTCGGCTGCGGCACCGGGCTGCACACTCGTCGCATCCTCGGCCTGGTCCGGCCCACGGCGCCGATTCTCTGCGTCGACCCCTCCCCGGCGATGTTGCGCCAGCTTCCCGCGGACCCTGTCCTACGTCCCGTATGCGCGTCTGCTGAGCAGTTCGCAGCGGTCGACGGGCACGAACCCGCTGCCGCGTCGCCGGGTTCGCTCGACGCGATCGTGGCCAAGGAGGCGGTCCACCACATCGCGGCGGCCGACCGCCCGCAGGTGATCGCCGGCCTGGCCGGGCTCCTGGGCCCGGATGGACGACTGCTCGTCGTGATGCTGCCGAGGAAGATCGCCTACCCGCTGTTCGACGCGGCCCTGCGACGGTTCGAGGAGCTCCAGCCCGACCCGGAGGCCATCGCCGATCACATGTGGAGCGCTGGTCTGACGGTCA
>NZ_MAXA01000208.1 GCF_001854695.1 Parafrankia soli
GGGGAATGAAGAACATGGAACCTGACGAGGAGGAGTTCGCCGAGCTGGACGCCTACATCCACCGGGTCAACAGGGACGCGTATAACGACCTGGCGGGAAAGATCGATCTCTCAGCGAGATTCCAGGAGCTGCTGACGAGGATCGACGGCTCGGACTGTCCGGAAGAGCGCCAGGGCCACGCCGAGATCAACAATGGGGTTTCGGGCTGACCCGGACCTCGAAGCCGCTGCAGGCCGCCGACCGGTGCCGGTCGGCGGCCTGCAGCGTTCTGCGGCCTGACGCGACGAGAAAGCCACCACCGCCGCCTCATCTCGCTGGGGCGCCTACTACCGGAGCCGGGACGAGATCCAGGTGGGCAGCGGCTGGATCGGAGTGTCGCGGACGATGACGTACGGGATGTCGTCGACGAGCGAGCCGGCGCTGTGCCGGCCGGGGCCGCGGACGTCGATGCCGGGCCCGGGGCGGGTCCGGCCGCCGGACAGGCTGGCGAGGGTGCAGCCGACGGGAGCGCGGAAGTAAAGGTGCACGCCGCCGCTGGGCGTGCGCACGGTCAGCGTGTCGGGCCAGGTCTCGTCGAGGCGGGCGGCCAAGCCCAGGCCGACGACCTGATCACTCACATGTGACCGCGGCACTCACACCCGGTGTCACGCCCTTGCGCCCCTGCCCGACGGCCGGTAGGAAGCGGAGCGGGCGCCGCAGGCCGTCGACCGTGATCCCTCCCCAAACGGGCCCGCTCGTTAGTCGCCGAGCACCAGGCGGCTGGTCATGTCGAGCTTGACCTCGCCGTACGGCGCGACGTGAGTCCAGAACAAGGGCGTGAGGCCGCGCCGGTCGGCGTCGGTCAGCTGCTCGGCCCAGTCATCGTCGGCGAGGACGTCCTGGACCATCAGCGTGTTGACGTAGACCAGGGCGGCCTGCAGCACCCGCAGGCAGAGGACGGAGAGCTCCTGTTCGTCGCGGCGGTTGGTCGCGATGTCCCCGCCCTTGCCGAAGAAGATGACGCTGTTGGCACGGTTCCAGGACTCGACGACGTTCAGACCTTCGCCGATCTCGCGCTG
>NZ_MAXA01000209.1 GCF_001854695.1 Parafrankia soli
GCGGTATTGACGCTCGGCTTGCCGTAGGGGTCGGGAACCCTCGGGGGAGCGGGGCGGCGTTTTGCCATAGTTGTTCATCATGACCGAAAGCGGTCGACTACGTCGGCAACAGTTGCGTGATCGACGGGCCTGCCGGGAGCCGGGTCGGCGACGCAGGCCGGCGCCGCCAGGCCAACGGCGTTACCGTCGAAGCACGGTCGTTGTGCGACCGGTTCGCGGGTGCCTGATTTCCGGCAGTCCCACCGGGGCCCCGCGCACGACGTCCAGGAGGGCGGACGGATCACCGGGCCGTGGCGTCGGCGTATCCCTGGGACATCGCTGGCCGCGCCGTTCGTGGCCAGCAGCGCTGGCCCCGTGGCGACACCGAGGCGCGATGACGGGGAGGAACACCGTCATGGGCAAGCCCACTCCGATGGACCACGAGTCCGCGGGCCGCATCAGCGCCGCCGCCGACCGCGACCCGGATTCGCCGACCGCACGCAGCGGTTTCGACGAGCGGGCGCAGGAAGCGGCTGACCGCAACGAGGCGGCGGAGGAGGACTAATCGGGCCGGGCGCGGGCCTGACCCACTCCGGGCGGAGATCTTACATCCGCTGGTCTCCGCCCGGGGCCATCCTCGTCACCGCCGTGCAGGGACGCCGGCGGCGGTGACGATGGCCAGTCCCGCGTCCGCATCTCGGTTCGGCGCCTGCGCCACGACATGACCGTCCATGCGGCCTGGTGGCACTTATGCCGCGCCCACCAGGGCCCTCGGTGCCGCGGCGCCCTCGCATGTGGGTTCTGCCGCTTCCTCGTCCTGCTTCCGTCTTGCCTTCATCTTCCGATGTTCACGCGTGCAGGCCGTCCACACTGCCCACGAGAAGTCATGCCGCCTCAGGACGCCAGCCACCGTCATGGCCGTCCCGGATGCCTCCTCGACGATCGCCTCGTACAGGGCGGACCCCACGCTGACGCGCCGTTCGCCCGTCAGCGTGGCAAGCTCCTCCGCCAGGTCCTCCAGCTCGAAGCCGGTGCGCACCTCGAGCGCGGCGTCGCCATCGCGC
>NZ_MAXA01000210.1 GCF_001854695.1 Parafrankia soli
GTCCGAGGTGGTGGACGACGTCACGCTGAAGGCCACCCTGGTCACCCCCGTGCCGAGGTACGCCCTGTCCGTCCTCGCCTCCTCGATGAACTGGATCGCCTCACCCGCGGCCCTGCAGAAGGGCCAGCAGGCTTTCGACGCGAAGCCGATCGGCGCGGGACCGTTCACCCTGGAGAGCTGGACCCGTCAGGCCGACATCCGGCTCGTCAAGAACCCCCGCTACTGGGACGCGCCCAAGCCCTACCTCGACCGCCTCACCCTCCGCGCGGCGCTCGACGGCAACCAGCGCTACAACACGCTGCTCACCGGGGGCGCGGACGTGGCCATCGACTCGAGCTGGATCAACCTCGACAARGCCACCAAGGCGGGTCTGCCGACAAATGTCATGCGGCTCAGCGGCGGCGTCTTCGCGGCGCTGAACATGCGCAGAGCACCGTTCGACGACATTCGTGCGCGTCGGGCGGTCGCGRCGGCACTGGACTCGGACGCGCTGAACCTCGCGGCCTACAACGGCACCGCGCAGCTGGCCGATACGTTGTTCACCGACGCCTCCCCCTTCTACTCGGAGACGCCGCTGCGTAAGACGGACAAGGAGACCGCCCAGCGGCTCTTCGACGAGCTGGCCGCCGATGGCAAGCCGCTGTCCTTCACGTTCACCAGCTCCTCCAGCAGCGAGAACAGGGCGCTTGCGGAGAACATCCAGGCCCAGCTCGGCGCCTTCAACAACGTCGAGGTCAAAATCAAGACCATTGAGCTCGCCGAGTTCGTCCAGCTGCGCAGGACACTCGACTTCGACGCGGTCATCACGTCCGCGCTCTTCCAGGATCCCGAGCCTCGGTTGTCGACGGTCTTCGCCGGAGGCTCGCCGGCGAACATGCCCGGTATCGACGACCCGGCGCTCAACGCGGCCCTGCAGGCCGGCCGGACCGCGACCTCGGAGGAGGAGCGCAAGGCGGCCTACGACACCGTGCAGGAACGGTTGACCGAACTGACCCCGATGTTCTTCATCGCGCGTGGGGGGCTCGGCGCCATCTCGGGC
>NZ_MAXA01000211.1 GCF_001854695.1 Parafrankia soli
CCACCGTCTGGCGGATCCTGCACCGCGCCGGCGTCGACCCCGCACCCCGGCGGGCCGACACCTCCTGGCGCACATTCCTGTCCGCCCAGGCCTCCGGCATCCTGGCCTGCGATTTCTTCACGGTGGACACCGTGTTACTGCAACGGATCTACGTGTTCTTCGTCATCGAGCACGCCACCCGCCGTGTCCATGTCCTTGGAGCAACGAAACACCCAACCGCGGCATGGATCACCCAGCACGCCCGGAACCTGCTGATAGACCTCGAAGATCGCAGCCGCCGGTTCCGGTTCCTCATCCGTGACCGCGACACAAAGTTCACGGCTCCGTTCGACGCCGTCTTCACCGCAGCCGGCATCGACGTGATGCGCACACCGCCACAGTCACCCCAAGCGAACGCGATCGCGGAACGCTGGATCGGCACCGCCCGCCGCGAATGCACCGACAGATTATTGATCGTCTCTGAACGGCACCTGACCTCAGTCCTCACCAGCTACGCCGAGCATTTCAACACCCACCGGCCCCACCGCTCCCTCGGCCAGCACCCACCCGACTCACCACCCGTGGTCACCCCGACCCCGGGTTCCACCGTCCGTCGCACACGCATCCTCGGCGGGCTGATCAACGAGTACCGCAACGCCGCCTGACGACACCCCAGACGATCACGTCAGCCGCAAAAGACCAGCTCACAGGCCGAAACCCGAATTTCGGAGCCCCACAGGCATGCCGAAATGAATGATTGCTCATCGGTGACATCTAGGAAAGGGTGCCGAGATGGAAGATCTGCAGACATTCAGCCTTCCTGAGTCCGTCAGTGGAACAGAGCTGGATATTCGTCTGGCGCGCGACTTAATACGGGCCTGGAGGGCTGACGGAATCTTCCAGGTTGTCACCGGACCGTTGCAGGAGCGAAAGATTTTGGACGCGCTCGAGGTGAGCAGGCGCTTCTTTGGTATGTCCTTGAACTTCAAGGTCCAGCACGTCAGTGATTTGACCTACAGTGGGTACATC
>NZ_MAXA01000212.1 GCF_001854695.1 Parafrankia soli
TCGCAGGTACTACAAGACGATCCGACTTCCCACGCTCGTGCATCTCAGGCGTACCACCTTATGTTCCCTGAACGGCCCACCCGGTGATCGGCCGGGCGGGCGAGCGTGGGATCTCCCGGTTCTCGCGCATGGAGGTTCCGTACATGCCCTGGTTCTTTGACCGCGCAGGGTCCACCGACGACTCGCGATAGCGCCGCCAGTAGTGTGGCCTTCCGCCTCTTGTACAGCGTGGGCACCCCGGATGCTTCATTTCGCGGCTCCATAGCCCGGCCTGYACGTGCCCCTGTCAACGCTTCGCCACGCCCTCGCGGGACGTCGACGCATGACTCGGGGTCGCCGTGGGTCGCTAGCCCTTCGACGCAGAGCTCTTCCATCTCCTCCTCCATGCCGGTTTATCCCGGCGCTTTCACAGGATCAAGTGCTACGCGCTGGGCGAGYACGTGCCTGTGGAGGGGATCGTCCCGGCTGAGTTGGTGGACCTGCTGTACCGGGCCGACAGCAGGAAGCGGCAGCGGATCCTGCGCAGCGTGTACGAGTGCGGCGTGTACGAGTGCGGCGTGTACGAGTGCGGCGTGTTCCAGGCGCTGCGCGAGAAGCTGCGGTGCAAGGAGATCTGGGTGGTCGGAGCCGACCGGTGGCGCAACCCCGACGACGACCTGCCGAAGGACTTCGAGGCGAACCGGGCCGAGAACTACGCCAAGCTCCGCAAGCCGCTGGACTCGCAGGTGTTCATCGACCAGCTGCGCGCCGAGATGGACGCCGAGCTGTCGGCGCTGAACAGCGGCCTGGCGGGCAAGGGCCTGGCCTGGCTGAAGATCGCCGAGCGCCGCAACGCCGGGGCGATCCAGTTGACCCCGCTGGACGCCGTCCCCGAGCCGCGGAACCTGCGCCGCCTGAAGGCGGCGATCCGGGACCGGTGGGGCGTCGTGCCGCTGATGGACATGCTCACCGAGACCGCGCTGCGCACCGGCTGCCTGAGTGTGTTCACCCCGGCCGGGGCCCAGAACCACCTGGAGGCGGCGGTGCTGTTCGAGCGGCTGCTGCTGCTCATCTACGCCTACGGCACCGGCACCGGGATCCGCGCGGTCGCCGCCGGCGACCACCGGCACACCGAGGACGATCTGCGCTACGCCCGCCGCCGCTACCTGACCGTCGAGGGCTGCCGCGAGGCCGCCCGCCTCATCGCCAACGCCACCTTCACAGTCCGCCAGGCCGCCCTGTGGGGTGAGGGCACGACCGCGGTTGCCTCGGACTCCACCCACTTCTCGGCGTTCGACCAGAACATCTTCACCGAGTGGCACTCGCGCTACCGGCGCGCCAAGCGCGGCGTCCTCATCTACTGGACGGTGGAGACCGGCGGGTCCATGGCCGTGCACTCCCAGCTCATCTCGTGTTCGGCCTCAGAGGTCCACGCGATGGTCGAGGGCGCGATGCGGCACGGCACCGAGATGGAGATCGAGCAGAACTTCGTCGACTCCCATGGCGCCAGCTTCGTCGGGTTCGGCATCACCCGGCTCCTGGACTTCGACCTGATCGCCCGGTTCAAGCAGATCAACAAGATGAAGCTCTACCTGCCGGGGCGGGGCGAGGACTACTCCTACCCGCTGCTCGCACCGGCGCTGACCCGGCCGATCCGGTGGGACATCATCGCCAACAACTACGACCTGATGATGAAGTACGCCACCGCCATCCGGCTGCGCACCGCCTCCACCGAGGCCCTGCTGCGCCGGTTCACCTCGGAGACGACCCACCCGGCCTACGCCGCGATGCTGGAAGTCGGGCGCGCGCAGCGCACCATCTTCCTGGCCCGCTGGCTCCGCGACCGGGATCTTCAGCGGGAGACCGAGTCCGGGCTGAACGTGGTGGAGAACTACAACGGCGTGAACGACTACATCAAGTTCGGCAAGCGCGGCGAGTTGGCCTCCAACCGGCGGGAGGAGCAGGAGCTCGGGATGCTGTGCCTGCACATCCTCCAGTCCGCCCTCGGCCTCATCAACACCCTCATGATCCAGGACACCCTCGCCCTGCCCGAATGGGACGACGTCCTCACCGACGCCGACCGGCGCGGCCTCACCCCGCTGTTCCACACCAACATGACCCCCTACGGCGAGATCCAGCTCCGCACCGACCGGCGCCTGGACCTCACCGACCTCCCCACAGCGTKACGGCCCGGATATCCCGAAGCTACGGCGAGGGGCAAAGTAGCTGAGTGCGACGGTGGTTTTGTCTGCGAGAACTGACCGCGGATGTTCTCGAATTTTGACCGCACTTGCCGATCAGTTGCATGATCAATGTCGGTGAGAAGTGACCGCGCCCGGTGGAAGAGGCGAGCGGGTCTCGCATCGGTGTCGGAGGCCGAGCCCGCACTTGGGAGCCGGGAGATGACTGTGCGTCCGGAGCCTCGGCGAAGTGGGTCGCCTGTCGGCGGCTCAGACTACGTTTGCCGGGCGGATCTCCGGAATCCGCCGGGAGCCGACCCGTGTTCCCGTTTGAACGCGTGGGCGAAGGCGAACTCTGAGGTGTAGCCCACCTTCCTGGCCACTGTGGCCAACGGTGCGTCACCGTCGCGCAGTAGCCGGGCTGCGAGTGTCATCCGCCACCAGGTCAGGTACGCCTGCGGCGGCTGACCGACCAACGCGGCGAACCGTCGGGCGAAGGCCGCGCGGGACAGCCCGGCCTGGGAAGCCAGTTCCCCGACGGTCCATGGCCGGCCAGGGTCGCTGTGGATGGCCCGAAGCCCAGCGGCGACGGCGGGATCGCGCAGCGCTGCTGCCCAGCCGGTAGCGACACCGTGGGCGGGTTGTTCGTCGAACCAGGCGCGCAGGATGTGCAGCAGCAGCACGTCCAGCAGGGCGGGCAGCATGGCGTCGCCACCCGGCCGTGGCTGCTCCAGTTCACCGCCGAGCAGGTCAACGGCGGCCCGGAGCTCCGGGTGGTGTCCGACCCGGGCCGGGAGATGGATGACCTCCGGCAGGTCGCCGAGCAGCGGATGTGCCCGGGACCGGTCCAGCAGGTACGCGCCGCAGAGCATGACCGTCGCAGCGGCCGAACCGTCCGGGTGCTGGTCAGCTGGTACCCCGTCGTCGTCTTGGCCGGGTGGAATCTCGGCCAGTGACGCGGCGGCGTCCACCAGCGGGGTCGACAGGCTGTCGGCGAGGCCGTGGGCGGCCCCGTGGGGCAGAAATGCCACATCCCCCACGCCGAGGGCGATCGGTGCGCCGTCTGGTGGGAACAGCCAGCACGATCCCTGCAAGACGATGTGGAAGCCAGCCCCCGCGACCGGCGGGTTCCGCATGCCGAACGGCGCCGGCCGCCGTACCCGGCCGGAGTGCGGTTCGCCGGTGCGCATGGCGGTGACCGCATCGGAGAGCACGTCCATTCAGCCAGCGTATATCCCCGATCCGATGCGAAGACGGTCGCGCATGGGACGGAGACACTCACGTATTGGGCGTCTCGCCATGCCGCCATACGGTGAGTCACGGGCGAGCTGGTCAGCCGGCTCGCACGACATCACTCATCAACACTCATTGCTCGAACCAGGAGATCCACGTGAAGATCGCCGTCTACGGCGCAAGCGGCTACCAGGGAAAGCTCGTCCTCGCGGAACTGGCCCACCGTGACATCGACATGCTGCTCGTCGGCCGCAACGCCGCACGCCTGCGCGAGGCCGCGACGGCTGTGGGAACGGCTGTGGGAACAGTCGACGCCGGGCAGCGGGTAGCCGACACCGACGACCACGACCGCCTCGCGGCAGCCTTCCGCGGATGTGACGCGGTCATCAACTGCGCCGGACCGTTCACCAGCTCCGGCCCCGCCGTGGTCCGAGCGGCCATCGCCGCCGGCTGCCACTACGTCGACACCGCCGGCGAGCAGCTCTACACCAAAGCGGTCTTCGACACCTTCGCCGGCGAGGCGGAGCGCGCCGGGGTCACCGTCGTCCCCGCCACGAACGACGGCTGCGTCCCCGCGGACCTCATCGCGCACCTGCTCGCCGAGCGCGTCCAACCGATCGADGAGATCACCGTCAGCCACTTCATCGTCGGCGGGGGCGGGTTCTCCCGCGGCTCGCTCCGCTCGGCCGTCGAGACGATCGACGCGATCAAGGCGGGCGGCCTCAGCTACGACGACGGCGACTGGCGTACCGGCACCCCCGCCCGGCACGCCACGGTCACCCTGCCCGACGCCCCGCAACCGACCGACGTGGTGAAATGCCCCTTGTCAGAGGTGGTCACCATCCCCCGCCACATAGAGGTCCGGCACGTCGAGAGCCTCGTCGACGCCACGGTCGGCGCCCAACTGGGCACCCCGCTCACTCCACAGATCATCGACAGCCTGCCCGAAGGACCCACCGAAGAGGACCGCCGCACCCAACGGTTCACCTACCTCATCGACGCCGTCAGCCGCGACGGCCAATCAGCCCGCGGGATCGTACGGGGCCACGACACCTACGGCATCACCGCCGTGATCGCCGTCGAAGYCGCCCGCCGACTGGTCACCGACTGCGCCAAACCAGGCGTGCTCGCTCCGGCACAGGCATACGACCCGACCAGCTTCCTCACCTTCCTCGCCCCACACGGAATCAGCTGGACCATCACCGTCTCCAACACCCCAACCCCACAACAATGACACCCAGGTGCGCACGGCCGTCCACGGTCGTGCGCTCCACACCGACCACCCCCTTGATCAGCCAACCCGCACCAGCACGTCACTGCGGCCRGCGGATTTCACCCAACGTCCGAGATTCCGACCCCTGTGAGGCCGGATGCCGTCCACGTCCGGCACCCGCACTTCGGATCCGCGACCAGTGATAAGGAACTGTCTCAACGGCATTGAGGCAGTTCCTTGCTTCGATGGCAGGATGGCGGCGATCGAGCGAGATCGAGATACCGCTACGTAGCCCGATCAGAACTCGCTACGGGAGCCGGGCGACCGAGTGCGTTCAGCTCTCGCGAACACAAGCCTCCTGCGAAACGGCGTGCGGTCGGTTCACACGGAGAAACGCGGTCACAAGTGACGGACAGAACCAGCGCGACGGCCTGGAACTTCTACAGCTACGGGGAGCCGACTCAGAGCCGGTCAGGCGTTCGTGCGTGATAGGTGGTCGGGGAGGTCGGTGAGGCGTTCGATGCGGAGTACCGTCTCGTCTGCCGTCGGCGATGGTCCACCGGTGATGAAGTCGACGCCGCGGTCCAGCCAGATGCCGGTGAGCCCGGCGAGGGCGGCCGCGTTCACGTCGCTTTCCAGCATGTCGCCCACGTTGACCGCCTGCGCGGGGTCCGTCCGCATCCACCGGCAGGCGATGGCGTAGGCGACGGGCTTGGCCACACCGAGCTCGGTCGGGGTCAAGACGGCTTCGAAGTATTCCAGGAGGCCGAAGCGGGCGAGCTTGGCGCGCTGCTGCTCGGGGTCCCCGTTGGTGAGAACGGCCAGACGCGGTCCTCGGGGGAGCCGTTTCAGGGTCTCCAGGCAGAGCTGGACATCGGGATAGCACCGCCAGGACTCCTCGAACACGGTGAGGTAGCGGTCGGCGATCCAGGCGTCCAGAAGGCCGGGACTTTCCGGAACCGGCTCGCCGAGCATCGGCAGGAAGGAACGGAGCCTGCGTCGGTGGTGCTCAGCGAAGGAGCACTGACCGGCCAGGTAATTCCCGCATGTGGCGCCCCTCCAGCGTCCACCACAGCGTCACCAGCTCCTCCGGTGGAGCCGCCGCGTTCGGCGCGGCCTGGACGATCTGACCGATCGCTTCCAAGACCGCGCTTCGATGATCGACCAGGGTGCCGTCCAGATCGAAGAAAACCACATCCGCCATAGAGATGATCATCTCGTGGCGCTTGTCCCTGACGCCAGAGGAGTCGCRGCACCTTGGCGCCCGGTCTGGTGGACCACGCCACCTGAAGTGCTCAATCCGCCACCTGAAGTGCTCAGTCACAGCGCCCGCGTCGAGAGGGTGTCGGGATTAGATGGTTTCCCGACAGGCCGCCAACCCGGCCCCCGGCAGCCGAAAAACCGGACAGCAGTGGACGAAACACCACGCCGCGCGGCTGATTCCGGGCGCGGATTGACGACAGGATTTCCCGACAGCTAGAACGGGGGTCCGTCCTTCCCGAGGAGCACCCGGTGCGGATCGTCTACTCCCGCTCGTCCACCGCGCCCCAGTCGCTGCTGCGGCAGCGGCACATCCTCACCGAGGCCGGCCTGCTGGTACGGACCGGGGGCGTCGCCGAGGGGTTCCACCCGGCGACGGGCGTGCTGCTGTTCGAGGACCCGGCAACCACCTCCAAGATCCCCGCGCTGGAACGGCCCGCGTTCGCCCGGATCGCCGCCGCCGCGCACCCCGGCGACACCCTCACGGTGTCGGAGCTGTTCCGGCTCTGCCGCGACCTGGTCGACATCCACGCCGTACGCGACTGGTGCCAGGCCCGCGGCGTCGTGCTACGGGTCCTGTCGGGGCCGCTGTCGAACTTCCACGACCTGGCCGCCAATGACGCGACGACGGCACTGATCATCAACGTGATCATCGCGGTCGGGCAGTTCCAGCGCGACCTGCAAAACGAGCTGACCGCCGAGGGGATCGCCGCGGCCGAGGCCGAAGGCCGCTACCGCGGCCGGCCGCCCGCACTGACCGGCGCCCGGCTCGAGAAGGTGCGCTCGGAGTTCCGGGACCAGGGCACCTCGATCGCGGCCCTCGCGCGCACGCACGGGGTGAGCCGGGCCGCCGTGCGGACCGCGCTCGCCGAGCTGCTACCCAACCAGCCGGTCCCGCCCCCTCGGTCAGAATGATCGAAGGGGGCGAGGGCGGTCAGGCAGCGAACCGGGTGAACTCAATCCCGTGTACCTGGTGACACGAGTCTTACCGACACCCCACGTCCCTGCGTGAGGAGATGGCCGAGGCCCTGGCCGACCTTGATGAGGCCCTGCCGGAGCTGGACTGGGTGGAGATCAAGGAACGTAAGGCCGGGGCGATCAGGTTCACCGCGCCGGCGGCGTCCGAGGAGCCCCGCAACCTGCGCAGGGTCAAGAACGAGGTGGGCCGCCGATGGAACGCGGTGCCGCTGATCGACATGCTCAAGGAGGCCGTGCTGCGGACCGGCTGTCTGAAGGCGGTCACCTCCGTTGCGGGCAGCGGGCACCTGGCGCCCGAGGTGCTGGCTGAACGGCTGATGCTTGCGATCTACGCCTACGGCACCAACGCCGGTATCCGGTCGGTGGCCGGCGGCGCGCACGGCCACACCGAAGAGGAGATCCGCTACGTCCGGCGCCGCTACCTGACCGCGCAGGCGGCTCGGCAGATCGCCGTGGAGATCGCCAACGCCACCTTCGCCGCCCGCGATGTCGGGTTGTGGGGTGCGGGGTCGACCGCGGTGGCCTCGGACTCCACGCACTTCCGTTCCTGGGACCAGAACCTGTTCACCGAGTGGCACTCGCGCTACGGCGGCCGGGGGATCCTGGTGTACTGGCACGTCGAACGGGGCTCGGTGGTGGTGCACTCCCAGACACTGCGGGCCTCGGCCTCGGAGGTCGCGGCGATGGTCGAAGGCGCGATCCGCCACGGCACCACGATGCGCGTCGAAGGCAATTATGTGGACAGCCACGGCCAGTCGGAGATCGGGTTCGGCGTCACCCGGTTACTGAACGTCGACCTGCTGCCGCGGATCAAGCAGATCAACCGGGTCCGCCTGTACCGGCCGAACGCTGGCGAACCGGGCGCCTACCCGAACCTCCACGCCGCCCTGACCCGGCCGATCCGCTGGGACGTGATCGACGCCAACTACGACCAGGTCATCAAGTACGCCACCGCGATCCGCACCGGCACGGCCTCCACCGAGGCGATCCTGTCCCGCTTCACCCGGGCCGCCTCGCACCCGGCCTACCAGGCGATGCTGGAGATCGGCCGCGCCCAGCGCACCGTTTTCGTCGCCCGCTACCTGCGGGATCGTGACCTGCAGCGGGAGATCGAGGAGGGGTTGAACGTCGTCGAGTCGTGGAACGCSGCCAACGCGGTGATCTACTACGGCAAGGGCGGGGAGATCTCCACGAACCGCCGCGAGGAAGCGGAGATGGCGGCGCTGTGCCTGCGGATCCTTCAGGCCTCGTTGGTGTACGTCAACACGCTCATGCTCCAGGACGTCCTCGCTGAACCCGCATGGTCCGGGCTGCTCGCCCCTGCGGACCGGCGCGGGCTGACCCCGCTGTTCTGGGGTCATGTGCGTCCGTATGGCGAGGTCAAACTGGACTTGGCCTCACGGCTGCGGATCGCCGCCACCCTCAGCTGAGATCGCTACCGGTTGCGGTGCCAGAGCGTGCCGGGCCGGGTGTCGGCCGGGTCGGCAGCGCCGGGACCAGGGTGGGTGTGGGTCATGCGGTGCCGGTGGCGACGGGGCGGTGGTCGAGGCGCCATTCGAGCATGCCGTCGATCAGGCGCGCGGCGCGGCGGCCGTGGGCGGTGAGGAGGCGGACGGCGTCGTGGGCGAGGACGCAGTTGGTGCCGCGGCAGTAGGCGACGACGTTGGCGTTCTCGGGGAGTTCGGCCAGGCGTGCTGCGAGCTGGTCGAGGGGGAGGCTGAGCGCGCCGGGGATGTGGCCGGCGGTGTACTCCTCGGCGGGGCGGACATCGATGACGGTGGCGGTTCCGGCTTTGACGCGGTCGAGGAGTTCGTCGCGGGTGACCTCGTCGGTGTCGTCGGGGCCGAGGTAGGCGGTGCGGGCGTGGTCGGCGTCGGGCTGGTGGGTGTGTGCGACGTTCAGGAGCAGCCCGTAGAGCGCGGCGACGTCGTCGCCGGCGAGGCGGTAGTGGATCCGCACGCCGTCGCGGCGGGTAGTGACCAGTCCGGCCTGTTTGAGGGTCTGCAGGTGCGCGGATGCGGTGGTCAGGCCGAGTCCGGCGGCCTGGGCGAGGGCGTCGACGCTGCGTTCGCCCTGGGCGAGCACGTCGAGCAGCTCCAGGCGCTTGCCGTTGGAGAGGGCTTTGCCGGTGCGGGCGAGGGCGTCGTAGAGCGCGCTCTTGCGCTCGGCCTTGTGCTGCGGGTCTCCCATGAAGCATCCTCCAAATATCCATGGAATATTGTAATAGTGGGTCGGGGGGTCCGTGACCTCACCCTGCTGGTGTCTGGAGGACGCTGTGGGTTTCACCGACGATCACCTGATACCGCTGGTCGACGCGGGGCTGGGTAACAGCGCCTACCTGGTCGATCTGGGCGACGGCCGCGCGCTGGCGGTGGACGCCTCCCGCGACCTGCGCACCCTGCGTGCCGCGGCCGCGCGCCGCGGCCTGAGCGTGGCGTACGCAGCCGACACGCACCTGCACGCGGACTTCCTGTCCGGCGCACTGCAGCTGTCCGCCGACGACGGCGCGACTGTGCTCGCCTCTGCCGCCGGACAGCGGGCGTTCGCGCACACCGGCCTCGGTGACGGCGACGAGGTGGACCTGGGCGGACTAACCCTGCGCGCGCTGGCCACCCCGGGACACACCGACGAACACCTGTCCTTCCTGCTCCTCGACGGGACACGCGAGCTCGGG
Organism: Parafrankia soli; assembly: GCF_001854695.1. Lineage (GTDB taxonomy): Bacteria > Actinomycetota > Actinomycetes > Frankiales > Frankiaceae > Parafrankia > Parafrankia soli. The sequence continues at coordinate 9,518 of NZ_MAXA01000212.1, forward strand.
GTGTTCTCCGGCGGATCGCTCATCGTCGGCTCGGCCGCCCGCACCGACCTGCTGGGCGCGGACCGCGCGGAGGCACTGGCCCGCGCGCAGTACCGGTCGGTGCGCCGGATAGCGCAGCTGCCACAGGAGACGGCGCTGTGGCCCACCCACGGGGCCGGGTCGTTCTGCTCGGCACCTCCCGGCGCGGAACGGACCAGCACCGTCGGTGCGCAGAAGCAGACGAACAACCTGCTCGCGGCCGCCGACGAGGACGCTTTCGTCGCCACGCTGCTCGGTTCGCTCGGCTCGTACCCGGCGTACTTCGACCGCCTCGCCGAGATCAACCGCCGTGGCCCCACGCTCCTGGACGCCACCCTGTCCGTGCCTGCGCTGAGCCCCCTCGACGTGCGGCGGCTCGTCGAGGCAGGCGCGCAGGTCGTGGACGTACGGCCGGCAGTGGACTTCGCTTCAGGCCACATCCCCGGCGCGCTGTCGAACCCGCTGCGCGAGCAGTTCGCGACCTGGCTGGGCTGGCTGGTCCCCGACGACGCGCCGCTGGTGTTCGTCGCCGATCCGGGCCAGGATCTGGCCGACGTCGCCTGGCAGGCCGCGAAGATCGGATACGAGCGGATCGCTGGGCACCTGGCGGGCGCTATGGACGCCTGGCGCGCCGACGGCGGCCCGCAGATCACCCTCGGGTTCCTCACCGCCGCGGCCATCTGCGACCGGCCGGTGCTGGATGTGCGGCAGGACGCGGAGTTCACCGCCGGGCACCTGCCCGGCGCGCTGCACACCGAACTCGGCTCCCTGCAAGGGGTGGCGGATGCCGCGCCGGACGGGGCGGTGGTGATGTGCGGCCACGGCGAACGGGCGATGACCGCCGCCAGCATGCTGGCCCGCGCCGGACGCACCGGGCTCGCGGTGCTCGCCGGCGGGCCGGACGACTGGACCCGCGTCACCGGCCGGGCGCTGAAGGAAGGCGCATGAGCACCCCCACCACCGACGCGGTGCCCGCAGAGCCCACCATGCGGCTCGGGCTGCGCGAGAACCTCCCGCAGTTCGCGCTGCTCGTCACCGTCAACGCGCTCGTCGGCGGCATGCTCGGCCAAGAACGCACCGTGCTCCCGCTGCTCGCCCGCGACGAGTTCGGCCTCGCCGGCAACACATTCATGCTCACCTACATCCTCGCGTTCGGGGCGACCAAGGCCGTCACGAACTTCTTCGCCGGGACCTGGTCCGACCGCTACGGCCGCAAACCCGTCCTGACCGCCGGATGGCTGATCGCCCTGCCCGTCCCCGCCCTGCTCGCGTGGGGCCCGTCGTGGGGCGCGATCGTGTTCGCCAACGTGCTGCTCGGGGTCAACCAGGGCCTGACCTGGTCCACCACCGTCATCATGAAGATCGACCTGGTCGGCCCATCCCGGCGCGGCCTGGCCATGGGCTTCAACGAAGCGGCCGGATACGTCGCCCTCGCCGCGACCGCGATGGCCACCGGCGCGATCGCCGCCCACGCCGGCCTGCGACCCGAACCGTTCCTCCTCGGCGCCGCGTACGCCGCCCTCGGCCTGGGGCTCTCGGTCCTGGTCGTGCGTGAGACCCGCGGCCACGCCCGTGCCGAAGCAGCACGCCACCCCGCCCCCGCCAACCCCGAGCACCACGGCGATCTGACCACCGGGCAGATCGCCCGGCGCACCAGCCTGACCGACAAGGCGCTGTCGTCGGCGAGCTGGGCGGGCATGGTCAACAACCTCAACGACGCCCTGGCCTGGGGTGTCTTCCCGCTGCTGTTCGCCGCCCACGGCCTCACCGTCACCGAGATCGCCGTGCTTGCGGCGGTGTACCCGGCAGTCTGGGGCGCCGGCCAGATGCTGACAGGATGGTGGTCCGACCACATCGGCCGCAAACACCTCATCACCGCAGGCATGCTCCTCCAGGCCGCCGCTATCGCCCTGGTCGCCGCCGGAACGTCGGTCAGCGTGTGGGCCGTCGCCCAAGTCCTGCTCGGCGCGGGCACCGCGCTGGTCTACCCGACACTGCTCGCGGTGATCGGCGACGTCGCCCACCCCGCCTGGCGCGCCCGCGCGGTCGGCGTCTACCGACTGTGGCGCGACGGCGGATTCGCCGTCGGCGCGCTGCTCGCCGGAGCCGTCGCCGACCTGTTCAGCGTCCAGGCCGCAATCTGGACCGTCTCCGCGCTCACCGCCGCCGCCGGACTCGTCGTCGCGGTCCGCATGTACGAGACACACCCGCACACATGACTCCGGTGGACTGCCCCCCGCTGCGGCGGCCCACCCCTGCCACCGGTCAGCCCGGTCAGCGGCCAGCGCGTCGCGTGCCTGCTCCCAGCCCTCGCCGTGCCTACTCCAAGTCCGAGTGGACGAGGGCGACGGTGGTGCGGCCCGGGGCCGTTAGATCCACGGTCGGATCCGGAGCTCAGCGAGGGTGCCGCCTGGACCAGGCGCGGGCAATGCCGGGCGCGGCGAGCACCGCGAGGCCGGCCAGGGGCAGGACGACGTCAGTCCACGGGTCGCGGACCGGTTTGAACACCGCGCCAGCAGCGGTGATCTCGATGAAGCCCTGCGGGCGGGTGTCCGCCCCACCACCCCCACCGCCGCCCTGCCCGGCATGACTCGCGTGCAGGCCGCGCCCGGCCCCGCCACCGAAACCGAACGCGATCCGCGCCACCGGAACCACGGTGACCTTCTCGCGCACGACCGGCTCCCCGAACACCGCCGTCACCGACGCGCGTGCACCGATCCGGTCCACCACCCGCTCCAGCAGCGCCGCCGCCGCGTCGGCCGAATCCCGCACCGGGGCGTGCCGTTCGCCGTGTCTGTCGGAGGCGGTCATCGCACTTCCCCGTCTTCCGCGTGTGGGCGCACGGCGGTACCGAGAATGTGAGCGGCCGCAGGCAACGGGACGCGCGTGGCCGGGAACGCGAAGCGGTCCAGCGCGGTGACGTCGAACCCCGCGCCGCGGATCGCGGCCTCGGTGACGCGGCCGGTGTGGCAGCCCCCGCACAGCAGCGGCCACACCGTCGCGTCTACGGCCTTCTGCACCCGGCGCATCCGCGCGCTGTCTGCCCGCACATGCTCGAAGAACCGCAACTGCCCGCCCGGGCGCAGTACCCGGAACGCCTCCCCCAGCGCCGCGTCAGGAGCGCGGACCGAGCACAGCGTCATGCAGAACACCACCRCGTCGAACGCCCCGTCCTCGAAGGGGAGGCGCCCAGCCAAACCGTCGACCACCTCGACCGGGACCGCCGCCGTGACGGCCGCCTCGACCGCCAGCATCCGCAGCTTCGGCTCCGGTTCGACCGCCACCACCCGCGCTACATCCGACGGGTAGTACTGAAAGTTCGGCCCGTGCCCCGCACCGACCTCCAGCACCTGCCCCGTCAACCCCTCCAGCAGGCGCCTGCGGTGCTCGCCCGCCCCCGCCCGGTCCAGCCCAGGGCCGGCCACCCGCGCATAGAACCGCGCGAACACCGGCCTGCGCACCGCTCTCTCAATCCTTGGCATCGCCGCCACCACGCTTCCCCGCGGCCGTTCGACCGCTATCCTCATCAAGGAGGTAATACATAGTGAAGTCACTTCACGATATCGAGGCGGAGCCGACGAACGCCAGCGCGTCCCTGAACCGGCTGTTCGAACTGGCCGAAGTCCTCGGAACGCTGATGGAGCACGGCATCGAAGCCCACGGCCTCACCCTCGCCCGCGCCAGGCTGCTATGGGTGCTGCTGCACGACGGACCCATGACCCAGCGCGCCCTCGCCGACGCGCTCGACGTCACCCCCCGCAACGTCACCGGCCTGCTCGACGCCCTCCAAGCCGACGGCTACATCCACCGCGCCCCGCACCCCACCGACCGCCGCGCCACCCTGGTCCACCTCACCGACCACGGCCGCACCGCCGTCACCAGGCTGCGGGCAGGACGCGACGACATGGCCGCCGCGCTGTTCGCCGGCATCCCTGCCGCACACCTGAACGGCTTCACCGCCACCGTCGTCACCGTCACCGCGCGTCTGCGCACCGCTCCTGTACCGGATGCGACGAGCAGACCCGCTGACACCGGCCGGCCGCACCCGACGCAACAGCCGCAGTAAATCCCGGATTTACTGCGGCAGATGGGAGCTCGGGATGGACCGTCACCTCGGTGCGATACCCCAAGACACCGGCGCGGTCCCGCTCGCCCCGGTGCCCGCGACGTACGCCGCAGCGGTCGACCGCTACCTCACCAGCGCGGGCATTGCAGCGAGTTCGGCGCGCGTGTACCGGGTCTCCCTCACCACATGGTGCTGGCCGCTCGCCGGACAACACCCGCCCCCCCCCGGGCGGGCCCGGCGCGGCGCGCGCCCGCCGGCACTCGACCTGGCCGACCTCGACGATCCCGCCCTGCCCGAGCGCTTGGCGGCCGCGTACGCGGCGCGGGTGTCCGAGGTCGACGCGGACACCGTCAACCGCGAACTCGCCGTCGTACGCGCCGCGGTGGCATGGTGGCGCGGACAAGGCTGGATCGACAGCGATCCGACATTAGGCCTGGAGCGCAGACCCGCGCCGTACGACCGCACCCGCGCCCTGCCCCGCCAGCAGGTCGAGCGGCTGTTCCAGCTGGAGGCGCCGCTGCGCGAAAAGACACTGTGGCGGCTGCTGTACGAATCCGCTGCACGCGCCGAAGAGGTCCTGTGCCTGAACATCGAGGACCTCGACCTCCCGGGGTCGCCGTAGTACTCGGGAAATATCGGGCGGATATGGGGTGAGTAGGCTCCCGGCCAGGGGATCTTCGGGTTCTGGCGGGAGGATGCTGGGTGGTCGCTCCGGTGCTCGCGGACGAGGAGCTGGAGGGGCTGCGCCGGTTCCCGGAGATCGGCCGGGAGGAGCTGTTCCGGTTCTTCACGTTGACCCCCGCGGATCTGGCGTTCCTCGATCCCGGTCGGGGTCGGGGTCGGGGTCCAGCGGACCGGCTGGGGCTTGCGGTTGCCTTGTGCACGTTGCCGTGGCTGGGGTTTGTGCCGGACGAGGTGGCGTCGGCGCCGCGGGCGGCGGTGGTGCGGCTGGCTGAGCGGTTGGGCGTCGACCCGGACGTGATCGGTTCGTACGGGCGGCGGGCCAAGACGCGCACGGATCATCTGCGGCTGGCGGCGCGGTATCTGGGGTGGCGGGTGCCGACGGCGCTGGAGCTGAAGGAGCTGGACGAGTTTCTGTTGGCGCGGGCTATGGAGCACGATTCGCCGACGTTGCTGTTCCGGCTGGCCTGTGAGTACCTGATCTCGGCGAAGGTGATCCGGCCGGGGCCGGTGACGGTGGTGAAACGGGTCGCGCACGCCCGGGAGGTCGCGGGGCAGGAGACGTTCGACCGGCTGGCGCACGAGTTCACCGACGAGCGCTGTGCTGGGCTGGACAGGCTGCTGGTGACTGACCCGGCGATCGGGATGACCTGGCTTCGGTGGTTGGGCACGGGGCCTGTGGAGGCCTCGCCTGCGGCGGTGAAGGCCGAGATCGCGAAGCTGATGTTCCTGCGCGGGATGGATGCGCACACCCTCGACTTGTCGGTGCTGCCGGCCGAGCGGCGCAGGTTCCTGGCCGCGGTGGGCCGCCGGCTGACGGCCCAGGCGTTACAGCGCCGCGAGCCGCAGCGTCGGTACCCAATTCTGCTGACCTTGGTGGCGCAGTCGGCGACCGACGTGCTGGACGAGGTCGTGCAGTTGTTCGACCAGGCCGTCTCGGCGCGGGAAAGCAAGGCTGCGCACCGGATGCGTGACGAGTTGGCCGAGCGCGGCAAGGCCGGCGAGGAACGCCAGGCGCTCCTGGACGCGGTCCTGGCGATCGTCGCCGACCCTGCGATCCCGGACGAGGACGTCGGCGGCCTGATCCGCGGGGAGAAGGTCAGGTGGGAGCGGCTGCGAGCCGCGCAGGCCGCCGCGCTGCCACCGCTGCCGCGCGACCATGGGCATCTCGCGGCGCTGGACGGCTCTTACGGGTACCTGCGGCAGTTCACCCCGCAGGTGTTGGACGCGGTGACTTTCGCCGGCGGCACCGCCGCGACCGACCTGCTCACAGCGGTGGACATCCTGCGGGAGCTGAACACCACCGGCGCCCGCAAGGTCCCGCAGGACGCCCCGACCAGCTTCGTCCCGGCCCGCTGGCGCGGCTACCTGGACACCGCGGCAAAGACGGACAACGTCACCGCATACCGCCACTACTGGGAACTGTGCACGTTGCTGGCGTTACGCGACGGGCTGCGCACCGGGGACGTGTTCGTGCCCGGCTCGCGCCGCTACTCCGACCCTGCCGCCTACCTGCTCACCCCCGAGAAGTGGGCCGATCACCGGGTCGAGTTCTGCCGGCTGGCCGGCAAACCCGCCGACGCCGCCAGGGGGCTCGCGGAGGTCGAGGACGAGCTGCACACGGCGCTGGGCGAACTGGAGCAGACACTCGCCGCAGGCGACGGACCGGTCCGCCTGGACGCCGACGGCGACCTGGTGATCTCCCCGCTGTCCGCGGAGGACATCCCGGCCGAGGCGGTGGCGCTCAAGGCCGAGCTGACCGAGATGCTGCCGTTCGCGCCGATCGTGTCGCTGCTGATCGAGATGGACAAGCGCACCGGGTTCCTGGACTGCTTCACCCACGCGGGCGGCAAGCAGACCCGCACTGCGGAGCTGAAGCGGAACCTGATCGCGGTACTGATCGCGCATGCCACCAACCTCGGRCTGACCCGCATGGCGGACGCCTGCGGCATCTCCTACGACGTCCTGGCCTGGACCGCCGAGTGGTACGTCCGGGAGGAGACGCTGCGCGCAGCGAACCTGGCCCTCATCGGCTACCACCAGAAGCTGCCACTGACCCCGATCTTCGGTACGGGCACGCTGTCCTCCAGCGACGGGCAGCGGTTCCCCACCCGCGGCAAGTCCGTCACCGCCAGGGCATTGAGCAGGTACTTCGCCCACGAGGGCCTGTCGACATACACACACGTGACCGATCAGCACACCACCTACGGCACGAAGGTCATCGTCGCGACCAAGCGCGAGGCGCACTACGTGCTGGACGAGATCCTCGGCAATGYCACCGACATCCCGATCGTCGAGCACGCGACCGACACCCACGGGGTCACGTTGGTCAACTTCGGCCTGTTCGACCTGCTGGGGTTGCAGCTCTCACCCCGCATCCGGGACCTGGGGAAGATCACCCTCTGTCGGACCGGACCGAAGACCGAGGTGAGCGCGGCGTACCCGCTCGCGGGGCCCCTGCTGACCCGCCGCTGCAACCTCGACCTGGTCGCCGGGCATTGGGATGACCTGCTGCGCCTGGCCGGGTCGCTGAAGTTCGGGCACGCCACTGCGTCGCTGCTGGTCAGCAAGCTCTCGGCGTCCGGCCGGCAGAACGCGCTCGCGGCAGCGCTCAAGGAGTATGGGGCGTTGCGGCGCACGATCTACGCCGCTCGGTACCTGTCCGACCCGGCGTACCGGCGCAAGATCTCCCGCCAGCTCAACAAGGGTGAGTCGCTGCACGCGCTGAAGCGGGACCTGCTTTATGCGCATGAGGGCACGGTGCGTGCCCGTCACCTCGAGCAGCAGACCGAGCAGGCATGGTGCCTGACCCTGGCCACCAACGCCGTGGTGACGTGGACAACCGAGTACTACGGGCTCGCGGTCGACTCGATGCGCGGGGCCGGCCGGCGCATAGACGACGAGGTGCTCGCGCACATCTCCCCCGCGCACAGCGAAAACATCAACTTCTTCGGCGCGATCGAGGTGGACATCGAGGGCGAGCTCGCGCAGCTCGGGCCAACCGGGTACCGACCGCTACGCGTCCGCGACACCCTGTTCTGACTGGTCAGAGCGGCACTGGCTGGGGCCGAGCCATGGGTGTCGACCGCACCGGCCTGGTCGCCGTCGGCTGGAAACACCCGCCAGTGCCAGGCGGCAGACAACCGGTCGGCAKGCACGCGCTCTTCCTCGATGTGAAGATCGCCGTCCACGGCGAGGACGAGAACGACCAAGGCTGCCTCGGCACCGCATGCACGCCGTCGCCCCTCGTCGCGTTCAGCGACTCGGGTCTACGGGCTGTAGCCCGGGCGATGCGGCAGATTGGACGTGCCGCGCAGGGTGTAGCGAACATGGTGGTCACCCGGGCCAGGGTCCAGTGCTGGTCGGCCCGGCCGGGCCCTTTCCTGTTCCTCCCGGACCCCGAGACCCATCTGTTGCAGGTTCCTAATACCTCGGTCTCGCAGGCCATATGCTGGGCCTCGCCAAGGTGAGGCTACGCGACGTCCCAGTGGTGGTAGTTGGTGTCCCACCGCCACGAGAGGCCCACACCGCGGCGCCGAGGCAGATGGCTCCGAACAGGACGGGGACCGTTCTTGGGTTCACGCTTGCTGCTGGGCGCGAACGGTTTCACGGTCCGGGCTGGTCGCCGACGGTGCGGTGCGGGGCCAGGTCCAGGCGTACCGCACGATGAGGGCGAGTAGGATCAGTTCCAGTACGATGCCAAGGCCGTAGAAGTACAGCCAGGACTCGCCCACCGCGTTGAATGCCGTGACGGGAACGTAGAGCGAGGCCACGATGAGGTTCGTGATGCGGGTCGCCCGGGCGGGCAGCGTCATCGACAGCACGACCATGAGGATCGGGATGGCCACTAGGGTCAGCGCCGTGGTCGAAAAGGTCTGGGAGAGGTCGAACTCGAAGACCCTGCCGTCGAGGATGTCTTCGATGACGCCGGGCGTGAAGAAGTTGAGAATGTCCACGTAGGCGTACAGGAACATGAAGCTGGTCCACGCCGCGGCGAGCTTGGCTCTCACCGGGATCGGCTGGTCTTCCAGTGTGGTGGTGGGTTGACGCGTTCTCATCATGGGCTCCGTCGTTGGTGAGGATCGGTACGTCCACGATCGCTGAGCCCGGCGGCGGGCACACCGGCCCGGAGGCCGGAGTTCGCCTGGCCGATGAGATGGTCTCTCTCGTGCTTTCGGCTGATCCGCCGCTGCCGCGCTGTCCCTACACTGGACAGAAGGTGACGAAGGCGCTGCGCTCGTTGTGGGCCTCGGTCGCCCCCGGCCGGGACCAGTCGTCGTGCATGTACGTCAGGTTCGGTTCAGTGCCCCACCCGGCCGGTGTCGTAGGCCCACATCGCGATCTCGACCCTGTTCCGGGCGCCGATCTTGGTCAGCAGGCTCGCGACGTGGGTCTTGGCGGTCGTCAAGCTGATGAACAGCTCGGCGGCGATCTCCGCGTTCGTGCGGCCGACAGCGACCAGTTTCAGCACCTCCTCCTCGCGTTGGGTGAGCGGCTCGATCGGTTGGGTACGGCGTTTCGATGAGGCCCCCGCGGCAAGGGTCGCTAGCAGCCTGCGGGTGATGTTCGGCGCGATCAGGGCATCGCCGACGGCGGCGGCATGGACAGCCTGCACCAGCAACTCTGGCCCGGCATCCTTGAGGAGAAATCCTCGGGCTCCGGCCCGAAGCGCGCCGTGGACGTACTCGTCCAGGTCGAACGTCGTGATCACCACAACCGCGATGGGGTCCGCGACGCCCCGCCCTGCGAGGAGCTCGGTCACCTCGATGCCGTCCAGCCCGGGCATCCGAATGTCGACCAGGCACACGTCGGGGCGGAGCCGATGCGCCAGCTCGACGGCGGCCTTGCCGTCGGCGGCTTGGCCGACGACCTCGATGTCGGGCTGGGCGTCAAGGATCATCGACAGGCCGGTGCGCACCAGATCCTGGTCGTCTGCCACCAGCACGCGCGTCGTCATAGGGGCAACTCCATCGGCAGCTCGGCGTCGACCGCCCACCCGCCCTCGGGCGTCGGCCCAGCGCGTAGCGTGCCGCCGAGCAGCTGCACGCGCTCGGTCATCCCCAGCAGCCCGAAACCGTGGGTCGCTGGCCGCGCCGGGTCGATCTGGCCGTCGTCGGTCACGCGGAGCCGCAGCCTTCCTGCGCCCTCGACGACCCTGATCTCCACACGCGAGGCGTTTCGGGCGTGCCGCAGCGCGTTGGTCAGCGCCTCCTGCGCCATCCGGTACACGGCGGCGTCGACCTGGGGCCGAAGTCCGGCCAGATCACCCRCCAACTCCACGTCGACGACGGGGTCCGGTTCGCGGCGGGCGAGGAACACCAGGTCGGCGACGCCGGGCTGGGGACCGTACTCCGCCGGCGCTCCGTCACGCAGCACCCGGACCATCGCTCGCATCTCCGCCAGCGTCCGCGACGCTTCCCCCTCGATGATCGCAAGCGCCTCGAGCGCCGCTTCAGGTCGCTTCGCGGCCATCGTCATGCCAGCCTGCGCTTGCAGAGTGATCGCCGAGACGTGGTGGGCGACCGAGTCGTGCAGCTCGCGCGCGAGGCCGACGCGCTCCTGGCTGCGGACCTGGTCGAGCGCCCGGCGCCGACTCTCGGCGCGGTAGCGGAACGCCGCTCCGCCCGCTGCCGCCGCCGCCAGGACCGCCAACCCGCCGAAGAGCTCGGCTGGCCCGGTGTAGTCGGTCGCAAAGCTGAACACCGCGGCGACCGCAACCACCAGCAGCCCAATCACGATCTGACGCCCTGAGCCCCAGCGGACCAGCGAATAGACGAGCACCAGGATGTAGATCATCGTGTTTAGGCCCACGCCTGGGGTCCCGCCCAGCCAGCTCGCCAGTCCTAACGCCATCCCGGTGCCGAAGCCCACCACGACGCAGACCAACGGGTGAGTACGCCGCCATAGCAGCACCGGCGCAAGTCCGACCGTCACGATCGTCACGACCGGCCGCCAGGTGACGTCCTCTCGGAGGGTTCCTTCGAGCAACGCCGCCACCATCACCACGCCGACCAGCACCCGGTCGAGCCACACCCGTTCGGGCGTGTCCGCGGCGCGGGGCTCGTCCCAGAGCGAGCGCAGGCCGGTAGTGAACACACACCCAGCCTAGAGACAGCCCAGGCGTCGGAGACCCACCGAAAGAACGAGACGCCGCTCCCCCCAATGGCAGAGGCGGGTCCGGCCTCGACGCCGATGTGCCGGAAGGCCGGTCGCGGCGAGGCTTCCGGTCATGATCACTGTTGACCACCTGGCCAAGAGCTATCGCGGCGTGACCGCCGTCAACGACGTCTCGTTCACCGCCCGACCGGGCCGCGTGACTGGCTTCCTCGGCCCCAACGGGGCCGGCAAGTCGACAACCATGCGGATCGTGGTCGGCCTGAGCCCGGCCACCTCCGGCCACGTGGAGGTCCTCGGCGCCCGGTACGCCGACCTGCCAAACCCGGGCCTCGCCACCTTGGCGGACTCGACCTCGGGCCGTCAAAAATTTTGACAGCAACACCGGTTTTTCGTTCCGTTCCTACCGGGACCCCGAACAAACGCGCCCGCACCATCGCCAAAGGCGGCGCGACCGAATGGATCCACTGGCAGTCCGGCACCGCCCAACTACTCCCGCGCCTCATCGCCGGTCGCACCCGCGGACCGCTGTTCCTGACCGACCGCAAGGCCCCGTCGCGCACCCCAACGCTCGACACCTGCCCAACCACCGGCCGCGCCCGACTGTCGTACCGACGAGCCGCCGAACTGTTCGAGTACCAAACCCGCGCCATCACCAGCCCCAACGGCCAGGCACGCGGGTTCACGCTCCACCAACTCCGGCACGCCGCGCTGACCCACGACGCCGAATCCGGAACCTCGACCCCCATGCTGCTCGCCCGCTCCCGACACTCCACCGCCCGATCCCTGGAGCGCTACGCCCGCCCCGGCGTGGACGCCGTTGCCTCGCACGTCGCCCACCTCGACCCCGCCACGCGGCGAAGAGCACCAGGACCGTCCTGATTTGGGGCTGGTGACACCGCGGTTAATGGCACCCCGCCTTCCCCGGCGAGCCCACCAGACACGAGACGCTGCTCGGCGAGGTGGAGCTGACCGCGCCGGCGGAAACGGTGAACGCCGTGGTGACCGAGGTCCGCAAAACCCACAAACGGTTCGGCGCCGTGCCACTGGAGAACGGGGTGTACCGCCTCGTCGCACCCGCCGAAGGGGTCACCGAGGACCGCACCCCACCCACCCTGGACGAGCTCAAGCAGCAGATGCGCAAGCTCGCCGGCACCGACTTCGGCGCGCACTCACCACGCTGGCTCTCCGCTTCGGTGACGCCACCCGGCAGGCCGAACGCTACCGGACCAGCCGGGTCCTGCTCGCCGGCGACGCGGCACACATCCACCCGCCGGCCGGCGGGCAGGGACTCAACCTCGGCGTCCAGGACGCGTTCAACCTCGGCTGGAAACTCGCCGCCGAGATCACCGGCTGGGCACCAGCGGGCCTGCTGGACAGCTACCACACCGAACGGCACCCGGTAGCCGCCGACGTCCTGAACAACACCCGCGCGCAGATGGAACTGATGTCCCTCGAACCCGGCCCCCAGGCAGTGCGCCGACTCCTGACCGAACTGATGGACTTCGACGACGTCAACCGGCACCTCACCGAAAAGATCATCGCGATCGGGATCCGCTACGACCTTGGCGAGGGCCATCACCTGCTCGGCCGGCGGATGCGCGACATCGCACTGAAACACGACCGCCTCTACGCGCTGATGCACCGCGGCCGCGGACTGCTCCTCGACCAGACCGGCCAACTCTCCGTCACCGGCTGGGCGGACCGGGTCGACCACGTCGTCGACGTCAGCGAGGAACTGGACGTCCCCGCCGCGCTCCTACGCCCAGACGGACACATCGCCTGGGTCGGCGAAAACCAGCAGGATCTGCTCAGCCACCTACCCGCCTGGTTCGGCGCCGCCACCACCTGAACGCGCCCCCGGTGGCCGGCCGGCGCCACTACAGCGCCTGACCCGAGGTCAGCCGAGGTTCCGCCGATACCGCACAAGCCTGTCCCTGGAGGAGCCGTCCGGCTCCCAACCCAGCTGCGAGTAGAAACGGACCGCGCGGGTGTTCGCCTCCAGCACCCACAACATCGCGGACATGTAACCGGCCGCGTGCAACCCGCGGACCGCCGCGGCCATCAGGTGACGCCCCACCCCCTGCCGCCAGGCCGCCGGTAGAACATAGAACCCGGTGATCTCCCCGACCCCGACCGCGTCCGGGTCGTCGTCCTCAGCGGGACGCAGGTCCACGAAACCGACAATGGCACCCGCATCGTCCGCGACCAGGACACCACGCCCCGGCCAACTCGTCTGCCGCACCGTCGCGGTCCACCGGGACACCCGGTGAGCCGGCCGCAACCCGTCGAGCAGCGGCTGCGGCAACAACCCCCGATACCCGGCCTGCGAGGACAGCACATGCACCCGCGCGATCCCCTCGGCATCGGCAACACCAGCCTGACGGACCTGCACATCACGATCATCCCACCGTGACGTCCGCTGACCAACACGGATCAACAGCGCGAACCGCCGTACCCCGCCAACATCGCGTGCCGTCCTCAGCGGTGAGGGTGCTGGCCGGTCGGACGGATGACGATCTCGCTGATGTCGACAGCGTCGGGTTGGTCGAGGGCGAACAGGACAGCGCGGGCGACGTCCTCCACATCGAGCGCCGGGTCGGTGACACGGTCGGGTGATCTTTCGCCGGTGTCGACCAGGCCAGGCTGAACGAGGGTGACGCGGACACCGGTGTGGGTGGCCTCGGCGCGGATCGACTGGGCGAGGGYGGTCACAGCCCACTTCGTCGCCGAGTACAGCTGGCCGGGGACGGCGACACGGCCAGCCACCGATCCGGTGAGGACCAGGTGCCCACGGGAGCGGGCGAGAGTGGGCAGGGTGGCGCGGGCGACGAGAGCGGTGCCGTAGACGTTCGTCAGCACCATCTCGCGCCACTGCTCCGGGGAGCCGGTGGCGTGCAGGAACGAGGTGGGAGTGAACACCCCGGCGTTGGCGAACACCGCGTCGAGCCGGCCGAACGCATCCTCGGCGCAGGCGGGGAGGGCGGCGACCTGAGCCCAGTCCTGCACGTCACAGGGCGCCACCACGGCCTTGGCTGGGCCGCCGAGGTCCGCGGCGAGAGCGCGCAACGCGGAGCGGGACCGGGCGGCCAGCACGAGCGACCAGCCCATACCCGCGGCCAGGCGTGCGGTCGCAGCGCCAATGCCGGAAGAGGCGCCGGTGATCAGGAGAACGGGTGCGGTCATGCCGACACATCGTGCCCGCTAGGTTTCCCGCATGCAGGAGCCCTCGCCGCGCCCCCGACACTGCGCCTGACGCAGGCCGGCACCGTCGGCTCGGGAGATCTCCCCGCCGGTAACGCGCCCGCCGCCCGCGGCAACGGACGGTTCATCATGGTCGCCGTGGCCCTACCCGATCCGCTGCGCGGCGACTGCGGGAACTGCTTCGGCCTGTGCTGCGTGGCACCGGCCTTCGCCGCCTCCGCGGACTTCGCCATCGACAAGAAGGCCGGGCAGCCCTGCCCCAACCTGCAGAAGGACAACCGCTGCGGCGTCCACGGCCAGCTACGCGACCGCGGCTTCACCGGATGCGCCGTCTTCGACTGCCTCGGTGCGGGACAACACGTCAGCCAGGTCACCTTCGACGGACAGGACTGGCGGCACACCCCCCGCCTCGCCCGACAGATGTTCGCGGTCTTCCCCGTCATGCGCCAACTGCACGAACTGCTCTGGTACCTGACCGCCGCACTCGACCTCGGGCCGGCCCAGCCGATACACCCCGAACTGGCCGCCGCCCGCGACCAGACCCGACGGCTCACCCACGCCACCCCAGAGCAACTCACCGCACTGGACATCACCCGCCACCGCCATGACGTCAACCTGCTCCTGCAACAGGCAAGCGACCTGGCACGCGCACGGGCGGGCCGGCGCCGGCCGCAGTACCGCGGCGCTGACCTCACCGGCGCCAACCTGCGACGCACCGACCTGAACGGGGCCAACCTGCGCGGAGCACGACTCATCGGCGCCGACCTGCGCAACGCAGACCTGACCACAGCCGATGTGACCGGCGCCGACCTACGCGCCGCGAACCTGCGCGGCACACGCCTCGCCGACACCCTCTTCCTGACCCAGACACAGCTCGACTCCGCGCACGGCAACCTCGACACCACCATCCCCGCAACGCTGAGCCGGCCCCGCCACTGGCACACCAAGCCTCCTCCGGTAGCGGATGCGGTCTGATTCGTCTCCACGTCACCGTCGACCACACCTGGTTCGCAGCCCTGCAACAGGTCGACCCCACGGGGGGACCACCTCCCGGGACGCACAACTTCTTCCGTGGCGCCCCGCTCGCCCGGCGGGACGCGGCCACCCGGGCCGCCATCCACTCCCTGCGGGCCACCCTCGACACCGCAGCGGCGACCGCGGCGTGGGACACGGCCGTGCACGCGCCCCGCTGGCAGGGAACGCCGGTATGGATCCACGGCGACCTTCTCCCCGGGAATCTGCTCACCCGGGGCGGCCGGCTGCATGCCGTCATCGACTTCGGCGGCCTGGGCGTGGGAGATCCGGCCTGCGACGTAATGGCCGCCTGGACGCTGCTGTCCACCGAAAGCCGCGAGGCGTTCCGGAGCACGATCGGAGCCGATGACGCGACCTGGGCACGGGGCCGTGGCTGGGCGCTGTCCTTCGGACTCATCGCCCTGCCCTACTACCAGGACAGCAACCCCACACTCGCCCACATCGCCCGGCACACCATCGACGAGGCCATCACCGATCCATCCCGGCCGCCACCCACCGGCACCGCGCCGACGCCGGCGAAACCTGGACCCACTACGCCCCGGGCGAGCACAGTCGATGACCAGGAACTTCCTCGCTACCGTCACATCACATGATCACCGATCCTGTTTCGGTACCGTCCCGTGACCACGTCGTGGACGCGCTCATCGGCCTGCTGGCAGGCACATGCCCGGACCGGGTGCTACGTGTTGCGATCGACGGCCCGGACGCCGCCGGCAAGACGACCCTGGCGGACGAGCTCGCCGGCACGCTCGCTGACCGGGGCCGGCCCGTCATCCGCGCCAGCGTCGACGGCTTCCACCAGCCCCAGGCCGTGCGCCGCCGCCGCGGGTCGCTGTCCCCGGAGGGTTACTTCCTCGACGCGTTCGACTACCCCGCTCTACGGCGTCTCCTGATCGACCCGCTCAGCCCAGACGGCGACCGGCGCTATCGCACGGCGGCGTTCGACCATCGCAGCGACTCCCCGCTCGACAGCCCCACCCGCGAGGCAGCCGGCAACGCGGTGCTCATCGTCGATGGCGTCTTCCTCCTCCGCCACGAACTACTCGGCTGTTGGGACCTCGCCGTGTTCCTCCAGATCAGCCCCGCCGAATCGCTGCGCCGCGCGCTGCGCCGCGACGTCGCCCTGTTCGGCTCACCCGACGCGGTCCGCGAACGCTACAAGGCGCGCTACCTGCCCGGCCAAAAGCTCTACCAGGCCTCCGCCGCGCCCCGGGACCACGCCGACGTGCTGATCGACCACGAACGTCCAGAAACTCCCCGCGTTCTGCGCTGGCCCGGGTGACGAGGCCCCTGATCCGAGCGTCGGTGAGCACGCTGCCGTCCGGCCCAGATCGCCATCCAGCGAAGTGCGCGGAGGCTGCGCGACAGCGATCGTCAGAGAACCCTGCACCCGTCCCGTCCCTAGCCCGACGCCCGCCTGGAAGGCCTCCGACTACGCGCCACCAGATCACGGGCGGCCTCCGGCCACTCGGGTAGATCGAACACGAACCCCGCCCCAAGCAGCCGGCCCGGCACCACCCGCCGGCTCTTCAGAAGCAGCTCAGTGTCGCTACGCATCACGAACGCACCCACCTCGGCCATCCACGCCGTCGCCGGCAACCCCACCCGCACCCCCACCGCCGCCCGCAGACCCGCGACGAACTCCCGGTACGGCAACGGGTTCGGCGACGCCAGATTCACCGGCCCCACCAGATCATCACACTCCACCAGGAACACGACCGCCCGGACGAAATCACGGTCGTGAATCCACGACATGTACTGCCGGCCCCCGGCGACCGGCCCACCCAGACCCAGCCGGGACATCCGCCACAGCACGTCAAACGCACCACCCCGGCCCGGCGCCATCACAATGCTCGTCCGTAGCGCCACCCGGCGGGTATCCGGCGTCGCCGCCTCCGCCTGCGCGGCTTCCCACCGCCGGGCGATGTCAACACTGAACGCCCAGTACGCCGGCACACCCTCCTCGCCGCCGCCGACAATCCCCGACACCTCGTCATTGGCCCGGTCAAAGCTGTGCGCGTAGATCGTGGCGGTGCTCATCTGCAACCACACCCGCGGCGGACGGGCCGCCCCCGCGATCGCCGCCCCCACCACAGCCGCGGAATCCACCCGCGACGCCATCATCTCCGCCAGATTCGCCCGGGTGTACCGGCAGTTCACACTGCGCCCAGCCAGGTTGACCACCGCGTCGGCGCCATCCACCTCGGCCACCCATGCGCCCTCGGTCCGACCATCCCAACGCACCGTCCGCGCACCGGGCACCTGAATATCGGCGTGCCGGCTGAGGACAACCACCTCATGCCCCGCACTCCCGAACGCACCCGCGAGCAGTAACCCCAGATGCCCCGTCCCACCCGGAACAACGATCTTCACGATCTCCCCGCTCCCGCTCGACCGGCACGCGACCACAGCCAGTCTTACGCGCGCCCCGATCCCAATGCGCCGCAGAGAAACCATCCCGTCACCAGGGTTCACGCCGCCGAGCGTGCCCGAGCAACAGCCGATCAGACCTGCCGCGCCTCGGCGAGGAGCGCGTCGAGGCCCTCTGCGGAGGCTCGCTTCTTTCTTCCGCCCGCTCGCCCGTGGCTGACCGCAAGCACGGCGCCCCGGCGCCATGTCGACAGCTCGTCCTGCAGACACCCGTCCCGGTCGTCGCCGACGTTGCCCGGATGAGCCTTGATGTCCGAGAGGGCCGACTCCACCTCGTCCTCGTCGTCCTGCGCGGTGTCCCCGGCCCCGGCCCCGGCGGCTCGATCAGGTCCACGCGCATCTGCCGCAGCAGCTCAGCCCGCACCTGCTCCTCGCGGCGTTCGTCGTGCCAGATCACGTCCACCAGGTGCGAGACGAGCTTGACCAGGTCGCTCTTCATGCACTCGTGCCAGCCCGTCAGATCTCGCAGTTCGCTGCGATGCCGTTTCGCGGCGCGGGAGGCGAAGTCATAAAACCCCAGCTCGGACGCGGCGACGCCGACCTGCTTCGCGACGTGTTCGACCGCATCGGGTGGCAACTCCAGGCGCATCCGGGGAAACCGGCCGCGCCAGGTCAGGAACTTGAGCTGGACGGCGAAGCCCAGCCTCGTCGCCGGACAGGGTGAAGTGGTCCACCACCCCGTCCAGACCCAGATCCCGCCCCACTGCGCAGCCCCTTCCACCCGCCCCGTGATCGGCATTCGGGCTGGACAGTAGAACCACCGACGCACACCGGGCACGGACATCCGCGAAGCGGCCCGGCGAGGCGGGCGGACCTGGTACGGGCGCCCGGGGCCGGTCAGCTGAGGGGGGTGACGTAGGCGCGCGAAGTGGGTGCCGATGACCGCCTCGTGGAGATGTCCGGAGATGACGTGGTCGCCTTCGACGCCCATCCGTCGGGTCTTCGTCGTTCGGGAATGGTGCATGCGGTCGGCCGGAGAATCGACTACGGTTGACAGCGTGTGAGATTCGGCAATGACCCTCTGTGACGCGGTGCGGGGCGCGATGCCCCAAGCGGCCCTCTGCTGAGCCCTCCGGCGAGATGTACCGCCGGGCGCGGCTCGTGGGCTGTGCTGCTCGTTGCCTGCCCGTTGTTGCCGACGGTGTTCACCTCTCCTCCCCTCCAGCCCTGGCCTTGCTCTGGCCGTTTCTTCGACGGATCCGACGGGCCAACCATGCATCCGGCTGTGTTGATCCGTCCCGTACGTCCCGGGTGGGCGCTGCGCAGAGGCCAGCGAACGATCCCGAGATCGGCAGGGCCCCCAGGAGGAGGGCGGAGCGCAACTGTGCCGGACCCTGCCGGCGGTCTCCGCCCCCAGAAAGGACTTCATATGACTCACCCTGAAGGTTCCGCCGCGCGCCAGCAGCGTGCGGACGCCCTGATGGACGAACGCCGTGCGGTATTCCCACCGAACGGATCCCCTCCCGACGGTCTGCTGTGCGCGGCGACATCACTCAACCCAGTGACGATCAGGAGGACTCCTGCGTGTCGACAGCGCAACTCGCCCTGCATGACATCACCAAGCGTTACCAGGACCACGTCGTACTCGACCGGATCGGCGTCACGATCAAGCCGGGCGAGAAGGTCGGTGTCATCGGGGAGAACGGATCCGGCAAGTCCACGCTGATCAAGCTCATCGCCGGGCAGGAAGAACCCGACAACGGTGCGCTGACGGTGGTCGCGCCCGGTGGGGTCGGCTAGCCGACCTGCGGGAACTGGAGGAGGGCATGCGCCGGGCCGAGGCCGAGCTGGCCGAACGGCCGCACCAGGAAGAGCAGGATGCCGAACCCGCCACCCTCCTGGAGGGCTACGCCGCACTGGTCGACCGGTACCAGGCCCGGGACGGCTACGAGGCCGACTCCCGGGTGGAGATCGCGCTGCACGGACTCGGGCTGCACGGGCTGGACCGCGGCCGGCGGCTGGGCACCCTGTCCGGCGGCGAGCGGTCGCGCCTCGCCCTGGCCGCGACTCTGGCCTCGGATCCCGAACTGCTGCTGCTGGACGAGCCAACCAACCACCTCTCGCCCGCGCTCGTCGAGGAACTGGAGGAGGCGCTGACCGGCTATCAGGGCATGGTCGTCGTCGGCCGCCCCTCCGTTTGCTGTTTTTGTTTGTTGGTTTTGGAGATTGTTTGTGAAGATCAACATGGGGACGAAGGACGGTCAACACTGTTGATTATCTTGAGGGCGGGAAGTGATTAGCCTGTTTCCTGGGTGGCTGCCCGCTCAAGTCGGTGACAGAGCGGGCAGCCACCCGAGGGCTGATCAGGCCTCGTCCCCCGGCACGTAGCGGCCGGCTATCACAGTGGCGCTCAGGTCCTCACAGGTCGCGACCGTTGTGACGAGGCCGGCGTGGAGAAAGGTCTCCCCCGCCAGCGGCGCCTGGGCCCGGCTGGTCTCGACGAGCAGACTCCCCCCGGGCGCCAGCCAGTCTGTCGCCTCGGCGGCCACCCGGCGCAGCACGTCCAGCCCGTCCGAACCGCCGTCGAGGGCCTCCCGGGGCTCGTGGACCCGCGCCTCGGGAGGCAACAGCCCCAGTCGACCCGTCGGCACGTACGGAACGTTGGCCACCAGAAGATCCACCCGCCCGCGCAACACCGGCGGCAGCGGCGCGTAGAGATCACCTGTGTAGACCCGGGCCGGTGCCGGGGTGATGCGCGCCGGACCGGTCAGGTTGCGCCGGGCGCAGGCGACGGCGACCGGGTCGACGTCCCCCGCGTGCAGGTCAACCGGCCCGCGGACGGCGCCGGCCAGCGCCGCGCCGACCGCGCCCGACCCGCAGCACAGATCGACGACCACCCAACCCGCCGCCGAGCGGGCCCTGTCCCCCACGGTCGCGCCGGCGGCCAGGATCGCCGCGGCGCGGTCGACGAGGAACTCGGTGCGGCGGCGGGGGACGAACACCCGCTCGTCGACAGCCACCCGCAGGCCGCGGAACGACACCCAGCCCAGCACGTGCTCCAACGGCAGCCCGGACGCCCGACGGGCGACCATCACGGCGAGCTCGTCGGGGGTGCTCGCGGTTGACAGCAGCAGCGCGGCCTCGTCCTCGGCGAACACACAACCGGCCCCGCGCAGCGTCGCCACGACGGCCGACCGGTCGAGCGAGAGGCGCGCAGCGGTGGGCAACGGGGTAGCGAACGACGAAGACGCGGAGAACGACGAAGACGGTGAAGCGGGAGAGGCGGGAGAAGCGGTGGAACCCGACATGAGGACCTTCCGGAAAACCGAGAGCGCACTGCACGGCGCACCGGTCCTCCGCGCGGCACCGCTCGGCGCCGGACGCCTCAGTGGGCGGCGCGGCGAGCGGGTCGGCCGGCGGGCCTGGTGAACGCGCGGGGAGAGCGCCCAGCCTGCGGCAGCGGGATCGGGCTCACCTCCCCAGGTCGGCCGGCACCTCGGGTCACCTGGTGACCCCGGCACGGGCGCGGGCTCGGACACCGCCGGTGCCGGAACGGCAGCCGATCCAGCTCGGCGGCCCGCCGTCACCAGCGCGTTTGCAGGTCCCGTTCCTACCGCGTCACACCCTGCCACGTCCACCCCACGCGGACGGCCACCCGCTGCGTTTCCGGGCTGGCGTCGGGCGTGTGGCACCACGTCACGCGCGGTGGGCGGCAGCACCGGGCGAAACACGCGAATGACCTGGTCGCCACGCGGGTCGCGCACGATCCGCTTCGGGGTTCGTCCGGTAGAACCGGAGCATGAGCTCGGCCGACGATCCCAGGGCGATACCGGCAGACGACGATCCCGCCACCATGACGGGCGGTGCCCAGACGGCGGCACCACCGTCGTCACGGTGCGTCTTCCCTGGCTGCGAGCGGCCCACCGCACCCGCCGACCGGCCTGGACGGCCACCGTCCTACTGCGAGGACCCGGCCCACAACCGGCTCGCGGCCTACCGCCGTCGCCGCGACATCGCCCGCCGGGAGAGCACCCCGCCCGCCGGCGGTGACCCGGCGGCCGTGCGTCCGCCGGTCGCGCGGCCGATCGCCGCCGGGCGGCTGCGGGCCGACGAGCTCGCCGCCCAGATCCGCGCGCTGGCCGCCGACCTGACCCGTTCCCTGGACGGCTTCTCCCGGGAGATGGCCGGCCTCGGGGATGTCGCCCGCGCCGAGGCACAGGTGGAGGCGGCCGAGGCCGATGCCGCCGAGCGGGTCGCCGAGGCGGTGGCCCGGGCCGTGCGCGCGGAGCAGACCGCCAGGGCGGAGCAGACCGCCCGCGGGGAGGCCGAGGCGGTGGCCGCCGAAGCCGTCGCCGCCCTCGAGGATGCCGAACGGCGCCTGGCCGCCGCCGAGGCGGCGCACGCGGGCGCGGTCACCGATGCCGAGACGGCCCGCCGGGAGGCCGCCGCGGCGGTGGAGGCGGCGCGCGCTGACGCCGACGACGATGTGGCGCGTGCCCGGCGGGAGGCGGCCACCGAGATCGGTCGGGTCCACGCCGAGGCAGAACGGGTCCGTGCCGAGCTGACCGCCGAGACTGACCGGCTGACCGTGGCGTTGCGGGCCGCGGAACGGGCCGCCGAGCGGGACGCGGCGGCCCTGCGCGAACTGCGGGCGGACCGCGACCATCTGCGGGCCGACCGGGACCGGATCCGCGACGACGCCCGCCGCGAACGCGACGAGCTGGCCCGGGCGCACGCCGACGCCCAGGCCGAGACCGCCCGGGTCCGCGCGGCCGCCGCCGAGGACCTCGAGCGGGAACGGGCAGCCGCCACCGACCAGCTGGCGCGGGCCCGCGCCGAGGCGGCGTCCCGGCTGGCGGCCGAGCAGCAGGCCGCCGCCGAACGGCTCGCCGTGCTCACCGATGCCCGCGCCGAGGCCCGGACCCGCGCCGAACGCGCCGAACGGCAGGTCGACGAGCTCACCGCCGAGCTACGCACCGCCCGTGCCCAGCCCTCGCCAGCCGGTGGACGTCCGGCCGGCGAGGTGCCGGTGCCGCCGGGTCGCCCGGCGGTCGAGTGAGCCTGCCGGCCCCGCGATGAGCCGGGAACCGGGGTGGGATCAGGCTGCGGGACGCAGAGTGCGGGCGAACAGCGCCAGCGACTTCTCCCAGTGCCGCTCGGCCGCCGCCTCGTCGTACACGGGGAAGTCGACCAACGCGAACCCGTGCCGCGCGGGGAGGATCTCCGCCTCGTAGTCGACCTTCGCCTCGTCCAGCGCCGCCACGAGCCGGGCGTGGTCGGCGTCGGTGTGGTGGGCGTCGCCGGTGGCGATCGCGATGTACAGGGCGGCGCGGATGCGGTCCGCCGCCAGGTACGGGCTGGACGGGTCGTCGCTGGCCAGCCCGCCGCCGTGGATCGACGCCGCCGCCGCGACCCGATCGGGGTGTGCCGTCGCCGCGGTGAAGGCCATCCGGCCGCCGACGCAGTAGCCGATGGTCCCCACCGGGCCGGGCAGCGCGCCCGGCTCGTCGGCCAGGGCGTCCAGCAGCGCGCCGGTGTCGGCCATCACCCGCTGCGGGGTCGCCTGGGAGACGACCCGCCCCAGCCGGGCGCGCTGCTCGGGGTCGGCAAAGTCGATCTTCTCCGGTGCTGCCGCGTCGGCCCCGGCGCGGTAGAACATGTTCGGCAGGGCCACCAGGTAGCCGGCCGCCGCCAGCCGCCCGGCCATCCGCTGCACCGTCTCCCGGACGCCGTAGGCATCCGGGTACATGATCACAACCGGGGCGGGGGCGCCGCCGTCGGGGGCATGGAGATCGACGTCCATCAGCCCGTCTACCGTCTGGACGTCACGTCGGGACACCGCCATCGGGATCACCTTCCACTCACGCCGCCCCCCGCACCCGGGCTCCGGTGGGCGGATCCCGGCGGGGACGGCCACCACGTGGCCCACCCACAGTCCGCGGCCGCGCCGGCCGCCAGGGTCCGGCATCCGGCTCCGGATGTGTCCGGAGCCGGGAATCCGACGCCCTTCGGGAGCCTGACACCCCGGTCCACCCGCCGCGACCGGCGGGGGACGGGACGCCGGATGACGCCGGCCGCCGTCCAAAGCATTCACCAGCGCCACCTGGCCGCGTCGACAAGGGGGGACGGGACGGTGGGCGGGGCCGCGCCCGGCCCAACGGCCGCACGGCAGGCCGTCAACGGCCGGCTCCCGGCTCACGGTGGCGATCCGTCGCCGGAGGAAGGCCGGACCTCGATGGGAACGGAGGATCAACTCCTGTTACGCTCCTTGCGGAGCGGAGGCTCCGTTCCGGAGCCTGGAGGGTCCATGATCCAACCTGCCCGCAGAGCCCACCACCAGGTCACGTTCGCCGTACTGGCGCTCGCCGTGGCCACCTACGCCCTGCTGCAGTCACTGGTCACCCCCGTGCTACCCACGATCATGGAAAGCCTGCACACCAACCAGACCACGGTCACCTGGGTGCTGACCGCCTACCTCCTCTCCGCCTCGATCTTCACCCCGATCATGGGCCGCATCGGCGACGCCGTCGGCAAGAAGAAGATGCTGCTGGTCGCCCTCGGCGCACTCGCCGTGGGCTCGGCGCTGGCCGCGATCGCCACCGGCATCACCCTGATGATCATCGCCCGTGTCATCCAGGGCGTGGGCGGCGGCATCCTCCCGCTCGCCTTCGGCATCATCCGCGACGAGTTCCCCCTCCCGAAGGTCTCCAGCGCCATCGGCGTCCTGGCCGCGCTGACCGCGGTCGGCGCCGGCCTCGGCCTCGTCCTGGCCGGCCCGATCGTCGACCTGCTCGACTACCACTGGCTGTTCTGGGTTCCCCTGATCATGGTGCTGCTGGCCACCGCGGCCGCCGTCGTGTTCATCCCGGAATCCGCCATCCGCACCCCCTCCAGGATCAGCACCACCCCGGCGCTGCTGCTCTCCGCCTGGCTGGTCTGCCTGCTGCTCGGCCTCTCCGAAGGCCCCGACTGGGGCTGGACGTCCGGCAAGGTGCTCGGCCTGCTCGCCGGCGCCGTCGTCATCGGCGGAGCGTGGGTCGTCGTCGAGGCACGCTCCACCGCCCCACTGATCGACATGACCATGATGCGCCTGCCGGCCGTGTGGACCACCAACCTCGTCGCCCTGCTCATCGGCGTCGGGATGTACGCCCTCATGGCGTTCCTGCCGCAGTTCGTGCAGACGCCGACCTCCGCCGGATACGGCTTCGGCGCCACCATCACCGAATCCGGGCTGATCCTGCTGCCGCTGAGCATCACGATGTTCGCCGTCGGGATCGCCTCCGGCCCGCTGGCCGCCCGCTACGGCTCCAAGGCCGTCGTCGTCACCGGCTCCGCGGTCACGATCATCTCCTTCGCCCTGATCGCCTTCGCCCACCACGACAAGTGGGAGGTCTACATCGCCACCGCGGTGATGGGCATCGGGCTCGGCCTGGCCTTCTCCGCCATGGCCAGCCTCATCGTCGAGGCCGTCCCCGCCCACCAGACCGGCGTCGCCTCCGGCATGAACGCCAACATCCGCACCATCGGCGGCTCGATCGGCGCCGCACTGATGGCCACCATCGTCACCTCCGGCGCCGGATCCGACGGCATACCCAAGGAATCCGGCTACACCAACGGCTTCGCCATGCTCGCCGGCGCCACCGTGCTCGCCCTGATCGCCGCCCTCGCCATCCCGGCCGCACGCCGGGGCCACCCGGCTACCGCCCAGGACCTGCCGCACGCCGAGCTGGGGCTGGTGCCCGGCGGCACCCTGCTCGGCGCCGACCCGGAGTAGACCGCACCAGCCGGTGCGTACCGGCTAGGGCCCTACCAGCCGGGACAATCAGACCAGTCACCCCGTCAGGCCGACCACGGTCCGTCGGCGCCCACGGCTATGGTGGTAGCCGATGATCGTGTAACGATGCTGAGGCGGACTACAGTGATCTCCACGGCTACCAGCGGTGGGAACCAGAACACCGGAGACAGCACCGCGACCGACGCCGGGCCGCGGCTGCGCCGAGACGCCGCCGCCAACCGCCAGCGCCTGATCACCACCGCGATCGAGGTCTTCAACGACGAAGGCATCGAAGCCGGCGTCGAACACATCGCGCAGCGCGCCGGGCTCGGCATCGGCACGCTCTACCGCCACTTCCCCACCAAACAGGCACTCATCGAATACCTGATCCACGAGATCCTCGCCGACATGGCCGGGGCCGCCGAAACCGCCCGCAACGCACCCGGCGGGCACGGCCTGGAACGCTACGCGCGCGCCGTCGCCAACACCATGGCCGCCCACCGCGGCTGCCTGGCCCGCCTGTGGGAACGCGCCCCCGCACCCGAACAGGAGAAGATGCGCCACACGGTCGCGGACCTGCTGCGCGACGCCCAGACCGCCGGCGTGATCCGCGACGACGTCACCCTGACCGACGTCCTGATGACCCTGCGCTCCGTGCGCGGAGTCGTCGAGGCCCCCGGCGACAACCCCGCCCAGGCCTGCCAGCGCCACCTCGACTTCATCTTCGCCGGCATGCGCCCCGCCTCCGTCCAGCGGTAACCGGGAACAACAGAAGTCCACCGGCAGACCTCGACCCACCGGCCGCACAGGCGTGTCGAACCCGCGGACGGCCGGTGGGTTCGACATACCATCTGACTCCTGACAATGATCAGGAGAGGCTGTCTGGTCGTGACGCTCGCMGCCCGGGAACGGGCACACCCACAAGTGGACGACGCGGTCACCAAGGCGGCGACCCGCTACCGGCGCAGCCGCTGCCTGGCCGGCATCGGCATCGGCGCGCTACTCCTCACCCCCGGCTGGGCCCTGGCCGCCGCCACCATCGCGCGGCACCTGACCGGAACCCACCCGGGCACCCCCTGGACCGCCGCGGCCATCGTCCTGGCCGCCGCGGGAACACTCGGCTACGCCGCGATCTTCGGGAGCCGGTCCGGCGCCCAGATCCGGGAGCGACTGCCCTACGACCGGGTCGACGACCTGGCCTACCACTACCTGCGCGTACGCCAGGAAGCCGCCGCCGGCGGCGCGACAGCGCCCCCACCCGAGCTCCTGGCCGCCGCCGGCCGCGCCGCCCGCCGCCTCAGCGTCACCTGCCCGCACAGCGCCTCCCGACTCAAGGCCGCGATGCTCGCCCAGCGCTACTTCGACAACGCGGCCGGCGCACGTACCCCGGGCCGCCGCCACGGAGCCCTCGACCTCGCCGAAACCCTCGAGACGACCCACCGCCTCCTCGCCTCTCTCCGCCCCGTCTGACGGTGCCGGTCGCCGCGCACACCAACGCCGACCGGACCGATTCGTCGGCTGTCACTCCGGAAGCGAACCCGGGGGAGCCGGCGGACGGGTGCAGGTGAGGTCGGCGCTGGGCAGGGTGCCCGACCGCAGGTAGGCATTGACTGCCTCGTCGACACAGCCGCTGCGCCCGCCGTACACGCCGTGCACCCGTGCTCCGCGCAACGTCACCAGCCGCGACGAGGACAACGCCCGGTGCAGCACCCGGCTGCCCGCGTACGGCGTGCGGTTGTCCTTCTCCGCGGCCACCACCAGCGCGGGCACGGTGTTCGCCACCCGGGTCGGCGCCTCTCGACCCCTCCGGCACCGCCTCCACCCGGCGCCCGGGTGACCCGCCGGGCAGCGTCGGACCGCCGGTCGCGACACCGTCCAGGAACTCGTCGAGGTGGGGGTTCTCCGCCGGCGCACGGCCATCCGCCGCGTCGGCGAAGGCCCGCACACCCATCGCCAGGATGTCGGACGCCTCCGCGCTGTCGTCGACTTCCGCTCATCAAGCGCAGCACGGACAATATCCATGTCACGAGCGGTGTTCCGTGTCGACGCGAACGGCAGCACATCGGCGTGCACCGCGCACGCCTGCGCTATCGCGGCCTGACCGTCGGCGGTGCGATCGAAACTGTCCTGGTCGGGGCCGCCGGCGCGCGGCCAGGGCCGCTTCAGGAGCGGCCCGCAGTCCAGCGGTGCGCTGCGGCCGACGAAACGGGGGTCCATCCCGACCACGTCGAAGCCGTCCGCCGCCTCACCGAGCAGCCCACGCAGGTCCGGGGCGGCGTCCAGAGCGGGGCCCCCGGGACCGCCAAGATTGATCATCAGAATGCCGCGCCGGTGGGCGGTGTCGGCCGCCCTGATCCGGGACACCCCGAGGGTGATCTCCCGGCCGTCGGGGCGGGCGTAGTCCAGCGGGACGCTGATCCCGGCGCACTGCGCGCCGGCCGCGTCCAGGTAGGAGCCGATCGCGTCGTTGGGGCCGGTCCGGCATTCGTGCCAGCGCACCGGCTGGTTCTCGAACGGGGCGAGGGCCGGGTTCAGGCTCGCCACACCGGGCGGGGCGGGATCGGGCGCGCCGTCCGCCGCCAGCGCCCCGGGGATCGGCCCGGCGAAGGAGCTGACCCCGACGAGGGCCGCGGCGCCGACAACGACACCGCACATCCGCGTGCCTTGTATGTGGGTTGAAAGGTGTTCCAGGAGGAGTCGGTGGCCGACTGTTCAAGATCATAAACTGGAAGGCGGCGGCGTCAACATCGTTGACTATCTTGAGTCTCGGGGACACCGCGCAGGGGCGCGGGGCGGACACGCCGCTCCCCCACCGCATCTGTCTGGCGTTCCAGCGGCAGGTCGTCGACGCCTTCGTACGCTCAGGCCTGCGCTGACCGGGCGGGCAGGAGATCCGCGCTGCCGCCGGGGCCGACGACCGCGCGGACGTCGCCCGGGCCCACCTGCTCGCCGCACTGCGAGCAGGTGGGCACCGTGTGGAAGACCTCGCCGCAGCCGCGGTGCCGCACGTTCACCGGCGGGCCCGCGGGCGCGGCGTACCGGTCGCCCCACTGCCGCATCGCGGACAGCACCGGCCACAGGTCGCGGCCCTTGTCGGTGAGCCGGTAGTCGTAGCGCGGCGGATGCTCCTGGTAGGCGGTCCTGGCCAGGACGCCGGCCTCGACCAGACCGGTGAGGCGCTGGGTGAGCACGTTGCGGGAGATCCCGAGCCGCCGCTGGAAGTCGTCGAAGCGGCTCACCCCCAGGAAGGCGTCGCGCAGGATCAGCATCGTCCACCACTCGCCGACGACCTCGAGGCACTGGGCCACCGAGCAGTTCATGTCCGCGAAGCTCTTGCGCTCCATGACCGGCACGTTAGTCAGTTGCGTGACGGAACGCCAGCGCCCTAAGTTCAGTTGCATGACAGAACTGATGATGGACCGGGGCGTCTCGCCCTCACGACGCCGCGAGGCGTCCGGACGCGAGGTTCTGCTGATCGTCTGCAGTGGCGTGATCCTGGCGAGCCTCGACCTGTTCATCGTCAACGTCGCGCTGCCGCAGATCGCCCACGATCTCGGCGAGACCGACCTGAGCCGGCTGTCGTGGGTGCTCAACGGCTACGCGGTCGTCTACGCGGCGCTGCTCGTCTTCTTCGGACGGCTCGCCGACCGGTACCGCCGCGACCTCGGCTTCCTGCTCGGCGTCGCGGTGTTCACGCTCACGTCGGCGGCCTGCGCGGCGGCCACCACCGTCGACATGCTGATCGGCTTCCGGCTCGTGCAGGCCGCCGGGGCCGCGCTGGTGACACCCACCTCACTGGGCCTGGTGCTCGCGGCCCACGAACCCGAGCGCCGTCAGGGCGCCGTGCGCACCTGGACCGCCGTCGGCGGGATGTCGGCGGCGATCGGCCCGGTCGTCGGCGGGCTGCTCGTCGCCGCCAGCTGGCGCTGGGCGTTCCTCGTCAACGTCCCGGTCGGCCTCGCGGCCCTCGTCGTCGGCTGGCGCCGGCTGCCGCGCCTGGCCGGCCAGCCGACCGAGCGGCCCGACGCCGTCGGCGTGCTGCTGGCCACCGGCGGGGTCGGCCTGCTGACCGCCGGGCTGGTCCGGGGGCCGGACTGGGGCTGGTCCTCGGCGGCGCTGGTGGGATCCCTCGCCGGCGGGGTCGGCCTGCTCGTCCTGTTCGCCGTCCACTGCGCCACCAGCCGGAACCCGCTCGTGCACCCGTCCCTGTTCACCTCCCGGCACTTCACCGGCGCCTCGGTCGTCGCGCTGTTCTTCTCCGCCTCCTTCGGCGCGATGCTGCTGTCGATCGTGCTCTGGGAGCAGGGCCAGTGGGGATGGTCCGCGCTGCAGGCCGGCCTGGCCATGGCGCCTGGGCCGCTCATGGTCCCGCTCGTCTCGTTCGGCATCACCGGCAGGCTGATCGCCCGCTACGGGCCGGCGATCGTCATCGGGCTGGGCAGTGTCATCTTCGGCGGCGGGGTCGCCTGGTGGGCGCTCGCGATCACCACGGAGCCGAACTACGTCTCCGGCGTGCTCGGCGGCATGACCCTCACCGGGATCGGCGTCGGCCTGACCCTGCCCACCATGATGTCCACGGCCGCCGCGTCGCTGCCCCCGCAGTCGTTCGCGACCGGCTCCGCGGTCGTCAACATGGTGCGCCAGACCGGCATCGCCCTGGGTGTCGCCGTCACCATCGCGGTGCTCGGCGAGTCGTCGGCGGGCAGCGGCATCCCGCTGCACCTGTTCACCCGGGTCTGGTGGGTCACCGCCGCCCTGTCCTTCGCCGGAATCGTGCCCGCCGTGGCCCTCCTGCGCCGCCCCGCCCGCACGGCTTGAGCACCCGACCGGCGACGTTGTCGACCGGTGGCGTTCGGGGCCGCGAACCGGTTGACTTTAGGCCGCCGGGCCGGTGTGGGCCCGGCGCCGGCGGTGGTCCGGTCGCACCGGCGACTCGCCCGCGGCGGACGGCTGCCGGCGTGTGTCCGATCGCCACGCCGTCGCGCGTGGCGTCTGGTGTGAGGAGCCGGTCCGTGTCCGAAGCCCCGTCCCGCGTCGCGATCGTCACCGGAGCGGCCCGCGGCATCGGCGCCGCCATCGCGCAGCGCCTGGCCCGTGACGGCATGGCGGTGGCCGTGCTCGACCTCGAGGAGTCAGCGGCCAAGACCACCGTGGACGCGATCGCGGCCGCAGGCGGGAAGGCGATCGCCCTGGGCGCCGACGTCTCCGACGCCGCCGCGGTGGACGCGGCCGTCGCCCGGGTGGCCGCCGAGCTCGGCGCGCCGACGGTGCTGGTCAACAACGCCGGTATCACCCGCGACAACATGCTGTTCAAGATGACCGAGGGCGACTGGGACGCGGTCATGGGCGTCCACCTGCGTGGCTCGTTCCTGACCGCCCGGGCCACCCAGAAGTACATGGTGGACGCGAAGTGGGGCCGGATCGTCAACCTCTCCAGCATCTCCGCGCTGGGCAACCGCGGCCAGGCGAACTACTCGGCCGCCAAGGCCGGCCTGCAGGGCTTCACCAAGACGTTGGCGATCGAGCTGGGCAAGTTCGGCATCACGGTGAACTGCGTGGCGCCCGGGTTCATCGTCAGCG
Organism: Parafrankia soli; assembly: GCF_001854695.1. Taxonomy (GTDB): domain Bacteria; phylum Actinomycetota; class Actinomycetes; order Frankiales; family Frankiaceae; genus Parafrankia; species Parafrankia soli. The sequence goes on from NZ_MAXA01000212.1 coordinate 40,360, forward strand.
ACATGACGCGGGCGACCGCCGAGCGCCTGGGTGTCGGCTGGGAGGACTACCTGGCCGTGGCGAAGTCGAAGATCCCGGTCGCCCGGCCCGGCGAGGTCGACGACATCGCCCACGCGGTGTCGTTCTTCGTCGGCGAGGGCGCCGGCTTCGTGTCCGGCCAGGTCCTCTACGTCGCCGGCGGCCCGAAGGCCTGAGCCTGTCTGCACGATCAGCCCGGGCGGGCGGACCTCATCGTGGTCGGGTTCGTGTCGGTGGCGGGCATGTCGATGCTCCTGTCAGGCTCGGCGGTCAGGCCAGGTCAGGTCGTCGGTTCGGTCGGGTCGGGTGACTCGGTCAGGTCGGGTGGGTGGCGGGGCGGCATCGGGTCGACGTCGTCGGGCATGGCGCGCAGGACGTCGTCGAGGCGCCGGTAGCGCTCCTCGGCCTGGCGGCGGTACCGCTCGAGCCACGTCGTCAGGAGGTCGAGGACGTCGGCCTCCAGGTGCATCGGACGCCGCTGTGCCTGCCGGCCGCTGCTGACCAGGCCGGCGTCCTGCAGCACCCGCAGGTGCTTGGACACCGCCTGGACGGTCATGTCGTAGGGCGCGGCGAGCTCGTTGACAGTGGCGTCCCCCACCGCCAGGCGCGCCACGATGTCGCGCCTGGTCGGGTCCGCCAGCGCCGAGAACACCCGGGACAGCGTGTCCGCCGCCACCACCGGCACTCCCCCTCTGCATTCCCCAGGCCGGCCACGATCAGCCGGCCACTTCCTCAACCGATTGGTTGAATACCGAGCTTAGGTCGCCTCACCCAGGTCGTCAACCAGTTGGTTGAGGACAGGGCGCGGCGACCGGCCGCCACTGTTCGTCCCGCCGCGGTCACCGCCGTGGGCCCAGGGCTCATCCGGGGCCGGGGCCGCCTGAGCCGTCCGCAAGGATGGACTCCGGGCCGGACAGGGGCCGCAGCGAGCTCGCGGAGGAGAACGGCGTGAACGGGCACGACCAGGACGGCTCCGGCACCGGCGGACACCACGGGCGCGGGCACGACAGCAACGGGCTCGACGACGGGCTCGACCTCGAGCACGGCGGCGGGTTGCTGCGCGACCTGCTCGCCGGTGCCCTGGCGCGCCCGGTGTCGCTGGTGCGCACCCGTCCCAAGCGGCCCCCGACGCCCACCGCCGAGCAGGTCCGTTCCGGGCAGGTCGTCGCCTGCCACGTCTACGCCGACGGCCAGCGGGTCCCCGACGGGTCGAACATGCTGACCGCCGCGCACATCGCCCGCCGCCACCATGGCGCGTTCGCCTGGCTGGGCCTGTTCGAGCCCACCGACTCCGAGCTGGAATCCATCGCCGGCATCTACGGCCTGCCCGCGCTCGCCGTGGAGGACGCCGTCGTCGCCCACCAGCGGCCCAAGATCGAACGGTACGGCAGCACGCTGTTCGTGGTGCTCAAGACCGCCCGCTACGTCGAGCACGGCGAGCTGACCGCGGACACCGAGGTCGTCGTCACCGGCGAGGTGATGGTCTTCATCGGCTCCGACTTCGTCGTCACCGTCCGCCACGGTGCGCACGGTGGGCTCCAGCAGCTGCGCGGCCAGCTGGAGGGACGGCCGGAGATGCTGCGCCACGGGCCGTCCGCGGTGCTGCACGGCGTGTGCGACCGGGTCGTCGACGACTACCTGGCGGTCGTCGACCGCATCGAGGCCGACGTGGACGCCGCCGAGGCGTCGGTGTTCGAGCACTCGGCGCGGCCGTCGGTGGAGAAGCTCTACCAGCTCAAGCGCGAGATCCTCGAGTTCAAGCACGCGGTGAGCCCGCTGACCGCCCCGCTGCGGTCGCTGTCCGACACCCCACTGCCGATGATCGACCCGCATGTGCGCGACCACTTCCGGGACGTCTTCGACCATCTCGTGCAGGCCACACAACGGATCACCCACCTCGACGAGCTGCTGTCGTCGATCCTGCAGGCGACACTGACGCAGGTGACCATCGCTCAGAACGAGGACATGCGCAAGATCAGTGCGTGGGTGGCGATCGGAGCCGTGCCCACCGCGGTCGCCGGGATCTACGGAATGAACTTCGAGCACATGCCCGAGCTGCGGCAGATCTGGGGCTATCCGGCCGTGCTGGTGACGATCGCGACCGCCTGCCTGTTCCTGTACCGGGCGTTCCGCCGCAACGGCTGGCTCTGACTCCTCGGGAKCCCTCGGCCGTGCCGCGGTGTGTGTGCCGCACCGGCCTGGGCATGCCGTAGCGAGGAGGTGGTGCCCATGGCGCGTCCGGCGTCGCCACTGGGCCCACCGATCGAGGTCGTGGAACCGGACCCCGCGGTGGCCGACCTGCTCGGGGTGCTGCGCCGCCACCTCGGCATGGATCTCGCCTGGCTGGGCCGGGTCGAGGGCAACCTGCTGGTGCTACAGGTCGTCAACGGCGACGCGGCCGGTTTCGGCATCGCGCCGGGCAGCACGATCCGCCGCGAGGCGGCCCTTTACACTCAGGTACTCGCCCACGATCAGCCGGTCATCATCCCCGACACCCACCGCGACCCGCGGACCGTCGGCGCGGGCACCGTCCGGGTACTGGGTATCGGGGCGTACGTGGCCACGCCGGTCTACGACAACGACAACGACATCTACGGCATCCTCGGCTGCCTCGCGCACCAGCCCCGCCCGGAGCTGCGCGAACGCGACGGCCGGTTCCTCAGCCTGCTGGCCGCGTTCCTCAGCGACGCCGTCATCGACCTGCACCGGGTGTGGGAGACGCGCAGCCGGGTCTCCCGGGTGATCAACGACCTCATCGACGCCGGTGGCCCGCAGATCGTCTTCCAGCCGGTGGTCGACCTCTCCGATGGCGGCGTGGTGGGAGTCGAGGCGCTGTCACGCTTCCCGGGATCGACCGACGACCCGGAGGGTTGGTACGCCGTCGCCAGCAGCGTCGGGCTCGGCACGGACCTCGAGCTGACGGCCATCCGGCGCGCACTGACCGTGATGTCCGAGCTGCCCCGCTCGGTCACCCTCGCCGTGAACGCCTCACCGGCCACCATCACCTCCGGTCTGGTCGGCCTGCTGGCCCCGTTCCCGGCCTGCGAACGACTGATCGTCGAGATCACCGAGCACGAGTACTTCAGCGCCGACCCGGTGGTCATGCGCGGCATCCACGCGCTGCGCGCGCTCGGCGCCCAGATCGCGGTGGACGACATCGGCACCGGCTACGCCGGCCTCGAACAGCTCATCCACCTGCGGCCCGAGATCGTGAAACTCGACTATCTGATCACTCACGGGATGGACGGCGACCCCGCCCGCCGCGCCGTCGCCGCCGCCATCGTGGACGTCGCCGCGGAGATCGGCGGCTGCGTGATCGCCGAGGGCATCGAGAACACCGCCGAGCTGCGGGTCGCCATCGACGCCGGCATCGACTTCGGCCAGGGCTACCTGCTCGGCGCACCCGCCCGCACCGCACGCGCCGCCTGCGCCCCGGCCGTCGCACTCGCCAACTACCCCGGCTGACCCCCGCACGACGGGGCGCGAGCCGACGTACGGGGCCGGTGTTCCGGTGTTCCGCGGAACACCGGGTCCGGTTCAGGGGTGGCCGGTCTCCGGAGGTTGTCGGTGAAGAGGTCGAAGCCGCGGCTGAGGCCGCCGGGAGCCGACCAGGACAGGTGCGGCAGGATCCGGACGCGGGCGTCATGGCGCAGCGGATGGTCGGCCGGCAGCGGTTCGGGGTCCGTGACGTCCAGACTGTCGAAGTTCCAGGAGAGTTGGGGCTGCTCCGACGTGGATTCGGTCATCGTCAGGCTCCTCCGGCCGTTCCGTGCCTCGCACGACGGCGGCGCGCGACGACGGGGTGTCGGGATGGTGGGTCCAGGCAATCTGGACACCGGTCCTGGCGCATGCTGCCTGCTGGCCGGGGGGTGGGGCAGTCGAATGGGAAAAGTCGTGTTGACTTTCCGGGTTCTCCCCTATTCCAACGTCGACCTCGGCGGTTACCGCCGGCGGGGAATCAGGCCGCGGCGGCGTCTGGTGGCAGGGTGGCGGCGATGCCGGACAGCAGCCAGTCGAGGCCCTGCTCGAAGGCCCGGTCCGCATGCCCGCCCGAGAGCGTGAGCGGTTCGGTCAGCACCTCGGCGAGCGCCGGGTGCTGTCCACTCGCCGCGAGCTGGTGCAGATGCTCGACGACGGCCTGCCAGCGCGGTTCGGCCGGCAGGCCGGGCACCGCGCGATCGACCGCGGGCGCTCCCGTGCCACGGTCGCGCTCGTCCCCGCCGCCACCCGCCCGCGCCGGGGCCCGGTCCTGCTCCGCGGCCAGGCGACGCTCAGGGGCCAGGTTCTGGTCTGGGGCCGAACTGCGCTCTGGGGCCGGGCCGTCGGCGGCGCACGCCTGTTGGCCCTCGCGCTTGCGCGCGGAGACCTCCCCGAGGATGTGCCCGATCACGAACGTGTCCACGGCCCGCAGGATTTCAATCCTGCGGCTGGTCTCCACCCGCAGGCCGGCGAGGGCCTCGAACGACTGCTCGATGTGTCGCACGGCGTTCGGGCCGATGTTTCCGCGTTTCACGACGGACCGCAGCATCCACGTATGGCGCAGGCCCACTTCCCGGCTGCGGGCAGCGATGGCCCGCATCGCCGCCCGCCAGTCCGTGGGCAGCGCCTCGGTCAGGACGGCCTCCCCGGCGACCCGGTCGGTCATGAGGTCGAGCAGGTCGTCCTTGCTCGGGACGTGGGTGTAGAGGCTCATCGGCCGGGCGTCGAGCACGGCCGCGACCCGGCGGATGGAGACCGCGTCGAGCCCTTCGCGGTCGGCGATGTCGATGGCGGCTCCGACGATCGCCGCGCGGGTCAGCCCGGGTCCGGGCGGCGCCGGCGGACTTTCCCACAGCGGGCCGAGTGCCGCACCAGGCCCGGTTCCCCCGCTCGCGGCGCGAGGTTCCGGCTGCCGGTCATCCACCCGTCCAACACTAGCCGCGCGCGGCTTCGATCAGGTGCGACGTGAAACGTCTGCCACGATGGCTTCCACTCCTCGGAGCGAGGGATGGCGCATCATTCGCTGGCGCCGGCCCCGCCCAGGACGACGGTGTCGATGACGGTGAGGGCATCGCTGATCGTCGCCGCCAGGTCTCCGCCGAGCAGATACCAGCGGGTCTGTGCGACGAGGATGATCGCACCCGCGGCGACTGCGAGCATCGCGGGCTCCAGGTCGTCGGGCGCCTTACCCAGCCGCATGCCAAGGAACTCGGCGAGGACGCCGTTGAACTCCAGGATGCTCACACCGAGCATCACCCGGGTGGCGTAGAGGCTGGCCTCCACGACCTGGACCCACCGGGCGACCTCGGCCGAGTCCTCGGCGGCGACGACGTCCTGGACGGCCTGGCGGACCGAACGCATCGGCGCCTCGTCCGCAGGTCGGGTCGCCAGGGCGGTTGCGACGGCCTGTGCCCGGCGCCGGAGGACGGCCCGCAGGACATCGTCCTTGGCCGGGAAGTAGCGGTAGAACGTGCGGACGGAGATCCTCGCGGCGGCCGCGATGTCGTCGACCGTCACCACGTCGAATCCGCGGAGCTCGAACAACTGGAGAGCGGCTGACTCGACGGCCCGGGCCGCGGCTTCCAGCCGGTCGGCCCGGGCCTGTCGCACACTCGGCGATGTCCGGTACGGCCGCTTTGCGCCGTCCCCAGCCACTCCCCCTCCTGCCCGTGCGCCCGTGACGGTGGATCGGACCGTCCACCACCAGGCTAGGCGCCGGGCAGGCCCCACAGGCTCAGGGTCAGGGTCAGGCGACGGTCGGAAGGGTCAGGGCGGAGCCGCCGACGCCGGTGGCGACGGTGACGTCGACCGGGGTCGGATTCTGGGTGAGCATCGTCGAGACGCCGCCGGAGACGCGCACGGCGATGCGGTGGCCGGCCCCGAACTGCCAGTCGTCCGGCCGGATCGGAACGGTGAGGGTGACGGGTGCCCCGGTCGGCACCGGGGTGGGCACGACGCTCGAGATCCGGTGGCTGGCCCGGAGGAAGCCGTTGTTGACCAGCGTCTCGGTACCGTCAGGTCCGACGTCGAGCAGTTCGACGTAGAGGTTGGCGTCCGGGCCGGACAGCCTCGCCCGCAGCGTGAGCGTCGGGCGGCCGAACAGCGCCGTCGGTGCGGTGAGCGCGCTGGTCTGGAAGAGGACGGACCCCCCGGCGGTCGACGGATCCTGCGGCTGGTGGAACGTCCTGGTTCCGGCCGTCGGGCTGGCCGCTCCCAGCGAGCCGTCCGGGTTGAGGGTGAACGCTCGCGTGGTGGTGCCGGTCGGCCGGTAGCCGATGATCTCCCGCCATCCCGCTGAGGTCGTGCCGGGGCTGGCGCCGGCGTAACTGACCAGCGTCGGCCGGGGCGGGATCGGGACGTTGGGAATCCGCATCACCCAGTGGTCGAACCAGGCGAGTGTGATCCCCGGGGAGAGTCCTTCGGAGTTGCAGACCCGCCCGCAGCTCGGATACCGCAGCGGGGCCTGGTGCGGCCACTGGCCGTAGATGGCCCACGTGCGGCCGAGGGCACCTTCGATGTTGGTGAACTGGCCGGAGCGGAAGTACTGGTCGACCCAGCCGCCCATCGCGAAAATCGGGACGTTGATCGCATGATGACGGCCGACGAACGATCGTGACTGCCAGTAGTCGTCGTAGGTGGGGTGCGCGCGGTTGGCCGCGTACTCGGCCTCGGCGTTGATCGCTCCGCCGCTGATCAGCTGAGCGGTGTCGGGCCAGTTGTCGATGCTGCCGCCCTCTGTGGTCTTGATGCCACCCGGATAGATGACGTCGCTGTAGAGGTCGGCCGGGGACTGCAGCGGGGCGATGGCGACCAGGTGCGGAGGCTGGTTGATGGCGGCGGCGTAGGTCGTGTCACCGCCGTAGCTCTCGCCGGTCATTCCGATCCGGCCGTTCGAGAAGGGCTGGACGGCCAGCCATTCGACCAGGTCGCGGGCATCCTTGCCGTCCTGGGGCGACATGGCGTGCTGCCAGGTGCCCCCTGATCCGCCGGTCCCCCGCAGGTTGCAGACCAGGGCGTTATAGCCGTGGGTCGCGAAATAGGTGGCCTCGCTGGCGACGTAGCTCGCCCGTAATGCCGTATACGGAGTGAACTCGACGACCAGGCCGGGGAAGGTACCCACGGCCGGCGCACCGTTGGTCGCCGGCCGGACCAGGGTGCAGCTGAGCGGGGTGCCGTCCCGGGCCGGAACTGTGGTCTCGGTGGAGACGGTCTGATAGGTGGCCGGACGGTCGTAGTTCCACCAGGCCTGTGTGTCCGCCGATAAAGGCCGGGCGAGGACGGGCGTGGGCGGGGATGTCGACGGGGCGGCGATACCGGCCGTTGCGGACAAAGCCGATGCGGACAAAGATGCGGCGACCGCCAGAGCGGCGACCGGAGCGAAGCGGCGGATGAACGTTGGCGCACATCTGGCCATGAGGCTCCTTCCCAATCAGACGGCAGATGCTGCCATACAATTTGAAGAAGGTCACGACGGTCCTCAATTCCGCATACCGGATTCGACGGTCAGCATCCTGTTCTGGTCGCCGCTACAGCTGGTATCGACTGCCTCCGTACTCAGGCCGGCGTGGTGCCGGGCAGCCCGGTGACCCGGGGCAGTTCGGCGATCGGGGGCAGCTCGGTCATCCGGGCGAGCAGCCGGGCCAGGAAGAGCGTCTGGCGATGCAGTAGGTCCCGGTCCAGCTTGTCGAGGTTGTCGCCCGGGGTGACCTGCAACAGGTAGGCCGGCCCGGTGATCATCGCGATGGTGGGGATGCCGAGTCGGTAGGCGAAGGTCCCCTCGCCGTAGAGGCCGTCCTGGAACGGCTTCTGGATGCCGGTGCGGGCCAGGTCGCTGTGGCGGACCTCGTCGGTGGCCAGCCGGCGCAGGGTCTCGCTGTTGCCCACCGCGACGGCGACCGGCTCGGTGCGGCCGGTGGCGCGGTAGGGGCCGGTGCCGCCGTCGTCGTCCCAGGCCATGGCGCCGAGGTGTTCGACGGCGAGCGCCATGTCGATCCCCGCCGTGATGTCGGGGTGCTCGCGCAGCCACTCGTCCGGCTTCACGGTCGCCGTCTCGGCGGTCATGTGGCTCGGAGAGAACATGAACAGCAGGTCGCGGCGGCGGGTGGCGGCCGGGAACCGGCTGAAGTACTCGGCGAGCGCGAGCAGCGCCGGGCCGCCGTTCTCCTCGAGCGCGTTCTGCCCGTCGGTGTGGGTGGCGACGAGGACGGTTCGTGGGTCCTGGCGCGGCCCGGCTCCTGGCAGGCGGGCCAGCAGGTAGTCGACGGTGGTGCGGCTCCGGTCGGCGTCCAGGACGAGGGTGGCGCGCACCGGCCCGCGGGCGAGCAGGCCGCGCAGGAGGGCGCCCTGCTCCCGGTCGACCCGCAGCGCCGGGAGGTCGGCGTGCTCCTGCTGGTGCGGGGTGTACTGCCCGGCGGCGAGGGCGGGTGACATGTCGGAGACCTCGATCATGCCGACGGCGCCGTGGGCGCGGGCGGTGGACAGGCCCGGCGCCGGCGGGACCCCCAGCCAGACCCGGGAGTAGTCCTCCGCCGCGAACTCGGCGCGGGCCTCGGGCGGGTGGACGTCGTACGCCAGGTCGGCGAGCACCGAGGCACGCAGCCGGGCCACCGGGGCGTCGACCAGCACGATCGCCCCGGACGGCGACCCCGCGCCCGGGACGCCCGGGGCATCCGGGGCTCCCAGAGCACCCGGGCCGCTCGCGGCGCCCGCCAGGCCGGCGCCGGCGGCCTGGTAGTCGGCTTCGGCGCCGGCGCCCAGGTCGACCAGCGGTCCCTCGACACCGGCCGGGCCGGTCTCCCCCGAGTACGGCCGGTAGTAGGCGACAGGCACCGACCGGGTCGCGCCGGTGGCGTCGGTGACCCGCAGCGACCAGGACCGCGCGAGCCACTGCGACAGCGGGGTCGGATGACGGGTCACCTCGAGGCCGTAGTCGCGCAGCTGTCGCTCGAGGTCGTCGATGTGGTGCCGGTGCGCCGCCGAGCCGGTGAACCGCGGTCCCGCCGCGGTCATCCGCTCGACCCAGCCCCAGAGCGTGTCGACGTCCACCAGGTCGGTGGCGGCGATCGGGCCCGGCGTGCCGGTGGCGAAGGGCCGGGGCGCGGCGGTGGCCGACGGGGCGCCGCCCGGATCGGGCGCCGGGCCGTCGCAGCCCGCCGCCCCGGTGCCGGCGACCGCGGCGAGCCCGCCGGAGGCCGCCAGCCGCAGCGTCGCGTCGAGGAATCCCCGCCGGCTGGCCGGCTGCCGCCCGTCCCGCGTCGTCATGGCCCTGGATCATGGCAGGTGCGCGGCCACCCGTCGCCACCTGACGGCTACCCGCGCGACACGGCGTGGTTCGGTCAGGAGGTGCGGGTCGGCTGCGCGAGGGCGGCGGCCGGGGACATCAGGTCACCGACGGCGGCGCGCAGCATCCGGCCGAGGTCGGCGTCCGGGACGGCGGCGAGCACCTCACCGCCGAGCACGAACCCGCCGGCGATCGCGCCGAGGGCGCACATCAGCCGCACCCGCAGCTCCACCGGGACGGTCTCGTCGGTGAGGATCCGCTGGAACCGCTCCTGCAGGTCGGCGTGGTCGGCGTCGTGGCTGTGGCTGTGCAGCCGCTCGAGCGCGCTGTGGTTGCGGATGTGGAACAGGAACAGCGACCGGTTCGCCAGCATGGTGTTGACGACGAGGTCGAGCAGCTGCGGCCAGCGCTCCGGGCGGGCCAGATCCGCCTCGAGGTCGTCGAAGCCCGCCCGGCCGAGATCGTGCAGACGCAGGTGCAGGGCGAGCAGGATGTCGTCCTTGCTCGAGAAGTGGTAGTAGAGCGCCGCCTTCGTGAAGTTCATCCGCTCCGCGATCTCGCGCAGCGACACCGCTTCGTACCCGGCGGTGCTGAACAGCTCCAGGGCCACGTCGAGGATCCGTTCCCGGGTGCTCTTCTCCCCTTCGGTGGGCGCGGGCGGTCTGGGCATGATCTCAACCTACTTGACGACCTGACACGACGTTACTTACCTTGCGACAGGTAAGTCAGCTTACCTGCTGGCAGGTAAATATTCGGCGGGACGGAGCCCGGATGGACCAGATCATGATCGAGGCGACGGACCTCGCGAAACGCTACGGCGACACCCAGGCGCTGGCCGGGGTCGACCTGAGCGTCCCCGCGGGAACGATCCTCGGCGTCCTCGGCCCGAACGGGGCGGGCAAGAGCACCGCCGTGCGGATCCTGACGACGCTGGCCCGGCCGGACGCCGGTCACGCCCGCGTCGCCGGCTACGACGTCGTCACCCAGGCCGGCGAGGTCCGCCGACGCATCGGCGTGACCGCGCAGGACGCCACCGTCGACGAGGCGCTGACCGGCCGGCAGAACCTGCGGATGGTCGCCGAGCTCAGCGGCCTGCGCCGCGGCGCGGCCGCCACCCGCGCCGACGAGCTGCTGGAGCGGTTCGAGCTGGCCGGCGCCGCCGACCGCGTGGTGAAGGGCTACTCGGGCGGGATGCGCCGGCGCCTCGACCTCGCCGCCAGCCTGGTCGCCCACCCGGCCGTGCTGTTCCTCGACGAGCCGACCACCGGGCTGGACCCGACGAGCCGGGCGCGGATGTGGGACGTCGTGCGCGACCTCGTCGCGGCCGGCACGACGATCCTGCTGACCACCCAGTACCTGGAGGAGGCCGACGCGCTCGCCGACCGCATCGTGGTGATCGACCACGGCCGGGTCGTCGCCCGCGGCACCGCCGGTGAGCTGAAGGCGGCGACCGGCGGGCACCGGCTGGAAGTCACGCTGAGCGCCCCGCACGACGGCGCGCTCCCCGCGTTGGCGCCTCTCGTCGAGGGCCGGGTGGACGTGGACGCGGGCGGGCGGCGGCTGCGGGCCGGGGTGCGCAGCGGCTCCGGGGTGGCGACCGAGGTCATCCGGGCCCTCGACGGGGTGGGCGCGCTCGTCGACGACGTCGTCGTGCACGCCCCGTCCCTCGACGACGTCTTCTTCGCGCTCACCGGCCAGGGAGTGTCCTGATGTCCCAGCTCACCGTCGCGACCGGCACCCCCACGCCGATCGCCCCCACGGCGCCCGCGGCGCCCGCGCGGTCGGGCTCGATCGGCCAGGCGGTGCGCGACGTCGTCGTGCTGACCCGCCGCAACCTCGTCCACGTCGCCCGGGAACCTCTGCAACTGTCCGACGTGACCATCCAGCCGGTGCTGTTCACGCTGCTGTTCGTGTACGTGCTCAGCGGCGGCGTGGCCGTCGGAGGCGGGGACTACAAGCAGTTCGCCATCGCCGGGCTGATCTCGCTGAACCTCACGACCGCCTCGATCGGGACGGCGGTCGGCCTGAGCACGGATCTGGGCAGCGGCGCCGTCGACCGGTTCCGCACCCTGCCGATCTGGCGGGCCGCCGTCCTCGTCGGCCGGTCGCTGTCCGACCTGCTCTCGTCGCTGGTGTGCATGTCGATCGTCGTGCTCACCGGGCTGGCGATCGGCTGGCGGCCGCACACCTCGCCGGCCCGGTTCGCGGCGGCGTTCGCGATCCCGCTGCTGTTCGCCTACGCGCTGGCCTGGGCGACGGCGTGCCTGGGCATGGTCAGTGACGGCCCGGAGAGCGCGCAGGGGATCGGGCTGGTGGTGTTGTTCCCGCTCGCGTTCGTCTCCAACGCGATGGTGCCCACGGCCGGCATGCCGGCCGCGGTGCGGGCGATCGCCGAGTGGAACCCGGTCAGCGCGGTGACGGCGGCCGCGCGGGACCTGTTCGGCAATCCGAACCCCTCGGCCACCGCGGACGCCTGGCCGATGCAGCACCCGGTGGTCGCCGCCGTGCTCTGGTCGGTGGGGATCGTCGCGGTGTGCGCGCCGCTGGCGGTCGCCCTCTACCGGCGCCGCACGACCGACTGAACGCACCCGCAGCCGCAGCCATTCGTCAACTCTAGGTTGACGCTCCGAGGAGCGTCAACCTAGAGTTGACGAATGACGAACCCGAGCCCCGTCCCCATCAGCAACCCCGTCCGCCTCGACGACCTCATCGCGGCGATCAAGACGGCGCACTCGGACGCCCTCGACCAGCTCACCGACGCCGTCATGGTCGCCGACCACCTCGGCGAGGTGGCCGACCACCTCATCGGCCACTTCGTCGACCAGGCCCGCCGCTCCGGCGCATCCTGGACGGAGATCGGCGCCAGCATGGGCGTGACGAAGCAGGCCGCCCAGAAGCGCTTCGTACCCAAGGGGCCCGGCGAGCCGTCCAGCCTCGACCCGTCACAGGGGTTCGGCCGCTACACCCCGCGGGCCCGCAACAGCATCGTCGCCGCCCAGAACGAGACCCGGGCGGCGGGCAACGCCGAGATCACCCCCGGCCACCTGATCCTCGGTCTGCTCGCCGACCCGGAGGGCCTCGGCCCGGCCGCCATCGCCGCCCAGGGTGTCTCCCTCGACGCCGTCCGCCAGGCGGTGACCGCGGCCCTGCCCCCGCGGGTGGACGACCTTCCCGCTCTGATCCCGTTCGACGGGCCGTCCAAGAAGGCCCTGGAGCTCACCTTCCGGGAGGCGCTGCGGCTGGGGCACAACTACGTCGGCACCGAACACATCCTGCTGGCGCTGCTGGAGCTGGAGGACGGCACCGGCCCGCTCACCGCCCTGGGGATCAGCAAGACCGCGGCCGAGACCTACCTCGCCGAGGTCCTCTCCCTGATCACCGGCGGCCAGGACTCCGGTGTGTCCCCGTCCTGACCTGGCGACGGCCCGGGGACTCGCGCTCTCACGCTCGCGGCGCCACGGTCACTCGTGAATCGTGGTGATGATCCCGTCGAGGCCGACCCGTCGGATGGTCGTGCCGGTCTCGTTCACGTACAGGACGCCCGCGGCGTCGACCGTGATGCGGCGGGGAAACCAGAGCCGGGCCTTCGCGGCGGGGCCGCCGTCGCCGTCCGAGCCGAGCTCGCCGGTGCCGGCGACGGTGGTGATGGTCCCGCCGGGGTCGACCCGCCGCACCCGGTTGCCGAGGGACTCGACGACGTACAGACCGCCCGCCGGGTCGAACGCGAGGACAGAGGCATCGACGGACAGGCTCAGGGCGGCGGCGGTCGCCGGGCCGCCGTCCCCGCTGTCGCCCTCCCGGCCGCCGCCGGCCAGGGTGCGCACGGCGCCGTCCGGGCCGAGCACCTGGATCCGGTCGGCGGAGTAGTCGGCGATGTAGACCTGTCCGTCGCGTACCTCCAGGTCACCGATGTTGGCCGCGACGACGGGCACGTCCTCCTCGCCCTCCGGGGGCGCCTCGGTGGATCCCGGCTCCTGCGTGCGGGCGACGACGTGCAGGATGCCGTCGCGGTCGACCCGGTAGATCCGGCCCGCGCCGTAGAGGTAGAGGTCGCCGTCCGTGTCGACGGCTATCGGGCCTGAGATGAAGGAGAGCGAGACCTCGGTTGCCGGCTCGCCCTCCCGGGCGAGGCGCGTCCCGCCACCCACCACCGTCGTGATCACCCCGTCGCGGCCGATCCTCCTGATCTTGCCGTTCGAGTCCTCGCCGAGATAGACGGTGCCGGCGCCGTCGACCGCGACGGCGTCGAGCCCACGCAGGCGTGCCTGGACGGCGGGGCCCCCGTCACCGTCCGACCCCTGCGCACCGGTGCCCGCGACGACGGACACCTTCCCGTCCAAACCCAGCCGCAACAGCCGGGTGCCGCCGTCCTCGACGACGTAGAAGCCGCCGGACGGCGCGGCGGCCCAGGCGGCGATGCTGTCGATCGTCGCGGGCGCGGGAGTCCGCGGCGGGGCGGTCGGGGTGACGGGGACGGCGACCTGGTCGTCGGAGCCCGCACCGCCGCCGACGAGCACGACCACTCCGGTGACGGCCAGGGCGACCGCGGCCACCCCGGCGGCCACGGCGGCGGTGACGCGCCGCCCGCCCCACCCGGCGGTACGCCGGCGCGGGCCGTACGGGGTGCCCTCGAACAGGTTCCGCCCCGGCGGCCCGGAGGCGCCGCCGGAACCCGCGGAGCCCCCCGGACCGGGCCCACCCGGCGCGACCGGAACCGCCACCGGACCGGACGTCACCGCCAGGTCAGCCGCCCCCGGTGAGCCCGGCGGGCCGGGTTCGCCGGGTGGGCTCACCGGACCGGAGGGTCCGGGCGGGACGGACCGTCCCGCGGCCGGGGTGAAGCGGCGGACGGTGCCGGTGCCACCGGGCGGATCCGGTGCGTCCGTGGTCTCGGTGCGCCGGACGATCAGCCCGCTGCGCGCCAGCCAGTCCGGGCCGAACAGACCGAGGGCCGCCTCCGCCAGGGCGCGGGCCAGCTCGTGCGCGCCGGGCTGGCGGGCGGCGGGATCCTTGGCCAGCGCACGCAGGATGATGTCGCTCACCACCGGCGGCACGCCGGGCGGCGCGGGCGGGTCGACCTCGCACTGATGGCGCAGCAGCTGCGCGACCCCCAGCCCGGGGTCGAACATGGGCCGGCCCGCGGCCAGCTCGTAGAGGACGGCGCCGAGCGCGTAGAGGTCCGCGGGCGGCCCGACCGGCGCACCGGTGATCTGCTCGGGCGCCATGTACTTCGGGGTACCGACGGCGCGGCTGACCGTACCCGCCCCACCCTCGACGATCTTCCCGATGCCGAAGTCGGTGAGCTTGGGCTGCCCGGCGTCGGTGAACAGGATGTTGTCCGGCTTGATGTCACGGTGCAGCACGCCATGGGCGTGCGCGTGGGCGAGCGCGTCGGCGACGGCCACCCCGACGGCGAGGGCCGCCTCGGCCCGCAGGCGGTGCTGGGCGAGGCTGCCGCCCCCCAACTTCTCCATGATCAGCAGGCACAGGTCGTCCTGGGCGACGTAGTCGTAGATGCGGACGATGTGCGGGTGGTCGAGGCGGCTGAGCATCCGCGCCTCGGCCCGGAAGTCGTCCGCGAGCGCCGCCACCAGGATCTTGATCGCGACAGGGCGGTCGAGATCCTGGTGGTGCCCGGCGATGACCAGGCCGAACGAGCCCGAGCCGAGCTGGTCGCCGAGGATGTAGCGGGGCAGCGCGTGGGCGATCCGCGCGCGGTCGACGGCGGGCACGCCGGACCCTAGGCCGCGGTGCCCGCGACCGCGGGCGTCGCAGCTGTCGCGGGCGGGACGGGTCCGGCGGGCGCCGGGGACGCGCCGGGGGCCGGTGAGGACGTCGGGCACGGCGCGGCGGCGCAGCTGCCCGGCGGGAGGCGTACGGCTCGCACCCGGCTGTCGATACCGTCGGCGATGTAGAGGTTCCCGAGCTGGTCGAGAGCGAGTCCGCCCGGGTACACCAGCTCGGCGGCGGTCGCCGGGCCGCCGTTGCCGGAGTACTTCGACACCCCCGTACCGGCGATCGTGGTGATGGTCCCGTCGGGGGCGATGCGGCGGACCCGGTTGCTCCCCGGGTCGGAGAGGTAGACGTTGCCCGCAGCGTCGACGACGAGGTCGGCGCCGACCGCGTTGATCTGCGCCTGGTCGGCCGGGCCGCCGTCACCGGAGTACCCCGTCTTTCCCGTCCCGGCCAGCGTGCTGATCGTCCCGTCCCCGGCGATGCGGCGCACCCGGTGGTTGTCCTGGTCGGCGACATAGAGGCTGCCGTCGGGGCCGCGGGCCAGCGCGCTCGGATAGCTGAACCGGGCGGACGTGGCCGGGCCGCCGTCACCGCCGAAGCCCTCCGCGCCGGTGCCCGCGATCGTGGTGATGATCCCGTCCAGGCCGATGCGGCGGACCCGGTTGTTCTCACCGTCCGCGATCAGCAGACTCCCGTCGGTCTCCATCAGCACGGTGTTGGGGTAGTTGAGCTTCGCGTTCACCGCGGGTAGGCCGTCGCCCGAGTAGGCCAGGCCGTCCTCGCTCACCTCACCGGCGAAACCGAACTCGTCCTGCCCCGCGATCGTGGTGATGATCCCGTCCCGGCCGATGCGGCGGACCCGGTGGTTCCGCGTGTCGGCGACGTACAGGGTTCCGTCGGGGGCGACCGCGACACTGGTCGGCTCGTCGAGCTGCGCCTCGGTGGCCGGGCCGCCGTCGCCGGAGAAGCCGTCCGCCCCGGTGCCGGCGACCGTGGTGATCGTGCCGGCCCGGTCGACGCGGCGGATCCGGTGGTTGTCGGTGTCGGCGACGTAGACGTAGCCGCGCGGGGCGTCGATGGTCAGATCGCTGGCCCGGTCGAACTCCGCCTGTACGGCGGGACCGCCGTCGCCGGAGAAGCCGTCCGAGCCGGCCCCGAACACGGTGGTGATCGTGCCCGTGGCCAGCTCCGGCTGCCAGGCCGGCGGCGGCGCGGGCGGCGCCGGGGGCGCGGGCTCGGGCTGGCCCCACACCGCCCAGCCGACCCCGCCACCGGCGACGAGGGCGAGGAGGACAGCCAGCGCCGTCACCGCGAGCGGCACCCGGCCGCCGGATCCGCCGCCGGCGAGCAGCACCGCGGGCAGCCGGGAACGCACCCGTCCGGCCGGGCCCGGGCCGCCGGCACCGCGCCACGGATGGTCGTCGGCCCGCGGGGCCCGCCCGAACCTGCGGGTGGTGATCTGGCGGACGTCGTCGGCGAGGTGGATCGGGATGCCGGCGCGGTCGAGCCAGTGCCGCCCGAACACGGCGGTGGCGGCGCGGGCCAGATCGATCGCGAACGCCCGGGCGCTGGGATGGCGGTCCTCGGGCCGCTTGGCCAGGCTGCGCATCAGCACGGCGGCCAGCGGAGCCGGAACCCCCGGCGGCGGGGGCGGGACGACCTCGGTGTGATGGCGCAGCAGCACCGGCAGCGGCAGCGACGGCGGGGCCAGTGACGCGCCGGTGAACAGCTCGTAGAGGACGACGCCGAGCGCGTACAGGTCGGTGGCCGGGCTGAGCCGGTCGCCGGTGATCTGCTCGGGGGCCATGTAGCGGGGGGTGCCCACCACCCGGCTCGCCGTCGACGCCGACCCCTCGAACACCTTCGAGATACCGAAGTCGGTGATCTTCGGCTGGCCGGCGTCGGTGAACAGGATGTTCGCCGGTTTGATGTCGCGGTGCAGCACGCCGTGGGCGTGCGCGTGGGCGAGCGCGTCGGCGACGGCGAGGCCGACCGCGCAGGCGGCCTCGGGGCGCATCACCCGGTGCGTCAGCGTCCCGCCGGGCAGCATCTCCATCACCAGCAGACACAGGTCACCGCGGGTGACGTAGTCGTAGGTCCGCACGATGTGCGGGTGGTCGAGCCTGCTGAGCAGCCGGGCCTCGGTGCGGAAGTCCGCCGCCGCCTCGGCCGCTCCGCTGGAGAGCACCTTGACCGCGACCCGCCGGTCGAGCTCCTGGTGGTAGCCGGCGAGGACGAGCCCGAAGGCACCCGACCCCAGCTCACCGCCGATCCCGTAGCCCGGGAGCGCGGCGGCGACACGCGCGCGGTCGACGACTGGCACGGCTCCCCTCCGTCCTGGTCTGGTCGTCCGGTCTGTCGGTTGTCCGGCTGTCTGGTCCGCTGGTTCTCGTTCCGGCACCGGGACGGCCGGCGGCTCCGGTGCTACCCGGAGCCGGTCAGCTCCACGTGGAGCACCCGGTTGTGCCGCCGGTCGGCGACGAAGACGTCCCCGGTGGGATCGAGCGCGACCGGCCCATCGGGACTCATCTCGTCCGGGTCGACGGACTCGTCCCGGCCCGGGTGGGCGGTGCCCGCGACGGTGGTGATGATCCCGGACGGGTCGACCCGCCGGATACGCCGGTTGGTCCGGTCGGTGATGAAGATGGCGCCCCGCGCGTCGACGGCGACCCCGCGCGGGGAACGCAGCGTGGCGCGGGTAGCCGGCCCGCCGTCGCCGGAATAGCCGGGCAGGCCGGTGCCGGCGACGGTCTCGATCACCCCGTCCAGCCCGATCCGGCGGATCCGGTTGTTGCCGGAGTCGGCGATGTAGAGCCGGCCGGGACGGTCCATCGCCACACTGATCGGGAACGTCAGCAGGGCGTCGACCGCCGGGCCGCCGTCGCCGAACGCGCCCTCGCCGTCCCCGCCGGCCACGGTCTGGATGATCCCGTCGGTGCCGACCCGCCGGATCCGGTTGTTGCCGCTGTCGGCGATGTAGATGTTGCCGGTCGGGTCGGCCACGACCCCGCCGGGGTACCAGAGGCTGGCCTCGGTCGCGGGGCCGCCGTCGCCGCCGGGCCCGCGGTCGTCGCCACCGGCCACGGTGGTGATGATCCCGGCCGGGTCGACGCGGCGGATCCGCTGGTTGAACGTGTCCGCGATCAGGATGTTGCCGGTCGAGTCGAGCGCCACCGCCGCCGGCTGACGCAGCTGCGCCTGGGTGGCGGGCCCGCCGTCGCCGGAGAAGCCCGCCTCGCCGGTCCCGGCGATCGTGGTGATCGTCCCGTCCGCCGTGATCCGCCGGACCCGGTTGTTGTCGAAGTCGGCGACGTAGATGTTGCCGGCCCAGTCCGCGACCATCCCGAACGGGCCGTTGAGCGCCGCCGAGCCGGCGGGGCCGCCGTCGCCGGAGAACGCCGCCTCGCCCGTCCCGGCCACCGTGACCACCGGGTACGGCGGTGGCGGCGGCAGCGGTCCCGGCCGTTCCGGCGCCGCCGCCGTACCCGGACCACTCAGCGGGCTGGCCGGAGCGGCACCGGTGACCGCCTGCTCGTCGCCGGTGACCCGCGGGACGACCAGCGCGGCCACGACCGCCAGCACCGCCGCGACCGCGGCGCCGACAATCCACACCCGCCGCCGGGACGCCCGCCGGCCGGCCGGTCCCTCAGGCCCGCCGGGGCCGGCGCCGGGTGCTCTGCCAGGCGTGGCGCCGGGGGTGGCCCACGGTCCGCCGGGATGGTGGCCGGCAGCCTGGTGGCCGGGGCCGCCACCGGCCGGCTCGCCTGACGCCGCAGGCGGGAACGCGCCGGGCGGGCCGACAGGCACGGGCTCCGGAAGCAGGGAGGTCACCGGCGGCAGCGGCGGGTCCAGCCTCGTGGTCCGCCCCGCCGGATCGTCCTCGGCCCCTGTGCTGGCTCCGGCACCTCCGGGGCCGCAGCCAGGTGTGCCGCCGGTGCCGGTGCCGGTGGCGGTGGCGCCCGGCGGTCCCAGCGCCGGGTGGGGCCCCGACCCCTGCTCGCGCAGCCCGTCACTGACCGCCAGCGGGACGTCCGCCCGCGCCAGCCAGTCGCCGCCGTACCCCAGCCGCGCGGCCGCGGCGAGATCCATGGCGAACTGCCCGGCGGTGCGGTGCCGCTCCCCCGGCGCCTTCGCCAGCGCTCTGGCCAGCACCGCCGCCATCGGTGGCGGAACGCCCGGCGGCGGAGCCGGGACGACCTCGCAGTGATGGCGTAACAGGTCGGGCGCGGTCAGGCCGGCACCGAACAGCGGCGTCCCGACCAGCAGCTCGTACAGGGTCGCGGCCAGCGCGTAGATGTCCGTCGCGGGCCCCAGGCGGCCCCCGGTCACCTGCTCGGGTGCCATGTACTGGGCGGTTCCGACGACCCCGCCGGCGGTCAGCGGCGTCCCGTCGACGAGCCCGACCACGCCCAGGTCCGTCAGTTTCGGCCGGCCGTCCGCGGTGAAAAGGATGTTGGCGGGTTTGACATCGCGGTGCAGGACGCCGGCGGCGTGGGCATGCATCAGCGCGTCGGCGGCGGCGAGCACGACCGCGCACGCGGCCTGCGGGGTCAGGCTCTGGCTGGCCAGCGTCCCGCCGGGCAGCAGTTCGGTCACCAGCAGCCGCAGCCCGTCGGCGGGGACGATGTCGAGCAGCTGGCACAGGTGTGGATGATCGAGCTGGGTGAGGATCCGGGCGTCCTGGTCACCGTCCGGGGCCGGCGGCGGACCGGCACCGGGATCCGACCCGAGCACGACGGTGCCCGCGGACGCCCCGCTGGGGCCGTCACCGTCGGCCACGCCCAGGTCGAGGATCTTGACGGCCACGTCCGTTGCGGCGCCGTCGCCCGCCGCGTCGCCTCCCGCCTGGTCCAGGCCAGGCGCGCCGGGGCCGGGTGCGAGTCGACGCCCGGCGATCACCAGACCGAACGCGCCCGCGCCCAGCTCGCGGCCGAGCACGTACCCCGGCAGTGCCGTGGCCACCCGAGCCCGGTCGATGACCGACACAGACCGACCTCCTGGTCGCCGCCCCGCGGAACGATGGTGCGCGAGACACGCCCGCTATCACCATCCGTGCCCCTTTTCGGGCACCCCTAGAGTGCCGGATGGTAGCAAAGCGCGATCGGTCCCGGTCCGGCAGTGATACGCCCACCCGGGCCCTAACACGACCGACGCATGACCGGCTTCGACCCCACCGCAGCACTCTGACCTGCGGTAACGCAGCGAACGAGATGCCCGGCGGCTGCGGCACCCGCCCCGACTCGCCGGACCGACCGGTACCCGCTGACGGCTATCCGACAACGAGGCCAGGAGCCGGCCTCCGGCGCGGGCGGCCCTCACGCCGTAGTGGACGACCCTGACACCCGGCGCCGTCCCATCAACGAGATCTGCCTGGTCCGGGACGACTTCCTCGTCGCGGACCTGTGTCACGCCGACCTCGAAGGCGCCTGGCTGGAAGGCGTGCAGGGGACCACATCCACGTGCTGACCCGACATCGCCCTGCCAGACATCGACCCGGGTCACCCCAGCCAATCCCCTGTACGCCCCCGATGTCATTCATGGCTGGCGCGACGACAATCGCACTCCGTGACGTCATCACTGGTGGAGGTGCGAAAACCATTTTCGCATATGTTCGCGGTGAGCTCGTCGCGCCATCCATTCCCGACGGAGATCAAATACCTCTCAGTAGAACAGCAAGATCATCAGTCGGAGGCGCAGGCCGTCAACGGCGTTGACTATCTTGGGTTTGGGATGGCGGGCCACGTTCGAGGGGCGGGACCGGGCATAGGGACGCCCGGCACCCGGAGGAGACACTTCGACGACCGGGCCTTCGCGGCGCCCGGCTGGTTGTGGTTGCTGGTGGCGTTGGCGCGATCGGGTTCGGTTCGGCGCCTGACCAGATAGGTTGCTGCGCGTGCCCGATTTCAATCTCGCTGCTTCCTCGCCCGCTGAGGCGTTCGCGGTTCTGAGGGAAGGCAACGCGCGCTTCGTGCGCGGTGAACGGCTGCACCCGAACCAGGATGCTGACCGTCGATCGGCTGTGGCGCCGAGACAGCATCCGTTCGCCGTGCTGTTCGGATGTTCTGATTCCCGCCTGGCAGCTGAGATCATCTTCGACCGGGGGTTGGGGGATCTCTTCGTGGTGAGGACCGCCGGTCACGTCGCCGGGCCTGAGGTTCTGGGCAGCATCGAGTACGGCGTCAGCGTGCTCGGCGCGCCACTCGTCGTCGTTCTCGGCCACGATTCGTGTGGCGCTGTCACCGCGGCGTCCGAGGCAGATCGTGACGGGACCGCGCCTGCGGGCTATCTCGGGGACGTGGTCGAGCGGGTGATGCCGAGTGTGTTGTCGGCGCGGGCGGCCGGACACACTGACATCGACGCGTTCGTGCGCACGCATATCCGGCGGACGGTCGACGGCCTGGTCGGCCGGTCAGTCCTGCTCGCGGCCGAGGTCGCCGCAGGACGATGTGCGGTAGTCGGTCTGTCCTACCGGCTCGCTGAGGGCACCGTCGGCGTTGTCACCAGCCACGGGCCTGTACCCGCAGCCACCCGATGACCTGCGCCGGCGCCCACCGGCTGCCTCACTGTGGACCACACCGGCGACCGGCCTCGCCGAGTCGCGGCCCTACCTGTCAAGATGGTTCGAGCCAGGGATGTCGGTACATGCCTCACCAGAACCTACCTCGATGATTGATGGATCGTACGGGGCCCGCACTCACGGCTCTATCCACTAAAGCGCGAGACCGTCCTTTAGCCGCCCAGATTCCCTACCCGTGTCCGTAGTAGTTTGCTCGCTTGTCCACCAAGAGGCGAACGACCGATTCGGCGATCGATAACGAAGGGTCCTTTCGAAGGCTCCGATATTCATCCAGGCGTAGAGTTTTACCATTCTTGAGCGATAGAACGGAAATTCGCCAGGGAAGAACTTCGCCCGCATCGACGATGGAGGTGGAATTTATTTCGGACCAGGAGAATTTCCTGGTGTTTTGGATTCTTCGAAGTGAAATCCCCACATCTCCCACCACGATTCGAAGGCGAATTAGTCTCACAATCAAGAGGGTGCTCAGTGTCGCTATAGCTCCGCTGAAGATGCGGCCACCTACGCCTCCCACCTCGTCAGCGGAAACTACCAGTCCGCTTAGGCCGATCACTCCAAAGGCCATTGCTGGCACTGTCATCGCCCAACTATAGAGGCGGGGTCGCAGTACTATCCCGTCAGCAGCCATAGCAGCATTCCTTCGATCAGGGTGCGTAGTAGCGACGGTCCCGCCACCGAGCGAAACCACTGGTAAAATTTGCGGCCCCACTCAGTCCGCCTCCCGCTTTCAGAATCCCTTCGTATGCCGGCAGAGGATGGGGAGTAGGGCAGGCCGAAGCGGTCGGCGCGCCTATTTCGTAAAGTGCTATTCTTCCATGGATAACGTCGCCTTATGGACCCTCGCCGACAAAACATCACCCGCTCTCACCGAAAATCTAATCGCCGCCACCCGAGACAAATGGACGCACCGAGACCGCGTCGTCAAGGCCACCGAGGCCCGCGCCGGCCTCGACCTCCCCCACGCCGTCCAGGCCGTCCAGATCACCCGCCGACGGCGGCCCCACACCGGCGGACCCGAGAGGACGACCTCGCCCGCGGCCACTGGACCATCGAGAACCAGTTGCACTGGATCCGCGACGTCGCCTTCGACGAGGACGACCACCGCGCCAGCACCGGCAACGCCCCTCAGGTCATGGCCAGCCTCCGCAACCTGACGATCAGCATCCTGCGCCTGACCGGCGCCACCAACATCGCCCAGGCACCATGCCCCCACGCCCGCCAACTCGAACGACCACTTCAGGCAATCATGAAACCTGAATTACTAGCCCGCAGCCTTGCCGGAGCCCTGCCCCCGGCCGGCACGGTGCTCCTCAGCATTGATGAGAGAACCGGGATCAGGCGAAGACCCGCAGATCCTGCTGCCACCCGACCGCGGCGCACGCCAGGAGTCCGAGTACGGACGAAAAAGATCCGTTCAACCAGATTCCCATTCAACAGCGATCTCAAGATCCTGAAAACCACTCTTCTATCCGGCGTTCATTCTCGGCCCAAATATCCCAACCCTCACCCGGGTCACCCGGCGGATTCTCCGAGACGTAGATATGCCAACCAGCTCCGGTCCTGTCTTTTTCTATGTAGATATAACGGCCACCATACTCTCCGACTACAACCCTTCCAGCCACACCCGTTCGCCACAATGGAATCGACACAGAAACTCCTCGTCTCCCTACTGTAGATCCGAGCCAGGGTCGAATCCGAAGATGACCGTTGTGACGCCACCTTCCACTCGACTTCCCGCGTCGCTCAAAATTACTCCAGACTCCGCCGTACGGGTTCCTCGCAGGACTCCTGTTACGAAGGCCCTATACGCCGTGACCGCGCCCCTGCCACTGAGATAAAGGAGGCAGCAGGCTGAACTACAACGGCTGTACCAGGAGAACGCCCGCCTGCATAGAGCGCTGCTGCGGCGGGGAGACACCGCTCCCGCGCCGAGGCCCTCCACGTCGTGCCGGCCGGCGGCCGGCGGCGGTTCAGTGCGCGACGGTTACCGCTCGGCGGTGGAGGTCGCGGCGGTCGAGCACGTCCAGCAGGGCCATGGCCAGGTCGGAATAGGTGATGCTGCGGGCCCTCGGCAGCGGCGCCTCCGTGGCGACGCGGTAGGAGCCGGTCCCGGGGCGGGCGATCAGGCGGGGCGGGCGCACCGAGATCCAGTCGGCGTCACTGGTCCGCAGGATGTCCTCCATCCGCCGCATGTCGGCGTAGGCCTCGCCGAAGAAACGGTCGAGTACCGGCATCATCAGCCGCCGTTCCAGGAAGGGCAGTTCGCCGCGCGGCCCCGCCGGGGTCGCGGAGATCACGGCGATGGTGCCCGCGCCGCCGGCCCGCATCGCCGCGAGCAGGTTGCGGACGCCGGTGGAGTACACCGTCGTCGGTTCCCTGCCGGCCGCCGCGCCCAGCGCCGAGACGACGGCTTCGACGCCGGCGAGCGCTGGGAGGAGGGTGTCCCGGTCGAGCACGTCCGCGGCGGCGACCTGCAGGTTGTCGTGCCGGGCCGGCACCGCCTCGGGCCGGCGTGCCACGGCCGTCACCCGATGGCCGCGGGCCAGTGCCTGCTCCACGACCAGGGCTCCGGTCCGCCCGGTCGCCCCCACCACGGCGATCTTCATCTCAGCCACTCCCCACCTCGATCACACAGAATCGGCGTCAAACGCCCGTCCAGTGATTGTCACCTTAGATGACAATCACTGGACGGTACACTTCCGACTCGTGAGCGACGTCCCGGCGGCCCCCTACTCCGCGTCCCTGCCCTTCCTGCTGTCCCAGGTCGGCGCCCGCACGGCGCAGGAGTTCGCCGACCGGCTGGCGCCGCTCGGCGTCTCACCGCGAGCGTTCGGTGTGCTCAGCAACCTGACCACCGCGGCCGCGGGCCGGACCCAGCAGCAGCTCGCGGACGCGCTGGGCATGCACCGCAACAACATGGTCGGGTTGATCGACGAGATGGAGGAGGCGGGCTGGGTCCGGCGGCGGCGCAGCGCACAGGACCGGAGGGCCTTCGAGATCGACCTGACGCCGGCCGGCACGGCGCTCCTGGAGCAGGTCGCGGAGATGCTCCCACCACTGGAGGGCGAGATCGCCCGCGATCTGACCGCCGACGAGCGGCGGGTGTTCGTCGGCCTGCTGCGCCGGGTGGCCGCGACGCTGGAGCTGCACCCGGGGATCCATCCGCACCTGGGAGCCCGGCCCCGTTCCACCTGTGCGACGCCCGAGGATTCCTAGGCCGATCACCGGCCGCCGGTATACCGATGGGCGGCACAGTCGACGGTATGATCGCGGGGTGTCCGCCTCCGTCCCGCTGCGGGAACCGACGTTTCTCATTCTCGCCGCGCTGGGGCCCGGGCCGCTGCACGGCTACGGGGTGATCAAGGCCGTCGAGGAGATGTCCCAGGGGCGCGTCCGGCTCCGCGCGGGCACCCTGTACGGCGCGCTCGAACGCCTGGAGGCTGACGGGCTCGTCGCCTTCGACGGTGAGGTGTCGGACGGCGGCCCGCCACGCCGCAACTACCGGCTGACCGACACCGGTGCCGACCTGCTTGCTCAGGAGGCCGCGAGGCTGCGGGCGAACGCCGACCTGGCCGTGGCCCGGCTCGGGTTGCGCGGCACGTGACGGCGTCCACCCCCGGCCCGCTGGGACGCTGGAGCGACGGCCGGCTCGCCGCGTCGACGCGGTGGCTCGCCGCCCGCCTCGAGGGTGTGGACCCCGCGTTCACCCACGACGTGGCGCTCACCGTCGCGGAGGTCGGTGCCACCCGCGGCCGGCGCGCCCACCTCGGCGAGCTCGGGTCGCTCGCCGCGCTGGCGCTGCGCCTGCGCGCACGGGCCCGCGCCGGACCGGGGCCTGTCGACATCTGGCGCGGCGGCCTGTACCTCGGCGCGGTGGTGTTACTGCTCGTCATGACGGTGGATGTCTGGACCGCACAGTTCGGCGGCGCGACGCCCCGGATCACCCCCGCTCTCCTGATTGGTCCGGTTCCCGGGTGGTGGACCGCCGTGGCGGGGGTGAGCGGGGCGGTAGGCGTCGGACTGGGATACAGCGGGCGGCGGGCCGGCGCACTGACGGCAACCGCGCTCACGGTCCTGGTCACGATCACAGCCAGTCTGACCGCCGCGAACAGCGGCGGGTACGGGGATCTCGGCTGGCTTTCCGGCCTCGGCGTGGTCTTCCTGGGCCTGCTGCTGGGCCGTCCGGCGCAAAGGCCGGCGGCAGCGGCCGGGCCCTCCGTGCGGCGCTGGCCGCGGTCCGCGCGCCGGGCCGGCATCGCCGCGACCTACGCCGCCGGCCCGCTGCTCGCACTCGCCGCGACCTGCACCGTGGGAGAGGCGGCACCGGTCGCGCTCCGCCTCGGCCTGACCGTCCTGCTGCCCGCCTTGTGCGTCCTGCTCGGCGGGCAGGATCCACGGCTGGCGGCCGCCGCGGCCGTCGTGTGGTTCGGCCGGCTCGCGCTGGGTGCGCTCGGGGAGCTCGGCGACGCCCTGCGGGCCGTGGCGCTCGACCGTGACGGGCTGCTCCTGCTGCGCTGGCTGCTGATGGCGGCGGGAGTGGCGATCGCGGTGGCGGTGACCGGCAGTGGAAGCCGCCGCCTCACCGAACTGCACTGAAACTCACTGACCCGCACTGACCCGCACCGAACCGCGCCTCCAGCGGGGCGGCCAGCTGTCCCGTTGCCCACTAGTACGCCTACCGTTATATTGGCGATCAGAGTACCGGCTACCGATATAGACAGGGTCGGTGGCCGGGGCGACACTCCCCGCCGTTCGGAGGACGACCATGAGCACCGACCGAGACACCCCACCCAGCCCGCCCGCTGTCGAGCCACGAACCCGGCTCGCGGCCGCGGCGGCGAGCATCGCGGGCGGCGCCGCCGTCCTGCTCGACGCGCCGGTGGACATCGCCGGCAGCGAGAACGCCGTGCTGAACACCGCCGGGGTCGCCGCGCCCGTCCTCGCGGTGCTCGCCGTCGCCGGCATCACCGCCTGCCTGCGCAGGCCGGGTCCCCTCGCCGGGCCGGGCAACCGGCTGCTCGACCTGGGCGCGCTGGCGAACATCGTCGGGCTGGTGCTGCTGACCGGTATCGAGTTCTCCCGGGTGTACGTGCTGTTCCCCCTGGATGAGCCCGTCCGCGACGCGCTCGCGGACTCCGCCCCGACGATGCCGGCCGTGTACACCGCCGGGATCCTCTACGTCGCCGGCAGCATGCTGTTCGCCACGGCGCTCGTCCGTGAACGGTTCGTCCCCGTCGCGAGCTGGCTCCTCCTGCTGATGGCCCTGCCCGGCACACTGGTGGACGTCCTTCCGCTCGCCTTGGTGGCCGTCTTCCAGGCCGTGGCCGGAGCCGCGTTCGTCCTGGTCGGCGTCCACCTGCTGCGGGCGGACCGCGACCGCGCCGGCCTCGGTGACCACGGCACGGGTGCGGGCGTGGGGAAGGCGACGGTGGTTACGGGATGAGGTGCTGGCTGCCAGGAGTCGTGGCGAGGTGATGGCTGCCGGGAGTCGTTGCGCAGGGGTGCTCGCCGACGGCCGTGGCCGTGGCCGTGGCCGTGGCCGTGGCCGTGGCGACGGTGAGGCTGGCGAGCAGGGTGAGCCGTTCGGCGCTCGCCGAGCCCGGCTCGGGGGAGAGCACGAGCAGCCGCAGGCCCGAGTCGTCCTGCACGCGCAGCACCTCCTCGGCGAGGACGAGGTCGCCCACCAGCGGGTGCCGGTACTCGCGGACGGCGTGCCCGCAGTCACGCACCTGGTGGCGGGCCCAGTTCACCGCGAATTCCGGGCTGTTCACACACAGCTCGCCGATGAGGGTGGTGAGCTGCTGGTCGTCGGGATACTGACCGGAGGCCAGCCGCAGGTAGCGGACGACCTCATCGACCTTGCGCCGCCAGTTCACATAAAGATCACGGATGTGGGGGTCCAGCAGGATGAGGCGGGCCATGTTCGGCTGGGTCGCGCAGCGGTTCGGCGCCGCGAAGTCCAGGTGTGGCGCGAGCAGGGCGTGCGCGAGCCGGTTCCAGGCCAGGACGTCGGTCCGCCGTCCGATGACGAGCGCCGGCACGTCGCGCACCGCGTCCAGCAGCAGCCGCACGCCCGGGCGGACCTTCTCCGGCCGGGCGGTACGCCGGGCGACGCGCGCCGGGCGGGCCAGGGTGCGCAGGTGGGCGTGCTCGTCGTCGCCGAGCAGCAGCACCCGGGCGAGCGCGTCCAGGACCGCGTCGGACGCGTTGCGACTCTGCCCCTGTTCCAGCCGGGTGTAGTAGGTGACACTCACCCCGGCGAGCTGGGCCAGCTCCTCGCGCCGCAGGCCCGGGACGCGGCGGCGGTCACCCGGGCGGGTCAGGCCGACGTCCGCGGGTGTGATCTGGTTGCGCCGCGAACGGAGAAACTCCCCCAGCTCGGTCATGCTCGGCATTGTCACGCCGCGCGGCGCGCGAGTCGACGGGGCGAGGGTGACCCTGCCAGTGCCAGGAACCACCAGGACCGGGTTCCGCAGCCGGGCTATTCCCGGTGGTCGTCACCCTGGCGGTGCCATCCACGCCGTGGGCAGGACCCGTGGGGGTGGCAACGGCGGGGGCGTGGCTAGGGCCGCCGACGTCCAGAATCGTGCGGGGCATGACAGATTCGATGCCCGCGGCGATCTCGGAGCGGGCCTCCGTCGGCACGCCGGACGCGACCGACCCGGCCGGCGTCGCCGTGCCGGCCCCGAGGCACCCCGCGGCGGCCGAGCAGCCAGCCGCTGGGCAGCCCGTTGCCGGGCGGCCCGTCGCTGGGGATCCACCGCCAGCGGTACCCGACCGGATGACTCCGCGGCAGCGGCTGGCGCTCGTGCTGCTGCTGGGGACGCAGTTCATGCTCGCGATCGACTTCTCGATCCTCAATGTGGCCCTGCCGTCGATCGGGGCGGGGGTCGGGCTCGGTGAGGGTGACCTGCAGTGGATCGCGACCACGTTCGCGCTGCCCTCCGCGGGGTTCACCCTGCTGTTCGCGCGGGTCGCCGACCTGGCCGGGCGGCGCCGGATGTTCCTCACCGGCCTGGTGCTGCTGATCGTGGCGTCCCTGCTCGGCGGGCTCGCCCAGGGGCCGACCGTGCTGCTGCTCGCCCGCGTCGGCCAGGGCCTCGCGGCCGCGATCGCCATCCCGGCCGCGCTGTCCCTGCTGGTCACGACTTTCCCGGAGGGCCCCGTCCGGCAGCGTGCGCTCAGCCTCAACGGTGCGCTGCTGCCGGCCGGCTTCACCGTGGGCGCGCTGGTGGGCGGGCTGCTGACCGGCTATCTCAGCTGGCGCTGGGCCTTCCTCGTCAACGTTCCGGTGGCGCTGGCGATCCTGCTCGCCGCGCCGCGGGTCGTCCCCGGTGGCCGCGCGGACGTCCGCCGGCGGCTCGACGTCCCCGGTGCGCTGACCGTCACCGCCGGGCTGGTCGCCTTCGTCTACGGCATCTCCAGCGGCGGTGAGGACGGCTGGGGCCGGCCGTCGGTGTGGATCGCGGTGGCCGCGGGGCTCGTCCTGCTCGGCGCCTTCTGGCGGATAGAGGCGACCAGCCCGCATCCGCTGGCCTCGCTGGAGGTGCTGCGGCTGCGCCACGTCGGATGGGGCAACCTCGGCGGGTTGGTCGTCTTCGCGATGGGCAGTTCGATCGTGTTCCTGATGACGCTGTACCTGCAGCGGGTCCTCGGCTACTCGGCGGTGACGACCGGGCTGATCTTCGGGCTGCCCGGGGCGGCCGCGTTCGTGGCCGGACTGGTGGCACCGCGCGTCCTGGCCGTCGTGGAACCGCGCCGCACCCTGGTGTTCGGGCTGCTCGTCCAGGGCCTGTCCGCGCTGTCCCTGGCCTTCGTCGGGCTGGACCGCAGCTCGCTGTCGCTCGTGCTGGCGGCCTCCGTCGTCGGATTCTTCGGCCACGCCAGCGGGCTCGTCGCCTACCTGGTGACGGCGACCTCCGGGCTACCCGACACCCAGCAGGGCCTGGCCACCGGCCTGACGACGATGACCCAGCAGGTGGCACTCACACTGGGCATACCGATCATGAGCGCGGTGGCGACCGCCCGGACGTCCGCGCTCACCGCGGGTGGCGACCACTCGGCGCGGGAGGCGACGCTGGGCGGCATCCAGACCGCGCTGGTCGTGAACGGGCTCGTCACGATCGCCCTGGCCGCGCTGATCGCGGCCTTCCTGCTCCGCCGCCGCCCGGACCGCCGGACGGCCATGGTGTAGCCGCACCCCATGCCCGAACTGATGACGGCCGTTCCAGCAGAACCGTGGCGGGTGAGTGGGTCCATGGACTCACTCACCCGCCACGCTTTCCCGGGTACGCCCGGTTTCGGTGAGGTCTGTCGGCGGGCCCGGGGGTCCGCACGCCGGTGATGTGGTGGGCCGATCGGGGGTCCGGGCAACAGGGGGACGCGGCGGCAAGCACCATGGGGTATGGCCAAACGCGCTCTCCCGCCCCGCGTCCCCGCGTTGATCGGTGACGGCACGGAGTTCGACTCGAAGGAGTTCCTACGGATGTCGGTCGACGAGGCGGGCAAGGTCGCCTACGCGCAGGCTCTCGCGCTGGTGGCGATCGAGTCCAACGCGAAGCACCTGCAGCACCTGCCCCTGATCGAGGGCAACCTGGAAGTGCCCTGAACCCACGTCCACGTTCCCGACGCTGATGACCGTGCTGGCCCAGGACGACGGGGGAAACGTCCTGTTGGCGTTCCAGCGGGTGGCCGAGCAGCAAGCCACGGGCGTCGCCCCGCTGCCGCTTGCGCTGGTGGCGCTGTGGAGGGGCGACGACCTCCTGCTGGTCCGCGACCGCCGCCGGGAGTGCTGGGAGCTGCCCGGCGGCACGATCGAGCCCGGGGAGACACCCCGGCAGGCAGCCGTCCGCGAGCTGCGCGAGGAGTCCGGGTACGAGGCCGAGGCGCTCGTGTTCGCGGGCCTCGCGCACTTCGGCCTGGCCGCCCCGTCCCGGGCCGCCCCGTCCCGGACGGAGTACGCCGCGGTCTTCACGGGACGGGCCGGTGCCTCCCACCCGTTCACACCCGACGCGGAGATCGCCACGATCACCTGGTGGGACGGCACCCGCCCGCTTCCCGGCCGGGTACAGGTCATGGACGTCGCCCTCGCCCGCCTGAGTCGAACCGCCCCGCCGCCGCGTTGAGAGCCTGCTCCGGCCGGCGGTGCTGGCGGTGAGAATCGGCGAGGCGGCGGTCAGTCGGGTCGACGCGTGGGAGCCGAGGAGGAACTGTGGGCGTGCGGTTGGCGGACGAGGGCAGGGATCTTCTTCACCGGACGGCGGCGCGCCACGTCGGGGACGACGCCGGGGACGACCTCGTCCCCGGCCTGGTCGCCCTCGTCGCGGCCGGGGACGACGTGCACGTGGAGGCGCTGGGCACCCTCGCCGTCGGCGGCGCCCCGATGGCGCGGGACACCATGTTCCGGATCTCCTCGACGACCAAGCCGATGACGGCCGCGGTGACGATGACCCTGGTCGACGACGGGCTGGTGGACCTCGACGAGCCGGTCGACCGGCTGCTTCCGGAGCTGGCAGGACGGCGGGTGCTGTGCCATCCGGACGGCCCGCTCGACGACACCGTCCCGGCGCGGCGGCCGATCACGGCGCGGGACCTGCTGACGTTCACCTTCGGGTTCGGCCTCTCCGGGGAGATGTTCACCGCGCGGCACCGTGGCCCGTCGTCGAGGCGGCCGACCGGCTACGGCTGGCCACGTTCGGACCGCCCGACCCGGCGACGCCGCCGGGAGCTGACCGTGATCGTGCTGACCCAGCGCATGTTCGGTGACTCGGGCCTCCCCGACGTCCACGCTGAGATCCGCCGGGCCGCCCGCGCCGCGCTCGCCTGAGCTGTCGCGCCCCGCGGACCCCCTCCCCGGAGCCGGACGCGGCCGCCTCGCAGCGCGCCTGTCAGCCATCCGTAGCCTGAGGACGTCCGCCACAGCTCGTGATCGTCGCTTCGCGGCTCCCGCTGGGTAGCCTGGCCGCGGACCGTGTGACCGCCCACCACCATGTCCGGTGCCGGTGGGGGCGGACCGACCGCGAAGGCGAGGGACGTCTGTGGCCCCGTTCGACCCCCCGCACAACTCCGCCGCTCTCGAGGGGGCCGCCTTTGACAGGGCCGCTTTCGAGGCGGCAGTCGAGCTGGGGCGTGCGGAGAGCGGGCTGGCCGTGATCTCCACCAGCCGCGCCGACGGGAGCATCCAGGCCTCTGTGGTGAACGCCGCGTTCATACCCCATCCGCTGCCGCCCGATCCGCGGAAGCCCGCGCCGGTCGTGGCCTTCGTGACCTACGGTCGGACGAAGCTGGCCAACCTGCGCCGCCGCCCGCGGGTCAGCGCGACGTTCCGGTCCGGGTGGCGGTGGGCCACCGTGGAGGGCACGGCGGAGATCGTCGGGCCCGACGACCCCCACGATCAGGTCGACGCGGAGCGTCTCCGGCTGCTGCTGCGGGAGATCTTCACCGCCGCCGGTGGCACCCACGACGACTGGGACACCTACGACCGGGTGATGGCCGAACAGCGCCGCGCCGCCGTGCTCATCCACCCGACCAGGGCCTACAGCCCCTGACACCTCGGCGCCGCGGTCAGGAACCGGCTGGTGGCAGGGCGTTCAGCAGCGGGGCGAGGACGTCCCCGGCCCGGCGGATCGCGGTGTCGTCGGCGTCGAGGTGGGTGACGATCCGGATCGTCGTCGGACCGGCCAGGCCGACGAGCACACCGCCGTCCGCCGCCTGCGCGCAGAAGGCGGCCGCGTCCGGGACGTCGACGAGCACCATGTTGGTCTCGGTGCGCTCCGGGTGGACCCGCCGCGGTGCCGCGTCGGCGAGGGTCGCGGCCAGCGCGGCGGCGTGGCGGTGGTCGTCGGCGAGGCGGTCGAGGTGGTGCCGCAGCGCGTACAGGCCGGCGGCGGCGAGCACCCCGGCCTGGCGCATCCCGCCGCCGAGCCGCTTGCGCCACTCGCGGGCCCGCTCGACGTGCTCGGCGCCGCCGACGACGAGGGAGCCGACCGGGGCGCCGAGGCCCTTCGAGAGGCAGACCGACAGCGTCCCGAAGATCTCGCCGAGGCGGCGCGGCGGGACGTCGAGCGCCACCGCCGCGTTCCAGAGGCGGGCGCCGTCGCAGTGCAGGACCACCCCGGCATCCTCGGTGATCAGCCGCAGCCGGTCGAGCCGCTCCAGGGGCCACACCCGACCACCGGCCCGGGCCCGGGTGTTCTCCACCGCGAGCACGCTCGTCCGGACCATGTTGTAGTTGTGCGCGACCGGGAACGCGCGCAGCTGGGCCGCGATGTCGGCCGGGTCGAGCGTGTCTGCGAGGCCGCTGAGGGTCCGGGTCTGCACGCCGCCGAGGGCGGCGAGCCCGCCGAGCTCGTAGGTGACGATGTGCGCGTCGGTGTCGGCGACGACCTCGGTGCCCACCGGGGCGCCGGCGCGCAGGGCACAGAAGTTGCCCATGGTGCCGCTCGGCACGAACAGCGCGGCCTCGTGCCCGAGCAGCGCGGCGGCCTGCTCCTCGAGCTCGCGGACGGTCGGGTCCTCGCGGTAGACGTCGTCGCCGACCTCCGCCTCCGCCATCGCGCGGCGCATGCCGGGCGTGGGCCGGGTGACGGTGTCGCTGCGCAGGTCGACGGGCAGGCCGGCGGGCCGTGTTCGCGGGGGCTGGACGCTCACCCTCCCGACGTTAGCCCGGCGCCGCCCCGGACGCGGACCACGACCAGGCGGACCACGACCAGGCGGGGCGAGGTCAGGTCACGGTGATCTCCGTGGACATGCCCCGCGACTCGTGGTTGCCGACGGGGCAGTACAGCTTGTACGTGCCCGGGCTGAGGGTGACGGTGAGTCCCTCGGACTGGCCCGGCCCGAGGTCCGCTGTCTCCGAGCCGCTCACGCCCGGTCCCTCGGTCTCCAGGGCGTGGATCGCCTGGCCGTCGTTCGTGGTGACGAACGTGTAGGTGCCCGCGGTGAAGGTGTCCTGGGAGAGCTTGAGCGCGAACTCGGTCGCGGTGACCGTGACGGTCGTGCCGGTCGCCGTCGGCGCCGTCGGGGCGCCTGCTCCCGCGGTCGCGCCCGCGCTCGGCGCACCGGTCCACGGCGCGGTCGTGGCCGCGGCGGGCTGGGAGGCCGCCGGCGCGGCGGCGGTGTCGTCGCCGCCCCCGCAGGCGGCGGTGAGGGCGAGCAGCATGACGCCGGTCGCCAGTGCGGCCGCGGTACGTGTATGCGGACGGTGCATCACATGTTCTCCTGTCTCTCGGAAGGGCCAGCGCCTCGGAAGGGCCGGGAACCGGTGCGGACGTGAGATGTCACGCGGCACGGGCCGTCCCGGTTCACCGTGACCGCTGTCACCCGTCCGACAGCGCGGCCGCTGAACCGAACAGCCGTTCTGCCCGTGAAGGGGGGATGTGGGACTGCGCCGCGGCGGCCGGCCCGGGGTGGACGACCCCGGGGCCGTGTTCGTGCGTGCCGTGCACGCCGAGCACGGGGCGGCACTGCTCGCCTTCACCACCCGGCTGACCGGTGACCGCGGCCGGGCCGAGGACGTCGTGCAGGAGACGATGCTGCGGGCCTGGCGGCAGGCGCCGAAGCTCGGCGCGGACGACCGGCCGCTGCGCCCGTGGCTGTTCACCGTCGCGGCCCGGATCGTCGTGGACGAGCAGCGCGCCTGCCGGGCCCGCCCGGCCGAACTGCCCGGCGACGACCTGGCGTCGCTGCCCGCCGGCGGCGCGCGCTGGCCGCCGCGGCGCTGGCCGCCGTCGTCGCCGGCGGGTCGATCACGGGCACCGTGGCGCTGACATCCTCGCCGGACGGGCCGGCGGGCCGGCTGGTGTCGGCGGCGGACGCGACCACCCGCGTGTGGGCGGAGGTCTGGGTGGCCGACGTCCCTCCGGCGCGGGCTTCACCATCCGGCTGTGGGGCGTGCGGCCGGGAACGACCTGCGCCCTGGTCGCCGTGTCCGAGGACGGCAGCAGCGACACCGCGGCGACCTGGACCGCCGACTACCGCGGCGCGGTCGACGTACACGGGACGTCCGCCATCCCGGCAGGACGGCTCGTACGTGTCGTGGTGGTCAGCGGCACCGGCGAGGACCTGCTCACCGTCCCGGTCCGCACCACCTGAACCACCGCGAAGGGCCTCGAGGGCACGATTAGCGCGCGGAATTGCGCGATTGCCGTCCGGAGCCGTGGCTGAGAATTCCCGGAAACAGCCCGACAATGGATGCGAGATACTCCGGGAGATCTCCGAAGGAGTCCACCCATGGCCGTCACCACGGCACCAACCGACATCCACACCGGCAATACCCCGAGCAGCGATTCCCGAACCGACGGATCCGGCGCCGGCGACGCCCTCGCCGGCGAGTCCCACAGCTTCGACGCCTTCCTGCACTACGAGCGCCTCCAGTGGAAGGTCTCCGACGTCGGCCTGGAGAACATCCGGCACGACCTCGTCCGGCCCGAGGACATCGCCACCGCCAAGGGCGTCGTGCTCGGCGAGGCGACGTCCCTGCCCGGCCTGCACGGCTTTCTCAGCGAGTTCGCGGACGACTACGACTGCTCGGCCTTCGTGGCCATCTGGGCCTACCAGGAGCTGCAGCACCACTTCGGTTTCCGGGCGTGGCTGCGCGCCGTCGGCGTGCACATCGAGCAGGCCAAGGTCGAGGCGCTGCGGGAGCCCTACGAGCCGGGGGTCACGCCGAGCGCCACACTGGCCACGAACGTGATCAGCGAGATCACCGTCAACACGGTCTACCGGGCGATGGCGGCCTGGGTGCAGGAACCCGTCCTGGCCGACCTGTACCTGCGCGCCAGCCGGGACGAGGCCGGGCACGCCCGCGAGTTCCTCTACTACCTGAAGCGGCGGCTGGCGACGCATCCCGAGGAGCTGCCGTCCGTCCTGGAACGCATCCACTTCTATGTGACGTCGTCGCGGCTGAGCCACCCGGTCGGCGTCTACAAGCACCAGCGCGTCGAGGAGCTGCGCGGCCACGAGACGGTTGACGACGTGATCGACGTCTACCTGCGGATCTCGCCGCCGGACGCCCAGGAGAAGCTGCTGGCGAAGCTGCGCCGGGCGATCGGCTCGGCGGTCGGCGTGCCGCTGCACAGCACCGGCGACATCCGCCGGGCGCTCGCCGCGTCGCTGGGCTGARCCCGCCGGGGCGGCAGGGCGGATTTCCCGGCGCGGGAGATTATCCTTCGGCCTCCGCAGGATTTCCCGTCCCCGAAAAGGTACCGCCCTCGCCGCGGACTATCCTGTTAACCTCGCCGCTACCGCACGACCCGCGCACGAAATCGACGGAACATAGGGTCCTGAGCGATTCCGGTCGCCTGGAACCGTGCGTCTGCCTGTATGAGCCGGCCCGCGAGACCGGGAACACACAGCCAGCGCCGGATTCTCCTCAGCCGTCGAAAGTGCCGGTGACCATCATGAAGAGCGGCACGTCGTCCTGCCCGCCCGCGCCGCGCCCCGTCCCGACGGATCACGCGCGGGAGAACGGGTCCGGGCCGGACCCCGGGCCTGACCCCGGTCCGGTCCGGTTCTGCGACACCACCCTGCGTGACGGCGAGCAGACCCCGGGGGTCGCCTTCACCGCCAAGGAGAAGATCGCCATCGCGGTCGCGCTCGACGCCGCCGGCGTGCACCAGATCGAGGCCGGGGTGCCGGCGATGGGGCCGGTCGAGGTGGATGTCCTGCGCCGCGTCGTCGCGGCGGTCGAGCGGGCCAGCGTGGTCGCCTGGTGCCGCGCGGACCGCCGCGACGTCGACGCCGCCGTCGCCAGCGGGGTCGACGCCGCGCACCTGACCATCCCCGCCTCCGACCTGCACCTGCGCACCAAGCTCGGCAAGGACCGGGCCTGGGCGCGGGCCCGCATCCGCGACTGCGTCCTCGACGCCACCGACCGTGGCCTGCGGGTGAGCGTCGGCTTCGAGGACGCCTCCCGCGCGGACGACGGCTTCGTCATCGACCTGGCCGGGGAGCTACGGCGCCTCGGCGTCACCCGGTTCCGTTGGGCGGACACGGTCGGGGTGGCCAATCCGATCACCCTGCACACGCGGCTGCGGGCGCTGCTCGACGCCGTCCCCGGGCCGTGGGAGATCCACGCCCACGACGACTTCGGGCTGGCGACCGCCAACACGATCGCCGCGGTGCAGGCCGGGTTCACCTGGGTGAGCACCACGGTGGCCGGCCTGGGCGAGCGGGCCGGCAACGCGCCGACCGAGGAGGTCGCGATGGCGCTGCGGCACCTGCTCGGCCTGCCCGTCGACCTGGACACCGCCGCGTTCCGCCCGCTGGCGCGACTGGTCGCCGGCGCGTCGCGCCGCCCGGTTCCCGCCGGCAAGGCCGTGGTCGGCGACGCCGTGTTCGACCACGAGTCCGGCATCCACGTGCACGGCGTGCTGCGCGCCCCGGCGACCTACGAGCCGTTCGACCCGGCGGAGGTCGGCGCGCGCCGGCGGTTGGTGCTGGGCAAGCACAGCGGCCGCGCCGCCGTGCGGCACGCGATGGACCGGCACGGCATCGACGCGCCCGACGAGGACCTGGAACCGATCGTCGGCCTGGTCCGTGCGCACGCCACCGTGTACAAGCAGCCGCTGAGTTCCGACCAGCTGCGGGCGATGGCCCGGCGGGTCGCCAGCCGCCGCGGCGCACGGCCCCGCCGCGGCTGACCCGCCGCCGCTGGTGGCGCCAGCGGCGGCGGCCCGCGCCGCCGGTCGCGCCTCGGCGGTCGGCCGCGGCGCGGCGGCGGTCAGGGCCCGGGGCGGAAGGTCGCGGTGATGGTGCGGATCAGCTCGAGCTGGTCCTGCCACTGGGCCTCGGGCACCCGCCAGAACAGCGCGTAGCCGTGCCCGTTGCGGACCACACCGAAGTCCAGGACGTGCACCGTCTGCCCGCCTGAGGTGAGGGTGAACTCCCACACCGCGGACGTCGTCCCGTCCGCCCCGTCCGACGGGCGGATCGAGACCAGCTGGTAGCCGGCGGTGGTGCGCCGGGTGCCGGGCTCGAGCTCGTGCCACGCGCCGATCGAGGACGGGCCGGCGACGTCCCGCGTCTCGACGAGCAGATTCGGGTAGCCCCCGGGAGCCGTGAAGGTCTCGCGGTCCCCGTCACGGCGCGATCGGGCCCATTGCGGCGGGACGGCGAGCGACCACCCGGCCGCGCCACGGTACGTCTCGAGCCCGGCCGGCGCCGGCGCGGGCGCGGTGTCGTCCGGGATCACCGTGCCGAGCCTGTCCAGCGACGGCACGCCGCCCGAACCACCCTGACCCGGCGTCGCCGACGCCGGGCTGGTGCCGCCCGGAGTGGCGGAGGTTCCCGGTGTCACGGCCTGCCCGCCGGTCGGGCTGGTCGACGCGCCCGCGGACGGCCCGCCGGTACCCGCGGGTGTGGCCGGGGCGCTGGTACCTGACGCCAGGCCGGCCGACGGGGTGTCCGAACCGCCGGTCAGGGCCAGCCCGAGCCCGACCCCGCCCGCGGCGAGCAGCAGGGCGACGACCATCGCCAGCAGCACCACCCGACGGCGCCGTTCCGGCGCGGCCCCGGCCCCGCCGACGCGCGCACCCGCGGCTGGATCCGGCCCCGGCCCTGGATCGGCACCTGGACTCGGCCGCGGTCCTGGGCCAGCGTCTGAGGATCCGGTCCGGGCGGCGGGGCCGGTACCGAAGGTGAAGCCGGCACGCGGGCCCGTCCGCGGTCCGGTGCCGGCCCCACGGCCCGCTGCTCTGCCGCTGCCGGCGCCGTTGCCGGATCCGAGGTCGTCGCCGAGCCCGAGATCGGCGTCCTCCTCGGCTCCCGCCGGCCCGGACGGGGGCGCGTCCGGGTGGTCCGCGTCCGGCCGGTCGCCGACGTCGGCGTCGAGCAGCGCGTCGGCCTCGGCGTCGAACACGGCGGTCGGATGCGGCTCGGCGGTGGCCGCGATCCGCCGCAGCTGCGCCCGGGCCTGCGCCAACGACGGGCGCCGCGCCGGATCGGGATCAAGCAGCTGGTCGATCACATCCTGCAACGGGCCCGCGTACCGGCTGGGGCGGCGCCTGTCCTGAATGATGGCCGCCAGCGTCGCCAGGGCGCCCTCACCCGCGTACGGGGCCTCGCCCTCGACCGCGGTGAACAGCGTGGCGCCCAGGCCCCACACGTCGCCGGGCACGCCCACCCGCGCGCCGCGGGCCCGCTCGGGCGGAATGTAGGCCGGCGAGCCGACCACCATCCCCGTGCTGGTCAGGGTCGCGTCGCCCTCGCTGACAGCGATGCCGAAGTCGGTGAGCCGGGCCTGCCCGTCCGCGGTCAGCAGCACGTTGCCCGGTTTGACGTCCCGGTGCACGACCCCGGCGCGGTGCGCCGCCTCCAGCGCGTAGGCCAGGCTCACCCCGATGCGCGCCACCCACGCCGGCGCGAGCCGGCCCGACGCACGGATCTCCTCTGCCAGCGACCGGCCGTCGACCAGCTCCATGACGATCCACGGCGAATCCTCGGCGTCGATGACGTCGTAGACGGCCACCAGACCGGGATGGCGCAGCCGCGCCGCCGCGCGCGCCTCGCGCAGCACCCGCTCGCCGATGATCTCCCGCTCGGTCTCGGAGGCGAGCGGCGGCAGGCGCACCTGCTTGATGGCGACCGGCCGGCGCAGGAGCATGTCCTCGCCCTCGCGGACGATTCCCGCCCCGCCGCTGCCGAGCACGCGGCCCAGCCGGTACCGGCCGGCCAGCCGGCGCTCCCGGCCCGCGGCCCGGTCGCTCTGCATTGGTTGCTCCGCCTTCTCCGGCACGACCGAATTCTCCCCGTACTACCCGCCACACGAGCCCGAAACCGCCGCAACGGACACGCGACAGCCGAGCCCGCCACAAAAACCCCTGCCAGGCCCGTAGGGAGAACGTCCCGCCGCGCCGATGAGTTCACGCACGCCCGCCGGTCCTACCACCGGCAGGCCAGACTGCCGGACCCGGGCGTCCACGACCAGCGGGCGTCACGACCAGTGGAGGAAACAGCGATGCCGAAGACGATTCCCTGCCTGTGGTTCGACACCGACGCCGAGGAGGCCGCCGCGCTCTACGTCTCCGTCTTCCCGAACTCGGCCATCACCGGCGTCACCCGCTACGGGCCGGGCATGCACCGGCCCGAGGGCCTGGCGCTGACCGTCTCCTTCACCCTCGACGGGCAGGAATACGTCGCGCTCAACGGCGGGCCGGAGTTCACCTTCTCCGAGGCGATCTCGTTCCAGATCCCCTGCGCCGACCAGGCCGAGGTGGATCACTACTGGAACGCCCTCACCGACGGCGGCGGCAAGGAAAGCCAGTGCGGCTGGCTCACCGACCGTTTCGGCCTGTCCTGGCAGGTCGTCCCCACCCGGCTGACCGAACTGGTCGGTGACCCCGACCAGGAGCGCGCCCAGCGCGCCACCCAGGCGATGCTCACCATGGGGAAGATCGACATCGCCGCGATCGAGCGCGCCGCCGACGGCCGGTAGCCGGGCGGCCCCGTCGCGGAGCACGCCGGCCGGGTCCCCACAAGGGGACCAAGGTCGGCGGGCCCGGCCACCTTCACCCCCGCAAACAGGCCACAGGAGAGCCGCACACACGGCACTATTTCCTTTCGGGCGTCGATCCTGCGGGAGATTCCCTACCATCAGATCGTGGATGCGGATCTGCCCCAGCGCGCGGCCCCGGCCGGATGTCCACTCCAGCGACGAGCGCGACACGAAGGCGGCCGGTAACGATGACCACCCTCCCTCAGGCCCACGCCGAGGAGACCGAGCAGTGGCTGACCCGGGTCGAGAAGGTCACCGGCCTGCTCGCCGAGCACCGGTCCCGGGCCGAGGAGGACCGCGCCACCTCCCCGGAGGTCATCGACGCGTTGCGGGAGCAGGGCTTCCACCGGATGTGGGTGTCCCGCGCGTTCGGCGGCGCGGGGGTGAGCCTGCGCACCGGATCGGCGGTGCTGCAGGCGATCGCGCGCACCGACCCGTCCGCCGCCTGGCAGATGGGCGTGCAGGGCGCGATCGGGCGCATCTCCGACTACCTGTCCGACCAGGCCGCCTGCCGCATCTTCTGCAGCAGCCACGGGCTCGTCGTCGGCGGCATCAACCCGACCGGCCAGGCGGTGCCGGTACCCGGCGGGTACCGACTCCGGGGCCGCTGGTCGTTCGCCAGCGGCGCCACCCACGCCGACTGGCTCGTCGCCAGCGCGGTCGTCACCGGCGGCTGCGCCCAGAGGTCCACGAACACCCCGGCGCGCAGGTCGACACCCGCGCACGCCCCGCCCCAGGTTCCGGCCCAGGCCCAGGTTCCGGGTAGCGCCCCGACGGGTAGCGCACCGATCCGGATGCTGTGCGTCCCGCGCGGCGCCGCCACCTTCACCGACGACTGGCACGCGCTGGGCCTGCGCGGCACCGGCAGCGGGACCTTCACCGTGGACAACATCGTCGTCCCCGAAAGCCAGACCGTCGACGGCTCGCTGCTGCGGCGGCCACCCACCGCACGAAAGTCCCGGGGTTACGCCATCGCCTACTACGACTTCGCGCCGTTCACCACCGCCTCCACCGTGCTCGGCATCGCCCAGGACGCACTGCGCGCCTTCCGCCAGCTCGCCCTCCAGACCGTTCCCGCCCGCGCGACCGAGACCCTCGCCGGCGGCCACACCGTGCAGGCCACGTTCGCCCGTGCCACCGCGCTCGTCCGCGCCAGCCGGCTGATGCTCGAGGACGCCGCCGACCAGGCGACGGAGCGCGGCGAGAACGGCGGCGACGAGCTGAGCGGGGTGATCCGGCTCGCCGCGGCCGCCGTCGGGGAGAACTGCGTCCAGGCCGTCACCATGCTGCACACCGCGGCCGGCGCGAGCGCGCTGCGCTCCGGCGGGGACCTCGACCGCTGCTTCCGCGACGTCCACACCGCGGCCCGCCACATCACCCTCGCCGCGACGAACTTCGAGATGGTCGGCGCGCACCTGTTCGGGGACACACTGCTCATGCGCCGCTGACGTCCCCATCCGCCGCTGGCGCCGCTGCCTGCCGCCACCGTCACCCGGCCGGGGTCAGCCTCAGCTCGCGGCCGGGCCACCGGGAGCGCAGCCAGCGGTCGTGGCTGGCGACCACGATGGCGCCCGGGCCGCTGCCCAGCGCCTCCTCCAGCTCGTCGGCGAGCGCCGGCGAGAGATGGTTGGTGGGCTCGTCGAGCAGCAGCAGCTCGGGTGGGTCCGCCACCAGCAGCGCCAGCGCGAGCCTGCGCCGCTGCCCGACCGACAGCTCCCCCACCCGCGTGCCGAGGTCACGCGGGGCCAGCAGGCCGAGCGAGACCAGCGGCACCGCCGCGGCCCGCTCGGGTCCCAGCGCGAGCATGTAGACGTCCCGCGCGGTGCGGTCCGGCCGGGCGAAGACCGTGTCCTGCGCCAGCAGGCCGACCCGCAGCCCACGCCGCCGCAGCACCTCCCCCGTCACGCCGGTCGTACCGGGAACACCGGGAACACCACCGGGTGTCGGGTCGGACGGGTCGAGCGCGGGGCCGGCCTGCTCGAAGCGGCCTGCCAGGACCGCCAGCAGCGTCGACTTGCCCGCGCCGTTGGGACCGGTGAGCAGCAGGCGGTCCGTCACCGTCACGTCGAGACGGTCGAGGACGAGGCGGCCGGGAACACGCACCCCCCGCAACGACACGACGGTCCCCTGCCCCGGACCCGCCTGGGCCGGGACGCCCGCCGACGACAGCGCAGCGGACGGAGAGGCGGACGGCTCGGCGACGAGCGCGCCGACCCTGAACCGCAGCGGCCGCGGTGGCCGCCGGACCTGCTCCCGCTCCAGGTCACCGAGCCGGCGGGCGGCGTTGCGCACGCGCCGCGACACCTGGTCCTGCACCCGGCCGGCGGTGCGGCCGTAGTTCATCTTCTCGTTGTCGCGACGCGGGCGGTTGTGCGCGACCTGGCGGGCGGTCACCGCGACCGCGTGCCGCAGCGCCGCCAGCTCCTCCTGCTCCTCGGCGAACCGGCGCTCCCAGCGTTCCCGCTCCAGGCGCCGCGCCTGCTGGTACTCGGTGTAGGCACCCCCGTAGCGGGTCGGGCCGCCCAGCGCGGGATCGAGGTCGATCAGGTCGGTGCACACCGCGTCCAGGAAAGTCCGGTCATGGCTCGCCGCGATCACGACCCCGGGCAGAGCCCGCAGCTGCTCCTCCAGGAACGCCGCGGCGTCATCGTCAAGATGGTTTGTGGGCTCGTCCAGCAGCACCGTGGCGGGCCGGCGAACCAGCAGCGCACCGAGCGCGAGCCGGCCGCGCTGCCCGCCCGAGAGTGAGCCGAGCGCGCGGTCGGCCGGAACCCGCGCGAGACCGAGGCCGGCAAGGACGATCTCGGCATGCCGGTCCGCGTCCCAGGCCGCATGCTCCTCGACCCGTTCGAGACACGCGGAGTACGCGGCGAGCAGGTCGGCCGGGGCCGTGCCGCTGTCGGTCGACTCGCCGTCGGCCGGGCCACCAGGGGCGGAGTCGCCGGCGGCGAGCGCGCTGGTCAGCCGGTCGAGCTCGGCGAGATCCGCGCGGGCTTCGCGCAGGGCGTCGTCGAGCACGTGACGGATGGTCGCGGCGGGGTCGAAGGGCATCTCCTGGTGGAGGAACCCCAGCTCCACGGGCCGGACGACGGAGCCGCCGTCCGGCTCGTCCACCCCGGCCAACAGGCGCAGCAGCGTGGACTTGCCGGCGCCGTTCTCCCCGATCAGTCCGATCCGCTGACCGGGAACGGCCGTGAGGGAGACGCCGTCGAGAACCCTGCGCCCACCGAGCACGCGGACGAGGTCATGGGCGGACAGAGCTGTTGCGGGCATGCGACACCACCAGAGCGGCTGGTCTCCTCCGCCCGCCGGGCAGTGCCTCAGATGCGGGGGCCTCAGATGCGGGGGCCTCAGGCGCGGGCG
The DNA here is from genome assembly GCF_001854695.1 of Parafrankia soli. Lineage (GTDB taxonomy): Bacteria > Actinomycetota > Actinomycetes > Frankiales > Frankiaceae > Parafrankia > Parafrankia soli. The sequence goes on from NZ_MAXA01000212.1 coordinate 83,806, forward strand.
CGGGTGGGGTCAGTGCCTCATGACGAAACGACCGTACCCCACGCCGGCCGGGTCGCCCAGAGGTTTTGTGGCGGCCCCGTGCTCTCCCCAGGCCGTGGCTTCTCAAGATCGGAAACGTGAAGCCGAGACGTCAACGCCGTTGACTATCTTGACTCGGAACCGCACCGGTAGGGTCGTGCGTCGGGCCGGCCGCCTGACCGTGACCGCCGCCGGTTCCCCGATTCCGAGGAGTGTGGTGTCGTGCGGAAGCTGGTCTATCTCGTCGCCTCCACCGTCGACGGATTCGTCGCGGGCCCGGACGGTGCCGACCCGACCGGACCCGGCGGATTCTGGCCGGTGCCGCAGGACTACCTCGAGCACCTCGTCGCCGAATACCCGGAGACCCTGCCCGGCCCGGCGCGCGCGGCCCTCGGGGTAACCGCCCCGGGAACCCACTTCGACACCGTTCTGGAAGGCCGGCGCAGCTACGAGACCGGCCTGCGGGCCGGCGTGACGAACGCCTTCCCGCACCTTCGCCACCTGGTCTTCTCCCGAACCCTGACCACCAGCCCGGACCCGGGTGTCGAGCTGGTCGCCACCGACCCGGTCACGACAGCGCAGGAGCTGAAGAGGCAGGACGGCAAGGATGTCTGGCTCGTCGGTGGAGGAACACTCGCCGGCGTCCTCTACCCGGAGATCGACGAGCTGGTCGTAAAGCTGGGCCCGTTGACCCTCGGCACCGGAATTCCACTGTTCTCCGGCGCCGCCCCGTTCGATCCCAAGCGCTGGGAGCTGGCCGACCACACCGCTCTGAAAAGCGGCGCGCTTTTCCTCACCTACCGTCGGCCGTCCGCATAATCGGGACGCGAACCTTTCGACATCACAGACGGCTCATGCCCCCCGACGCATCGCTGCCCACCATGCTGCGGAGCCCGGTCGACGTGCTCTGGAACTACCACGACATGCACCACGACCCCCACCCCACCGACGTCGGCGTGGGCCTGGGCAGCCACGACCTCAGCGTCGCGACCTGCACCGCCACCCTCTACCACCAGGGCCTGTTCCCCCAGATCGTGTTCACCGGCGCGAACGCCCCCACCACCATCGGCACATTCCCCCGCGGTGAAGCGGTCCACTACCGCGAACACGCGCTGTCCCTCAACGTCCCCGACTCCGCCATCCTCACCGAAACCACCGCCCGCAACACCGGCGAGAACATCACCCGAACCCGCGACCTCCTCACCACCCACGGCATAACACCCAGCTCCGTCACGCTCATCTCACGGCCCTACCAGCAGCGCCGCGCCTACGCCACCTGCCGCAGACTCTGGCCCGACGTCACCGTCCGCTGCGCATCCCAACCAGCCACCCTCGACGACTACGTCGCCAGCATCGGCAACACCGACCGCGTCATCTCCATGCTCGTCGGAGACACCCAACGCATCTGGCTCTACGCCGAACGCGGACACGCCATCCCCCAACCCGTCCCCGACGACGTCCACAACGCATACCGCGAACTCGTCGCAGCCGGCTACACCAGCCGCCTCATCGCCTGACCTTCGAGCCAGAGCGGCAGCATCAGACAGATCTGCAGCAAAAGGACCGGGAGGCACAAGTCAGTGGCGGGTGGGTGCGTTCATAGGCCCACTCACCCGCCACACATCACCTCGCCCGGCCGAGAGGGGGCTGGCGAGGCGGATGGGGTGGGCTAGCTGATCAGAAGGTGCGCGGCGGTGACTGCGTGTTCGACTGGGGCGGAGGTGTCGATGTCGTGTGCGTCGGGCCACGGATCGGTGCGGGTGGCCATGTCCAGGTAGATCCACTCGTCGGGGGCCAGGGCGTTGACCGGACCGGACCGGTCCACGGTGGAGCCGAGTGCGATGGGGACGGTCGCGCGGTCGGCGATGCGGGCGACCGCGACCCGGGGCGGGACCACGCACCGCAGCTGCATCAGGTCGGCGTCGCACTCCGCCGCCAACTCGGCGGCCCGTGCGCGCACCCGCCGCGAGGACCAGGAGGCATCGATCACGACGCTCCTCCCTCTTTCGAGCGCGTGGCGGGCCCGCGTGAGCACCTCCACGTAGCTGTGCTCGGTCGCGTCCGCGCCGTAGCACCCCGCCGCGGGCTCCGTCCCGGCCGAATCGGAGGCGGAGGTGGAGTCGGACTCGGGGGCGGTCGCGCCCGCTCCGACCGGCTCGCCGCGGACGGCGGCCGAGCTCAGCAGCACCCAGTCATCCTCGCCGGAGACGAGATGGCTGGCCAGTGTCGACTTGCCGGTGCCGGGCAGGCCGCCGACCAGGACGAGCCGGGGACGGCCGCGCCGCAGGTGGCGTAGCGCGATGTCGGTGAGCCGGCGGGCTTCGTCGGCGGCGGCCGGGTCACCCTGGTGGTCGCGGACGCAGGCGGTCTTGGCGCGGACGACCGCCCGGTAGGCGATGTAGAGGTCCTCCAGCGACGTTGGATGGGTCTCGCCCGAGAACTCACGGTAGGCGTCGAGGAACGTCCGGGCCGCGGTGGCGTCGCCGAGCCGTTCGAGGTCCATCGCGAGGGAGGCTGCGTCGCCGAGGACGTCACCGGCCCGCAGCGCGGGGTCGACGTTGACGCAGTTGAGGACCCGCGGGCCGTCGTTCAGGCAGTAGATGTCGTCGGCGAGCAGGTCGCCGTGGCCGTCGCGGACCCGGCCGGCGGCCTGGCGCTCCGCGAGCAGTGGGCCCCGGCCGGTCAGGTAGCGCAGCGCGAGCCGGCCGATCTCGTCGACGGTGGCGGCGTCGAGGATCCGGCCGCGGAACGGCGCGAGGCCGTCCATCGCCTCCAGCCAGAGTGCCTCCAACGCGCACAGACCACCGGTGCGGGTGCTCTCGGGCGTGGTCTCGCACCCTTCGTGGAACGCCACGAGCCGCTGGGCGAGCCCACGCAGCTCGCCGGAGACGTCGGCTGTCATCAGCGCGGAGAGCCGGCGGTCGGCCGGCAGCCGTCGCATGACGACCATGTGGTCGCGCAGTGCCCCGGTCTCGTCCCGGATGTCGGCCACGCCGAGGTACACGTCCGGGGCGAGGCGTCGGTTGAGCCGTACCTCGTCCTCGCAGGCGATCAGCCGGGCCCGGCGGTAGCGGTAGTCCACGAAACCGTGGTTGACCGCCCGGCGCAGCTTGTACGCGCGGTCCTCGGTGAGAAAGACCACGGCGGTGGGAGTCTGCACGGTCTCGCGGCTGTCGAGACGGATTTCCCGGGCCGCCTGCTCCCGGACGGGCGCAGGGCCCGGGATTTCCGACGGCGCGGGGCGGACCTCGGTGTCCTGCCCTGGAAAGGCGTCCTTCTGCACGAACATCTACGTCTCCAGACCGTTTTCTGGACGATTCCTGTTCGGTTTCACCCGCCGCCGCGCGACCGAATCGCCGGCACCGCTGATCGACGCCGCGGATCAAGCCGAGGATCGAGGATCGTGGACGACGGATCGCCATCCGCGGGGCGCCCCACGCGCAGAGCCCGGCCACACCGTTGAACGGAAAGCCGGGCAGCGAACGAAGGAAGAGGCCGCGGCGGAGAATCACCCGGAATTCAATCCGGGCGAATAAAATGGCGCGACCGGGCCACACAGCGGTGTTCAAACACCGGCCGATCCGGCTCCGGTTCGAGCGGCCCGCGGAAATCCGCGGGCCGCGATCCCACCGCCTCGTCCTACGAGCCGAAGAGCTCGCGCGCCGGCGCTGTCGGGGAAAGACCGGGGGGCCGGCGGGCCGTACGATGCCGGTGTCGATCGACGAGTCCAGACATGGAGATCATCCTCCTTGGTCCGTTTCCCTGTTCCCGTTACGATCCTCCATTCGTCCCGCGTCGTCAGGTGACTTCAGGGTCCCGTTCTCACCCGACCTGCTGCCCTGTTCTCAGGGGCCGTTCGGATCGGTCCAGCGCGCTCCGGGCCGTCCGGGCCGGGGGGTGGACCTACCGGTGGTATCGCCGTCCGTGCAGGTCCGAGGCTTCGAACCGGGGTGCGCACCGGGCCGGGGCGGACCTGCCGACCGGCACCGGCGGACGATCGCCCGCGCGGCAACCAGGCAGCCGAGGAACGCGCAGACGGCGACGTACTCCCACAGTCGCCTACTCCCCACTCTGCTTCATCAGGTAGACGGCGGCCTGCGTACGGCTCGCCAGGCCGAGCTTCTCCAGAATGCTCGACACGTAGTTCTTCACCGTCTTCTCCGACAACCCCAGCCGTGTGCCGATCTGCCGGTTCGTCAACCCGTCCGCGATCAGCTGCAGGATCTCGCGCTCCCGCTGGTTC